>DASZXQ010000190.1:0-105410 GCA_035545755.1 Chitinophagaceae bacterium | reverse complement strand
TTTAAATAAATCTATTTCACATTTCCCATCCATCTTTTCAGGAAAGGAACTGTAAAGATGAGTGCTATTCCTATTACGGATGCAACTATACTTATTTTCAAAATTACATCTGCATAGTAGGGTAAAGAGAGTACCGGGTCATTTTTTGCAAGTATCTCATTGGGAACACTCATTAGCGAGCCTATTTTTCCAGCGAAAAATTCGCCTGTAGCCGTAGCAAAGAACCAGACACCCATCATTAAGGCAACCATTTTTTGCGGTGATAATTTTGTTACCATGGATAATCCGATTGGAGATATGCAAAGTTCACCAAGAACGAAAAAGAAATATCCCCATACAAAGGGCCATAAAGGAATAAAACCAGTGGTTTCATTTGTAAGGCAACCTAAATAGAAAACAAGAAAACCTGCCCCGACTAAAATAAAAGATAATGCGAATTTTAAAGGCGTACTGGGCTCTTTGCCTCTTTTATTGAGCCATGGCCATAGTGGTGCAACAATAAACGTAAGTGCAACCACCCAGCCGGGCGGCAAAAAATTATTTACAGATAATTCAGGGAGATCAATACCAAATAAGAACATTTTAGAATTCCGTTCTGCCAGGAGATTCATTGAACCCTCGCTTTGTTCATACACTGCCCAAAAAACAATAGAGAAAATGATCATAGTAAGTGCGGCGAACAATTTCAATTTTCCTTCTTTTTCCAGTTTAAACCCGGCAGAAAGAATATAGACCAATGCAATAAAGCCAAGTCCAAACATTATATAATTCATTACCTGGTATTGATTGAACAGGGCAACGATCAATGGAGCTATAAGCAAAGTGCCTCCGTAAATAAGATATTCCGGTTTGATAAATGCAAAGACGGGCTTTTTCAAAGCTTCCTTATTGGGTGGTAATCCCCTGTCGCCAAGTGATTTTTTCCCCAATAAAAAAACGACAAGACCAACTACCATAAAGATACCGGCTAAGCCAAATCCATAGTGCCAATTTATTTTTGTACCTACATAAGCGCATAAAAACCCGCCTGCGGCTGCGCCGATATTAATGCCCATGTAAAAAATAGAAAAGCCGCTGTCTCTCCTCGGGTCATTCTCTTTATATAAAGTTCCAACCAGGCTTGATACATTTGGCTTAAAGTAACCGTTGCCGCAAATAATGAAGGCCATACCGTAAAAGAAACTCCATTCGAAGGGGACGGCAAGAATAAAATGCCCTAATGCCATCATAATGCCACCGAATATTATTGAGCGTTGGTAACCGATAAACCGGTCAGCCATAAAGCCCCCCAGCATAGGCATGGTATATACAAGGGCTGCGTACGATCCGAGTATTGCATAGGCTTTCGGATCATTGTAATGTAACTGGCTTGTCATGTAAACAAGCAACAGGGCTCTCATACCATAAAAGGAAAAGCGCTCCCACATTTCAGCAAAGAAAAGTAGGTATAATTGTCTCGGTTGACGAGTTGTTGATATATCTGCTGTTTTACTTTGCCCGGTAAGTTTCAAAAAGTGAATTTTTGGATAGTAACATGTTGTACCATTAACAAATGACGAAAGCTAAAGATAGGCTATTTTAGGTCTTTGTTGGCATTAAGTAAAATCCGCTTTCGGATTTGATTCATCACGGCAACAAATAAAATTCAGAGCAATCCTCTTTTAGAACAATATCAATTGCCATGAAACGCCGTACTTGTCAGAAACCCATGCAAATTTTTTACTGAAACCATATTCGCCCAGTGGCATCATCACAGCACCACCTTCAGTAAATGTTTTATACAAAAAATTTATTTCTTCTTCGTTCTCACAATTCACCGCAATGGATATAGATGGATTAAATGAAAATTTGTGATCGCCAGGACCGTCAGAGATCAGGTATTCCTGTCCATTGATGGTGAATAATGCATGTGTGATCATTCCTTCCTTATATCCGGGTTGTTCGGGACTCATGTGTTTAATGTCTTTTATTTCTGAGTTTTTAAATAAGGAAGTGTAGAGTTTGGCGGCTTCTAACGCTTTCCCGCATTGTTCGCCTGTAAACAGAAAGAATGTGTGTGTTTTTTGCATGGAGGTTTAATTTTTGATTTTCGTTTGAATAAAATTATAAACTTTTGAATTTCGGAATGATCATCGGCACATTTCTCTTGTATTCTTTGTATGCTTCCCCAAATTCTGCGATCAGTTTTTGTTCTTCAAATCTAATGGCGATCAAAGTGTAAATAGTAATAACGCAGACAGCGACCAAATTAACCGCCGAAGGGAAAATAGTAAACAACCCCCAGATAAAAACCAATGTACCGAGGTATAAAGGATGCCGCACAAATTCGTGAATACCGCTGATATACAATTCTGTTTTTTCTGTTGAGGCTTCGGGGCTCAGCCAAAGAAAACCGCTTTCCTGTTTGAAGTATTTGGCAATACAAATTGTCATGATCCAGGCGCCAAGTGCTGTAATAGTTATACCTGCGATCCTGGTGATCAGATTCGGAATAAAAATAAGCGGTGAAGAGAATGAGAGCTGATAGAGGAGTATCAACAGCAATGTCACTGTAGAAAAAAGATTATAGAATAGCCGGTAATAACGGTAACTTTTCCCAAAAAGAATTTGAATCCCTTTTTTAAATGCGGTGGCTGCCATGATACTATGCAGAAGACAATATAATGTCCACAGTGATCCAATAATGATGACCTTATTCATGAGAAGATAAAGTTATGATTTATTCAAAGCTTCTTTGTTGAACGGCGTAGCGAAACTTATCTTTGGCAACACTTATGAGACCCACTGAAGATACTTACCGGCATCAGGCTCTTAGAAAAGAATTAATTCAGGGAATTCAAGCGAAGGGAATTACTAATGAAAAAATATTAGCCGTAATGCTTGATGTTCCCCGGCATTTTTTCATGGACTCTGCATTTGATAAAATAGCTTATGAAGACAAAGCTTTCCCAATTGGGGAAGGGCAAACTATTTCACAGCCGTACACAGTCGCTTATCAAACTCAATTACTCGACGTAAAAAATTTTGATAAAGTACTCGAGATCGGCACTGGCAGTGCTTACCAGGCTTGTGTGCTGGCAGAGATGGGAGCGCAGGTGTTTACCATTGAACGACAGAAAAAGTTATTTGATGCCAATAAAACATTTCAGTTTTTAAAAAAATATCCTTCCATAAAATTCTTTTATGGCGACGGCTATAAAGGGCTTCCGACATTTGCACCATTTGATAAAATAATTATTACCGCAGCTGCACCAGAAGTGCCACAAAAATTAATCGATCAGTTAAAACCCGGTGGCATGATGGTGCTCCCATTGGGCAGCGGCGAAGTACAACGCATGATGCGCATTACCAAATTGGAAAATGGTGCATTGAAAGAAGAGGTGTTTGATCATTTTTCGTTTGTGCCGATGGTGGAGGGAAAGAAGGGATAGTCGGGAGTCTGGAATCGGGAGTCAGGAGTCAGGAGTTCGCTGCATGAACTTATCAGGTTTGTTTATCATATACCATACAAGTTTTCCCACTTCGTTATTTAATGACGTCAGTTCTTCGTATTGTTGATTAGAAATGTAGTTGCATGCCAAAGCAAAGTCAAGCCATACTTGTGTTTCATTATTTTCAGTTTCGCAGTCATTCAATTTGGATATGAAATAATCTTTGTATCGTCTTCTTCTATATGCTTCGGAAAGATTAACACATACTGACCTTGATGATCTTCTTATCTGATCTGTTAAGCTATATTTTTCTTCCGGAGGGAATTTTTTGTGATTTCAAATATTTTCATTGCAAGTTTGAATCCCTTTTCATAAGCGAGTAATTTTTTATAATCTCCCATAGGCAAAGTTTTAAGATAAAGTTATTGCGTTCTTTAGAATTTCTTCACTCCCGACTCCTGACTCAAGACTCCAGATTATTTACACAAACTGCTCCAGCAACTGGATCCTCTTCTCAATCGGGGGATGTGTATCGAATAAACCGGCGAAAAAACTTTTCTTTTTGTTTTGAGGATTATCAATGAAAAGTTGGGCTACGTCTTCATTATGCACTGCTTCGATCAGTGGGTCGCTGTCGATCTTTCTCAAAGCACTAGCCAGTGCATAAGGTTTCCTGGTTATTTCTGCCGAGCCGGCGTCAGCTAAATATTCTCTTTTTCGGGAAATGCCGAAACGAAGAAATACAGAAATGAAATAACAGACCGCAGTGACAATGATAGCAATGAGAATAATATAACCACCATCTTTTTTTCTTCCGCTACCTGAAAACCGGAGACTTCTCAATGCCATCTGTGCCAGGAAAGCAAAAATTCCAACGAAGATGATGGAGATGATGAGCAACCTGGTGTCACGATTCCTGATATGCGTTAATTCATGACCGATCACACCTTCTAATTCATCATCATTTAATTTTTCAATAATTCCTTTTGACAATGTGATGGCATACGATTTCTGATCGATACCGCTGGCAAATGCATTCAGCGAATCGTCATCAATGATATAGATCTTTGGAGTGGGCATACCGAGTTGAATGCATAAATTTTCTACCAGGTTATATACCCTCATATTTTCTTTCCGTTCTAAGGGTTGTGCATTTGTCGCCATACGAATAAATGCTGCATGACTGGAATATGCAACCAGGAACCAGATACCAACACCGATCAATATAAATGGAAGTCCTGAAAGGAATACATGGGCCACACTTGTTTGTGAACTTGTATCATATTGATCCGGCAAATAATAATCTGTATTGTATGTCGAGTTTTGATTTTGTACAATAAAAAATACGATCACGAAATACATTGCCAGCAATAACGCAGGAAATGCGATCAGCAATAAAAATGAGTACCGGTTATTCCGGTTGATCTGTGATTGAATACCGACGTATTGCATAATTAAGTCTGAAATCCCGGATCGTAAATCTAAAATTGAATTTTTGGAGGTTCTTCCATTTGTTTACGGCCATCAGTGCCGAGATCGAAGAGCACTTCCCGTTGAAACCCAAAATTTCTTGCGATCATATTTCCGGGGAATGATTCTACTGCATTATTGTATTCGGTAGTTGCGCCGTTGAAGAAACGACGGGCTGCGGCCAGTTTATTTTCAATATCGCTTAATTCATTCTGCAATTGCAAGAAATTCTGATTGGCTTTCAGATCAGGATAAGCTTCCACAGCTACTTTCAATCCCTGCAATGCTGTGCCCAGTTGTTGTTCGGCAGCAATTTTGTCATTGATGGATTGAGCACTCATTGCTGCGGCCCGGGCTTCTGTGATCTTTGTCAATAGCTCTCTTTCATGCGTTGCATATCCTTTTACGGTATCTACCAGTTGAGGAACGAGATCGTGTCTTTGACGAAGCTGCACATCAATATCTGCAAAAGCGTTTTGTCTCCGGTTGCGAAGACGCACTAATCCATTATATAAACTCACCACCCAAAGAACGATAATGAGGATGACGACTACAACGACTATTACTGCTGCCATAAAAAAGTTTTTATTTCAATATTGAAATTACTGAAAAAGAAAATGAAAGAATTAAAAATTAATTTATGATTTAAATTCGGGCTGAAATAATTAGGAATTATGATAATTGTAATTAGCAGGTAAAAAAGCAAAAGAGATACACTTCGTTTATTGAACGAAATGTATCTCTTTTCGTAAAAGGACTCAGAACTACTACAAACTCTGATTGATGATCTGTTCCAGGTGTTTCGCAGGTACAACGCCGGCCTGACGCCACACTATTTCTCCGTTCTTAAAAAGGATCAATGTAGGTACACCCTGGATATTATATATGCTTGATACCAGCGGGCTTTCATCTACATCTACTTTCAGAATGGTGACTTTTTCCCCCATTGATGTTTTCAACTCTTCCAGGATCGGTTTCATCATTCTACAAGGGCCACACCATTCTGCAGAAAAATCCACTAATACCGGTTTGTCTGACTTTATGATCTCTGAAAATGTTTTTTGTTTTTCCTGTGTTTCCATTGTTACACTCCTTTAATTTCTTCGTACCCGGTTTTCACCGGATCCGTTTCATTTGTTATTAAATTATTTGTTGGATCTGATTTATAATAACAGTTAGGTACATAACAACTTCCTGCGGCACATCCTAAACCAAATAGACCCATAGCCGCAAACCAGCCTCCTAATAATGCGCCAGTCCACTCCTTCACAGCAATGGATTGTACGATCACCAATATTCCCATGACCAGGTAAACTATCCTGACCCAGTTCCATCCGCCTGTGATCCGTTGTTTAAGTGTATTCATCTTAACGCAATTTATTTTGCAGGCTCATCCATCCTCCACCGTTATAAACTTCGGTGAATCCGCGGGATCTTAAAATATTTTTTGCAGCACCGCTTCGCATACCGGAAGCACAACAAGTGATGACAGGTTTGTCTTTTTTCAATTTGTTCATTTGATTACCTAGATTATTCAAAGGCATATTGATGGAGCCTTTTATATGGCCGCTTTGGTATTCTTCCTTCGTTCTTACATCAACGATCTGAGCACCGTTTTGCACCAATGTTTTAAAATCCGTTTTAGGCCCTGCGCCAAAAATTTTCTTTATTAATTGTATCATGCTTTTGTTTTTTTAATTAAAACTTACATCTAACCAGCTGCCTCCGTTTTTACAGTCAATGCCAAGGCTTTTCAAATAGGTTGTTGCCTGCCCGCTACGATTTCCGCTGGCACAACAAAGGATCAGGGGCTGACTCATTTTTTTGATCTCCGCCAGGCGGTGCGGAATTTCATGCAATGGGATATTGATACTTCCTGCCACATGCCCTCCGGCAAATTCCTCCACAGTTCTTACATCAAGGATTGTTTTTTGTTGACTCATTTTTCTTGTTTTTTATTTTTTGGTGATTGATTGGTTTCTTTAATAAACAAACTGAACAATAATCCTCCCATCACGGCGCCGTATAACGTGCTGTTGAGCGGACGGGATGTAATAGGGCAGGTGCCCGACACACAACCGACATACTGGTAATATAGGTATCCACCCAATGCACCAACTGCCAGGCCGATCAGAAGTAATTTATTTTTTATTAGAAAATTCATCCTCAAAAATTTTTTACTGCATCACTCAGGTCATACACTTTTACAACGCCATCGAATTTTGAGTGAACAATGCTGCTGCCCGCAGCACTGCGGAAACCGGCGGCGCAATGCACAACGATCGGTTTGTTATTGGGTATTTCACCGATCCGGTCTCTCAGTTCGTATAATGGAATGTTGATCGAATTTTGAAATATCTTTTTGTCTTCCACTTCAGCAGGATTCCTGATATCAAGAATAGTAAATGCATGATGATCTTTTTTTAATTCTTCTGAATCGAAGTATTCCATGGTGGTAGTTCCAATGTCTCCGGAAATACCCAATTTGATCTGCTGTTCATAACCGATCTTGGCAATCCGGGCGATCAACTGATCCAGTCTCTCTTCATTTTCTGCAATAAGATAAAATGGCTCACCAGAATTTACGATGCTTCCGAGCCATGTTTCAAAAGACCGGTCCCTCATCAGGTTGATCGCATTCTTTAAATGTCCTTTTTTGAATGCAGCCTGTGGTCTTGTATCAATAACAGTAACGGAAGGATCAATTTTTTCAACTGCCGAAGCGTTTATCTTTTTTATTTTTAAAATGCTTTTGCTAAAATCCTCTGCTCCTTTTTTGTTGATGCCAACATTAAAAGGAAAATATTTTGGAACATACGGCTGCCCTTCCAGCAATTTTTGAACAAATAGCTCTTCGCTCATTTCCTGTAAGCTCCAGTTAGATATTTTTTCAGCGCCGATGGTACTGCGATTTTGTTCACTCAAACCTTTGCCACAAAGACTTCCTGCACCGTGAGCGGGATATACTTCCACTTCATCAGGAAGTTTCAGTAATTTTTCACGAAGTGAATGGTACATCTGTCTTGCTAATTCTGATCTTGCTGCGGTTATGGCTCCGGCTTTCTCTCTCAGGTCAGGGCGGCCACAATCACCAATAAATAAGGTGTCGCCGGTAAATACTGCTTTTTCTTTTTCACTCTCGTCCAATGCCACAATGCTGATACTGTCAGGAGAATGTCCCGGAGTATTTAATGCTTTGAGTGTAATATGACCTAATAATATTGCATCGCCTTCATCGAACGACTGATGCGGATATTCGGCCCCTAATAATTTGCTTACATAAATGGAAGCGCCGGTGTGATGAGCGATCTCCAAATGACTGCTTACAAAATCTGCATGAGGATGCGTCTCGATCACAGCTACGATACGGGCATGATGCTGCGCTGCAAAATCATAATATGGTTGTGGGTCCCTGGCCGGGTCGATCAATGCTACTTCATGATTGCTGAGAATAGCATAAGAATAATGTGATAAATTTTTATCCTCGAACTGTTTTATTTGCATAAGTCTTTTTTGTTTGCCGATTGTACATTTGGAAATACATTACAAAAGTACCAGGGAACCAAAAGTTGTACAGCTACTTTTGTTACATTCTTCCTTAAGGCTTTTTAGCTTTGGTTGAAATTCCCAACATAGCCCATATAGGACAGAAGTTGATCAGGGCTGTCAGCAAAAAGATACCACCCAGTACTAAAAGAATGATACCTGTAGTTCCGGAAATTACTTTGGTGAAATAGAGAACAGCAATGACAATTGCCAGGAGGATTCTTATGATCCTATCTGCTGAGCCAACATTAGATTTCATGATGTTTGAGTTTTAAATGAATGAATTATTTCAGACACAAAATTCAAACCTTCTTTTTTCCTGCACGGTTACTTATGTTACAGAACAGTGATCTTATTGCGGCCAAGTTTTACCAGGCCTTCATCTTCCATTTGTTTCAGCAGGCGGGAGACGACCACACGGGCGGTGCCCAATTCATTGGCCAATTGTTCATGTGTTACGTACAAAGTTTTGGCGCCGGTGATCTCTGTTTTCTTTTTTATGAAGTTCATCAATCGTTCATCCATTTTTTTGAAAGCAACAGCATTTACTACGTCCAGCAATTCTTCGAAACGTTTGTGATAAAGGCGAAAAATATAATCGAGCCATTCGGGGTATTCTTTGATCAGTTCACTGACTTTTTCAACTGGTATGAAAAGCACTTCTGTTTCTTCTTCTGCCACTGCTTTTACCTTGCTGGTGTCATGATGCAAACCGCCGAGAAAGGACATGATGCAGCTTTCACCAGACCGGATGTAATACAATAATATTTCTTTTCCTTCATCATCCGTTCTCATCACTTTTACACTTCCGCTTATAACGATTGGTATTGATTTTATATATGCATTCTCATTAAGAATGGTTTCTCCTTCGGAAAATGTTTTTACTGTTCCGTATTCAGCCAGTTTTTCTTTTATTCCGGAAGAAATATTGAAGCCGGCTAATTTGCTTGTTGCATCCATTCAGCAAAGTTACTAATGCAAAAATGATTTGATTTAAAGACAGCGTGGTCGGCAATGAGTGCATTGAAACGTCAGCTTTAGTGATAGATAGAAAGTGTATGAGAAATATTTTTTTCAGGGAAAAAGACTTGAGATTCTATAAAAGGCGAAGGGCTCCTGGAAAGGAGCCCCGAAACCATTAAACCTTATCCTATGAAAATTCAGATACTAAGTTAGGGGAATTTTTGAAAAATCAAAAAAAGATTTCAATTCTTGTTTTTGGTATCTTTCAAAACAATAATTTCAGGCACATGAGAGTTGTACCTTTCGTCATTTCGACCGTCATTACTGCAGGTTTAGTTATCGCTTTAAATAAAAAATGGGGGCCTTTGCCTCCGCTCGGAAAATTTTTGAGCCCACAGCATGGTTTTTGGCAAAATGCCGAGGCAACGGATCACAATTTTTCCGCTGATCTGACGTTGCCCGGGCTAAAAGGAAAGGTAACTGTCTATTTTGATGAACGACTTGTTCCCCACATATTTGCTGAAGAAGAGAACGATGTATATTTTGCCCAGGGCTACCTGCATGCAAAATTCCGGTTATGGCAAATGGAACTCCAGGTATTTGCTGCTGCAGGAAGAGCCAGTGAGATCGTTGGTGATAAGGCGCTAAACCACGACAGGGAGTTCAGGCGGTTGGGAATGGTGTATGCTGCGGAAAATTCGTTGAAAGAAATGGAAAAAGATTCCCAGATAAAAGAGGAATGCGATGCCTATACGGCTGGAGTGAATGCGTATATTGATCATTTAACAGAAAGCGAGTTACCTGTAGAATATAAACTGCTAGGATACTATCCTGAACGATGGACCAATCTTAAGTCAGCGTTGTTTCTTAAATATATGTCCTACGATTTGGCAGGACATGAAGATGATTTTGAAATGACGAACGCAAAAAGCTATTTTAATAAGGATGATTTCGATAAGCTTTATCCTCTTGTACAGGATTCTTTGGATCCGATCATTCCTAAAGGGACTGTTTATCCAAAACCGAAAGTGATCGTAACGCCACCCACCACTGCCGATTCTCTCTATTTCAATAATAAAGATATAGCTGGTATCAATGAAGAAAAACCCGATCGTGACAATGGCAGCAATAATTGGGCAGTAAGCGGAAGTAAAACGAAAAGCGGGGCGCCGATTTTATGTAACGACCCGCATCTTGCATTGAATCTTCCATCACTCTGGTATGAAATGCAATTATCAACACCTGCTTTTAATGTTTATGGTGTTACATTTCCGGGGGCTCCGGGTGTTATAATAGGGTTTAACGATAGTTGCGCTTTTGGCTTTACGAATGGAGGCAGGGATGTAAGAGATTATTATGAAATAAGATTTAAAGATGACAGCAGAAAAGAATATTGGTTTAACAACGAATGGAAGAAAACGGATTTCAGGGTAGAAACAATCAAGATAAAAGGCAAACCTGATTATTTAGATACAGTTGCCTATACTGTATTTGGACCTGTTATGTATGATAAAAGTTTTACAGGAGGCCGAACATCAGGTAATAAATGTTATGCAGTTCGGTGGAAGGCCCATGATCCCAGCGATGAGCTAAAATTGTTCAATCTGTTGGATCGCTCAAAAAATTATACTGATTATTCCGCAGCAGTGGTCAACCTTCACACTCCAGGACAAAATTGTGTGTTTGCCTGTAAGAATGGCGATATTGCCTTACGAGCCCAGGGAGAGTTTCCGGCTAAATGGAAGGGACAAGGCGATTTTGTGATGCCGGGTACCGACAGCAGTTATATGTGGCAGGGAATGATACCACAAGACGAAGTTCCCTTTCAGTATAATCCTGTAAGAGGGTTTGTGAGCAGCGCAAACCAAAAACCTGCTGACACCACGTATCCTTATTATCTCGGCAGAGATTACCCGATCTATCGCGGTCTTATTATTAATCGCAAATTATCTTCAATGAATAATATAACACCGCAGGATATGATGGCAATGCAGACAAGTAATTACAATGTATTTGCAGAAATGGTGAGGCCAATATTTTTAAATAATGTGAATGAAAATGAATTGAACCCGGATGAAAAAAAATATCTTGAGATATTCAAGGACTGGAACCTTAATAATGATGTAAATGAAAAGGGGCCCACAGTTTTTGAGATCCTCTGGAATCAATTCTATCACGTTGTGTATGATGATGAGTATGCCAGAGCGCCAAAAAACACTATGAAACCGTTTGAGAGCACTCTTTTAGAAGCCGTGTTGAAAGATTCAGCATATAAATTCCTGGATAACATTAATACAGCGGGTACAGAAACCTTGGCTAATGATGTTACGCTTGCCTTTAAAAATGCAAGTGTTGAATTAAGCAAGGTGGAACAGGATGGAAAATTGGAATGGGCAAAATATAAAGACACGCATGTGAGCCATCTTACAAAATTGGAGCCCTTAAGCGACCTTCATTTGCCAATAGGTGGCGGTACTTATTGTATTAATGCTGCTAAAGGCGATCATGGACCAAGTTGGAGAATGATCGTGAGTCTTACAGCAAATACCGAAGCGTATGGTGTTTATCCGGGAGGGCAAAACGGTAACCCGGGTAGTAAGTATTATGACAATTTTGTGAGCAAATGGGTAAAGGGGGAATATTATTCGTTATGGATGATGAAGCAATCGGATGCAAAAAGCCCGAAAGTGAAATGGACTATGACAATGAACAATCAATAATGAATAGTGAATGGTGAGTTATTAAAGTAATACAATTCTGAAAAATGAAATCAATAGTTGCCATCATTTTAACTGCTTTGATTGCTTTTGTTGGCGGAATATATATGCAATGGTGGAGCCTGGCGCTTGCTGCTTTCATCATCGCAATATTGATCCCTCAAAAAGCAGGAAAAGCTTTTCTCTCCGGATTTCTGGGTGTATTTCTGTTATGGGCAGTTTTAGCCTGGTGGATCAATATGAAAAATGAAGG
This sequence comes from Chitinophagaceae bacterium, assembly GCA_035545755.1. GTDB lineage: Bacteria > Bacteroidota > Bacteroidia > Chitinophagales > Chitinophagaceae > UTBCD1. Next base: position 93,030 of record DASZXQ010000190.1, on the reverse strand, counting down.
CATTCTCGCTAAAAAAATTGCAGCTGTTTTGCCTTTGGGAGGTAATGCGTTTTTATTGATCCTTGTTACTGCGTTCATTGGTGGATTGGTTGGAGGTTTTGCAGCGCTTTGCGGTTCCTACCTGCGTTCTTCCCGCAACTGAGCTTTTCTGAAAGCGAATAAGACTTCTTTTTATATAAAAAATGAATGTTATATTCGGTAATTCAACTGCATTATGAAAAAGGTTCTGACCTTTTTATTTTTCATTTGCTTTTTCCCAGGCATACATGCTCAAAGAATTTCCGGGACCATTACTGATAAAGCAGGTAAGCCTCTTCCTTATGCTTCCATTTCAATAAAAGGTTCTGTTGGCGGAACCAACGCTAACAGCGCCGGAAAATATTTCCTGGATCTGCGCCCCGGCACTTATACGTTGATCTGCCAGCATGTTGGGTATAAAACCGAATCGAAAACTGTGGCATTGTCCGGAGATGATCAGACGGTGGATTTTGTTTTGTCAGTAGAGCAATTGGTCATGGGCGAAGTGATTGTTTCCAATAAGACGGATCCTGCCTATGAAATCATTCGTAATGCGATCAAAAAAAGAAAATACTATCAGTCACAGTTAGATAAATTCCAATGCGAGGTTTATACAAAAGGGGAATTGGTCATCAATGACTATCCCAAAAAAATTTTTGGTCAAAAGATAGACTTTGGTGACGGAGATACGAGTAAAAACAAAATGATCTATCTGTCAGAGACTATTTCTACGTATTCGGTGGATAAGCCGAATAAAGAAAAAATTGATGTGATCTCTTCTAGGGTCAGTGGCCAAAGCGATGGATATGGATTAGCGGCGCCCCGGTTTTTCTCTTTTTATGATAACACGATTCTTATCGGCAATAACCTGAATCCAAGAGGATTTATTTCTCCCATTTCCGATAATGCCATTAATTATTATCACTTCAGGTATCGCGGGGCTTTCATTGAAGATGGAAAGTTGATCAACAAGATCGAACTGTTTCCAAGAAGGAAATTTGAGCCGGTATTTGCCGGAGGCTTTATAAATATTGTCGAAAACGAATGGTGCATTCAATCCGTTCAATTGTTTTTGACCAAAGAATCGCAGATGGAACTTCTAGATACACTGAAGATCGAACAATTATATAGGCCGTATGGCGATAGTGTTTGGGTCATAGGCAGCCAGGTGCTTTATCCAACTGCAAAATTGTTAGGAATAAGAACGAGCGGAAGTTTTATAAATATTTATTCCAAATTCAATACTGATCCTTCATTTGGGAAAAATATTTTTAATAGTACTGTCTTAAAATATGAAGATAGTTCCAATAAAAAGCCGATGTATTATTGGGAAACAGCCCGACCTATCCCATTACAAACAGAGGAGATCCGTGATTATCGTACCAAAGACAGTTTGGAATTGGTGAGAAAGGACCCACATTATATTGACTCAATGGAAAGGGTACGCAACCGGGTTACGATGATGAGGGCCATGGTTTTTGGCCAAACATTTTCAGAAGAAAGTAAGCGGATGACATTTAATGTAAAACCACTGTCGGAGCAGGTCACATTTAATACGGTAGAAGGTTTAGTGATCAATACAGGAGCTACATGGACCAAACGGCTTGAGAATAAGATTATCAATCCACGAACGGTCAGCTTGGAACCTAATCTGCGTTATGGTTTTTCCAATCATCATTTCAATGCACATTTGACGGCACGATATAAGTTTGGTACGAAATATTATTCCTCGCTGATGTTGTCTGGCGGTAAAAGAATATTTCAATTCAATAATCAAAGCCCGATAGGTCCCCGCACCAACACTATTTCTACTTTGATAGGCGAGAATAACCGGTTGAAAATTTATGAAGCCTGGTATTTGCGTGGCAGCTATGTCAGAGGCATTGGATATGGCCTTACCTGGACGGCGGCCTTCCAATACCAGGATCGGATGCCGCTGGAAAATACAACCAATTTTGTGATCATTGATCATAAGGACAAAGAATACACACCCAATTATCCTTACGATCTTGTGAGCCAGAATATCAGCCGTCACCAGATATTCATGCTGTTGGGCAGCATCAGTTGGCAACCAGGTTGCCGTTACGTAGAATTGCCGGATCAAAAGATCAATATCGGTTCTAAATGGCCGGTATTTACTTTACAATACATTCAGAGCCTTTATAACATATTTGGAAGCGATGAGAAATTCAGTAAGTGGAACCTGGGTATCAGAGACGATTGGAATTTCAAATTGAAGGGGAAGTTTTATTATCATATTGCACTGGGAGGATTTCTGGATACCAGCAATGTGCAGGTGCCCGATTACCAGCATTTCAATGGCAACACTTCAATTTTTGCAACACAATATTTGAATAGCTTCCAATTATTGCCGATCTATCAATATAGTAATAAAGAAAAATTTTATGCGCTGGCGCATGTAGAGCATCACTTCAACGGATTTTTGACCAACAAGATCCCTGGCTTCAGAAGGTTAAACTGGTACCTGGTTGCCGGCGCCAATACATTTTATGTGAATAGCAACTTCAATTACCTTGAATATTTTCTAGGCTTTGAAAATATCCTGAAACGATTTCGTGTAGATGTGGTACGTGGCAATTTTCATGGGTTAAAATCCAGCACACATTTCCGGATAGGGCTTAACCTGCCCATATTTTACAAGGGATTTGATGATTGGCCGTAACGGGATTGCTGCTGAGGCTATTAAACCCGGTATGGTAAAACTTCGATTAAAGCAAAATCTTTTGATCGCAGAAATCTGAACAGAAATTGCTCCCGTAAATAGTTTGTATTTTATCCCAAAAGCTTCCAAATCCGTATTCTTTGAAAAATCCTAGAATCAAAGAAAACGTACTATATGAATACAGTTTTTCAACAACTTTCCTTTCTTTACAATCGTATCCGCTCTGTAGGCGTTACCTCTGAACTGGATGAATATGAGAAAAGGAAACTGGCCATTTTCAATATTCTCAATTGCATGGGAATAATTAATGGTATTATTATTCCTGTTGCCGGGCTCTTCAACAATGATAAACTTCCCTGGTTGGAATGGGTAGTAGCTATATCTCCGGCTGTCATAAGCAGTGTGGTTTTGACAGGCATCTACCTGAAAAAATATGAACAGGCCCGGATGATCTACTTTATTTTTTATCCCTTTGTAACAGCGCTTGCTTATGCTACGAAGGTGGATGTTGGAATTGAATTATTCTTTATTGTGTACGGAGTGCTGGCCGTATTCTTATTAAAGAAAGTCGCCAATGCTATAATTTCCTTCTTCTTTTCCATTGCTCTTTATTTTGTTGTTTTCATTTTCTTTTCTGATTATGATATTCATTTATCGGTGATCAATCCGGGCTTCTATATTTTTAACCATGTGCTCGCTGCTATATTTATCTTTTGCAGTATTTATTTATTCAAAACAGAAAATTATTCCTACTTGTCGTTGTTGCAAAATAAGAACATCGAATTAGCCACTCAGAAAAGCAAGATTGAAGAGCAGGCATTTGAAATTGCAGGGCAGGTATCGCTTTTGAGAAAGCAGACAACAGAGTTGAAAGAGTTGGACACTCTGAAAAATAAATTATTTTCTGTAATCGCCCATGACCTGAAAACTCCGATGTATGCTCTGAGAAACCTGTTTCGCAATATTCAGCAGCAGGATCTCCCGGGAGAAGAAATAAAATTGATGTTGCCTGAAGTAGTTACTGATCTGAATTACGCCACCGGGTTAATGGAAAATCTGCTTCACTGGGCTAAAAGCCAGATGCAGGCAGATGCCATGCGACCTCAGCCACTGGATATTTCCACGCTGATCAAAGAAGTGATGCAATTACTCCGGCTGCAGGCGGATGCTAAAAAGGTTTTTCTAAAAGCTAAAGTTGATAAGCCGGTATACATTTATGCAGACAAAGACATGATCAATCTTGTTTTAAGAAACCTGCTTTCCAATGCGATCAAATTTACTCCGGAAAATGGCGAGATTTTTCTTGGCGCCAATGACAGCGATTCGTTTGTTGAAGTTTTTGTTCAGGACACCGGTACAGGCATGAATGAAGAAGCGATGAAAAAAATTAATTCCAATTCATATTTCACTACAAAGGGTACTGCTAACGAATCGGGCACGGGGCTCGGCTTAATGCTTTGCAAAGAATTTCTTGCAAAAAACGGCGGGAGAATGTTTGTGGAAAGTGAACCGGGCAAAGGAAGTACTTTTTCATTTACCTTACCGACAGCAACTATTCCGGATCCGGCCATCAATTATGATCTGAACTGATTTTTATCTTTTGCCTCAGCTATTTATCTTTGCAATGAAATTTGGTTCAGCCTGCAACTGACCAATCATTTTAAGATTATCCCGATGTGTCGGGATTCAAATTTCAATACAATGGCAGCATTACATAATCGCATCTCCAATAAGGAGCTGAAGCAACGTCTGTTTGAAGAGAAGGAACCCCGCACTACCATTTCTTTTTATCGCTATTTTAAAATTGATGATCCCAAAAAATTCAGAGATGAGTTGTATAGGTCATTAAATGAACTGAAAGTGTTCGGCCGGATTTATGTAGCACACGAAGGCATCAATGCGCAGGTCAGTGTACCATCATCCAACTTCGAATCATTCAGGAATTATTTGTATTCTATGGAACCACTGCATGGATTGCGGCTAAACATTGCCGTGGATGATGACGGCAGGTCATTCTGGGTACTTAAAGTCAAAGTTCGTGACAAAATCGTTGCAGATGGAATAACAGATTCCTCCTTTGATATGTATAAAAAAGGAAAATATGTAAGCGCTGTCGAATTAAACCGGCTCGTGAACGATCCCGATACCGTGATCATTGATATGCGGAATCATTATGAATATGAAGTGGGGCATTTTAAAAATGCGATCGAAATACCATCCGATACCTTCCGGCAACAATTGCCTATGGCTGTCGATATGATGAAGGACAAAAAAGATTCAAATATCATTATGTATTGCACCGGAGGTATTCGTTGCGAAAAAGCCAGCGCCTGGATGCTGCACAACGGTTTCAAAAATGTATTTCACCTGGAAGGAGGGATTATCAACTATGTAAAAGAGATCAAAGAACAGGGATTGGAAAGTAATTTCATCGGCAAAAATTTTGTTTTTGACGAAAGACTGGGGGAGCGGGTTACCGATGATATTATTGCCAAATGCCATCTGTGTGGCAGGCCAGCCGATACTCATGTGAACTGTGCGAATGAAGGCTGTCATCTTTTATTTATTCAATGCGATGAATGCCGTGAAAAATATGAACGTTGTTGCAGTAAAGAATGCCAGGACATAATTCATCTGCCTTCTGAAGAACAAAAAAAACTTCGCAAAGGAATTGACAAAGGAAAAAATATTTTCAATAAATCAAAAGCAAGATTGCAACCTTTGAAAAAGCAGCATCATTGAATGATAAAAAAACACCATTGCTGCAGTAGCAATATTTATCCTTATTTTAGCAGTCTATCTTGTTTGTGAAAAAGTCTATTGCAGCCATACTGCTCTTCTGTCTGTTCCTGAGTATGTCAGGATATAATTTTTTATATCTTTTCCGGAAGCAGGAATTGAAACAGGCTATGAAGGAATATTTACTTAGCCATCCCGATCCGGGGAATGTAACCGAATTCCGGTTTTCTTTAAACGATAAAAGGTCTTTAACGCAGTTGGAGTGGGAAAACAATCATGAGTTCTGGTACAAGAATGATATGTATGATCTTGTTGATAAGAAGACAGAGAACGATCAGTTGATCATTCGTTGCATCAGCGATAAATCGGAAAGTAATTTGGTAAAACTTCAGGAGAAGATCAGCAAAGAAAACCAGGGTGATGCTTCTTCTAAAAGTAGATCCGCACTTCTTTTGAGACTGATACAATCTGCATTTATTGCCGTTGATGTCCCCACGATCCATGATTTTTCTTCGACGCCTCATTTTTTTCTTCATAAAGACTCGTATACTTTTTCTGCAGACCAGGATGTGTTGACGCCACCCCCACAGCAGATCTGACATTCAGTTTTTCTTTGACACACTCATGCGGCGAACGTACGCAAAGGTTGTTTATTTTATTTATCAATCAAGCTAAATGATTTATGAAACGTATCATAATATTTTTATTTTTTTCATTGACAATGACTATCGGATCTTTTGCACAGCAAACGATCAAAGGAAGAGTAACAGATGCTTCCGGCAATTATCCTCTTGCGGGGGCTACCGTGGCAGTTGCTGGAAAAAATGTGGCCACAACTAATAGCAAAGGACAATTCAGTGTTCAGTGTATCCAGGGAGCTACTCTTACTGTTACATTTGTTGGTTATGAAACATATAGCCATATCATAAAGAATTGTGCTGAAGAATTAAACATAAATCTTATTTCCTCCAACCATATATTAGATGAAGTAGAGATCACTGCTACTTCCAATCAAAACAAATCAATTCTATATCAACCTTCTTCGATCACAAAATTATCTATGCCGGAGTTGAAGCGCAGCCTGGGACTATTTATGGATGATGCTATCAATGGAAATGTGCCGGGCGTGATCATGCAGCGGCGTGCCATTTCTTCCGGGCAACAATTCAATATCCGTGGATATGGAAATGGAAGCGGCGGTACCGGCAGGATCAGCAGCAACTTTGACGGGCAGGGATATAAAGTGTATTTGAATGGTATTCCTATTACGGATGCTGAGGGGATCACACTGATGGACGATATTGATTTTGGTTCCGTAGGTGATGTGGAAGTAACAAAAGGTCCAGCTGGAACTTTGTACGGCTTAGCTGCTGCAGGAGTAGTAAATCTTCAAACCATCAGGCCGGCAAAAGGAAAAACTTCCATTGACCAGGATGTACTGTTGGGAAGTTATGGTTTGCAGCGATACACAACCCGTTTTCAAATGGGCGGGGACCGCAGTTCATTGTTGGTTAATTATGGTCATCAGCAAACAAACGGCTATACCATTCATAATGCTTCAAACAAAGATTTTGTAAACATAGCGGGAGAATTTAATCCCAGCGATAAAGAATCTCTTTCTGTTTATTTTGGATATAGCAAAAGTTATGATCAGCGAAGCGGTGAGTTGACCATAGCTCAATTCAATGCTGGTGATTTTTCAGGGAATCCTGAATATATCAAGAGAAATGGTCATTCAGAAATCACCAGTTTCCGGGTTGGGGTGACACATCGATATGATTTCACAAAAAATATTTCAAATATCACTACTGTATTTGGAACAGGTGTCAGCAACAACTCAAGTTCTGCAGCGGGATGGACCGATAAAGATCCGATCAATTATGGCTTGCGTTCTGTTGTGAATGTCAATTTTGATTTTAAAAGAGATTATAACCTGAGTGGCATAACCGGTATTGAAGCGCAACGGCAAATTGCGCAGACCATTGGTTATGGAATGGCGGATCCGCTCGGAAGCAGTCATGTCTGGAATATGGGCGATCCTTATTTTATTATTAGCAGTATTACATCCAACAAATACAGCATTTCCAGTACCAAATCATTGTTTACCGAATGGACATTGGCGATGCCACAGGATTTTTCTATAACAGCGGGATTGGGTTATAGCACAATGAATATTGATTTGCAGGACAGGAATTTTTTTACGCCTAATGTGCCTTCGGAATTTGATACCAGTTATAAGAATATGCTTTCTCCTCATTTTGCTATCAACAAGGTTTTCAATAAAAATTACTCTGTCTATTTCACCTATAGCAAAGGATATAAGGCTCCAACCAGTTCTTATTTCTATATCCCTTATGTTGCCAGCGCTGCATCGGGTACGGGAATTATTGACAGAGGTTTGAAACCTGAGATCGGAAATCAATTTGAGATCGGTACAAAAGGTTCTGTGTGGAATAATAGGATCAGCTACCAGTTAGCTTTTTTTGATGCTATATTTTCCAATAAAATGGCAAACATCAATGTGCTCAACAACGCAGGTACTACTACTTTGTACACATATGTAGTGAATGCCGGCAAACAAGATGATAAAGGCATCGAAGCATTGGTGAAAATCACAGCTTATCAATCTGCAACAGGTTTTATTGAATCGGTTCGTCCATTTGCCAATTTCACTTACTCCGATTTTAAGTACAGGAATTATGCTTTTCATTATAAAGGGAAAATTATTATAGATTCAGTAGTGACTTATGATGGAAAAGCTGTGGCTGGTGTTCCGAAATTTACAGGGAATTTAGGTGTTGATGTTGCAGCGCATTGTGGGTTGTATGCAAATATGACTTATTATTACAAAGATGGTTTTCCGATCACTTCAGATGGGTTGAACAATACAACAAGTTATAGTTTGTTGAATGCCAAACTGGGCTATAAGAGCAGCCTGTCGAAACATTTCGATCTGGATCTGTCTTTCGGTATCAACAATATTACTGCTACAAAATATCCGATCATGGTTTTTGTAAATCAAATTCCGGATGTTTACCTGGCAGGTCCGCCCAAAGCCAATTATTTTGGGGGAATAAATTTGAAATATAATTTTTGATAATGGAAGAGATAGTCTAAATGGCTATCTCTTTATTTTAAAATTTTGATATGAAAAGAATACTGGTATTGTCGCTATTAGGAATTTTAATTTTCTCTTGTGGCCGTTTTGGGAAAAAACAAAATGAAACTGCCGGCAAGTTGCGGATCGTTTGTGTGTCCAAGCAACTAAATGAGATCATTTATGCCGTCGGTGGCGACACAGCGCTGGTGGGTGTTGACATTTCCAGCACGTATCCGCCGGAGGCAAAAAAGAAAACGACAGTTGGTTATCATCGTGCATTAAGTGGCGAAGGAATTATTTCGCTGAATCCTACTGTAGTGTGGCATGATGGAAATATTGCTCCGCAACAAGTGATCGACCAGATCAAAAAGGTCGGCATTCCAATGCGGCAATTTGATGGCGGCTCAACGATCGACTCTACTAAGATGCTGATCATGCAAATTGCCAGGGAATTTCATAATGAACAAAAAGGAAAGGAACTCTGCGATAAATTGGATGCGGATATGGCCAAGTTGGACTCTGCAAGAAAATCTTATAAGGACAAACCAAGAGTGCTCATTGTTCATTTTGGTCAAGCGGCCAATAAATATTTTGTATTAAGCCGCAAGGGAATTCCTAACCAAATGTTGGAGTGGGCAGGTGCAGAAAATGCTGCAGATACTTCTCAGAAATGGAGAGACTTAAGTCCTGAGGTTATAGCAATGGCTCAGCCTGATGTGATATTGGCAACCGATTTCGGTTATGATCTGCAGGGGAGTTTGGAAAAATTCAAACAGCTACCCGGAATTGCTTTATCGCCTGCGGCAAAAAATAATCGCATTTACCGGATAGAGGAACATGATCTTGTTTATCTTGGCCCACGTACAGGGGAAAATGTTTTGGAGATCATGCACCTGGTACATAAGAAATAATTGCATAAATGAACAAACTCAGCTTTCGGTTTTATTATTTCAGTTTAGCGATCCTGCTTATTGTTTCATTAATTATTTCGGCAAGAGTGGGAGCTGTAAATATTTCTTATGAACAGATCGTGACGTTCTTTGGTCATAAGTTTGGTTTTATTCATGATAACGATCCTGATTCTATTCAGCAAGCTTTATTTTTTCAGATACGATTGCCGAGAGTAATTCTTTGTGCATTTGTTGGCGCCGCATTATCTGTTTCAGGTGCCTTAATGCAGGCTTTATTTCGCAATCCTATTGTCGAACCCGGATTGGTCGGCACTTCATCAGGTGCAGCATTAGGCGCTGCTTTTGTTTTTGTTATGGGAAAAGCATTGGCTGGTTCATTTGCAGATACTATCGGGCCATTCATGCTCCCTTTGTTTGCATTTATTGGTGGATTGGTAGCAACACTTTTAGTATATCGTTTATCAAGTGTGTTTGGAAAAACAAATGTGAACACCATGTTGCTGGCGGGCATTGCTGTAAATGCGTTGGCAAATGGCGGAACTGGTTTCTTTTCTTACATCGCCAGAGATCCGCAGGCCCGTAGTATTACATTCTGGAACCTGGGAACACTTTCCGGTGCTGATTGGCATGCTGTAGAGTTAGTGGGAATTTCAACAACCGTGGGCATTTTAATTTGCTATCGCTATAGTAAAGCATTAAATGCATTATTGCTCGGCGAAACGGAAGCAGGATATCTCGGTATCAACACCGAGAAACTGAAAATGCGGATCATTCTTATCAATACATTCATTGTCGCCATGGCTACTTCAATTGTTGGAGTAATTGGATTTATCGGGCTGATCGTTCCGCATCTTTTGCGAATGATGAAAAGTTCGGACAACAGGTTTCTCATTATCGCATCTGCATTACTCGGAGCAATATTGTTGAATATGGCCGATATGGTTTCCCGTGTCATTGTCGCTCCCTCTGAATTTCCTATCGGGATCATCACTGCATTTGTTGGCGCTCCTGTCTTTCTGTTTCTTCTGATTCGTAATAGTCGTAAGCAGCAGCAAGGAGGTTTTTATGCTTAAGGCAGAAAACATATTTTTTAAAGTCGGTGATAAAACATTATTGCATGAAACATCTGTCGTATTTGAAGAAAACCGTTTTCATGTGATCATGGGACCGAATGGCGCCGGTAAATCTACTTTGCTGAAATTATTAGCGGGCAGTGAACGGCCTTCAGGCGGAAGGATATTTTTTCATAAAAAAGAGATCGGGGAATTTTCAAAAAAAGAACTTGCCATGTTGCGGGCGGTACTTTCCCAACATTACAATATTACTTTTCCGATTACCTCAAATGATATGGTGATGATGGGACGGTATCCTTATTTCAAAACATTGCCATCAAAGGAAGACAAAGAGATTTGTAAAATGGCAACCGCCATGATGCAGGCGGATGATTTGCTTGACAGGGATTATAATACTTTATCCGGTGGTGAAACTCAAAAGATCCAGATGAGCCGCATATTGGCTCAAATATGGAGCACAGAAAAAAGTCAGAATAAAATTCTTTTTTTGGATGAACCCGTTTCGCATTTGGATATGAAATACCAGCATCAACTGTTGCAGGTGGCTAAAGCTATGTGCAAAAAAAATATTACGGTCATTGCCATTCTTCATGATATCAATCTTTCGCTTACTTATGCGGACCACATTTTGTTTATGAAACACGGCGAGATCAAGTATGAGATCAACGATCAAAAAGAGATCACGACATCTATCATTAAAGATGTGTTTGATGTAGATTCAAAAATTATTGATCTGGAAAACGGGCACAGGCCGATAGTAGTATTTTAAATCTCTAATTCAGTTTTTCAAGACTGCTTATGATTCGCTGATATGTTTCTTCATCACTCAAAGTTTGAGGAACAAATTTGTCACCGATCACTTTTTCATACAATTCAATGTATCGTTTTGAAATGGTATTTACCCATTCATCACTCATATCCGGAACAATTTGCCCGGTTTTGCCCATGAAGTTGTTTGCAATCAGCCATTCTCTTACAAATTCTTTACTTAGTTGTTTTTGACGTTCTCCTTTCGCCTGTCTTTCTTCAAATCCTTCCGCATAAAAATACCGGGATGAATCAGGTGTATGAATTTCATCCATCAAATAAATTTCATCACCGATCTTGCCAAATTCGTATTTAGTGTCAACAAGGATCAAACCCCTTTTTGCTGCAATCTCTTTTCCTCTTGCAAATAATTTCAACGTATAATCTTCAAGTATCTTCCATTCTTCTGCGCTTGCCAAACCTCTTGCAATGATCTCCTCTTTGCTGATATCTTCATCGTGACCTTGTTCGGCTTTTGTAGATGGAGTGATAATGGGTGAGGGAAAGAAATCATTTTCTTTCATTCCTTCAGGCATATTAATGCCACAGAGGTCTTTTTTGCCGGAAGAATAAGTTCGCCAGGCGTGACCAGTAAGATTTCCTCTTACTACCATTTCAATTTTGAAGGGAATGCATTTTTTTCCGATAGAAACATTCGGTGCCGGCACATCAAGCAGCCAATTGGGACAAATATCTTTTGTCGCATTAAGCATAAAAGCAGCGATCTGGTTCAGCACTTGCCCTTTGAATGGAATGGACCGGGGCAAGATGACGTCAAATGCTGAAATGCGATCGGAGGCGACCATGACTAACCACTTGTTATCGATGGTATAAACGTCGCGGACTTTGCCGCTATAAAATGAGTTTTGCTTGTAAAAAGAAAATGCGGGCATAATTCGAAAATAGTAAATCGCCCGGCAAATACGGTTAATAAAGTTTCAATAATATGTTTTTAGTTAGAAATTAAATTTTTAATTTAAAAGCTGAAGTGTTATTTTTCCATAGAAATTGTATAACTAAAACTGACACTATGAGAAAATCCAGCCATTTAACGATTGCTTTATTATTTACGATTGCTCTTACCAACACAGCATTTTCCCAAAGTATTAAAATTTCAGGAACGGTTCGGGATATTTCCTCCAAAGAGGTTGTTTCGGCAGTTTCAGTTGTTGTGAAAGGAACGACCATCGGTACTTATACTTCGGAACAGGGTACTTTTGAAATAACCGTCAGTAAATTGCCTGTTACTTTGGTATTCAGTTCTATTGGGTTTGAAACGCAGGAAATATCGGTGACCAATGTCAACGAACCGATTAATGTAAATTTTGTTCCTGTGTCTTCGCTTGGACAGGAGGTAGTGGTATCTGCATCTCGCTTACCTGAAAGAATACTGGAGTCGCCAGTCACAATCGAGCGTGTAAGCAGCGCTGATATTCGAACGGCGCCGGCCTCCAACTATTATGATATTATTAAAACATTGAAGGGTGTGGATGTTGTTGCGTCTTCACTTGCATTTCAAACACCAACAACCCGTGGTTTTGCGGGAAGTGGTAATACACGATTTAACCAGATCGTAGATGGCATGGATAACCAGGCTCCCGGTCTTAACTTTTCAGTGGGTAGCGTAATTGGCCTCACTGAATTGGATGTTGACAATATGGAGCTACTCCCAGGAGCTTCTTCTGCATTATATGGTCCGGGTGGAATGAATGGTACTCTGCTTATTACTGGTAAGGATCCTTTCAAATACCAGGGTCTTTCATTACAGATAAAGCAAGGGATGATGCATACGGATGGACGGGAAAGAAGTTTATCTCCATATTATAACTGGTCGTTTCGCTGGGCACATAAGGTTTCTGAAAAATTCGCTTTTAAACTCAGTTCTGAGTTTATACAGGCCCAGGATTGGTTAGCTGATGATTACCGCAACTATAAGCGATTTGGTACAACAGGATCAATCGTTCCAGGCACAAGAGAAACTGATCCCAACTACGATGGCGTGAACGTTTATGGCGATGAGACTACTACAAACCTGCGTACTGTTTTAGATCAGATTGCACAGCAGGTACCTTTCTGGCAGAGTTATATCAACAGCTTGCCCGCAAATATTCCGGTTTCAAGAACAGGATATACGGAAAAGGAAGTTACCGATCCCAATACGATCGACTATAAACTTTCAGGCGCCCTTCAGTATAAAATTTCCAATAGACTTGAGGCTATTCTTGAAGGATTCTGGGGTACTGGTAATACAGTATATACGGGGAGTCAGCGCTATTCGCTAAAGGATCTAAAAATGGCCCAATACAAGCTTGAGTTAAAGGCTAAAAATTGGTTTCTCCGAGGATATACTACACAGGAAAATGCCGGCCAATCCCATAACCTCACGGTTACTACACAATTATTCAACGAAGCATGGAAACCAAGTACTACCTGGTATCCTCAGTATGCATTCGCTTATATCAATGCAAAAATGGCCGGTAGTTCGGATATTGATGCACATAATATCGCCCGTGCAACTGCCGATCAGGGAAGACCTGTTGCAGGATCAGCACAATTCAGAACTTTATTTGACCAGGTCAGAAAGTTGCCCATACCGCAAGGAGGATTGTTCCTTGATAAAACTGACTTGTGGATGGTCGAAGGACAATATAACCTTTCCAGCGCCATAAAGTTTGCCGACCTGATTGTAGGCGGCAACTGGAAACAATATGTATTGAATAGTGAAGGAACGCTTTTTGCCGATAAACCTGGCCAGCCCATTAAGATCAATGAACTCGGGGCTTATGCTCAATTGAGCAAAGAAGTCGTAAAAGATGTATTGAAATTAGCAGCTTCGGGGCGGTATGATAAGAATGAAAATTTTCAGGGCCGGTTCACACCACGTATAACCGCTCTTATTACAGCAGCTAAGAATCATAATTTCAGGTTATCTTATCAAACAGCTTACCGTTTCCCCAGTACTCAGCAGCAGTGGATCGATCTTGACGTTGGCACCGGAAGGTTATTAGGCGCTAATATAGCTTTATGGAATAAATACGACCTGATCAATAATCCGGGCTATGATCCAACTACTGTACCTCCGCAGGGCAGCAACCCAACCAAGGTAACTTATCAACAAGTAAAACCGGAATCCGTGAGTTCATTTGAGGTAGGATATAAATCTCTTATTGTAAAGAAAGTCTTAGTGGATGTATATGGCTATTGGGGTAATTACCAAAATTTCCTGTCACGTAGAGACGTAATCCAGTTTCCTAATGGCGTTCCGGGTCCAACATACACAGGCTATTCTGTCGTTGTAAATTCACCGGAGAAAGTAAAAACCTATGGTTGGGGTGCCAGTTTAGAATGGCAACTGCCGGCTAATTTCAGTATTACAGCTAATGCTTCTTCAGATAAAATTAAAGATGTACCGGCAGGATTTCACGCTTACTTCGATGTGCCATCATACAGAACTGTATTGTCTTTGTCTAATTCAGGATTTGGCAAACAAAAATTGTTAGGTTTTGATTTAATATGGCGCTGGCAGGATGGATTCTTCTACGAAAATGATTTTGCGCAGGGCGATTTGCCTGCTTATAACACAGTAGATGCATCCATTAGTTACAAACGTCCAAAGATCCGTTCAATCTTTAAACTTGGTGCTACCAATCTGCTAAACCAGTATTACCGGACAGCAATCGGGAACCCAAGCATCGGTGGTTTGTATTACATCAGCTTTGCTTATAACGTTCTTTAATGAATTTTATCTTATAAAAAAACAAATCATGAAACTCAGTTTATATAATAAAGGGATTAATTTGTTTTTGACGACCGGCTTATTTATAAGCCTGCTGTCATCTTGTAACAAATCCATACCGGATGCAGTGCCTATCACACAACCACAGCCATCTGGTTCTTCTATTGCGCAGATTATTGCAGGGTCCAACTATACCATCTTAAATGCAGCGGTGCAGCGTGCCAACTTAACCAGCCTTCTTTCTGATAAAACAAAAGTGTTTACTTTTTTTGCTCCGGATGATGCCGCTATGCAATTATCAGGTATTCCCAACGCAGCAGCGATCAGTCTTTTCAGAGTTGGACAGTTAGATACGTTACTAATGTATCATTTGATTGGTGGACAACAATACACATCTTCAAATATCGTAACAACCTTTCCCAATATGTATTTGCAGAGTGATTTCGTTTTGGCTCCGCCGTCCACATCATTACCTCCTGGTTTGCGGATGCCGATTTTCCCATCTAAAAACGGGTTTGGTTTATTCGTCAATAATATTCCGGTTACTCAAGCCGATATTCCGGCTGCCAATGGCGTGATCCATAAAGTGGCTGCCGTACTAATGCCCCCTTCTCAATATTTATGGGACAGAATTAATACTGATCCAAATTTGACATATCTTAAAGCTGCCATCCAGCGGGCCGACAGCGGATCTACAGCTTCCACTTCGCTTCAGGCCGCCTTGCAAAACCCTGCGGCTAATCTTACGATTTTTGCTCCAACAAATACGGCTTTCCAGCAAGTTCTTACCGGACAAATCACTCTTGCATTAATTGCACAAGGGATGGATCCGGGTACTGCTTCTGCTACTGCAACAGCATTGGCTTCATCACCAACTGTATTTCAAAATCCTGCTTTGTACAGTGTTCTTACGGCACAAGTAGTGCAGGGAATCGTGGTGTATCATATTTTGGGGAACAGAGCTTTTACAGTTAACTTGCCTACAACGGCAACATATTATCCAACATTGCTGAACACAGTTATTTCTTCCCACCCTGGCCTAAGTTTGAAAGCGACATTTGGATTGACAGGAGTTACTGCTGCAACAGCTAAAGGAGTTGGAAATGCAACTGCTTCAAATATTTTGATAAATCCAACACCGGCGCCCGGTGGTACAAGTGATCAGCACTATATAAACGGAACTATACATGAGATTGATCAGGTACTCTTGCCTCAATAAATTAATTTTTTAAAAAATAAGGCCATTGGTTTGCTCTGGATTAATCACAGGAGTTGCTTTGATCCGATCCCAATCATTTTTCCATCATGGTAAATTTGTATTGTATAAATTCCAGGGGAGAAGGTATCGGGTGTCAGTATGCAGGTAATGGTTTTCCTGCTTTTATGAATATAGGTAAAATGAATTTTTTGAGTATAAAATTTTAATCCCTCTTTTCCGGCAAGAAAATAATCTTTACCGGATTGACCACTTCTGAGTACTTTTTGATCTGGCTTGGTGATAACCACATAAACTGTATAAGCTGATGTGGGAAGTATTTTATTTTGCAGCATAAATGATAAGACAAACTTTTCCGATTCTTTTGCCAATGAAGTAACCTCTGGTTTACCGCTTGGTTTTGTAGTTATTGCAGAAAGGTTAATTCCACTTGCTGTGAAATAAAATGACGACCTGCGTATTTTAGGTTTCTCATTTTTTTCAACCTTTTCGGAGCTGCTGGTAACATTGTTGGTACTGTCTTCAGGTGATTTTTGATCTAAAGAATCTTTTGATACAAAAACAGTATCATGTTTAGGAGCACTGTATACTTTTTTGAGAGAATCCTCGACAGCTTGCAAAACTGCTTTTTTAAATTCGGTAGAGTCAGTAACGATCGATCTGGTGGTATGTTCTGCTGGCTGACTTTTATCATAAATATAAAAACCCCATGTAGCCATCAGGATCACTGCGAGCAGAATTATTAATATGGACCGGGTGTCTTTCATTAAGCCAGTCAGAAATTTTTATTATCTGACGAAGGATTTGCAAGATAAGAAGTCTTGACCGTACTGAAGTATCGTAAGAACACGATACCGGAGGTAATTTTAATAATATGCGATCGATTATAAATAGCAAAAACCGCTTCATTTTGTGAAGCGGTTTTTAAGTAGGAGTGAATTTTTGTTACTAACCGAATAAACCACCTTTTTTCAAAGTTCTTGTTCCTTCACCGATCTTGAAACCGTTGTGATAGATTTCAATTTTGTAATCCCCGGTCTGGAATTTATTTTGTTTGATAGGGAACTCAACTGCTTTTTGAGTGCCTTGTTCATATTGGATAGAAACTTTTGCAGTGTAAGTTTTATCACCATCGGTACGGGTGGTCAATGTTCCCGATCCCATTGAAGGATCAGCGATCACTTTTCCATCCGGGCCGGTAACCATGATATACATATCTGCAGGGCCTGATTTTGCAATACGATTTTCCACATCAAATGATACTACAAGTTTATCAACCCTTTTTGCGGTAGTAGTTGTTTTCTCTTTACCGTTCTTTTTATCATTAATCGGAGTAACCTGAATGTTAGAGGCGCTGAAAGTAGAACCTACATCCACAGTTTTTTCCAGGTCCTGTTTTTCTGAAGTGGTAGTTTGCAAGGTTTGCTGCAGATCAGATTTTTCCTGTGTCAGGGAGCTGTTTGCAGCTGTGAGTTGCTGATTTTCGTTTGTAAGCCTTGCAACGTCAGCTTCCAGTCCGGATATTTTATCATTCAGTTGAGCGATCAGGCTTTTTGCCTGAGCCAGTTCTGCATCGGTAGCATTCTTTTTTGTAAGAATACTATGGATCTGAGATCTTAGCTTGTTAATGTCTTTCTGCCGATCGGTTAATTGGCCATTCAGACTGTTATTGGAATTGGTAATGGAGTCCAGTCTGATTTCTGCTTCATCGTACATATTTTTCAGCGAATCACGCTGAGTCATATACGAAGTGCTTTGAGCCTGAAACGTTTGAATCTTTTCTGTCGACTTGTTCTTGTCGTACAAAAGATAACCCCAGGTGCCTAACAAACCAGCAGCAAGTAAACCAATTACAAGGTTCTTGCTATTGTTGTTTTTGGGCGGCTGATTTTGTCCCTGGGGAGTAGCTGATGGATAATTTGTGTTTGTCATACAAAAGGATTTTTAGATTTCGGTTTTTTTAAAAATGATACCGGAAACTGCTATGATTAAAACTTTTGCAAGTTAGTCCTTGATTCCCGGTTTGAAAGGATATATCCTGTTAAAATATCCGTTCGGGGCATGTAATTTCGAAAACCGTGCCAGAATTTTTTTAGGTACAAAAACAAGGTCTTAATTTTATTAACCGTATGTGATTAACAAAGCTTTTATCTTAGCAATATATGTCTGCTGAAAAAATCATCAATGACTGGAAGAAAAATAAGTTCAAACCTGTGTATTGGCTTGAAGGTGAGGAAGAATATTACATTGATAAGGTGATGGATTATGCGGAACATAGCATACTGAATGAAAGTGAATCTGGATTCAATCTTATTGTATTTTACGGAAAAGATTCCAATTGGGCGGATGTGATCAATGCCTGCCGCCGTTACCCGATGTTTGCCGAAAGACAAGTGGTTCTATTAAAGGAAGCCCAGCAAATGCGGGATATTGAAAAGTTGGAGCCCTACATTGAAAACCCGTTACCTTCCACGGTATTTGTAGTGTCATACAAAGAAAAAAAAGTAGACGGCCGTACCAAACTTGCCAAATTGCTTAAGGAAAAAGGTGAGTTGCTGACTACCAAAAAAATGTATGAAAATAAATTGCCCGAATGGACAAAAGAACTCATCGAATCCAAAGGCCTGACGATCTCTCAAAAGGCGTTGATGCTGCTGGTGGATCATATCGGCAATGACCTGAACCGGATCGACAATGAAATTGAAAAGATCCGGGTTAATCTGGGTTCCAGGAAAAATATCACAGAAACGGATGTCGAAGAAAACATCGGCATCAGCAAGGATTTTAATGTATTTGAACTGCAGGCAGCCATAGCAAATAAAGATCTCGCAAAAGCCATTCGTATCATCCAATATTTTGAGGGCAATCCAAAAGCAGGTCCTATCCAGTTAATACTTCCTTCCTTGTATAGCTATTTCAGTAAAGTGTTTATGATATATGGACTCAATTCCAGAGATGAAAAATCTGTGGCGACTTCACTAGGGTTAAATCCTTATTTCGTGAAAGATTATATAAAAACAGCAAACCTTTTCACCTATCCGCAGGTGGAAACGATCTTGCTGTTGTTGCATGAATATAATCTGAAAAGTGTTGGTGTAAACAACGCAGGAACTGAAGATGCTTCTTTGTTGAAGGAAATGATCGTAAAAATGATCGCCTGATATTTATAAGACTTTCAGGCTTTCAATTTTATCTTGCCCCATCTGTTCGATCAATTCATCAAGACCACTAAATTTTAATTCTTCCCGTAAATATTTTTTGACATACACTTTTAGAGTTT
This sequence comes from Chitinophagaceae bacterium, assembly GCA_035545755.1. Lineage (GTDB taxonomy): Bacteria > Bacteroidota > Bacteroidia > Chitinophagales > Chitinophagaceae > UTBCD1. The sequence goes on along the minus strand of DASZXQ010000190.1, from coordinate 73,467 downwards.
CGCCATAGATCTCTTTATCAAAATCAAAAATATTTACTTCAATCACTCTTTTCTTACCATCTACCGTGGGACGAAAACCTATACTCATCATTCCTTTCAATCGGCGGCCGAATCCTTCAGGTTGAGCGTATACTGCGTAGATGCCATTGCCCGGTGTGATCTTTTCTTCATCCAGAATTTTGAGATTGGCAGTTGGATAGCCTAATTTTCTTCCAAGTTTATCGCCGTGAACCACAACACCCGAAAAAAAGAATTCGTATCCTAATAATTTATCTGCCACTTCAAGTTTCCCTTCCAGCAATGCTTCTCTGATTTTAGTAGAACTGATTGAAATTTCATCCAGTACATGTTTTGGAATTTCTTTCAACTCATAGCCATACTCGGCGGCCTTTTTTTCAAGAAGCAAATAATCTCCTTTTCTTTCCTTGCCAAACCGATGGTCATAACCAATGATAATAGTATGGGGATGAAATTTTTCGATCAGGAAATTTTTGATATAGTCTTCTGCCGGTTGATTGGCAAATGCATCGGTGAAAGGAACTACGACTACATGATCAACGCCCAGTTGTTCCAGTAATTGGAGCCTTTCTTCCAAAGTATTGATCAACCTCACGCCAAGAATGGTTGAAGCGATTACTTTCCGGGGATGGGGATGAAAAGTAATAATCACAGTTTCTCCATTAATGGCACTGGCTTCATCTTTTAGTTTGTTGATGATCTGGCGATGGCCCATGTGGACGCCATCAAAAGTGCCGATAGTGATCACAGCATTTTGAAATGCCGGTAAATTTTCAATATCTCTGTGTATTTTCATAAAAGGAGTTGCAAAACTAATTGATAATTGTTAATCTTTATCGGTAAAGACTATGGAAGGTTGGGCACCGAACGTTATTTTTGCGTTTCAAATCAAACTATGAGTTTATATTCCCAAAGGGGAGTGTCAGCACAGAAGGAAGAAGTACACGAAGCCACCAAAAGCCTCGACAAAGGACTTTATCCAAAAGCATTTTGCAAAATTTATCCCGATATTCTTTGTGGCGATGCGGGTTGGGTAAATGTTATGCATGCTGATGGCGCCGGCACAAAAAGCATCTTGGCATATTTATATTGGAAAGAAACAGGTGATATTTCCGTATGGAAAGGAATTGCCCAGGATGCAATCGTCATGAATCTTGATGATCTTCTTTGCGTCGGCATTTATACTAATATTCTATTTTCTTCTACAATTGACAGGAATAAGCGAGTTATTCCGGGAGAAGTGTTGGAAGCGATCATTTCAGGAAGCCAGGAATTTTTTGATAGCATGAGATCATTCGGCGTTAACATTCAATATATGGGTGGTGAAACAGCTGATGTCGGAGATGTGGTTCGGACGATCGCCGTGAATGGAACAATGACAGCGAGATGGCAAAAATCAAAACTGATCACTAATGAAAAAATTAAACCTGGAGATGTGATCGTTGGCTTGGCTGGTTACGGACAAGCAAAATACGAAACGGCGTACAATAGCGGTATAGGGAGCAACGGGTTGACGAGTGCCCGGCATGATGTGCTTCATAAAACGTATGGAGCAAGGTTTCATGAATCATACGATACTTCGTTGGACGAGCATGTAGTGTATATCGGCCCGCACAGAGTTACTGATGTGGTAGAAGACAGAGGAGAGAAGTATGAAGTAGGAAAATTGCTTTTAAGCCCCACCAGAACTTTTGCCCCGGTGATAAAAGTGTTGCTGGAAAATCATTTTGATGCGATTCACGGAATGATCCATTGTAGCGGCGGCGGACAAACCAAATGTTTGAAATATGTTCCGGATAATGTACGCATAGTAAAAGATAATTTATTTGATTCCCCTGTAATTTTTCAATTGATACAAGAAGCAAGTAAAGCGGATGACAGGGAAATGTACCAGGTATTCAATATGGGCACAAGAATGGAGATCTATACCGAGGAAAAAAATGCCGATACGATTATCGGCATTGCTAACGGTTTTGAAATTGATGCAAAAGTGATCGGTAGGGTAGAGGAGAGTGAGAAAAAAGAATTGATCTTGAAAACGAGAAATAGTTCAGTAAGTTGGTGAATTCTATTCTTTAATCATTTTATAAGATCCGCCTGATGTTTTGTTTGATCCGATTACATTTATGATATAAATTCCTTTAGCGAGTGATGATATATTTACATTGAAATTATTAGAGCCTTTCATAAAACTGACCGGAGACGTCATTTTTAAATTTCCTGTTTCATCGTAGATCCTTATTTCACCTTTGCCATCTATCTCTGATTTGAAAGGAATTGTTACACTGTTGTTTGTTGGATTTGGATAAATGGCAGGTAACCGGTCAACGTCTTCTTTCTTTAAAGTATTTGATTCGTTATTATTGGCCTTGGCCCCTTCTTTGGTATACTCAACAATAGTGACTTCTTTTTTAGGGTAACAAGTAAATTTTTAATTAAAGAAAAAAATTACGCTATTCTATGCATAGTTTCCTTTATTTTGCAACAAACGGGAAAAGGATGGCGGAACCAATCATCGAATTAAAACATGCTAATATTTACCAGGGCGATAACCTGATCTTGCAGGATGTAAATCTTACTGTAAATACAAGTGAGTTTGTATACCTGGTTGGAAAGACTGGTACGGGGAAATCAAGCTTGTTAAAGACGCTTTACGGTGAGTTGACATTAAGAGATGGCGAAGGCACTGTCGCCGGATTTAATCTAAAAACGCTGGACTGGAAAAAAGTTCCCTACCTGCGCCGGAATCTTGGTGTCGTATTCCAGGATTTTCAATTGCTGACGGACCGCAACATCAACAATAATTTGAAATTCGTTTTAAGAGCTACTGGCTGGACTGACGAAAAAATGATGGATGAAAAAATTGCGGACGTATTGGATAAAGTGGGCTTGAAAGCAAAAGGATTCAAAATGCCATATGAATTGAGCGGTGGCGAGCAACAAAGAGTGGATATTGCAAGAGCCTTATTGAATTCTCCGAAAGTTGTATTAGCCGATGAACCAACGGGTAATCTTGATCCCGAAACTTCCGATGAGATCATGAATTTACTATTTAACATTTCAAAAGATTATGGCACGGCCGTGATCATGGCTTCGCATGATTACATTGTAGTACAAAAATTCCCTGCCCGTATGATCCGAACCGAAAGAGGAAGAGTGATCGACAATGCTACCATAAGTATGGAATAAGTTTCCTGGTATTTTTTTCATTATCATACGTATCTCCCAGCAACTTTTTTCTCAATGTTATTTCTTCAGCAGTAAAGGGTTGATGATAGAGTTGTAAAACAATTGATGCAAAGGCGTTGACATTGGTTCCGATGTGACAAGCGGCTTCTAACCCCGTTCCTTCAACCATTGGTTCATTCACAATGCAATGTCTTCCTTCAAATAATGCATGAAGTAATTTCAACCGAATGCCTGTGTGTTTTTTATTAAAACAGGGGAGAATATTAATATGAGCTTTGCGAACGAGATCATTCATTTCTGTTTTGGAAGGATTGGCTACGAGGCAGGTGTGTTGACAAAGATGTGCCTGTTTTTCCAGACTTTGTGAAGGATTTTTACCGGCAATGACCAATGGCGTTTTTATTTTGGTAAAGACTTTTTGCAGCAACCACTTGGCGGCTTCATCATTTTCGGGAACGGAAAGATTTCCATGATACAAACAAAAATTGCCGACACCTTCTTCAATATTTACCTGCTGCCAATCCGGAAATGTAGGAATGAACTGAACGTTCCTCAAATGAAAATGTTCTTTCAGCGTCCGAACATCTTCTTGTGATACGCAGGCGTACATACATTCATCGGGCAAATGATGATTATATTTTTTTAAAAGCCTGCTCTCATTTCTAAAATAAAGTTTTCTGAAAATATTTTTCTCTGACCTTGCCAGTTCTTTGTAGTAGATGCTTTCTTCATTATGCATCCGGACAACGATTTTCCGGTTTTTTGCATCAACAAATGGAAGAATGCCTGAACAATGAATTCCTTCCAGCAGTATCGGGTGATTATCTTTATTAAGGACGGCGATCAGTTCTTCATTGATCCTTGAAGCAATGATATAAGGCAACTTGAAAGAAAGTCCTTTAAACCCGGTTTTTCTTTCATAGACGTGAATGGTTTCGCAAAACTGATTCAATTCATTGGGCGTGCCTCTTTCATTATAGCTGAAGTAATGAAGATGGATCGAGACGCCGTATTTTTTAAACATCATGATCCGGTTCATCATGTCAATGGCGCCGCCATAATCAGGAGGCCATGGAACATCAAGACAGACGATATGGAGGTGCTTATTCACGAATCAAATACAGATTTGTAGAATGCTAATAATTTTTTTTCTTCGTGTTGCCAATTCAAGTCTAATCTTGCTTTTAGGCAATTTTCTTTTAGCCTGTTATATAAAACAGTATCGGATAATAAATTGTTCACTGATTTTGCAATATGCTCTGGCGACAGATCATCGATCAGAACTGCGATTTCATATTGTTTGTTGATTCTTGCATATTCAGGTAGGTTCATAGTTATTTGAGGAACGGCTGCTTGTATATAATCGAATAGCCTGTTAGGAAGAGCGAACTGTTGATTCAATCCTTCTTTTTCAGTTAGTGAAATACCTATGGTTGCCTGTTGGGAAATTTTCCATAACTCCTCGGGCGACAACATTCCCTTTATTTTGATCTTATCTTCCAGTTGGTGAATTCTGACAAGGGTTTTCAATTGAGGCATAAAATTTCCATCACCACAAACTATTAATGGGAGATCGATCATTTTCATTGCGGGAACAATATATTCAAAGCACCTCCCTTCATTTACTGCGCCCTGGTAAATGATGAATTTTTCGTTTGCCTGAATTGTTCCGAGTTGTTTTAATGTCGGAAGATTTCTGATTGTTTCATACCCGACGGAGTAGCGTTTAAAAAATTCTTGGGTAATGCCTTGGCTTGCTGCATAGCCATGTTTGAATTTTGGCACCGAGTATTTTTCGATTTTCTCCCATTTCTTCTTAATGTGTGGCCTTGTAATCACTTCTTTTAAGCCGGTGAATAGTTCATGAGCGTCATAAATGCGGGGTATATTTTTGATTTTCGAAATCAGAAGGCAAGGAAGGATGGTATCCAGATCTATGGCGCATACCGCATCCATTTTTTTTACAAGCATATATAATAGTAAACGGATATTATATTCCCTGTAAAACCATTTCCCTTTTTGAAAAAAGCAGCGGATTCTTTTTTGTTTGAATAATTCCTTTTTAAGAACTGCTGATGAGGGCTTGTGTACACCTATCAATATGACCTTGTAGCCATTGTTGGCAAGCGTTGAGCAAATGCGGTGCATTCGTTGATCATAGGTCAGGTCATTTGTTACAGTGAAGTAAATTTTTTTCATAACAATCAGCGACTACGTAGCAAAGAAACGAAATTGTATCATTTCTTCATTTTAGAGAAAAGGCCATGATTCAATGATTAAAGCTTTTCGATTTCCAACCAGGAAAAACACAAAAGTTTTGGTCTTAAGCAATGGACTGAATATTTTAGTTAATTCAAGAAAGTAATTCTTTTAATGGCCGGATTGCACTTTTAAAAGCAATAATAGTTCTTCAAAAACCTTTTTCCATTTTTTCCAGAAAAGCTTACCACTGACGGTGTTGTTATGCCAAATGCATAAAAAATATCCGTTGAATGATCTAACAGTTTTTATGTATTCTGTCATTATTTCAAATCCTTTGTCGGGATTTGAATTCAAATCCTCACCGAAAGTTCCCTCCATAAAAGTAATGGGATAAATTTTTAGAGGCGTCACTGTGTTTTTGGTAAGATCGAACCAATTGAAGGGCGTACAGGTTCCTGCACGAAAACCCGGCTGCTTTCCATAACCCATACTATAATCTTCTTTGATACCGGCATTCAGAAGATGCTGGTAAGTATCGGGCATTTTAATTTTCAGATAATGCTGCCTGCTTTTTGTAATCGATTTTCCTAATAGAGCTTCCAAAGATTTTTTTTCGGCAGCAAATTTTTCGGGCTTTTCATTTGAAAAATACGAAGGATGAATTCCGACGGGAGCGTAACTGTTAATATCGTTCAGTAATTTTTTCATTACCGGATTTGCCGCATCCAGGTTTTTATCGAATCGTGAATAAGCACCAAGATTTACGAAATATATGAAGGGCAATTTTGAATCAAATTGCATCTTTTTAAGGTACTCATAAGTATCATACGGATCTTTTTGAGTAAAAAAAATTGTCTTTAACTGAGCCCACAATAATTTTCTTTTTAGAAAAACAATATTTCGGATAAGCGATAAGATATTTCGTAGCCATCCTCTGTATTTAAACGCATAAGCCTGGTCAATATCTATTGAAATGACGGGGTAGAATTGGTTTGCACGATATGGCATTGAGGGATACGTATCAAGTATTTGTTTTTTTAATTTTTCGCCCCATTCATTTACCAAAGGCCTGTTTAATAGTTTCTGCTGAAAACTGATCGAAACATTTGCTTCATAGCTATTGAATTCACTTGGAGTGAATGGGAAATACTCTTCATACCTGCTGACTAAAAAGAAGGAAGCTGCAAAAGGATCATTAACCCATTGATCAGAATTTTTTCCCGGTAAGTAAAATTTGATTTCGCTCCTCTTTTTTTCGATTCGGGGATTGACCGGGGTCAATGAATCTTCGAATAAAAGAAAAGCAGGGTTGATCTGAATTTCTTTTTTATTAAATGGCCTGTTGCTGTAATTCAAGGATGGTCCGGGAAACGACAGGTATTCCGCTTCATCGCAGATGATTTTTATTTCAAAACCACAAATATCTTCCAGCATGAACCTGGCAATATATTCGATCCGTGGACTGATATTTTCACAATAGAAAAGCAGCATGTATATTTCTTGCAAACAAAATAATCAGAATATTCTATTTAATCAAAAAGCCCTACATATGCATGCAGGGCTTATGATGAAAACTTCTTGAAATATTAATTGCCCATTCCCATATTCATATTATCCATGCCATTATCATTTTGATTCTTCAGGTTCTTGCGTTTGAATAAAGAGGCGTCGAACTTTCCGAATCTCCAGCTAAAGTTCAGACGAAATATTTGCGGATCACGGCGGCGGAATGCATTTTGTATAAAATAAGCCGATTCCGAATAAATATCTTGTTTTCGGGTTCTGAAAATATCATTCACGTTAAGAGAAATGGAAGCTTGCTTGTTTTTTAAAAAATCAAATTTTACAGCAGCATCCACACCGTAGGTCGCTCTTATATATCCCTGCGATGCAGTAGGCGCTCCAAACATTCCGCCAAATCCACGATTATTATTGCTGTTGCTTCCGCCAGGAGGTAAAATAGTCTTGGATTGATAATCTCCTGATAATTGTACTGTGAAATTTTTAGGCAACTTGAATGTATTGTTCAATTTTCCAAACCAGCTTACAAACTGATCTTGTTTAGGCTGATTAGGGTCGCTGATATTGATCTTTGATGTGTACAAATTCAGGTTAGAGGTGAGATCCCACCAGCGGTTGATCTTGTTTTTTCCTATCAACTCCAACCCGGTTACGTAGCTGGAGTTAGCATTGATGTAAGTATTCACCAGTGTTTGTTTGTTGGTGATGACATCAACATCAGTAACCTGGTATCGGGTAATCAGGTCATTGGTATTTTTATAATAAACTGAAGCCAAAAAATTGTCTCTGTTTTTAAATGTCTTTTCATATGAGAGCTCAACCGAATTGGTAAACTCCGGTTTCAGATCGGGATTACCACGACTGATATTCAGTGAGTCCGAATAGTCAGTAAAAGGATTCAGCTGAAACTGATTCGGGCGGTTGATCCGTCTTGTATAATTGATCTGAAGTTCCTGGTCGCCTTTCAATTTTTCGCTTAGGAAAAAGCTTGGGAACAAACTTACAGGGAAGTTGATCTTAAAATCCTGGTTCTTATCCGGCAAGTGGCCTTCGTAGTTTGAGCTTTCTGCTCTTAATCCCACCTGGTATCCAAAATTTTTTATTTGATTGGAGTAGGTGGTGTAGGCAGCATAAACCTGTTCTTTACTTGTGTAATTAGTAGATAATAGTGGATTGTATACAGGGTTGTTAGAGGCGTCAAAAAAATAAAAATCATTTTTACTATCTGAATTTCTTATTGAGGCTCTAAGTCCTGCTTCCAATTTTGAATTTTCAGTTAAGGGATTTGTATAGTCAGATTGTATCACCCAATTACTGTTAGTTCCATAGATATTTTGTTTCTGGCTGAAAGAGCCGGTCATTTGCTTTTGGGGATAGGTGAAATAATCCGTTTCGATCAGGTTGCTGTTATCATTTTTGCTCGCATTGTAATTGATATCTGCAGTCAGTTCATGGCCAGCTTTTGGAAAGTTATGTTTGTAGCTGAACTGAGCTCCTTTAAAACGAAAATTTCCGATGGTGTTAGAAGAACGATCGTTGAAAGATGAAGTAACGGTAGGAGAATATAATGAATCGATCAGTATCTCGCTAAGTGTATAAGGTTTGAAATGCCCGCTTCCGATATTTCCAGCAATAGAAAATGTGTTTCTATTGTCAACCAAATAATCGAGGCCAGAGCGGAAAAATCCAAAGTTCCCGATGGAGGTGCTATGATCGGTTTGCAACAATTCTGTATTCGGGCTTCCAATCAAAGTAAGGCGGTCCGTTGTTCCGGTGCTGATAGATTTTCTCGGGAAGTAATTGGCGCTTGCGGTAAAATTGATCTTGCCTTGCCGGAGATTGATATCACCGCCGCCACCTACACGTCCTCTCGAGTCAGCATTGACCCTGACATTGCCATTGTATCCAACCTTCCTGTTTTTCTTCAGTACGATATTCAATATACCGGCAGTGCCTCCGGATGCATCATATTTCGCGGACGGGTTGGTAATTATTTCCACACTTTCAATAGCATCTGCCGGGATCTGGTCTAAGGTCAACGTAGTGGGACGACCATCAACAAGTATTTGCGGAGCGTTGTTACGAAGAGTTACATTACCATCAATATCTACATTCAACGATGGAACATTGCGCATCACATCCACTGCAGTTCCTCCTACCGAGGTAATGTTTTTTTCAACGTTAAAAACTTTTTTGTCTATGGCTAATTCCAATCCAGGTTTGGAAGAAGTGATCGTGACATTACCCAGAACTTTTTCATCTACATCCATTTTGATATTTCCCAGGTCTTTGGCTAATGCGCCTAACATAGCAGTAGGATCAGGGGTGCCGTTGTCCCCATTCATATTATTAGATGCGCCTGTATTTCCCATTTTGAAACTGAAGGCAACCGGTTGGGTAAGTTCTTTGAAGCCAATGGCAGTTACATGAAGTTTATATTGACCGAACAAAGGAATATTTTCAAGATTGAATTGACCATTTGTTTTAGTCAACATACCGGCGATCACCACGTCTTTCCTTTTTTTAGTGGCGGTGTCGAATTTGTTTTGAATTAATTCTACGGATGCAAACTCTACGGGTTTACCGGATTGTGCATCTACAAGTTTTCCATAAAAACTACCGGTGATCTGCTGGGCGGCATTATTTCGGTTGCCTCCGAAGTTTCCGGGCATTTGGGCTGTCAGGGATATTGAACTAATCGCCAAAAGAGTCAAAAAAGCTAATCTTCTCATTTTCAAATTTTTTATTTAGACGTGCAAAGGTGCTTGAACTTGCTTTAAATGGGCTTTATATTGGATAAATGGTTGAAATGATGGTTAAAGGGTAAATACTTTCTTTTCCTAAACATGGGAAGTAAAAACGTTTTCAAACAGTATTAAGTTCAATTTTTTGATTAAATAATTTTTATTATAAAAATTATTTGAATCCTATAGAAAAACCCGAAACTTACACGATTACTTCGCCATCGTAAGTTTCGGGTTTTTGGGGTGGCTGATGGGGTTCGAACCCACGACCCTCAGAACCACAATCTGATGCTCTAACCAGCTGAGCTACAGCCACCGTTTTCCGGGACTGCAAAAGTATATAAAACAAGAACAGTTTTAAAATTATGACACTTCTTTGTTACGAAAAGTGTGAAAACATTGTGTATTTGCCAATTTCTTTGAACCATTTATCAAAAACGCATGTTAAAAGCTTCCAAAGGCAAGAAAAACAGCGTTTTTGCGTTAATTTTGAAACATGCCTAAAGCACTTAAATACCTATTGAATATGAAGAGACTTCCAATTGTGATTACAATGGTTGTTGCGGGGTCATTTCTCGCATTCCAAACTATGGGAACAGGCAACAGTAATCCCCCCAATAAGTATGAAGAAATATTGCGACTCGTTGGTCAAAAACTTGCCGAAGATCATTATAGTCCACAAAACTTTGATGATGCTTTTTCTAAAAAAGTTTTTAAAAAATATCTTACGGATCTCGACCAGGATAAGACATTTTTTCTTGAAAGCGACATTGATCAATTGAAACAAAAATATGAGAACCATATTGACGACGAGATCAAAGGGGCGCCGGTAGAGTTTTTTCTAGAAGCCGGTAAGGTTTTCAACAGCAGGATGGAAGAAAGTGCCAAGATGTGTTCCGATATTTTGTCCAGGCCTTTTGATTTTAATGTCGATGAAGATGTAAATCTCGATGGCGACAAATTGAACTATACCAACAATGATGCAGAAAGAAGAGAACGATGGAGAAAAAAATTGAAATACCTGGCGCTTGAAAGATATTCTGATCTGCTGGACATGCGTGAAAAAAATAAAGGCAAAGACGGCTTCGTCGTAGAAACAGATGCACAATTAGAAAAAGATGCCCGCGACAAAGTAAAAAAATTAATGGATCGCACTTTTGACCGGTATCGTTATAAATTTACTGATGACGATAAGTTTAACGTGTTTGTAAATGCCATCACCACTACGATGGATCCGCATACGGAATTTTTTCCTCCTGTTGACAAGCGTTATTTTGATGAAGAAATGAGCGGTCGTTTTTTCGGAATTGGAGCTTCACTGGTTTCTAATGATGACGGCAATATCAAGATCAGCAGCATTATCACCGGAAGCCCGGCATGGAAATCCGGGGAATTGCAGGTAGGAGATGTGGTGCTTAAAGTGGGACAGGGAAATCAGGAACCAACAGACCTGACAGGATATGAAGTAACTGATGCAGTGAAATTGATCCGTGGTGAAAAAGGAACTGAGGTTCGCCTGACAGTGAAAAAACAAGACGGTACTATAAAAGTAATTTCTATCATTCGTGATGAAATAGTTCAGGATGAAACATTTGCAAGAAGCGCTATTGTGAAAAACGGTGATGAAAAGATCGGTTATATTTTCCTTCCTGAATTCTATGCTGACTTTGATCATCCGAATGGCAATCGTTGTTCAGTAGATGTGGCTAAAGAAGTGATAAAACTGAAAGCGCAAAATGTGGATGGCATAGTGATCGATCTGCGCTACAATGGTGGTGGATCTTTGTATGATGTGGTACAAATGGCAGGTCTTTTTGTAGATGACGGCCCGATCGTACAGGTAAAAGACCGTGATAACAGGGCAAGCGTTCTTAGAGATAAGGACCATGGCGTGTTATATTCAGGGCCACTTGCTGTGATGGTAAATGAATTCAGTGCTTCTGCTTCTGAAATTTTTGCCGCAGCAATACAAGATTATAACAGGGGCGTTATTATAGGCAGCACCTCTACTTATGGTAAAGGAACTGTTCAAAGAAATATTGGATTGGGTGATGACGGTATCTTTGCTTTGTCAAGCCCTGATCTGGGAACGATCAAACTTACTTTACAAAAATTCTATCGCATTAACGGAGGTTCTACTCAATTGAAAGGTGTTAAGTCAGACATTGTATTGCCGGATAATCTTGAATATCTTAAAGTAAGAGAAAAAGATGATCCCGATGCATTGCCCTGGGATGAAATTGAAAAAACTAATTATACTCCCTGGAATCCCGGCTATGATCTGAAAACAATTGAACAGCTCAGCAGTCAGCGTCTGGCGACTAATTCAACATTTAAGACAATTCAGGAAAATTCTGACTGGCTCGCAAAAGAAAATGATAAGAAATATTCTCTGCAACTGGATAAATACCGTAAAGAACAACAAAAGATCAATAATACTGTAAAGCAGATGGAATCATTAATGAAACTTAAAGATTCATTAAATGTTTCAGCACTTCCAGATGAAGCTAACCGCTGGGCCAGCGATAAAGACAAACAACAACGCTTCAATCAATGGATAAAGGGACTTCGTACTGATATTTATCTTGACCAGGCTGTAAAAGTGATGGGAGATATGATCAATCAGCAGAATATAGCTAAGGCAAAGCAAACTGAAGGAAACAAAAAAGCGTTTTAAATTAATGAATTGATAAATGCGAAAGTGTCAGCTCAAAAAGCTGACACTTTCCATTATAGGTATCTTTGTTTTACCACATTCATGTGATGTACGCTATGGCCAATAACAATGTACCCTATTCCCAAAACATAATTTGAATGATTGTTTGAAATACCCGAACATTCTAATTGTTCGGAATCGAAAGAATCAAACAGAAATTCAGATGACCGCCGTACTGATTTAAATTCTTCCACCAGGTCATTCCAGTTTCTTGAATATGCTTTGGAGTTTTGTGCAAAAAGATCTTCATCAAATCCCGGAAGGGGTGTAGTGTCTTTTCGTGCAAAACGAAGCGCCCGGTAATTGAACACACGGTCCGCATCAATAATATGCTGCAACACCTCTTTGACCGTCCATTTCCCTTCTGCATAGCGATAATCATATTTTGACGGAGGGATCGTTTCAAAAAAATCAATGAACGAAGCACTTTCTTTGCGAAACGCATCCATCAGATCATTTTCAACCACCTGGTTTATATAATTGTGATAAAATTCAGGAACTCTTGTAAGATCGGGGCGGGGCATAGGCTGATTAGTTTAAAATTTCGGAATGGAAGTTATGCTGTTTCGACCAAATAAAAATCCTCTGCCTGGCAGAGGATCTTCACAAATACAAACCAGTTGTTTTATTAAAATGCCTTTTTATTAAGCGGCTGCGAAGTTCTTTCCCCTTTTAAAGTAGATGCCAGTTTCAATGCTTCATAAGCATTTACAATGCCGCCGCTGACGCTCAGATCGCTGAGGGAGACTTCTTCTCCCGTTTCCGGATTTTTTACCATACCTGCGGGTTTCGTAGTTGATTTCTCAATTACCATTTTTACTTGCTCTGCGCTGAGGTTGGGGAAATATTCCAGAATTAAAGCGGCAAGCCCTGTTACAACCGGGGAGGCCATACTGGTGCCTTGCAGATTTTGATAATTATTTCCGGTTGGAACGGTCGAATATATTTTTTTCCCGGGAGCAAAAACATCTACTTCTTTTTTACCGTAGTTTGAAAATTCTGCCACTAGGCCGCCTGTTAGTGAATCACCACTTGCTCCAACAGTTATCCAATTGTCCGCCTTTTTGCCATTATCCTGGAAAATGGGAGTTGGGAAATTCCATGTTGAGTCAACATCTTTGGCATCATTTCCTGCTGCATGGATCAATAATACACCTTTGCTTTCTGCATACTTTACTGCGTCATCTACCCATTTCTTTTCAGGTGAGAAGCTTTTACCGAAACTCATGTTGATGACCTGTGCGCCATTATCCACCGCATATCGAATCGCCAATGCAATATCTTTATCATGTTCATCGCCGTCTGGGACAGCCCTTACCATCATGATCTTTACATTGTCGGCAATTCCGTTTATGCCGATACCATTATTACGATCAGCTCCGATGATCCCACACACATGGGTTCCATGCATTGCTGCCTTAGGGCTCACCATGACATTATTATTGCCATAATACCTGTCATTAAAATCAGAATAATTATCTTTTACAATTTCTCCCCTGTAATCTTCCGGAGGAGTTTCTAAAGCTTCAGATTTTTTTACTTCACCATTTACATAATCACCAAATCCTTCCATGAAATCCTGGTTGTCATCATCCATGGCATCATTGCCCTGGAACAATGGAAGTAGGATCATTTTTGCCTTTTTCACTTCCGGATCATCCGAACGCAACGAATCAAGGTCTTTACCTGTATATTTTGTTTTACCTAATGCTTTTGCAATAATGCTATCACTTTTCAGGGCAGCTTTGTAAGCGTTTTTAAGGAAAATAAGTTCCAAGCCATTGGTCTTGTCGTCGCCCTTCAAATCCTGTTCTGCTTTTTTCCACATGATATATTGAGTTTTTTCATCTTTGGAGAGTTGGTTAGTATCAACGGTCTTTCCACTCCATTTATCTTTGAACTCATGATAAACTCTTGCTCCTTCATAGGAATCTTCTTCCACATTTCTGCCGTCTTTACCTCCTAAAAAATTCCAACCATACACATCGTCTACATATCCATTATGATCGTCGTCAATGCCGTTGCCGGGAATTTCACCGGGATTATGCCATAAGACGGATTTCAGGTCTTCATGCGTAGTGTCTACTCCGGAATCGATCACCGCTACAATTACTGTTTTGCTTTTTAATTTTTTCGCTTTGATAAAATCGTATGCTTTGTCAAGACTGATGCCTGCGTAACCGGTGGTGGATTGATCCATAAGATGCCATCCTTTGGGTACGTCTGCTTTGGCTGCTGTTTGTGCATGGGAAAATGTAAAGGAACCGCACAGCAACACAGCACTCCAAAAAATTCTTCTGAAAAAACTCTTCATGTTGATTTATTTATTTTACAAATATGTGAAAGCTGTAAAAATACTCATTACCGTTCATACTTTTTAAAAGCCCAACAATTATAACATAACTCTGACGGGCGTGTTCGCTTACAGGTTGTATACCCGGATTCAGCAGGTATTTTTTGTATTTTCTTTAAGTAAAAAGAGAGAACTGTCACTAAATATCAAACTTTATTCCTTGGGCAAGTGGAAGTTGATTGCTATAATTAATGGTGTTGGTTTGCCTTCTCATATAAGCTTTCCATGCATCGCTTCCACTTTCACGACCACCGCCGGTTTCTTTTTCACCACCAAAAGCGCCACCGATCTCCGCTCCAGAAGTGCCGATATTGACATTTGCAATGCCACAGTCACTGCCGGCTGCAGATAAAAATTGTTCTGCTTCTCGCAAGTTCAATGTCATAATTGAAGAAGAAAGCCCTTGTGGTACTCCGTTTTGAATGGCAATTGCTTCGTCAAGGGTTTTATATTTTAATAAATATAAAATAGGAGCGAAGGTTTCCTGCTGCGCAATTTCAGAATCAGATTTTACTTCTGCAATGCAAGGCCTGACATAACAGCCGCTTTCATAACCTTTACCTTTTAACACACCGCCTTCCACAATAAATTTTCCGCCTTCTTTTTTGCAGGCTTCTATTGCAGCTAAATATATTTTTACGGCATCAGTATCGATTAATGGGCCTACATGATTTTTTTCATCCAACGGATTTCCAATGGAGAGTTGTTTGTATGCGGCCGTTAATCTTTCTTTTACTGTATCATAAACATCTTCGTGAATAATAAGCCGGCGTGTTGTAGTGCAGCGCTGTCCTGCAGTTCCCACTGCGCCAAATAATGCTCCACGGATCGCAATATCAATATCGGCATCTTTGGAAATGATGATCGCATTATTTCCCCCCAATTCCAGTAATGATCTGCCTAATCTTGTTGCTACAGCAGTGCCAACTGCTTTTCCCATTCTGATAGAACCGGTAGCAGAGATCAAGGGAATTCTTGTATCATTCGCCATCCATTCTCCAACATCCCTTCCGCCGACAATTAAGTTGCATACCCCTTCAGGTACATTATTTTTTTCAAATACTTCAGCAATGATGTGTTGACAGGCCACTGCACATAATGAAGTTTTTTCGGAAGGCTTCCAGATGCATACATTGCCACATACCCAGGCGATCATCGAATTCCAGCTCCATACTGCAGTAGGAAAATTGAAAGCAGAAATAATTCCTACAATTCCCAATGGATGCCATTGTTCATACATGCGATGTTCCCGACGTTCGCTGTGCATCGTTAAACCATAAAGCTGACGGGATAAGCCAACGGCAAAATCGCAGATATCGATCATTTCCTGCACTTCGCCATAACCTTCCTGCAGACTTTTTCCCATCTCATAGGAAACCAAACGTCCCAATGCTTCTTTTTTATCCCGCAATGCTTCACCAATTTGTCTTACAATGTCACCACGTTTTGGGGCCGGAACCATTCTCCACTCTTTGAAAGCTTTGTCAGCGGTGGTAACTACTTTATCATAGCTTAATCGATCAGCAGCATTTATAAGTGCGATCAATTTGCCATCGACAGGGGAGAAGGAGTTGATGCTCTCGCCTTTAGACCTGATCCATTTAATACCCGTGCTGACACCTGAATTTTCAGATTGTATGTGCAGAATTTTGAGAAAGTCCATCGCTTATGATTTCCTGCAAATTTAAGCAGAGCAAAGACAGCTTTTTATTTAATGATTCAAACCTCAGGACAAATTCGGGTATGAATTTTTATTTAAGAGCCTTTGTTATCTACGGAAATGCTAAACGTGTATTTGGTCCAGAAGCTTTGAGGCTCTGTCATTTTCTCCCGGTCAGCCTGTGAGAAGTTACTGCTATTTTCTCCACTACCTCCACTACGAGAGAAGCCTCCACCATTACGACCACCACGGCCACTGCCTCCGCTACTATTGTTTCCAAAGGAAGATGTTCCGAATGAAGAACCGGTGCTTGTGGGGACATCAACGCCATTAATTTTCCATCCGATCGAAATATTTTTTTGATTCAGCGCTGCTACATTTTCATTTAGCAGTTTAAGAGGTACTTCATATTCAATATGCATTACGTCGGACGAATCCCATGCAAATGCGACCTGTGCCGATCCCACTGTTTGCAAGCCTTGTTGTACCGGATCTCCATCGGTGAAACCAAATAACTTTATGTAGAGCAGGTTTAATGCCATAGCGCTTCGAATCGCTTTTACATCCGGTCTTCTTTGTTGCCCGTTATTCTCATCCTGGTTGTTTCTTTGATCATCCGATCTTGACCCGGAAAATCCCCCATCTTCTCTTTTAACAGGGAACTCAATGCCCCGGTTTTCTTTTTTCTTCCCTTTAAGGTCAATGAAAAGATTCATGCCAAGCCGCATCATTTTCATTTGTGTCCTGATATCAGGCACCGTTAAAGCAAGAAAAAGATTTTCAGAATTATTATCTATTGCATATTTAATGTTGGTCTCTTTATCCGTCTCAAATTTACTGTCTGGCCATTCTGAGGTGGATCCATCAAGAACATGATTGATGATGCCACTGTCTGCTATCGATTTTTTTATTGCTCCTTCGTTGGCGTAACTATAACCTGAAGCAATCAGGCAGAAAATTGCAGGAAAAATGTGTGTGTGTTTCATTGCAGTGATCAGTTTGGTATTTAATTTAGACGTTTTTCCTCAACTCTCCTTTCTCAATATTGTTCATTTTTGTTTGGAAAATCTTTCGCCTTCACGTCTTTGATATATTGCTGCACGGCTCCAGTGACCTGTTCATTCAGATTCAGGTATTGACGAAGGAATCTTGGTTTGAATTCTGTATTTATCCCCAGCATATCATGCATTACTAATACCTGTCCGTCACAGGCACTTCCTGCACCAATGCCAATTGTCGGAATCTTTAGTCCCTGCGTTACTTCTTTTGCAAGCGCTGCCGGAATTTTTTCTAGCACAATTGCAAAACAGCCAGCCTTCTCCAGGAATTTTACATCTTTTCTCAACTTATTTGCTTCAGCCTCTTCTTTGGCCCGAACTGTATATGTTCCGAATTTATAAATAGATTGTGGTGTCAATCCCAGGTGTCCCATTACCGGGATTCCTGCGGAAACGATTCTTTTTACTGAATCAACCACCTCTTCACCACCTTCCAATTTTATTGCATGAGCCCCTGTTTCTTTCATGATGCGGATGGCAGATGCCAATGCGATATCAGAATTAGATTGATAAGAACCAAATGGAAGATCTACTACTACAAAACATCTGTCAATGCCACGTATCACTGATTGCGCATGATAGATCATTTGGTCCAAAGTGATCGGCAAAGTGGTTTCATGTCCTGCCATTACATTGGAGGCAGAATCCCCAACCAAAATCACATCAATGCCGGCCCGATCAAAGATCCGGGCAAAAGAATAATCATAGGCAGTTATCATCGAGATCTTTTCACCCGATGATTTCATGTTCTGTAAGGTATTGGTAGTAACTTTTTTTACTTCCTTATTTGTAGCCATAGAACCACGATTTATAGGATTAAAAACTGAACTATAATATTAAAAGAGTTTACTAAGGTTGGATAAAATAAATTTACTTTTCACAAATGTAGGCGATTATTGGATGAAGATATTTTTGATGTGGCTTCCAAATGTTTCTCTGTACTCAATGCAAATGAGTTAAACATGGTTCTATATTTCAATTTCTTTCAACCTCGCTTCTTCATATAGCGAATGGATCAGTCCATCTGCCAGTCCGATCTTTGGAACATAGATCTCCTCTGCATCGGCCCAGCGCATTACATTTATATAAATGAGAAGCGCCGGAACGATCACATCGGCTCTGTCTTCATGAAATCTATACATAGTAATGCGCTCGGGTACGGTAAGATTATTAAATTCTTTATAATAATCCCGCAGCAATTCCAGGCTGAGCGGCTTTCCTTCTTTCTTTTTTGACATGGAAAAAACTTTGTTGATGTTCCCTCCCGAACCGATGGCTGTGACATGGTGGTATCCTTTTGTTTTTTTTCGTACAAAATCTTTCATGCGATCCCAAACCGCTTCCGAAACCTGGTTTTTCAGCAAACGAATCGTACCGATGTTGAACGATTCTTTAAATACCATTTTGCCATCGCTGAAAAAAGTCAGTTCCGTGCTGCCGCCACCCACATCAATATACAGATAGGATTCATCTTTGTTCATGTTTTCCGCAATATGATTTTCATAAATGAAAGAGGCTTCTTCTTGCCCGGAGATCACCTGTATCTTGATCCCTGTTTCTTCTTTCACTTTTTTCAAAATAGCCTCTGCATTAATGGCATCTCTCATGGCGGATGTAGCACATGCTTTCAGGTGTTTTACTTCATACACATCCAGCAAAAGGCGATATGCCTTGATCGTTTTGAGTATTTTATCGGCTTTGGCAGGAGAGATTTCACCTTTATCGAAAACATCGAATCCTAGTCGTAGAGGAACACGAACTAAAACCACTTTGATGAATTCAGCAATACCCTGAGGACCAGGAATTACATCTGAGATCAATAACCTCGCTGCATTACTTCCAATATCAATGGCTGCCAGTCTCACGAGAGATCAGAGATTTTTTATAGAGATAATTATAAATTTCCAACTGGGAGCGGATCTTCTTTTTGGCTGAATTCACATAATCATTGGTCAATGCATTATCCAGCCAGCGGGCCTTTACATTATCATGCAATTGAATATTGAGAATGTCGATCAGTTCTTTTTTGATTGCTTCATCATATATCGGGCAGGTAACTTCCACACGGTGATCGAGATTTCTAATCATCCAATCGGCCGAAGATATATAAACTTTCTCATGACCTTTGTTATGAAATACCCACACTCTTGCATGCTCGAGGTATTCGTCCACAATGCTGATAGCAAATACCCGGCGCTCAAATTTTGGATTTTGTGTCAGCATGCAACAAATCCCCCGAATGATCAGTTTGATCTCTACTCCGGCTTTGGCTGCTTCATATAATTTTCGAATGAGTATTTCATCCGAAAGAGAATTCATTTTTAAAATAATGCCGGCTTTATTCTTTTTCTTTCGTGCATGTCGTATCTCCACATCTATCAGGCGTAATAATTCTTTCCGTGCATACCAGGGACTTGGGATCAACAGGGTACAATCTTTCAGTAACTGTTCATTTTTCGGATCGCTGATAAAACCAAAGATCCTGTTCACATCTGCCATTATTTTTTGATTGGATGTAAGCAAGAAATGATCTGCATATACTTTTGCCGTTCTTTCATTCAGGTTGCCGGTTCCAACAAAGCCATACAGGAAATTCTGTTCTCTGATCTTTTTGCGGATCACACAGATCTTCGCATGCACTTTCATGTTTTGAATGCCAATCAGCACTTTGACGCCTTCTTCCTCAAGTCGTTCTTTCCATTCCAGGTTGGCTTCTTCATCAAACCTTGCGGTCAGTTCCAGCATTACGGTGACTTGTTTTCCGTTTCTTACTGCGTTGATCAATGCATTAATGATCCGGGATTGCTGCGCCAACCGATAGCAGGTGATCTTGATGGAAGAAACATCGGGATCAATGGCCGCTTCACGCAGCAAATCGATAATGGGGTTGAATGAATGATAAGGCACACTCAGCATCACATCTCTTTCAATAATAATATCGGTTACTCTTCGGTCAGTAAGCAGGGGATGATCAAATGGTTTTTTCCGTTGTTTTTTTTCTTCGAATACTTCTTCTGGGAAATCCATAAAGTGGCGGAAATTATGAATGCGTCCACCGGGGATCAGGTTATCTCGTTTGGTTAAATTCAATTTACGGACGAGATATTCCAGCATTCCCGGATCCATTTCCCGATCATAAACGAAACGAACAGGCTTCCCTTTTTTGCGATTCTTAATTCCTTTTTCAATTTTTTGTATAAGTGAAGTGGAGATATCGTTGTCAATATCAATTTCAGCATCTCTTGTCACTTTAAATACGTGAGCCTGGTATTGATCGTAGCCGAAATAAGAAAATATATCCGGCAGATTGAACCGGATCACGTCTTCCAATAGCATGATATGATGTTGCCCTTGCACCGATGGTAACAGCAAAAAGCGGCTCAGGTAGCGATCAGGCACTTCTATCAGAGCATATTTTCTTTTCAGCGCACTTTCTTTTTTCCACATTACAACAGCGAGATAAATAGACTTATCACGAAGATTGGGAAGCTCCGGAATACTTTCGATCATTAATGGAATGACATTCGGACTGACCTCTTCGTCATAATATTTTCTGACAAACTCCTGTTGTTCAGGATTGAGGTCTTTTTCTGTATCCAGAAAAATATGCTGTTGATTCAGTTGTTTTAAAACTTCTTCCCAGATGCGGTTGAATTCACTTTGCTGATTTAATACGATCATCTGGATCTCGTCAATGATCTTTTGAGGATCTTCTTCCAGGTGCATGTTGGCCTTATCGCCCAGTTGAAGCATCCGTTTTAATGTTGCCACCCGAACTCTGAAAAATTCATCGAGATTATTGGAAAAAATTCCGAGGAAACGAACCCGCTCTCTCAATGGAACTGTGGGATCAGCCGCTTCCTGGAGCACACGGGCATTGAATGCAAGCCAACTTACGTCCCGGCTAATCGTTTTTTTCTTGTGGTGTTCTGTCATGAAAAAAGATGACTATAAGATATAAAATTAATGAACGGAGCGGAACTGCAAGATTAAGTTTTCAGTAAACTATTACTGATGTTTGATTTTTTCGATAATGGAAGTTGTCGAGAAACCTTCAATGATAGGATTGATAAGCACACGGCCTCCATTTTCAATCACCTCTTTAGCTCCGGCTATTTGTTCGATAGTGTAATCACCACCTTTTATCAGCACATCCGGCATCAGAGCTTTGATCAATTCAAGCGGAGTATCTTCTTCAAAAATGATTACGGCGTCTACCATCAATAAAGCTGCCAGGTGCAATGCTCTCGATTGTTGATTATTCAAAGGCCTCGCATTACCTTTCAATCTTTTCACGGAAGCATCGGAATTAACACCCACGATAAGGTAATCTGCTTCTTTGGCAGCTTCTGAAAGTGAAAAAATATGCCCATCATGAATAATATCAAATACACCATTGGTGAAGGCGATCGTTTTGCCCAGCAATTTCCATTGAGCTTTTTTCTGAAGCAGTTCATGCAACTGAACAATCTTTCCGGGTATAATGTCAGCTTTTCTCAATTCTTTTTTTATTAAAATAGGGAAGCGCTACAAAACTAAACAAACCACCAATAAGTAAGACACTGGTTTGTGCTACCCACAACATCCACCCAAATGCCAGTGCAATTCCTTCGTTCAATCCATATAAGATCATTGTTTTTTGAACTAAATAGGCGTATGAACCGATTCCGCCGGGAGTGGGGATGATCATTCCAATACTTCCGGCAGATAAAACAGTAAATGCTTCTTTGATTCCGTAGTGTTCTGTTTCCTGCAATGCAAAAAATCCTAGATAACCGCAAAGCAAATAAAGCGTCCAAAGTGCAACGGTGAGAAAAATAAAATAAGCTCTTTTTTTTAAATGTTGGATCGTTGTCACACCTTCCCAAATTCTCAGAATGATACTTTTGATCAGGTTAACAATGTCTGCGGGCTTTTTCTTTTTAATGACCATCCAGCCAATTAAGCCAAGGATAATAATTCCGATAATGACAAGGATGATAATGAGTGCAGATGTTTTTTCTGATTTTGCAGAATTGTTATTTTGAAAAAGGGTTTCGACCAACTGTGTATAAATGCCTGGTTGAATGACTAATGTGATTCCAAAGATCACCAATAGGGATAGCACATCTACAATTCGTTCCAGTATTACGGTACCAATGAGTTTATCGACGGAAACTTTTTCGTAACGGGAAAGAGCAGTACATTTTACAACCTCACCCAGTCTTGGAAATGCAAGATTGGTAAGATAGCCGATCATGACGGAAAACAAGGCATTACTTTTTTTGGTTTTGTATCCTAGCGGTTCGATCAATAATCGCCAGCGTAAACCTCTTACATAGTGGCTTGTTATCAGAATTATGAAAACAGGTATGATCAAAAAATACCTGGCATGCCGGAGTGATGTTTTTATCTGGGAACGATCATTGGCATTGAGATCCCTGATAGTCCACCATACCAGGAAAAGACCCAGTGCAAGAAAAAAAACATATTGAAGAATGGTCAATGCTCTTTTTTTCATAAGTACAGGAATAAAATTACTCTTTCATTTCATGAAACTGAAATGATTTTTTCAGAAAATGCACCCGAAACCGATTACTGTTCTCTTTTCTATGCTTCGATCAGGCACGAAGGCATAAACAATTTATGACGATGTTGCATGTAACGCTACGTTTTTCGGTGTTAAATATTTTGTTGAATCCATCATTCATCTTTTTTGGGACAGCCTGCCTTATTACCTTTGTAGTCATATTTCTCGCAAAAATTTCAAACCATACAGCCAAAAAATCTGAATGATCTTTTGAAACGTTTTCACTTTTATGTAAATAAGTTGTGATGCCAGTTGTTCAGATCTTTCGCAAAAAATAATAGGTCATTAAATAAGCACTTAGCTTTTCCCCGGCTATTTGCCGTTTGACCTTTATTTATACAGTCATCTACCAGGTATTACTAAGGGGCTTTTAAAATTGTTTTATGGGAACAAAAAAATTACTTTCTCAAACAGCAATTGTTACAGGAGCGAATTCTGGTATTGGCGAAGCTGTTGCCATTGCGTTGGGTGAAGCTGGCGCTAATGTCGTTGTGAATTATGTTACAAATCCCGATGCAGCAAATTCGGTAGTTGAAAAGATACGATCTTTCGGTTCTGAAGCTACAGCCATTAGGGCGGATGTGAGTGAGGAAAATGAGGTGATTAACATGTTTCAGCAAACTATTCAAAAATTTGGAACAGTTGATATCCTTGTCAATAACGCCGGCTTGCAGCGGGATGCAAAATTTCATGAAATGACACTGGAACAATGGCAGTTTGTAATTGATGTGAATTTAACCGGCCAGTTTTTATGTTCCAGAGAAGCGGTTAAGGAATTCTTACGGCGAGGTATCATACCGGAACGTTCGGTTGCCTGCGGAAAAATTATTTGTATGAGTAGTGTGCATCAGATGATTCCCTGGTCAGGCCATGCTAATTATGCATCAAGCAAAGGAGGCATTAAGATGCTGATGCAAACTATTGCACAAGAATATGGCAGGCAAAAAATACGTGTTAACAGTATTTGCCCCGGCGCTATAAAAACCCCGATCAACACATCAGCATGGGATACCCAGGCTGCATATAACAGTTTGATGGAATTAATTCCGTATAACAGGATCGGAATGCCTGAAGATGTCGGCAAACTTGCTGTGTTTTTGGCCAGCGATGACAGCGATTACATCACCGGCGCCAGTATTTTCATTGACGGTGGCATGACATTATTTGAAGGATTTGCCACTGGTGGTTAAACTATTAATATCAGTAATTGAAACAAATGAGTAACACAAAAAATATTTCTGCTGAACAAGCAAGGCTGAATGCCAATGCGCAAAAAGAAGTACCGCTTGAAAAATGGGGATCTTATTTAAGCGAACGGCAATGGGGAACGGTGCGGGAAGATTACAGTGCTCAAGGGGATGCCTGGAATTATTTTACTCATGAACAATCCAGAAGTCGTGTATACCGATGGGGCGAAGATGGTATTGCAGGTATTAGCGATGTGCACCAGAATTTATGTTTTGCTATTGCACTATGGAATGGTAAAGATCCAATTCTTAAAGAGCGATTTTTTGGATTGACCAATACCGAGGGCAACCATGGAGAAGATGTAAAAGAACTGTATTATTATCTGGATAATACGCCAACACATTTTTATATGGAGTTTCTGTATAAATACCCCCAGGCGCCTTTTCCGTATGATGAACTTATAGAAGTAAACCATGCAAGAACTAAAACGGAACCTGAATTTGAAATTTTGGATACAAATGTTTTTAAAAGGAATCAATATTTTGATGTAAAAGTTAGGTATGCTAAAAATCATTCTGAAGATATTTGTATTGATATAACGATCATCAATCGGTCTGATGAAGAGGCAGAATTGATGCTATTGCCCACTCTTTGGTTTCGGAACCGATGGCTGTTTGGTGATGTTGCCGAAAAACCGGTTCTTGAAATTCTTCATTCATATCCCAATGCTGGGGTAGTTAAAGCCACACATGAAAAATTGGGTGAGTATTTTTTTTATTATGCAGGAGCGGATGCGACGGTAATGACAGAGAACGAAACCAATACAGAAAAAATTTTTGGTATTCCCAATGCTTCTCCATTTGTGAAAGATGCTTTTCATGATGCCATTGCCGGGAAAAAAAATGAAGTATTTGAGCTGTTGAAAAATAATGACAAAGGAACCAAGTTCTCACCAGTCTATAATTTGTCGATTGCTGCAGGAGCGTCGAAACGTGTAATACTCAGGTTGAGTAATAATGAAATTTCAGATCCGTTTGATGAAGAATTTGATGCCATTTTAAAAAAAAGAAAAGAAGAAGCAGATGAGTTTTATAAAGATATTCTTCCAGAAAATTGCCCTGCTGATCTGGCGAAAATACAGAGGCAGGCTTTTGCAGGATTATTATGGAACAAACAGTTTTATCAATATGATATCGAAAGATGGCTGGAGGGTGATCCCGGGGAAATTCCGCCACCACCGGAACGAAACGAGGGAAGAAATGCTAAATGGAAACATCTGAAAGTTGCTGATGTGCTTTCCATGCCGGATACGTGGGAATATCCGTGGTTTGCATCCTGGGATCTTTGTTTTCATTGCATCCCAATGGCAATGATTGATCCGGTGTTTGCAAAAAATCAATTGATCTTGTTATGCCGGGAATGGTATATGAACCCATTCGGGCAAATCCCGGCCTATGAATGGAATTTTGGTGATGTCAATCCTCCGATTCAGGCATGGGCGGCTTTACAGATCTATAAAATTGAAAAAGAAGTTCACGGCAGGTCAGATCTCTATTTTCTCAAACGAATATTTCAAAAACTGATGCTCAACTTTACCTGGTGGGCGAACCGGGAGGATGAGAATGAAAATAATATTTTCACAGGCGGATTTTTGGGATTGGATAATATTGGTGTAATAGATCGCAACAGTTTGCCTCCCGGAGTTTTTTTAGAGCAGGTGGATGCCACAGCCTGGATGGGAATGTATGCGTTGAACATGATGGAAATGGCATTGGAAATTGCGCAGGAAGACAATAGTTATGAAGATGTAGTTACCAAATTTTATGAACATTTTGTTTTGATTGCTTCTTCATTGAACGAAACGCTTTGGGATGCCAATGATAATTTCTTTTATGATCGTCTTCATTTGGAAGATGGTAGCAGTATTTCGATGAAGGTCCGTTCCATTGTAGGTTTAAGTGTTTTGTTTAATGTGGGCATAATATCTCATGAGGCTTTGCAAAAACTGCCTGATTTCAGAAAAAGAATGAATTATGTCCGACAATATCGTACTGAGCGAAATAAATTCCTTCCCTGCGAGGAAACGAGTGATGAAGGACATTTACTGGTATCGTTGATACCCAAAAACAGGTTGTTACAATTATTATCTGTGTTGCTTGATGAGAATGAGTTTTTATCCATTGGCGGCATCAGGGCTTTATCTAAATTTCACCAGGATCATCCTTTTGTTTTGCGGTTCAATCATAGCATTTATTCTGTCGGATATTTGCCGGGTGAAAGCGATAACTCCATGTTTGGAGGCAACAGCAATTGGCGTGGACCGGTATGGATGCCCTTAAATTATTTGATTATTAAAACGCTGGAGCAGTTGCATGGATTTTATGGCAACAATATTCGTGTGCCATTTCCGACAAGCTCTGATTCTATGTGTAACCTGCAAGAAATTTCCCGGGCATTATCATCAAGGATCATTGAAAATTTTACCATCAACGCAGATAACTGCCGGAGAATACATGGAGATGAAAATTGGTTTTATCATCAACCGGAGCATAGAGATCTTATTTTATTTTATGAATATTATCATGGCGATACTGCCAGAGGTGCCGGTGCATCACACCAAACAGGCTGGAGTAGCCTGATTGCAGCGCTTATTAAATAATGTATACAATCGGTGTTTTAGCCCAACAGCATATTATCTATCAGCCGCACTTCGTTCATAAAAGCTGCTATCAACGAAACAATTTTTCTTTTTCCATCCCAGTTATTTATTAACTCAAGAGAATTGGCATCAGCTATTTCTACATAATCGATACGAAATCCGTTTTCAGTCAGAATTTTACCAGCTTCTTTTTTCAGCTCTGAAATATTTTTGTTTTTTATATTTTCTTTGATAAAAAGGAGCGATCGATAAATAGCGTTGGCATTTTTTCTTTCCTGTTCATTCAACCGCATATTACGGCTGCTCATTGCCAATCCATCCGTTTCACGAAGAGTGGGGCAGATGTTCAGTTGAATATCTTTATCCAGTTCCAATAGTCCGATCAATCTTTTAATAACCATGCATTGCTGGTAGTCTTTTTGGCCGAGGTATAAATTATCTGGTAAAACAATTTTCAGCAGTCTTTCCATCACCATGCAAACTCCCTGAAAATGACCTGGCCGGAATTTTCCTTCCAAAACAGTTTCGAGATAACCTAGGTCATAGGTTAGTTTTTGACCGGTTCCGTTTGGGTAAATTTCTTCCACAGTTGGAAGAAACAATACATCACAGCCCGATGTCTCCAACTGATAAATGTCTTTTTCAATTGTTATTGGATATTTTTTAAAATCATTTGGATCGTTAAACTGTGTCGGGTTTACGAATATGCTGCTGATCGTACAATCATTTTCCGAAACTGATTTTTTTATTAATGAAATATGGCCTGCATGCAAGGCTCCCATTGTGGGTACAAATCCTGTTTGAAGCTTCTTTTTGCGCTGTTCTTCAATATAGTTATGCAGATCAGCTGTTTTTTTTAATAAGATCATTTCCATTAAAACTTTAGTGTCAAAATCTGTTTCTGGCGGGCATTTCGCTGCAAAATAGTTAACTTTGCAACCTTTCAAAAAGAGGATGTAAATTAAACGGGACGCCAATGTCAGCAAAAAAAAGAATTTTATTTATAGCCAACGAAATGTCACCCTACCTGGAGCTGACAGAGTTTTCTGAGATTGTAAACAAGTTGGCTATAAAAGCAAATGATAGTGGGTTTGAAGTTCGTTGTATCATGCCTCGTTTCGGGACCATCAATGAACGCCGTCATCGCCTGCATGAAGTGGTCCGCTTATCCGGCATCAACGTTTCAATAGATAATGATGATATGCCGCTTCAGATCAAGGTGGCTTCACTTCCCAATGCCCGCCTTCAGGTTTATTTCCTGGACAATGAGGACCTTTTCAAACGGAAATTCCTCTTTCATGATGAAAATGAAAAATGGTTTGATGATAATGGACTCCGGACGGTTTTCTTTTGCAAAGGAGCGTTAGAAACAGTAAAAAAATTCGGTTGGCCGCCGGATATCATTCATTGCAGCGGCTGGATGACTGGACTGATCCCTGCCTATTTAAAAACCGTTTATAAAAAAGAACCTGTATTTTCTCATAGTAAGGTAGTGTTTACGATAGGGCAGAATACATTCAAAGAAAAGTTGGGTAGTGATTTTATGAAAAAAGCGTTGATCCATCCTTCGCTGAAGGATAAGGATCTTGAAGTGTATAAAGAAGCAAATAACACCGCTTTATTCCGTGGTGGCGCTACGTATGCTGATGCGATTACATTTGGTTCAGATAAGATTGACAAAAAATTAGTAGAAGAATTTTCCAAAGTGAGAGGAAAGAAAACCTTGCTTTATAATCCAGAGTCAGACCTTTCCGATTACATGCAACTCTACGGTGATCTGTCGGGAAAATGATTGCCTGAATTCTTTCAACAAGTCGATACGATCCTTCTATCGCATAGATTTATTCAGAAATGTTTATAAGTATGCAATCTGAATGTCAGTTATGCTTTGTTCATTCGTAACTACCCCCTTATCTTTGCACTTCGAAAAAAAAATCATGCCTTACTTATTTACTTCAGAATCCGTGAGCGAAGGACATCCGGATAAAGTAGCCGATCAGATATCGGACGCATTAATTGATAACTTTCTTGCTTTTGATCCTGACTCTAAAGTAGCATGTGAAACACTTGTTACCACAGGCCAGGTTGTATTAGCCGGCGAAGTAAGATCGAAAGCATATCTCGACGTTCAGGATATTGCCCGTGATGTGATCCGCAAGATCGGATATACAAGAAGCGAATACATGTTTGAAGCAAGTTCCTGCGGAGTGCTGTCTGCCATTCATGAACAATCTTCAGATATCAACCAGGGTGTTGATCGCAAAAAGAAAGAAGAACAAGGGGCCGGCGACCAGGGAATGATGTTTGGCTATGCTACGAATGAAACAGAGGATTATATGCCATTGCCTCTTGACCTGGCACATAAAATCCTTATCGAACTGGCAGCCATCCGCAGAGAGAAAAATTCTAAGATGCCTTACCTGCGCCCGGATGCAAAAAGCCAGGTGACTTTGGAATATGATGATAATAACAGGCCGGTTCGCATTGATGCGATCGTTGTATCAACACAGCACGACGATTTTGATACGGAAGCTAACATGCAAAAAAAGATCAAGGCAGATGTGATCAATATTTTAATTCCAAGAGTAAAATCTAAGTATAAAAAATATGCAAAGCTTTTTAATGATAAGATTAAATTTCATGTCAACCCCACAGGAAAATTTGTGATCGGTGGGCCGCATGGAGATACCGGTTTGACAGGAAGAAAGATCATTGTTGATACGTATGGTGGTAAAGGGGCTCATGGCGGCGGAGCATTCAGCGGAAAGGATCCCAGCAAAGTAGACCGCAGTGCAGCATATGCTACCCGCCATATTGCAAAAAACCTGGTGGCAGCCGGAGTTTGTGATGAAGTACTGGTACAGGTTTCTTATGCTATAGGTATTGCACAACCAACCAGCATCAACGTAAATACATACAGAACTGCGAAAGTAAAATTGAGCGATGCGGAAATTGCGAAAAAAATCTCTAAGCTTTTCGACATGCGTCCCTATTTTATTGAGCAGCGTTTGAAGCTTCGTAATCCTATTTATAGTGAAACTGCAGCTTATGGCCACATGGGCCGCAAGCCTCAAATAGTTGAAAAAACTTTTGTTTCTCCCGAAGGAAAAGTGGCAAAAAAGAAAGTGGAGTTATTTACCTGGGAAAAACTGGACTATGTAGATGCAGTTAAAAAGGAATTTGGATTGAAATAAATACCAACGAAAATTTTCAAAACAAAACCTGTAAGTTGTAATTAGCTTACAGGTTTTTTGTTTCTTTGTTTGGTGAAAAAATTCCGGCAACAACACAGGCCCAAAAAAAGCTCTCTCATTATTGGGAGGCAAAATGTCTTGCAAGCACTTCAATCAGGAACACAACTGGAACGTATCTATCTGCAAATTGAATCACGGGGAGCATCGATCGATACCATAAAAAAACTGGCGCTAGAGCACAATGTCCCTGTTAACAAAGTGCCGCTGGCAAAACTAAATAGTTTTAATGTTACTGATCATGAAGGCTGTGTGGCGTTGTTGTCAAAAATCACTTACCAGGACCTTCAGGATACTATTTCACATATTGTAGAAAATGGGTCGGCTCCTTTATTGTTATTGCTGGATGGTATCACTGATATCCGGAATATCGGTGGCATTGCAAGAACTGCCTACTGTTGCGGTGTTCATGCCATCATTATACCTGATAAAGGAGTTGGGGCTTTGAATGAAGATGCAATTCTTACTTCGGCCGGCGCATTGGAAAAAATTCCTGTATGCCGGGTTAATAGCCTGATGAAAGCTGTGGATGAATTGCATTTAAATGGCATTAAAGTTTTTGCCAGTGAAATGACAGTGGAAAAAAATGTTTTTGACTGTAATTTCAAAGAACCTTGTGCTATTATTATGGGAAGTGAAGAAAAGGGTATTCATCCTGCGCTGATGAAGATCTGCGACGAAAAATTCAAAATCCCCATGAGCGGGGATTTTGAAAGCCTGAATGTATCTGTGGCAACTGGTATCATTCTTTTTGAAGCAATGAAACAGCGGTCATTTTAATCGAACCAGCACATCTTTTTCTTTATAAACAGTCGAAGCGTATTTCAAAGATTCTTTCAAAGCCGTTTGTAATTCTGATGGTTTATTCAGGATCAAATAATCGTCTTTCTTGATGGTATAATAATTTAATTTAAGTTTTTTGTCATTGATCAGTTGCAGCAATGCATCCGGATCAGGGAATGTCAGTTCAATCTTATCAGAACCATTAAAAGAAATAGTATACACAAAATGCCGGGCAAGCAACCATGAACTGTAATCATCTTTTTTCAGAGGGAAATTGGTCTCGATGTCCAATTGGCAATCGATAAAATACCAATTATTCAGCTGAACGAGTTGTGCCAGGAATCTTGTGGTATCCATAATATTTTTATCTTCCTCGTTTGGGCCGATCACCGTAGCACGGTAAAGTTTCCCATTTGATCCTTCAACTGTATCTACCTGGTAATATCCTGAACTGTCTTTTGTATTGCCCCATTTCCCAATCAGCTCTTTTTTGAAAATAAAATCGGTTTCATTTTCTGAGATAGGATAAAGATTGCTAACCACTGTACAGGAAGTAATATATAGCAGCATAAAGAGTTTTATGCATATAATCATTTTTTTCATTTTGGAGGCTTTTATTTTATTATCCAATTGTTTCATTATTTCAAATTTATTTAATTCAATAACAAAAAAATACGATTTTTCTATCGTTAAATTTGCAATATGGAGAAACGATTAAAAATCAAACTGATCGAATGTCCCCGTGATGCTATGCAGGGCTGGAAAAATTTTATCCCGACCGAAAAAAAGATCCATTATATTAATTCATTGTTGAAAGTTGGATTTGATACCATTGATTTTGGAAGTTTTGTTTCTCCAAAAGCCATTCCGCAAATGGCAGACACAAAGGAAGTAGTCCGAAATCTGGATCCGGGAGCCGGGGGTACCAAGTTGCTTGCGATCGTTGCAAATGTTCGTGGTGCAGAAGAGGCCAGTGAATATGATGCAATTACTTTCCTCGGTTTTCCATTTTCAGTTTCTGAAACATTTCAACATCGGAATACTAATTCTTCCATTCAAGATTCATTGAAAAGAGTTGAGGAAATTCAGAATGTTTGCTTGAAAACAAACAAACAACTGGTGATCTATATTTCAATGGGCTTTGGCAATCCTTATGGCGATCCCTATTCAGAAGAAATCGTGTTTGAATGGGTGAATAAGATTGTGGCAATGGATATAAAGATCATTTCACTGGCCGACACAGTTGGCGTTGCAACTGCAGATCAGGTATATGTCATGAGTAAATACCTGATCGATTCACTTCCGTCAACAGAGATCGGTGTGCATCTTCATTCAAGGGCGGATAACTGGAAGAAAAAATTGGACGCAGCAGTACGTGCAGGTTGCAAACGATTCGACGGGGCATTAAAAGGAATTGGCGGATGTCCAATGGCAAATGATGAGTTGGTGGGAAATATGAATATGGAATGGATGATAAGCTACTTTGAAGAAAATAATTTTCACCCTGGAATAAACAAAGAAGCGTTGGCTGAAAGTTTACAAATTGCAGGCGAAATTTTTTTGTAATGGAAATGAAGGTTACAAAGAATGCAGGGAAGCCACATATTATTTTATATGTACGAAATGATGGCTCACAAACATGGATGCAGGCCGATGATTTTTTTGTTATGCATGACCTGAGTCATTATGCTCTTGAGAAAACATTAGGCTACTCAACTGCATTTATGGGAATGCTGAATGACGGGATGGATATCAAAGATTTTGAAGACCGTGAAAAAAGAAGGCAAATAATTGTGAGCAAAGAAGCTGCTTATTCGGAGAATATGGCCAATCTTTTACTGGTAGAGATCCTGCAGGGAAATTTTGAAAATTTTAATGAAGTTTCAGGACAGGTATTTGAAACTTCATGGAAAAATTTTCCAGTTCCTCATCTTTCCGATGAAGAAATAAATTCGGTCAGGACTTTTCTCAGGCAATTATTAAAACAATGGAAAGAGTTGCCAGCTGGAGAAACAATGATTTTAAATTTTGAAATTTGATACATGCAATTCCAGGTGCCGATACAATTCAATCCTCTTGAAAAGAAAATTAACTACCGGGATAAAATCCTGTTGGTCGGCTCCTGCTTTACAGAGCATATTGGCAATGCGTTGGAAGAATTAAAATTCTCCGTATTGCAAAATCCGAATGGAATTCTTTTTGATCCGATCAGCGTTAGTAAAAGTTTAGTTTCTTATATAAATAACCAGAGGTACACTGAAGATGATTTGTTTCAATTAAATGAAGTATGGCAAAGCTGGCAACACCATTCAAGATTTTCCAATATTAATCAGCAACAATGTTTGCAAAATATCAATGAATCTCATACCAAAGCTCACCAGTTTTTAAAAGAAGCCGATTGGATAATAATAACTTTAGGCTCTTCTTTCTCGTACAAGCTTACTGAATTAGCTGAGACGGGAAATGAGCGACTTAATAACCCTGTTGCAAATTGCCATAGAGCACCGGCGCAGTGGTTCAACAAACACTTGCTTGAAATTGAGGAGATCATTTCTTCTTTGGATAATTGTATTAAGCAATTACTTAATTACAATCCCAAACTGCAGATCATTTTTACAATCAGCCCGGTTCGCCATATCCGGGATGGAGTTATTGAAAACAATCGGAGCAAAGCCAGATTGATCGAATCAGTGCACCATTTGGCACACAAATATCAACAAGCGTATTATTTTCCTGCTTATGAATTGGTGATAGATGTCTTAAGAGATTATCGGTTTTATGATGTTGACCTGGTACATCCGAATTATATGGCAACTGAATTTGTATTGGAAAAATTTTCGGAGAGCTGCATTGATGAAGAAACAAGAGAATTGATGGAGGAAATTAAAAAAATTGTAATTGCAAGAAAACATAAACCTTTTCAGCCAAAAACAAAAGCTCATATTTCATTCCTTGCGTCGCATTATGAAAAAACAAAAGCAATACAAAAGCGATTTCCTTTTTTGGATCTTACTGAAGAGCTGAATTATTTTTCTCAGGGCTCGAAAAACCTGTAAATAGTTTTTTCGTAATAAATTTCCCCCGGGCGAAGAATAGTATTAGGAAAATGCGGCACATTGATCGCATTGGGATGTTTATGCGTTTCAAAACAAAAACCAGAACAAGAACTGTATTCATTTCCGTTTTTCCCTTTCATAATTGGTATCCCTTTTCCGGAATAAAAATGTAGGATCGGTTCAGTAGTATAAACTTCCAGTTTGGTATTGGATCGTTCACTAAAAGCTTCAGCAGCTAATGTCAACTCATTTTCTTTTTTAGCAAGAACAAAACTTTTATCGTACCCGTTTTCCATAGTTACCTGATTACCGATTTTGCGCTGTTGCCGAAAATCAAATTCAGTGTCCTCGACTTTGGACAAAGTTCCGGTTGCTACAAGATTTTCATTCTGGTCTAATGTATGCGACGCATCAATTCTGACCAGGTAATCGTAATTTTTCCCTTTTCCATTTTCCAAATTGAAATAGCCGTGGTGAGTGAGGTTAACTATTGTTGATCGATCGGTTGTGGCTTTATATTCATAAGCAAATTCATCGTTGTCCAATTTGAATCTCAAAGAAACATCCAGGTTGCCGGGAAAGCCCTCTTCACCGTCAGGACTTTTGTATTTTAATTCTAATTCATTTTTTGCTGTATCGAAAGAAGCAACCTGCCAGATCTTTTTATCAAAACCTGTTTCTCCACCATGCAACAGATCATTGCCCCTGTTTTTCGACAATTGAATCTTTTTTCCATCAATGATACAAGATGCATCTTTTATCCGGTTGGCATAGCGTCCAACGGCACAACCCATCCAGATATATTGTTGCAGGTAATCTTCAGAACAATAATCTTCCACTCTATCAAATCCCAGCACAATATCATTAACTGAGCCATCGGCTTTTCGAAGTTTCATCGACGTAATGATGGCGCCATAATTTGTGATCAATACTTCATTCCCTTTTGTATTGCGCAATGCAAACAAATAAATATCTTCACCGGATGAATGCTTAAAACAATATTGTTGATTTGAATTCATTGGTTTAAAAATATTGCATTTTGTTGATGAAAGCTGATTTATTAAAAAAATTCCGGGATCATTTTCAAAGGGAAGCAACGGATTTGTTTTTTTGTCCCGGCAGGGTAAACCTGATAGGTGAGCATATAGATTATAATGGAGGGAAAGTGATGCCATGCGCCATTTCAAAAGGGACCTATCTAGCCGTTACGAAAAATACTGATAAAATAATTCGCTTTGCATGCATGGATTTCCCTGAAAAGGCAGAACTGCACATTCAGTCTTCTTATTCCAAAACGGGTAAGCAATGGTTCAATTATCCTTTAGGCATCATTGATCATTTACTTAGGAATGGGTATGAGCTATCAGGATTAGATCTGTTGTTTGCCGGCGATCTGCCCGTCGGCGCCGGGCTTTCTTCGTCAGCATCAATCGAAGTACTTACCCTTTTCGCATTGAATGAACTTTATGGATTTGGTATTTCAAAAGTTGACATGGTATTGGCTGCAAAAAAAGTGGAGAATGAGTTCATCGGTGTGAATTGCGGTATCATGGATCAATTTGCTGTTGCAATGGGAAAAAAGAATAAAGCCATTTTGCTGGATTGTGATACGCTGCAATATGAATTCATCCCATTTGAAACAGGTGAATATGCATTGGTCATTATCAATACCAACAAACAAAGAGCATTGGCTGATTCAAAATATAATGAACGTTTTACTGAATGCGGTGCTGCTTTAAAAGCTTTAAAAAATGAATTACGGATCGAAAAACTATGTGACCTAGATGAGAGAACATTTGAAATGCATCAGCATTTGATACAAAATGAGATACTGGTAAAGAGAGCTCGTCATGTCATCAGCGAAAACGAACGGGTGAGGAAAGCTGCCATAGCATTGAAGGCAGGAGATATTTCTGTTTTTGGTTCATTGATGTTTGCTTCACATCAGTCGCTTAAAGAATGGTATGAAGTAAGCGGTGCTGAGCTCGATACGATCGTTGAATTTGCCATGAACTATGCTGGCTGCATCGGAGCAAGAATGACAGGAGCAGGGTTTTGCGGTTGTGCCATTGCACTTGTACAAAAAAATACAGTAAATGATTTTGCAGGGAAGTTGGGCAGTGTCTATAAGAATAAGATCGGGTATGCACCATCCTTTTTTGTTTCTGAAGCGGAAGAAGGAGTAAGGGGAATCAAAGTTTGAGATCATATTCCCTTTTCAAAAACTCTTCTAATTTTTTTAATAATGTAAGTTGATTCAACGCCCGGTCAAAATTCTGGCCTTTATATTCGACTTTATAATAGATTCCTCCGTGCATAAAATCAGTTATGAAACGCAATGCCTGCATATATATCATCAATAATCCAGCGTAATGGATGTATTTTTTTTCTGAATCAGTCAAATACTTTCCCATTATAGATAAATATCCGCTGACGATGGCTTCATAATAATTTTTTCGTATCCGGATTTTTTCAATGTGGAGATAATTCTCATCATAATTGCCTGCCATGGTCCGGATCATGTCGCCAAGATCGGAGAAAAAATATCCGGACATCACGGTGTCAAAATCCACAAGGCAGATCACTCTTCCGGTTGTTTTGCTGAAAAGTACATTTGATATCTTGGCATCATGATGCATTACCCGAAGCGGAAATTCATCTGAGTTAGTGATTATTTCATAAAAATGCCTGTATCGTTCCCGGTCTTTCAGCTCACGGATCAATGGCTGTGCTTTCGCTATTCGTTCATATAAATCACCTTTTTCAGCTTCTTCCATTTCTTCATAGCGAAAAGAAAGATTGTGAAAATCCGGAATAATAGGTTTCAGTTGATCAACATTAAAATCACTGAAAGCGGCGGTGAATTTTGCAAATGCTTTGGCTGCAGCTTTTGCTTGTTGTGGTTTTTTCGCAACAGTCAGATTTGTTGAGTCCGTAATGTATTCAAAAGCCCTCCAGTAATTTTCATTACTGTCAATAAATAACGTAATTTTTTTGTCGCAGTAATAAGGAGCAGGGAGTTTTAAACCGGTAAATTCAAATTCAGCATATTGCCATATTTTGATATAGTTTTCCTGTACATCCTGCGGCATCGAAAAAATTTTTTTGTTGATCCGTTGCAATAAAAATGAAGGATTCGATTCGCAAGTGACTTTATAGGAATGATTAATTAATCCATGGCCGATCGACTCTACTTTGATCTTGTCAGGGTCAAAGCTTCTTCGCCCTGTATTATAACTTGCAAAAGCAACAGCAGCTTCCTGGTATTCCGCAACCCTCATAAATTTTCTGTAAGATAGAGTTTTTAAGAAGTTATAAATATACAAACGATTGCACCATTTTAAACCGTCAATGCATCCGGTCTCCCCGGAGATTCAGTTGTTTCATGATCTCCGCCTCATGATTCAGCCATTCCTGCCATCTGCGTCGTACTTCTTTCTTTTCAATATATGTTTCCGCCAATTCTATGAACAACGAATAATGCCCCGCCTCACTTTCCATGAATTTTCGATAAAAATTTTGCAGGTAGGTATCCTCCAGTCCTTCGCTTAATCGCTTAAAGCGTTCGCAACTCCTGGCTTCAATAAGAGCACACATGAGCAATTTGTCAAGTAAACGATCCTCTTCACTGCCTCCTTTAACCTCAAATTGCATCAGTTGATTGACGTATTCATCTTTTCTCTGTTTTCCAAGTTTGAGATTTCTTTTTTGTAATTCTGCCAGTACTGATCTGAAATGTCCCCATTCTTCAGTAACAATCGGTGAAAGTTCCTGCACCAGTTTTTCTTTATCGCTATAACGCTGGATCAGCGAAATACAGGAAGTGGCCGCCTTTTGTTCGCAGTAGGCATGATCTGTCAGGATATCTTCCAATGATTTTTTGGTGAGGTCAACCCAACGGGGATCGGTGGGAAGTTTAAGTCCTAAAATACTTTTGGTATCGGAGGAAAGTTCCATAGTCTGCAAATGTAAAGGGTTGAATACTATTTGAGAGCTAAGGTGGCCAAAATCAGCCCGGTAGAAGACATTTGGGAGTAAAAATAAAAGTGACAATGTTTTTGCAATAAAGCAGCCCTGCCTTACCTTTGCAGCCGAAATTAAGGGATGAATAATCGGATGAAAAATTAAAAAAAATCAAGATGCCTTTAACAAAAGAACAAAACACAACAATTTTTTCAGAGTTCGGTGGTAAAGCTTCTAACACCGGATCCATTGAAGGACAGATCGCCCAGCTGACGCAACGCATCAGCCAGATCAGCAATCACCTCCAGGAAAACAAAAAAGATTTCTCCACTCACCGCGGCCTGATGCAGTTGGTTGGTAAACGCAAGCGTTTATTGAACTATTTGCAAAAGCATAACCTGACAGGTTACCGTCAGTTGATCGAGAAACTCGGAATCAGGAAATAAGGTTTCCGGCAGCCAGATCCTCCCTTTCGGAGGACTTTTAGTTTTCTGAAGTGGTAAATCTTGCCGAATATTTTTGCCTTTCAATATTGCGGAATAAAGATCAGGTTACAGAAGATTGCAACCCCAACAAACGGTAAAAACTGCAACGAAGACTAAAAAGTAACACAGAGCCGGCTACTGATTTTCATTCCTGCATTAATTAATCTAATCACACATTTTTATGTTACAACAACCGATTCGTAAAACATTTGATATAGGTGATGGCCGTATGGTGACCATTGAAACTGGTCGTTTGGCCCGCCAGGCAGATGGAGCTGTTACAGTGTCCATGGGCAATTGCATGCTTTTAGCTACTGTAGTAGCAAACAAAGAAGCCAAAGAAGGGCAGGATTTTTTTCCGCTGACTGTGGATTACCAGGAAAAATTTGCTTCTGCCGGGCGCATTCCGGGATCTTTTTTCAAGAGAGAAGCAAAGCTGAATGATTATGAGATCCTGACCTCAAGGCTTATTGACCGGGCTCTCCGTCCATTATTTCCGGAAGATTATTTCTGTGAAGTACAGGTGCTGGTAACACTGATCTCCAGTGATTCGGAAATTTTACCGGATGCAATGGCTTGTTTGGCTGCTTCTGCGGCATTAGCAGTTTCAGATATTCCTATTAAAGAAATTATTTCTGAAGTAAGAGTAGGAAGGGTTGATGGGCAATTCAAGATCAATCCGAGCCGCTCTGAAATGGAAAATTCGGATATTGATTTTATGGTTGCTGCTACGGATAAAAACCTGATGATGGTGGAAGGTGAAGCGCAGGAATGCAGTGAAGCAGATCTGTGTAAAGTTTTAGAAATAGCACACGATGCCATCCGCATACAGGTGAAAGCACAGGAAGAATTAAGAGCATTGACAGGGGTGAAAGGAAAAAGAGACTATGAAAAGCCGGTGCAGGATGAAGCACTTCGTGAAAAAGTAAATGCTTTTGCAAAACAAAAAATATATGAAGTAGCAAAGGGCAAATTGGGAAAAGCAGAACGATCTGAGAGATTCAAAACTATTAAAGAAGAGCTGATGGAGTTTCTCAAAAAAGATCTCAACATTGCTGAAGGTGAAGAACTGCCTGATGGGACAAAGAAACTCGCCGGAACTTATTACAGCGATCTGCAGTATTATGTAGTGAGGGATATGATCCTGGATGAAAAAGTCCGTTTGGATGGCCGTGGATTGGAAGATATTCGTCCATTGGATATGGAAGTAGATGTATTACCCTCACCTCATGGTGCCGCTCTTTTTACCAGGGGTGAAACCCAGTCGCTTACGACAGTTACTTTAGGAACTCCGTTAGATGAATTATTAGTAGAAAGTGCCGCAAAATCAGACTATACAAGATTTATTCTTCATTATAATTTTCCTCCTTTTTCAACCGGAGAAGTAAAAATGATGAGAGGCCCGGGAAGGAGAGAAGTGGGACATGGCAACCTGGCTATGCGTTCACTAAAGCAAATGATGCCTGTAGGTGATTTTGCTTATACCGTGAGAGTAGTGAGCGATATTTTGGAATCGAATGGTTCATCATCCATGGCCACAGTTTGTGCCGGATCATTGGCATTGATGGATGCAGGAGTTCCGATTCCCAAGCATGTATCCGGTGTTGCAATGGGATTGATTACCAAAGGAGATAAATATTCGATCCTGAGTGATATTCTTGGCGATGAGGATCACTTAGGTGATATGGATTTCAAAGTAACCGGAACAAGAGATGGGATTTGCGGTGTTCAAATGGATATCAAAGTGGATGGATTGAAGATGGAAGTGATGGAGCAGGCTTTGGATCAGGCACGCCGCGGAAGATTACACATTCTGGATGCCATGTATAATTGCATTCCTGAAGCAAGATCTGAAGTGAAACCACATGCACCAAGAATGGTGAAGATGTTCATTGATCGTGAATTTATCGGAGCTGTGATCGGACCGGGCGGAAAAGTGATCCAGGAGATACAAAGGGAAACCGGCACGACGATCAATATCGAAGAAATTAATAACATGGGCGAAGTGAGCATTTTTGGAACTAACAAAGAAGGAGTAGAAAAAGCTCATAATTGGGTGAAAGGAATCGTGGCTGTTCCGACAGTGGGTGATGTATATGAAGCAACGGTGAAATCAATTATGCCATTCGGTGCTTTTGTTGAATTCTTACCTGGCAAACAGGGATTGGTTCATATTTCGGAAGTAAGCTGGAAACGATTGGAAACTTTGGAAGGAGTTTTGAAAGAAGGAGATAAAGTGAAAGTAAAATTGATAGGAACGGATCCCAAATCAGGCAAATTCAAACTGAGCCGAAAGGTGTTGTTGCCTAAACCGGAAAGACAGGACAAGCCACCTGCTCAGCAATAATAGATTGCCATAGGAAGTGATAGGGTTGTAGTTTTAATATCCCAATCATTTAATGAAAATTTATATTTGAATTAACTTCCCGGCATTTGATGTATTTTTGTAGTTCAACTTCAACAGGATTCTATGAACGAACTATTATTGATCGTTCTTGCATATCTGATCGGTAGCATCCCAACAGCGGTTTGGGTCAGTAAATATTTTTTTGATATTGACATCCGTGAGTATGGTAGTGGTAATTCCGGTGCTACCAATACGTATCGTGTACTTGGCCCTAAATGGGGAACCATTGTAATGATTGTGGACATGCTCAAAGGCATCGCTGCAGTAAAACTTGCCTTATTACTTCCTAATTATATCGATAACGAAACCCAATTCATCAACCTGCAGATCGGTTTAGGATTGGCGGCTGTGTTAGGACATATTTTCCCTATATGGGCCGAGTTCAGAGGAGGAAAAGGAGTTGCCACGCTGTTTGGGTTGGTGTTGGGTATCTCACCATGGACCGCATTATGCTGTGTGGGAGTTTTCTTATTAGTATTATACCTTACACGGTTTGTATCACTGAGTTCTATCCTTGCAAGTATTGCGTTCCCGGTTTTCATTCTCGTTATTTTCAATGAAAGAGAACACTTATACCGGATATTCGCCATCGCAGTGGCATTGATGGTTTTGTTGACACACCAAAAAAATATCGGCCGGCTTTTCAGAGGTAATGAAAGTAAAGTTCCTATTCTCAAATACAGAGATCGCCGTCGCCAGCGAAGAAAAGAAGCAGCTTCTCACGAAGAAGAATAGCCCGTAAATGAAGTAATTTTGTAATGCCCTTTTAGAATATTGCTTTTATCAAGCAACCATTCTGTTACAAAATTCAACAACCATGACGAGATCAATCATTCTTTCGCTTGTAGCATCGATAATTATTTTTTCCTGCACCCGAAATGCTGTGACAGGCCGTAACCAATTCAAGTTGCTTCCGGAATCCGAAGTTCAATCTATGGCACTTCAGCAGTATAATGATTTTATTACTACGAATAAAGTTGTGCCCAGTACTAATAAGGATGCAGAAATGGTAAAGCGGGTGGGGCAACGCATCACCAAAGCTGTAGATGACTATTACGCATCGAAAGGACTTTCCAAAGAATTAGTAGGTTATAAATGGGAATATAATTTAGTAGAGAGTAATGAAGTAAATGCATGGTGTATGCCGGGAGGTAAGATCGTTGTATATACCGGCTTGCTCCCTATTACACAAAATGAAGCAGCGTTAGCGGTAGTGATGGGACATGAAGTCTCTCACGCAATCTTCAATCATGGTAATGAACGAATGAGTCAGCAATTAGGCGCGGCTGCAGTGCAGGAAGGATTAAATGTAGCATTAGCAAATAAACCAACTGAAACAAGAAATATTTTCTTGGTGTCTTATGGTATTGGGGCACAGGTAGGATTTCTTTTACCTTTTTCGAGAAAGCATGAATCAGAAGCTGATCATTATGGATTGTTGTGGGCTGCAATGGCCGGCTACGATCCACGGGAAGCAATTCCCTTATGGCAGCGAATGGAAAAAGCATCTAACGGTCAGACACCTCCCGAATTCTTAAGTACGCATCCATCCGAAGGGCGCCGCATAGACGATCTGCAGAAGTACATGCCAGAGGCGTTGAAGTATTATGAATCAATGGGAAAATAAATTGCTAATTAAAATATTGATCGTATCCAAAAAAAAAATTTGACGAATCTGGTGAATTTTTATCGAAAAAAACCTTCGGAATGCCGTCAATTTTGTATATTTTTGCACTCCCTACTTTGAGAACTCCGCACACGACCTTTTAGGCCTGTTGCCGGAAACCCCAAAAATAGTTTCTAGTTATGTCACAAACGCTGTTTGAAAAACTGCAATTTGCAGACGAAAAGAATCTTTTGATCCAGGGACTTCCTTCTTCCATCGAGAAACAATTTCACAAACTTTCCTTCGCAAAAAATGTAACCCCGCTTTTAAAAAGCAGGAAAATTGATTTTGCATTGGTATTTGCTGTGAATGAGAATCAACTTAATGGCATTCTGAACGATGTGATGCCCGCACTGAAAGAAGATTCCAAATTCTGGGTAGCTTATCCAAAAGTTGCATCAAAGATCGTAACTGATCTCAACCGGGACAGAAGCTGGAACCGGCTCACCAATGCCGGTTATGAAAGCATCCACCAGGTGGAATTGGATCATGTTTGGAGCGCTATGCGTTTCGAAAAAACCGATGGGCAAAACACTAGGGAAGTAGAAGTAGCTGCTACCAGAAAAAGAGTGGCGACTTCAATGGCTGATTAATGCTCTGATTACTGAAATGAATTAGGTTTGCTGAATTACGGCAAACCTTTTTTTATGTCCTTTATTAATGTAGAAATAAAAGCCCGCTGCAATAAAGCCACGTTCATACGGGATTATCTACGACAACATCATGCTGAGTTTAAAGGAACTGATCAGCAAACCGATACTTATTTTTCCGTGGCAAACGGAAGGTTGAAACTCCGCGAAGGAACTATCGAAAACAACCTGATCTTTTATAAAAGAAATAACCAGGCCGGCCCCAAAGACTCTCATTTTCATTTAATGAAAGTAACAGATCCAACTGTGCTGAAAGAAATGCTGGCGCAATCCATCGGTATCAAAACTATCGTGCAAAAGAAAAGAGAGATCTATTATATCGGCAATGTAAAATTTCATATCGATGAGGTTCCGGGACTCGGTAGTTTTGTTGAGATCGAAGCAGGAAATGTATTGGCGGATCTTTCCAGGGAACAATTGCAGCAGCAATGCGATCATTATCTTATGGAATTTGGCATTCAGCCGGAAGACCTGATCGCTGAATCATACAGCGATATGTTACTAAAGAAAGCCGGGCTTAGCGGATGATCACCGTTCCCGTTTTTTGGGTTAATTCTTTTTCCATTTGCTTTAAGTGAAGATGAGTCTGTTGCAGTATTGCATATTCTTCTGCAGAATGTGGCTTTTCAAGATCTGCCTGGTTTTCTATCAGCATGCGTTTGATCTTGCGCAGTTTTAAGTAATTGAGTGCTGATTCTATTTCTTCATTAGTAGTATCTTCTTCCGTTTTCAAAAATTCCATCAGGGAATTTTCTTTTTCTTCAGTCACCGTTTTTATGAAGTCTTCATAAGACTGTTCGAAAAGTTTGTCCTGGTAACCGGTGGCCTGGCTGAATTCTCGGCGCCAATGGTCACTTTCCTCATAGGGGAAATTCAGCAGCGAGACTGCAAGGCTGCTTAATGTGGTATCCGGATTATAAATGAAATAATTTTTATTGGCTTTACTGTTATCCGTTCGCAATACTTCCTTAAAGGCATTGATCAGTTTCAGAATATCCTGGTTGTCTATCAGGCTTTC
Organism: Chitinophagaceae bacterium; assembly: GCA_035545755.1. GTDB lineage: Bacteria > Bacteroidota > Bacteroidia > Chitinophagales > Chitinophagaceae > UTBCD1. The sequence continues at coordinate 29,311 of DASZXQ010000190.1, read as the reverse complement.
ATCCAGCATTTCAGAAAAAATGTATTCGGCAACCAGTTGTTGTTCATTCCATTTTTTTATGCCGTATTCCAGTAATACCCTTGCCACTTCCCGTTCCTGCAATTCATCTTTAAATAGTAAATTGAAAGTGGAGTCATCATAATCCGTGGCTGCAGCCTGTTTTGCATTCTCTTCATGGATCTTTGCTTCTTCCATCGGTAGTTTCTTCTCAAGTGTGGAAACACGATTGCGGATAAATTTATTTACCAAGGCATGCAAACCGCTTTCATCAATTTTCAGGATCTCTGAACAATGCCTGATATAATCCTGCTGCTTCGTGAAATCTTCTGCTTTGTTGATCTTTGAAATGGTCTCAGCGATCTGGTTTACCACTTCCGCTTTTTTATTAGAATCTTTTCCGGCATCTTTCAACGCTACTTCCAACTGGAAAAGAATAAAATCTTTTTTATTCTTTTGAATAAATTCCTTGAATGTGGAAGCTCCGACCTTATTCACGTAGCTATCCGGGTCCTCATTGTCCGGTATCAACACCAGTTTTACATTTAATCCTTCCTCCAGCGCCATATCTAATCCACGCAGCGCTGCTTTTACTCCGGCAGGATCGCCATCATATATAATGGTGAGGTTGTTGGAATATTTTTTTATCAGCCGGAGCTGATCCTGTGTAAGTGAGGTGCCGCCTGATGCCACTACATTTTCAATTCCTGCCTGGTGCAATGAGATCACATCCGTATATCCTTCCACCAGCAAACATTCATCTGCTTTATCAATTGCCTGTCGGGCAAAATAAGAACCGTAAAGAATTTTACTTTTTACATAGATCTCGTTTTCCGGAGTATTGATATATTTGGGGGCTTTATCATTACTTTTTAAAATCCTTGCTCCAAACCCCAACACTTTCCCGCTATGATTATGTACCGGGAAAATGACACGGCCCCTGTAATTATCGGCCAGCTGATCATTTCGCAAAACAACCAGTCCTGTTTTCAATAATAATTCCTGGCTGAATTGTTTGGCAAGTGCTTCTTTGGTAAATGCATCCTTTTGTTCCGGCGAATATCCTAACTGGAATTTTTTGATGATCTCTTCCCGAAAACCTCTTTCTTTCAGATAACTCAAACCAATATCTTTTCCTTCTTCTGTTTCAAAAAGTATTTTGGAAAAGAATTGCTGCGCAAAACTGTTGATGATATACAGGCTGTCGGCTGCCTGCAGTTGCTGACGTTCTTCATCGGAGGTAAACGTTTCTTCTATTTCAATACCATATTTATTAGCCAGCCAGCGCAGCGCATCTACATAACTATACTTTTCATGCTCCATCAAAAAGCTGATCGCATTGCCGCTTCGTCCGCAACCAAAACATTTATAGATCTCTTTGGTGGGGGAGACGGTAAATGACGGCGTCTTTTCATTGTGAAAAGGACAAAGTCCGAGATAGTTGGTGCCTCTTTTCTTCAACTTCACAAATCCACCGATGACATCAATAATATCGAGACGTCCAAGTATCTGCTGTATGGTGTTCTGACTGATCATGCGGACCGGCAAGTTATTGAATTTAGGCGTTGCCCGGAAAGCTAATATTGCAGCTCTTTTTGGTCTTTCAATATTGAAGCGTTTAAGAAAAAATACTTAGTTGCAGCGGACCGAAAGCCGAATGATTATCAAATTTTAAAATAGATGTCTTGCTCTTTTGATTTCAAAAATAATCCTTAAAGTACTGCGAAGCGGGCAATAAAACTTTTCCTATTCGGTATTAAAAAAAATTCTTCGGTTATTGCAAAAAGAGTTTTAAATTTAGAGTACTGCATCCGCCCCCCTGTAAACCCGGAAAACAATTTTCTTCACTTTTTAAAATTTAAACACCATGGTTCAGGCAGACATCTCGCAGCTCTCCGGAGAGTGCAGCACCTGGAGAGAGGCGCTTCGTCAGTTCAAAGACGAATTCACCAATGACAAATCACATCTCCAACAGGTAGCCAGCCAGCCACTCTCCAAAGACCAGCTACAACAAGTAGAACATCTCCACAATCAGTTTCACATTCAACTCATCAACATTCACGACCTCAAGCAAGCGATCAAAGCTCATGACCGCAAACTAAGTTTTGAAGTTTCGGCCAATAACGGTCAATTGAATGAAGATACTGTAGCCGATCATGAAAGTATTTTTGAACAATATCAAACACTGCAACATACTTTGCAGGAGCTCCGGGATGAATTCAACGGATTCCTGAACCGAACGTAATAAATTCAAAAAGTTATTTGGTTTACAAACTGACAGGGTTGTTACTTAGCAACTTTTAAACTTGTAACCTGCTCTCTTGTCTTTCTGCTCCCCATTAAATTCCAAAGACAACTGATTTTTTATTTTAAAATAGATTGTTATGCCTGAATTTGATACCTCACATGTAAAAAATGTCGTCTTGCTGGGCCATGCCGGATCCGGTAAGACCACCTTAGCGGAATGCATGTTATATGAAGCTGGAATAATTACACGCCGCGGCAGCATAGCCGAACGAAACACTACAGGAGATTACCACGAACTGGAACAGGAACGTGGTAATTCTATTTTTAGCAAGCTCCTTCACACTAAATGGCGGGGATACAAGATCAATATCATTGACACTCCCGGCTATGATGACTTTGTTGGTGAAGTGATCTCGGCGCTTCGTGTAGCAGACACCGGTGTTATGTTGCTGAATGCAGTGATGGGAGTGGAAGTGGGAACCGATATCATCTGGGATTATACAGAACGCTTTAAGACCCCAATGATCTTTGCAGTTAATAAACTGGATGATGATAATGCTGACTTTGACAAAACAGTTCGTGAAGCCAAATCACATTTTGGAAGTAATGTAGTGGTGGTGCAATATCCAAGGCAGGTCGGCTCCGGTTTTCATGAGGTCATTGATGTGTTGAGAATGACGATGTATAAATTCAAAGATGAAGGCGGCAAGCCGGAAAAACTTCCGATACCGGAAGAGGAAAGAGCAAAAACTGATGAACTGCATAAAGAATTGATCGAAGCCATTGCCAGCAACGATGAAGGATTGATGGAAAAATATTTTGACAAAGGAGAGCTTGATGAAGATGAAATGAAAAACGGTTTGAAAAAAGCCATGATCAATCATGACCTGTTTCCTTTGTTCTGTCTTTCTGCCGTTCGCAACATGGGTAGCGGCCGCATCATGGGTTTTATTGACAATGTGTGTCCCAGCGCTAATGAAATGCCGCCGCAAACAACCAGGGGCGGAGAGAAGTTACCTTGTGATGCCAACGGACCCGCCTGCATTTTTATTTATAAAACGATTTCGGAACCGCATGTTGGTGAACTTTCATTTTTCAAAGTGTATTCCGGAACTATCAAAAGCGGTATGGAACTGGAGAATGAATCCACGGGTGTTACAGAAAAGATCAACCAATTGTTTTTGGTAGAAGGAAACAAGAGAACCAGCATCAATGAACTCGTTGCCGGAGATATCGGCGCTACCTTAAAGCTGAAGAATACCCATGTCAACAATACACTCCATGCAAGAGGAAAGAATTATGAATTGCCTTCAATCGAGTTTCCTTCTCCTAATATGACAGTGGCTATTGAGACGTTGAAAAAAGGAGAAGAAGAAAAATTATCACAGGCACTACACCAGTTGCGTGAAGAAGATCCAACATTGCTGGTAGAAGTTTCGCAGGAATTGAAACAAACACTGATCCATTGCCAGGGAGATATGCATCTCGCTGTTGCAAAATGGAAGATCGAACACAATCACAAACTGGAAGTAAAGTTTGTAAAACCAAGAATTCCTTACAGGGAAACGATACGCAAGATGGCAGACTCCAGTTATCGTCATAAAAAACAATCAGGCGGAGCGGGACAGTTTGCAGAAGTGTATATGAGGATAGAACCCTGGTATGAAGGAATGCCGGAACCATCCGATCTCGCAGTGAGAGGAAGAGATGTACATGAATTGGCATGGGGTGGTAAACTGGTTTTTTATAATTGCATTGTAGGTGGTGCAATCGATGCCCGGTTTCTTCCCTCTATATTAAAAGGAGTGATGGAAAAAATGCACAATGGTCCGCTCACCGGCTCTTATGCCCGTGATATTCGTGTGTGTGTATATGATGGAAAGATGCACCCGGTGGACAGCAATGATATTTCATTTAAGATCGCGGGGCTGCAGGCATTTCGCCAGGCATTCCAGCAGGCTGATCCGCAAATACTGGAACCTATTTATCATGTAGAAGTATTATGTCCTGATGATCTCACCGGAGCTGTGATGGGTGATCTGCAAAGCCGCCGTGCTATTGTAGAAGGAATAGATAGTGAAGGACATTTTCAAAAAGTGATCGCCAAAGTGCCGCTGGCAGAAATGGATGGCTACTCTTCTTCATTGCGATCCATCACACAGGGCAGAGCCAAGTTCACGATGAAATTCCAGGCGTATGAACCGGTGCCGTTTGAGATACAACGTAAACTTATAGATGATTACAGCAAAACTGCTAAAGAAGAGTTTGTTTAATCCAATACTAACTGCACACACAGGAACCATCTCTGTTCGGGATGGTTTTTTTGTTTTGTGAAACGTTGTTGATTTAGTATGTCATTGCAGGGAGGTCAGGAAACCGTTCATATATCTTGGAAACTTCTCCATCGACCAAGCAATCTAATAAACACAAACTGGAATTGCGAATCCATGACTTACTTCACTTTTTCTGTAAGAACGGAAAGGGAATTGTTTAAGCGGCTCCTTTCCACGCATCGCATGAAAGTAATTTCAGGTCATAAAAAAAAGAGCTATGAAAAAAATATTCTTTTGCCTTGCACTCCTTTTCACCACCATTCTGAAAGCGCAAACCGGTACTTCCACAATACTACCCGAACAACAAATTGCTGACTCCTTGTTTTCAATCGGTCAATGGAAACAGGCTTTGACATTGTATGAAAAACTAATGAAACAAATTCCCCAAAACAGTTTGGAATGGAACCGCATGGGATATTGTTATCATAATCTCGGCAACTATACTGAGGCCCTGAATTGTTATCACCGATCATTAGCCAATGATCCATCAGCAGGATTAAAGCCACTTGTTGAATCAAGAATTGCCCGCTTGTATGCCTTGCAAAAAAACATCTCCAAATCTTTTGAATGGCTCGACAGCGCCATGGGTGCCGGGTATTTAAATTTGAATGAACTGGAATCAAATGCAGATTTTGCTTCATTGCGATCAGAACCGGCGTATAAAAAAATACATGATACATTATATTACCGTGCGTATCCCTGCATGGCGGACAGTAATGCAAGAAAGTTTGATTTCTGGGTGGGGGAGTGGGATGTACATCCTAATGGAACCAATGCTATCGTTGGTAAAAGCAAAATAGAAATTGCCAGTGGCGGCTGCATGATATTGGAAAACTGGACATCTTTAGCAAATACCTACAGCGGAAAGAGCATCAATTCTTATTCTCCCGAAACAGGCAAATGGGAACAATACTGGATCGGTTCAGAAGGCGCTTGGCAACGTCCTACGCATTTCATCAATGGAGAATACAAAGATGGAGCCATGCGTTTTGATTTTTCAGGAAAAGATCAGAACGGTGATTTCATCGGGCGATTTATTTTCTACAATCTCGGGCCGGATAAAGTGAGGCAGTTCAATGAAATTTCCCATGACGGCGGAAAGACATGGACCACTAACTATGATTTTATTTATGAAAGAAGGAAATAAGAACCTCACCCGATCATCTTTATGAAAGAGGTTTACTACGTGTCCTTATGTATTCCCGATAGCTATCGGGATGTCTATGCGGTAAAAAAATAGCCCTCCGCCTTCAATCCTTTAGTGTATCGACAAGGCAATGACCTGAAAGGATCAACATGACTATTGCATCTGCCGCATCTTCAATATTGATCGGGATCAGGCACAACAGAGAACTCTAATAGCCTTCGACCGGTAATTAATTTAATATTCCCCGACAAGCCTGCCCGGATTTAACGTCCAACTTAAAGCGGTTCTCTTTCCTGGTATAATAGGGCAAATAAGAGGAATCAGTACTGCCGGCCCTTGATCAGCGATTACCCCGGCAAAATCTTGGCGTTATTAAGTTTTATTGCCCGGTCAGAAATCATAGTCAGAATGGGGGAATTAATGTAAATTACAATAGTCTTACTATTCACCATGAAAACAGACGGCGAAGATCAGTAGCACGGATCAAGCGTTTTTTATTCAAGATTTTCAAAAGACCAAGGCTGGAAAAAACAACAATTAGCAACTCATTACGCTTCTATGGAAATGACAGCAACAAAATATTCCATATTTGATAATATGATAGAAGGCGTTCAACTGATCGGCCGGGATTGGGAATATGTCTATGTCAACGATGCGTTGCTGTGCCAGGTCAATTCTCAAAAAGAACTGATGCTGGGCCATACTATGATGGAGCAATATCCCGGCATTGAAAGCACCTTATTATTCAAACATATTGAACGTTGCCTGGAAGGAGGGATCGCCAGCCAATTTCAAAATGAATTTACTTTTCCGGATGGATCCAAAGGCTGGTTTGATCTTCGTATTCAACCTGTAGATGAAGGGGCGCTGATCTTTTCTTTTGATATCACGCACCAGAAACAAATGGAGATCGAACTGCGGCAACTGAATGAAGAGTTGGGAAAGCGGGTGGCAGAAAGCACCAAAGAACTCCGGGCATCACTGGATAGGGAAAAGGAATTGAATGAAATGAAAAGCCGTTTTGTTTCCATGGCTTCTCACGAATTCCGGGCTCCCCTCAGTACCGTGCTTTCCAGCGTTGGGTTGATTGAGCAATATATCGGCACGGAAGAAATAGATAAAAAACATAAGCATGTAGAACGGATCCGCTCTGCCGTAAAGAATATGAGAGTGATACTTGATGATTTTCTCTCTCTCGATAAACTGGACCAGGGTAAAGTGGCAATACAACTACATACGTTTTCCCTGCATGAACTGGTGCTGGACGTCATTTCTGATTTTGATGGAACACTAAAGCCCGGTCAGCAGATCCATTATACCCACAAAGGCGGCGAACGCATTGTGCTGGACAGGCAGATACTTCATAACATTCTCATCAATCTTATTTCCAATGCCATTAAATATTCCGATTGCGATATTGAGGTAGGCAGCGAAGTAAATGCCGTGCAGGTGATCATTACCGTTCAGGACAAAGGCATCGGCATACCGCAGGAAGAACAGGACAAAATGTTTGAAAAGTTTTTCAGGGCTTCCAATACTTCTTATGTGCAGGGCACCGGCCTTGGCCTGAACATTGTAAAACGATATGCAGAATTATTAAACGGCAGCGTTGATTTCGCCAGCAAACAAAACGAAGGCACTGCATTTAGTTTGCATTTCCCTGTTTACAAGGAGGAAGATATCTGAAGACCTCACCCATCATCATCACAAATTTGAAATCTCAAATCCTTCACTCCTCCAGGAGAGGGAATCGGAGTTTATAAAAATCGGAATATGGGTGGGAGAGATTTTCCCCAAAGGGATATATGTTTTATTTATGTTGTACTATTGTAGCCATTTTCTTAACAACATTTATTACTGCAATGGAAATTCAATCTGAAACAGCAGGGGAGAAAAAAAAGTCCGCATACCGATACCTGCGAGTATCTTTTGCGCATTGGGATATTGACCTCTATACGCCAAAGGCCGAAGAAATATTCCGCCAGATTGAGACGGATGGTGTTACTGTATTTCAGGCGCAACCGGGATTCATTCGCTACCGCCTGATGCGGGCAGACAGTAAAACCAGCATTGCAGTGGCTGAATGGGAATCCGAACAGCTTGGCCGGGAGGGTGCAGAAAAATATCGGGCATGGATGCGCAGCGTTGGAATTATGAAACACATAAAACTTGAAACTTACACAGGTGATATTGTTGCCGCATCCTGAAGTTTATTCGTTTGCGCAGCAACATTTTTGCGCCGTTATTGCTGACCAATTTTAAAGACGCTTTTTTCTATAGTTCTCCACACAAAACCAAGGCCGGGATAGTTTCACCTGATCCGGCACCTGGCCAATAGTCTCAAAGCTGATAAATTTTTGAAGGTGAAGACCAACGCAGGCGTAGTAGAAGGATATATATTAATCCCGATAAATTCATTGAGGACATCAAAATGGTGTTTATTAAATTTCATCATGACTTGAGAACTGATCAGTTTGTAACAAAAAGAGCTATTGATCATGAACCAGTATATCCGATTCTAACCGAACTTCCAATTTTAAAGGAAACAAATAAATATAAACTCATGACAGACTTTGAAAAAATGCCAAATAAAAGAAAACTGTATTTACAGATGGGTATGAGTTTCTGGATCGGTGTCGGACTGATGAGTATAATAAATATTTGGAAGATCACCTATGGGAATCATCCCATCCGCTATTCCTGGATCATGTTTAGTTCTTCTGTATTCTTTGTTCTGGTCTGCCTGATCTACTTATGGGTTATAAAACAAAAAAGATAAAAATTCGCCTTTGCAGGTGTTTCCAACCAAGGACTTGCCGATTTCATCTTCACAGCTACATCGCTGGAAAAAAAATTCACCACATAGGATCATAGGCATATAGATGGCACATAGGGTTACTATCTGTCCCTATGTATTGCCGATAGCTTTCGGGATGTCTATGTCCTAAAATTTTCTTCCCTTCAGGAGAGGGAATCGGAGTTTATAAAAATCAGAATATGGGTGGGAGCGCTTTTAAAAAAAACGAGCCCCCGTTCAGAGGCTCGTTGCTCGTATACGCATCAGGAACGCTTATATCATAAAGCTGCTGATCTCATCGCTGTATTCACGAATGTCGCTGGCGCCGATAGGAAGGACACGGAAAATATATTCCTTGCCGCTCTCCAGTTCGGTTTGGATCACTCTTGTTTTAGTGCTCATCCGCAGTGACCATTGCGTTTCTGTAGCCTGGCGAAATTCAAACTGGTAAGCGCTGGCGCCATCTATCTTATCCAGTTCCATTCTTACTTCGCCTTTTCCGGTCTGGGTGATCTTGAATCCCGTTGGCTTCGGCAGCGGGCCCACAGGAGCAGGCGTTTTGCTGATCTTAAAACCGGAGCTCAGCATCACGGAAGTATCGCCACCGCTTTGTATCTGCACATACAATCCGAGTGAACGCAGAATAGACTCCATGTCTATACGCTGGTCATCTTTGATGGAGACGGCAGTGCGATCTCCTGTGGCAGCATTACTCATTGCTTCCTGGAAGCTGCTGATGGCATCACTCAACACCGTGAGTGCGGGAACAGGAGTAGTGAAGTTGGCATTTCCCGTCATGGCGGTTACAATGGCTAACGCATGCTGTTCCAGTTCTGAATCAGATAATTTGCTGAAATTAATCAGCGTTTTTGGAGGTCTCATACTATTAGGGTTTATGTTTAAAAAATACACTGAGTGTCATAGAGACATTTGCCTCAATGCTTGTTTAGAGAAAAAAATTGAATGTTAAGTGAGATCTTCTTGTTTCAGCTTCCCCGGGCCGTGGTTGAAATGGTCATTTTCAATATTAAACTTCAGAAGTTCATGGTTGAATTTTTCATTTTCAATATTAAACTTTAGAAGTTCATGGTTGAATTTTTAAATTTCAATATTAAACTTTGAAAGTTCATGGTTGAATTTTTAAATTTCAATATTAAACTTTGAAAGTTCATGGTTGAATTTTTCATTTTCAATATTAAACTTTGAAAATTCATGGTTGAATTTGCCATTTTCAATATTAAACTTTGAAAGTTCAGGGTTGAAACAAGCCGGTTCTTATAAGAAACCGGGAAGGAGCTTACCAGTAATCATCGGAGGAAGAAGGACTAAAAACGGGCAAACATACAAAAGGACGGTAGATTGGTTTTTGTTTCATGGAGTAGGGGTTAAGGTTAATGATCTTTGATTGAGGTGCAAGATAAAATGGTAAAAATAATTCTGCAATACCACTTTCCGGGTATATGCTTTTTGCAAGTATTTGTTTTTAAAATTGCTATGAGGATTTTAAACGGGAGATTAAAAGTTGATTAGAATTTTTTGCAAAATAAAACCGGCAAAAAAAAACACCCTTCTTATACTGATAAGTGGATTGTGCTAACAACAATACAAAAAGTATAATACTAAATTATTGATTTTCAAGAATGCAATTTTTTTGAATGATGCGTCTTATAGCATAAATTTATGTGTTAGCGGTAAACAATGTCATCAACCTTTATATTAGGAGCCGGATTTTCAGTACCTGCAGAATTTCCAAGTGGCCATACACTAAATGAAAAATTTTTTAAGAATCTTGAAAACAATATACTTAAGTTTTCGGATGGTCAGTGGACATGGGATGAATATGACTTTTCTACGGCGCAAAATGGGAGACTCAACACAGATTATCTCAATATCTCTCTCTTACTAAGCGAACTTATAGAAACATTTCAAAAGGGAACATTCCTTCCTTTTGATTATGAAGAATTCTTTGACTGGATACACAGAGATTATGATGCCGATTTAATAAAAAAATCTTGTGATAATGTAAATAAACGACTGGCTTCTTTGGATATTCCCGCTTATTCAGGTCATCTATTTAAAGACCCATATATAAATGAATATTCACGAATTCAAGAATGTTATAGCTACTTAATTGCGGACCTTTTAAGAAGACCTTATAAACGAACTGAAAACCAAAACTACTATTCTAGATTTATTGATTCGTTGAAAAAAGATGAAAAGGCAGATATTTTCACATTGAACCATGACATGTTATTTGAATATTTAATGGAAGTGAATGCAATAAGTTACTCCGATGGTTTTTCTGTTAACAACAGCATGATAGTAAATAATGAAAAAGAAAAAATGGAAGTATTTAATAACGACTATAACGCTGATGTAACATTTCACAAACTACATGGAAGTGTCAACTACTATCAATTTGCAGAAATGAAAGAATCTAATAGCGGTTTCTACAACTATACAGGTAAATACTGGTTCTTCAAACCACGAAATTATTGGGACATTCATATGGCTAGTTTAATTGACCTTGCCACCGATCAGATAATTCAATCGGTGAATCCCGATATTAAACCTCAATTTCTCACCGGAAAATCAAAAGTAAAAGTGATCGACACTCATTTAATTTATAAGCAGCTCTACAAAAACTTAAAAGATTCACTTTCTACGACAAAAAGGTTGACAATCATCGGTTATTCGTATAGAGACAAACACATTAACCAGCTAATAAAAGAATCTTTGGAAACAAATGCATTTGAAATCGTTAATATCAATCCTTATGTGAAGTTTCCTTTTCGGAAAGATTTTTCTCAAAAAGACGTTTTAGAAGTAAAATACTTAGATCAACTTTGAATGTTTGTTCCCAGCCGAGTCTCACCGCCGGATTTGCGCATAGCCGTGGACTCCGCGTTAAGTCAGTAAAGCATATGTCAACCTGTAGTAGAGTGGCAAAAGGAATTAATTTGTAATTTGAGTAATGCCGGTAAAAAGAAGAATAACCGAAGATATAGATTTAACGAAATCCATTTGAATAACGCCGAGTCCACAGCAAGAGTATCATAGATTGAAAGTTTGGTAATGTGAGACTCGGCTGGGAAACAGGTTCAATTTCAGGCACTGAGTTTTTCATTATGCCGGAACAGTGCCGTATATTTAAGTGTTAGCGGCAAACAAAGCGACAACATCTATAGAATGCGAGAAATATTGTTTCCATTATGCTTGGCAATATTAATTTCCTTGACAGGTTGTTGGCATTCTGACACTGCCGATTACTTAATACCTGCAAATTATACTGGCAGAATTGCTGTTGTCTTCAATCAACAACAAGGACAAAAGCCAAAGTATTCAAACGGACGAAGAATATATGAAATACCTGCTAACGGTATTCTGCTAACTCAATTTGATTATAAACCAGGCTTTGTAAATTATCGCTACTTCCATGTTGACAAAAAAGGGAATAAAACATTGCTGCCTATTTACGAGTACGACTACAATAAGGACGGCACAGTACATTATTTGGTAAAAAACAAAGAGCAAATAGGCATCTTCGGAAATGGGACATCTGTAGCATATGCATCAGACGGAAGTGCACCTGGACTGGAAGTTTTCGTTTCAACTTTCAATGGCTTAGACACAGTTGAAAAAATGGAACATTTTAATCAAAGAGTAGATACATTATTAGGTCTTGCACACTGACAAGGTAATGCCGCTAACAGGTAGTTTTGTGCAAGTGGGGCACGGCGTTGAAGCAATCAGCTATTTGCAAGCATCGGCTGCAGTTCCAGCGTGACGAACAACATTCAGCAACAGAATAAACAATGAACATTAATTTATAAATTGAGCAGCGGCTATGGGCAGGCGGAATACTAATCCCCCACCTGCACAGGGCCCTGTTCGTTAGCTGCAAGGCGATCTCCGAAGGCAAAAATCCAGGTAAGTTTAAACGTTAGATAAATGAAAAAAAAGTTTTTTTTAAGTTGGCTTGCAGTTTACGCAATCAATAGTTTAAGTGGCTATTTTATTCATGACGTATTGTTACATAAAACGTACATGGAATTGATGCCCACTTTACATTCTGAAAATATTAAGAGTAAAATTTGGGCATTTATCATTTCAAGTGTATTGAGTACTTTCATTTTTACATTGATTTATACCAGGTGGAAAAAAAGCGGGACTATTGTAGAAGGTATTCTATATGGTTTATTTTTAGGTGCCTGGATTGGAATACAGATGTCATTGAACACGTACGCTTCAACAGGACTAATCCCATTTTCATTGGCAATTCAATGGCTTATTTATGCCCTTATTCAGGAAGCAATGGCAGGTGCATTGCTTGCATTTGTGTATAATTACAAGGAAAAAAGATTTATTGAAACAAATTAGACACTTCGTTTCCAGCCACCGAACTATATGAGAGTTGGTTTAAATTTATTGGTTGCTGCGATGAATGAAAAATGAAAGAGCATTTTAGCTGAATAGCAACTACAACGTAAAATACAGCTTATGATAAAAATGAGGCCTGAGCTCACAAAGAGAATGAAGACAGTAGCGTTACTATTAGGAATAATAACTTTTACAATAATCATTTTTGCGATTTACAAATTGTATTTTGAGCATAAATAGATATCCTGCGAGGCGATGTTTCTTCCGGGTTTTTGTGCAAAGGCCGTTTTATACTATTGTTGTTCTTAGTCCCGAACCATCTTCTCATCTGTAAGAAGCGGACCGGTAAGCAGCAATTTTTTGGTACTGCATCTTATTTCATAAATTTAATCTTAGAATATTGATTTGATGGCAGAAAACGTTTCACCCGGTTGAAATAACAACGATCTAAATAAATCGAATGAGAAAGCTGATCGCAGCGATCAATATGACAATTGACGGGTTTTGCGACCATACCGCAGGTATTCCGGATGCAGAAATACATCAACATTATACGGAACTATTAAATGAGGGAGATGCAATTCTGTACGGTAGAATAACATTTCAACTTATGAAATATTGGCAACCCCTGTTGAAAAATCCTTCAGGTGAAAAATCAATGGATGACTTTGCTATGGCGATAGATAAAATTCCAAAAATAGTTTTTTCCCACACGTTGAAAAATGTAGAATGGGAAAGTGCAAGGTTAGCAAACCGTTCACTTGAAGAAGAAGTTTCAGAAATCAGGCAACAACCTGGCAGAGACATTTTAGTTGGCAGCCGGAGTTTAATTATACAGCTCATGAAACTTAATTTGATTGATGAATACCAACTATGTATTCACCCGGTTGTGGTTGGAAGCGGTTTGCCATTATTTGAAAATATAAACGACAGAACTATTTTTAAACTCATAAAGACCAAAATCTTTAGTGGTGGTGCAATAACGCTTTACTATGAGCCGGCAAATAAATGATTGCTGGCAGGAAAGGGCAGTTGTATCCCTTGCGATGAGTAGAAGAACCAAAACAGTAACTGCTAAAATATTGTAACAAATGAAAAAAACATATTTGATACTTTTAATTATTGCGACATCATTCTGTTCCGGTTTTGCATTCAGAACAGTATTAATAACAAAGGAACCAAAAACAACAATCATGAAAAAGGTAACAGGCATCGGCGGCATTTTTTTCAAATGCAAGGATCCTAAGAAAATGAAAGAGTGGTATCAAACCCATCTCGGTTTAAATACCAATGAGTACGGCGCAACGTTTGAATGGAGAGAAGCATCCGACTCCACTAAAAAAGGTTCTACCATCTGGAGCCCATTTGGAGAAACAACAAAATACTTTGAACCTTCCACCAAAGATTTTATGATCAATTACCGGGTAGAAAACCTGGAAGCGCTTGCTGAGGAATTAAAAAAAGAAGGTGTTACAGTAGTGGATAAAATAGAAACCTATGATTATGGAAAGTTTGTCCATATACTTGATATGGAAGGGAACAAGATAGAATTGTGGGAGCCCATCGGGGAATAAAATAGGATGAACAAAAATCAGTATGCTTTTTTTAGGTTTCATCGAGGCCCGTACCGCATTCTTCAATAGGAATGCAATAATCCTGTAAATTTATAAGTAATACTTTTTTGTTATCCAAACAATGTAGCATATGAAATATATTTCGGCACTGCTGGTTACAATTATTTTTTCTCAAATTTCTTTTGCACAAGAAACATGGCTTGATAAAATAATTGAGAAAAATAACCAGGACAGTTTGCAGCAAGAAATAAACAATGGCGAAAAGCCTGCCGCTCATAAACATCTTGGAGAATGGAGCCCCTTTTTCAGGCAGGACATGAATGAAATATGGCAAAGTATTGGAATAAAAGGCGTCAATTACTATTGTGTCGGCGGGCCCGAACAAAATAATCAGTATATCGAAAGAAATGATTTTAAGTCTAAATATTACCAGGCCTGGTTGGGGATTTATGTCATTGAAGCTAAAAACAAACTATTTTGTTATCCTAATGACAGTTTAAACAGTACCTCTTACGAAAATATTAAAAACCTGCTTTCAATAGGCGTGCTTGATCAAACATCATGGCTGTTTGCAATGGGGGATACTTCCGCAGCCAATTCTACCTCCATTATTGAGCCGGGAGGAAGATTTCCAATAGTTGAAAAAATATTTATTGATGGACAGTATGCGCCGGTTATAGAATTTGAAATGAAGTCGCATAGTGATCTGACGGACAAAACATCTGACATGACCAGTGTTTTTGCCATGCCCAATAAAGAGTATTGGCAAAAGCAATTACGGGCCAATCATAGCCTCACCTTAAAAGGGTTTTACATTTATTGGTATAACAAGACAAAGCAAACACTGAAAATTATTTATGGAACCGGTTGTTCTTTTCGCACCAGCGATAAGGTGAACCACAACACGTATCCTTTACTAAAAAAGGAAATGTTGGACATTGCAAGATCTATTAAATTTATTGATGTGCGATAAATCAGCAACAACATGAGCAGCGCTAAAAAGAAATTATCAGCAGCACAAAGCGAAGAATTACTAAAAACGTTAAAAAGCCGGTTTGAGAAAAACAAGAACCTGCATAAGGGTATTGAGTGGGCAGCAGTTGAAAAAAAACTTAAGGCTAATCCTGAAAAGTTGTGGTCGATCCATGAAATGGAACAAACCGGCGGAGAACCGGATGTGGTGGGGCATGATATGAAAACCGGTGAATTTATTTTTTATGATTGTTCAGCAGAAAGTCCTGCAGGGAGAAGAAGCCTTTGTTACGATCGTGAAGCGCTGACTGCAAGAAAAGAAAATAAACCAAAGAACAGCGCTATGGATTTGGCTGCTGACATGGGCATTGAAATTTTGACGGAAGAACAATACCGGCAATTACAGCAGCTTGGCCATTTTGATCTGAAAACATCAAGCTGGGTGAAAACTCCTGCTGCGATCAGGAAACTGGGCGGTGCTATTTTTTGTGATCGTCGTTATGATACGGTGTTTGTTTATCACAATGGAGCAGAATCTTACTATGCTGCCAGGGGATTTCGTGGGGCGCTGAAGGTTTGAATGAAGAATTGAAATCATTATTTACAATGTCTCGTCTTGCCGCAAAGTTTTGTATTCAAAGCAACTGGGCTCAACTGATACTTTTTTAGTATGATCAATAAAAAAGCATTTGAACAGATGGCGCTTTCATTTCCGCATACGCAGCAGGTTCCGCATTTTGATAGGGATGGTTTTAAGATCATCGGGAAACGCATGTTTGCTACTTACCTGGAGAAAAATAATACGGCTAATATTTTCTTGACCCGGGAGGAGCAAAAGCTTTTTTGCAAAATGGATAAAAAGAATATTTATCCCGTTCCAAACAAATGGGGAGAAAAAGGAGCAACTACTTTTGAACTGAACAGAGTCTCTAAAGAGATAGTAATGGAAGCTCTCTTGTCAGCATATGATCAAATAGTAAAAAATCTAAAGTGAAAACATCCCTGATTGTTTTCTTGTCTTTCTTTATTTACGGTATATGTATTCACAAAAACCGAAGAATGGCAGATATACTTACGCCATTGCATTTAATGAATGGGGCGGAAAATCTTTGGGTGCTACCTGCACCGTTATCATTAAAGGTGACAGTATTAAAGTAGTTAATAATGGCAAGAGTAATTTGTCTGGTGGAAAAGACGATATTATCGATGCGGGAATCATCCTTAAACATAAAACAGGAAAATGGATCATCGGTCATACTCTCAAAGATAAAAACGCAGAAGAAATTGGAGGATGCTCAGATGGCCCGATTGTAATTGATTTTAAGAGAAAAAAAGTATGGCTTTGCTGAAAAATTTAATACTTACTATTTCAGATATTGTTGATATTTTAAATATTCCGGCATAATTCCAAGAATTGAAAGCACAATTCACCTCTTATCTCCACAACAAATAGAAGTTTTCTTTTCTATGATGGCGATTGATGTTAAGCAGTTGCTAACGCAAATTATCCATTAAACTTCAGCCTGACTTTGTATCTAAGCTTCGTAACGTTAGTTTAAGCATATAAAGTATAGCCATGAAAAATTTGACTTTCAGCGTTGCGATCATCGCAACAGCCAGCATTTTGTTATTCAGTTGCAAAAAAAACAGCAGTTCTTCCAACGCAGCCCTGAACACAATTAAATCTGATCCATCATTGAGTATTTTCACTGCAATTGAAAACAGGGCAGGGGATGATGCGCTATTCACCGATGGATATGCCTATGTTATCCCTACAGATTCGGCATTCATCAGTTTTGGCCTAAGTTCTGCTGCCGTCAGTTCGCTGGGCCAGGCCACCTGCGATTCTATCGTTCGGTATTACATGTTGCCGAATGGTTTTAGTTTTAGCAATACAGCAGGAACAGAATTAGGATTCGGCACCAATCTTTCCAATACCACTCTTTATGCAGACAGCACTCAAACAGCTTTATATTTTAACGGCGTTTCGGCTACATCCCTTACACCGGTTGTATCCGGCAATTCTGTTATTTACAAATTGAACGGAATGCTGAATGTGCCATTAGCAAGCGTCACGCAGATCACAGCAGCAGATCCTGATCTAAGTTTATTCAATGAAGCCATTATCCGAACCAATCTCATAGCCAATTTTACGGGCAATGCCTTTACATTGCTTGCGCCGACGAATGAAGCATTCAATGCGGCAGGTTATCCGGATGTTGCCAGCATTGATGCTGCCGATATCAATTCGCTGACGCAATTGTTATTATATCATACCATCAGCAACAGGCTTTTTACGAATGACATGATGCAACTGACCTCTATTCCTACACTTCAGTCTGGTGCGATAACGGTAACTACCAGCGGCGGTTCGTTGCAATTAGTGGGTACTTCGGATCCGGGTAGTCCCGCAAGTATTTTGGACCAGGCACAGCTTGCCAATAACGTGGTGCTGTATAAGATCAACCATGTGCTGACTCCGTAATACGTCTGAAGCGGAGAATGGAATTCAGCAAAGGGAAGATCTTAAAATATGAAATGGATAATGGTAAAAGAGAAATTAATAAAAATATGTAGTGATTGATAATTGCAGGGGTTTCGCTGCAAGCGAAACGATAAAGAATGTCTGTCCGGGGTCATCCGGGCGGACATTCTTTTTTTGCACGGAAAAAAGGGATCAATCATTCCGGCAATAAAATTTTTCTTCCGGAAGTATCGAACCGGTAAAACTTATCTCCTTCTATCAGCAAGGCTTCCGGTATGGACCGGTTATCATGAACATCGAGGTCGATCACTTTACCGTCATACCAGATGCTGATAGTATCCGAAGCAATGGTATGCCCGGTGATAATATGTGTAACAGAAAATTTAGAAAGAATATCATTCATCTGTTCCGGCGTTACTTTATCATCGTTTTTATAATAACCACGATACCAGAAAGGCCCCACTTTGCTGCTTATGATCGTGTTCTCCGTTTGATCTGAAGATTCTTCGTTACCCCTATCATAATAGGGCCTTGCTAACTGGTTAATGCGGGTAACGGAAAGATTTAAACTATTCAGATCTTCAGAAATGCCTCCGTGAACAAATATCAGGTTCCCGATCTTTTCGATCACATTTTTAGTGCGAAACCATCGGCCTATTTCTGAACTTCTTTCATAGAGTTTGTTATAGCTTATATGCATCAGCTTTACATCATGAAAGTATTTTGTATTCACGTACCGGAGATCATTACTCATGTTCATTATCTCATGATTGCCGAGTATATAATGAACATAGCCACCGGCTGCTTTTGCTTTTTCTTCTAAAGAATAGATCAGCCATAACTCTTCGGTAACCTGGCTGCCCCTGTCTACAAAATCGCCCACCAATACCAGGTGACCGGTACCGAATGTCCAGTTGAAATTGTTATCGATCACTCCGCCAGCTTCTAATAATTTTCTGAACGATGAAAAATCACCTTCTATATCAGACACGGCAACGATCTTGTCCGCAGCAGCAAATTCGCTTTTCTCATCCTGAAACTGATCCTGAAACGATACAGGG
Source organism: Chitinophagaceae bacterium (assembly GCA_035545755.1). Classification (GTDB taxonomy): domain Bacteria; phylum Bacteroidota; class Bacteroidia; order Chitinophagales; family Chitinophagaceae; genus UTBCD1. The sequence goes on along the minus strand of DASZXQ010000190.1, from coordinate 10,318 downwards.
AAAGTTTGCCCGGGAATATCAGTGGCCACATGCAGCGTGTAATTCTTTTTATCATTCAAATTCAATTCATCGGTATGCACCACGTATGTTCCATTGCTGTCCAGGATATATTTTATGAAGGCTTTATCTTTTTTGTAAAAGACATAGGGGCCATCAATTTGTAATACCTGGGTTTCTTTGGAAGCTATTGAACCTAATCGTTTCGGATTGCTATACAAGATGATCCCGGACATCAAAAAAAGCAAAAAAATTACGACTGATCTTTTCATAACACAGAACTTGATATATTCCAATTTTTAAAAGGTTACTATAAAGCAGATGGTTCATTCTAAAATTAATCCTTTTAGAATTAAGGTCACAATGGCACCTGTCAATACAATGGATGGTAAAGGGATCTATCTGATAAAACGGAAGAGAAATAAATAAAAAACCGTGTATCTGTCAATTATTGTTTTAGTACTTTTTCCACCTGGCTGCCTGCTTTCAGTAGATACATGCTTTGCGCAAACCTGTTCAGATCAATGATAACAGATCCTGCAACTGATTGTTTTTGCTAAAGCAAACTGCCTTTGTAATTATATAAGGACAAAAGCGCTGGTTGGTTGATCTGAACTTGCAGCATGCCGTCATGCACCGGGTTATTTACAATTGAAAATACAGGATTTAAACCATCAAATTTCAGCTCCCGAATTTCGCTGTACGAAATTCTATTGTCTAAATCTTTTTCTAAAATACGATAAAAATTCAAACCGGAGAGCGGATGAGCGTTTGTGTAACTGTAATTAGTAATGTTGGAACTATTTCCTGCAGCAGCAACGGAGCCAATAGATGTCCAATCTGTCCCATTATTGCTACGTTGAATAATAAATAATTTTAATAATTGCGCTTATTTATTTGAAAGAAATAAACTTAGACTGAATAGTGGTAGAAATAGTATTGAACCACAGCAAAAATTTACGGCGACTAAGGATTAAGCATCACCTGTACACATCATTCCCTTTTATTTCTTTATAAGGGCTTTTGAAAAAATCATGCACTATCGGGTTAAACTGATCTTTTTTCAATACCGGTGTTGAATGACCCGATTTCGGAATGATCCACAAATATGATCTTGGAATATTTTGCGCAATGAGAACGGTATGAGTTACCGGTATGGCATCATGATCACCACCTATTACCAGCGTTGGGCACTTTATGTTGTGAAGTTGAGCAAGAGTAATATGCGGTTGATAAATATCCAGGTCAGATATTTTCAGATCATTCTTCACTTGTGCTGTTTGTTTTTGTTTTCGAAGTTCGGCGCTGTTGCGGTTAATATCAGCCCACACATTTGGTAAAAGCCCTGTCGTGTCGGGCCAAAGGTTCGCACCGGTAATAGCCAGTTTTTTTACTTTATCAGGATGACGTATGGCGAGCAATAAACCGCTGATGCCTCCATCGCTCCAGCCGACCACATAACAACTGTCGAGCTTCAATGAATCCAGCAAAGCATTGAAATCATCAGCCATCATTTCAAAACTGAGGGAGTCGCCATGGTCAATCGTTTTTCCCTGTGCCCTGCTGTCCACTGCGATGACCTTATAATGTTTGGCAAAATAGGGAATGTTATATGTGAAAGCTGCAATAGATCCTCCGTTGAAATGAAGAAAAAGGAGCGGCTCGCCTTGCCCATAGGTTTCATAATATAAACTGATACCACGGGTTTTCAAATAGTGTCCCGCTTGTTTATTATTTCCATAACCTTGGTTGGTTACATAAGCAATTTGTGCCTGTATCATAGAACTGCTGACGATAAAAAGAATACAGCTGAAAAAATACTTTCGCATAAACTTTGTTTTGCTTCAATAAATATAACCAGATTCTTTTAGCTGGCTTTTTACCGGCAATTTTCTGCAATTCACCGGTGTTGAAATTTTTTCCAATATTTAAAATATTTCCTTTGCTCCTGCGTCTCCTTAATAAATGAGGCAGGCGATCGAAATACCGGTGGCAGAACAACGAAAACAAAATATCATCCAGGCTGTCCGAGATTATGGCAAGCGTCTTTTCTATTTCATTAGGGGAAAAGTGAATACGGACGAAGATGCAGAAGATATTTTACAGGATGTGTGGTACCAGTTCACCAATGTGATGAATAGCGAGCCGATAGAACAAACCGGCGCATGGCTGTACCGTGTGGCAAGAAACCGGATCGTCGACAAATACCGGAAACAAAAAACAGTTTCATTAGAAGAAGATCAGCATGAATATGAAAACGATCTTCCTTTTGCGTCAATCTTTTTGGAAACAGGCGGTACGCCAGAAAAGATTCATCTGAAAAATCTTTTTTGGGAAAAACTTTTTTTAGCACTGGAAGAATTACCGGAAGAGCAACGACTGGTCTTTATATGGAATGAATTGGAAGAAATTTCTTTCAATGAAATTTCCAAAAGAACAGGCGAGAATGTCAATACGCTGATCAGCCGGAAGAGATATGCCGTATTGCATTTAAGAAAACGATTGGAACAATTGTATAAAGAGATTATTGAACCATAAAAAAATAAATTATGAAAAGAAATAGAATCAGAAGAATGGCCTTCCTTTTTTTAGTGATCGGGCCTTTGGCCATTGTTATTGTTGGAGGACTTACCATGTTGTTATGGAATAATGTCCTGGTTCCTGTCCTGCATGTTTCATCAGTTACTTTCTGGCAGGCACTCGGAATATTAGTGTTGGCAAAGATATTATTCAGCAGTTTTAGCGGCAGGGGAAGACCTCGTCGCTTTTTCCAAAAACAACGAATGATGTGGGAAAACATGACCCCGGAGCAGAGAGAGAAATTCAAGCAGGAGTGGAGAGATCGCTGCGGTCGCTGGGGAAATCAACCTGATGATATTGGAATGCCGGCGGAATAAATCCCGTCTTACAAAGTGCCTAGTCTATGATACCGTTTGATGGGAATAGTTAGTATAATTACGAATAACCAAAAGTTAAGGGGACAAGATTTATTTCAAAATATTGTTGAAATAAGTAAATTTAGGTTCACTTAAACTATTTGTTCATATGAGAAATAGAAAACCAACTCTGCTTACTGCTATTGCAGTAGTGACTATATTCTTATATAGTTGCACCAAATCCGGTAACATTAATCCGCCAGAAACGATCAGCAATCCAAACTTGGGATTGCATAATTACGGTTTGTTGGCGATGGACCCAAGCCAATGGTCCGATGTTCCTGTTTTCAATTCAAACGCTTTATTGGCAAGAGGAGATGGAGCCGCGCCGGTTGCCAACATGCCAACTAGCTATCTTTTATCATCACCAGCTATCAGAGATCAGGGGCAAATCGGATCCTGTACCGGTTTCTGCGGTACAGAGACAAATGAAATACTTCAATATTATCATACCAATTCAAGCCCGGTTTCATCTACTGACTTAACTGTTGCTACAGGATTATCCACTGCAACGCAGACTCAGAACGTAAATTCATCTTTATTCGGTAGTTCATCGGCGCTGAGTCCGCTGTTCCTCTATTATGTTGAACGTTGTGTGATCCAGAAACAATCGATTACTGCTGACAACGGAGCTTATATGGTGAACATACCCGAGGCGTTGCAGGGATTGAGCAGTAACAGCAGTTCTGGGAAAGCTTTAACACTAAAGATCGGCAATACAACCTATACATTTAAGGGTGAGTGTTATGAGAATTTATATCCTTATCCATCCAACGGATCGCACAGTTCTACACAATACAAGACAGCACCTTCATCTACTGCTATTTCCAATGCGCCAAATTTTAATATCGGCGTTCAGTCAGGCACCACGGGAAGTAGCGGTACTACCACTCATGGGTATTATGTGATCAACTCCAGTGATGTGGTTGCAGATGCAAAAACGGCCATTGCTAACAATCTCCCTGTCATGATGGGATTCAATGTTTATGATAATTCCAAATACCTATACTTTGAAGGTTTAGGTATTCAGGGGTATGCACCAAACAATTTTACCTACAATCCACTTACATCTTCCGGTGCGCTGGTGTCGGGTTTAAAACTACTCGGCGGCCATGCAGTGCCATTGATCGGTTATATTGATGATGCTTCTCAACCGGGCGGGGGCGTATTCATTTGCCAGAATTCCTGGAGCACATCCTGGGGGTATCAAGGATATTTCTATTTACCGTATTCTGTTTTAAGAAGTACAAAGATTGTTCCTGCAGGAAATCTATATGTAGCTATCATTTAATTTTTTCAACAAATTTTTATAACCCATAAGGCAAGCCCTTGTGGGTTTTTATTTTTATTCTCTGCATAGAATAATATAAGCTAGTAAAATTATAATTTCAATAAACCGGGATTTTATGGCAACCAACAAAACCACCGAAAACCAAAAGAGCGTTGCTCAATTCATCGAAACAATTCCCGATAAAGTGAAAAAGCAGGATTGCCGCCGTATCATTGAACTGATGCAAAAAGCCACCAGCCATCCCCCGAAGATGTGGGGTTCCGGCATCGTAGGATTCGGCAGTTGTCATTACAAATATGAAAGCGGACATGAAGGAGATATGCCTTTGGCGGGATTCTCACCAAGATCCACCGCCATTGTATTTTATCTTTCCGGCAATTTCAAAGGAAGAGACCAACTGTTAGAAAAGCTTGGAAAATATAAAGCCGGTAAGGGCTGTATCTATGTAAAAAAGTTGGGGGATATTGATACAGCTGTGCTGGAAAAAATGATCGCTGCTTCTGCAAAACATGTTCAATCCGTTTATCCGGGCAGTTCCGGCAAACAACATTAATGATAGTGATTACCCTTCAGGCATGTTATTATTGTTCCCGTTATCCTGGTTATTTTCTTTGTCTTTTTTAAATTCCAGTTTTCCGAATTTCCATGTAAAGTTGAGACCGAAGGAACGGAAAGCGATCTGCCGAACACCATTTATTGTAAAATCAGGGCCGAATAATTTTGTCCGCTGCGTTACGTAATTGCTAAAAGGATTGCTGACGGTGAACGCCAGGCTCGCTTTTTTATTCCAGAATTGTTTTCTCAATGCCATGCTATAAAAAGTAAACGAGGGATATTGTCCTTGTGCTTCATGACGGGGGGAGTTGAAGAATCCGAAAATTTCACCTGCCAGGTTTTTGCTTATCTGGTAACTCGCATTCAGGTTCAGGCGGTAATTAAAACTATAGGAGTTGTAACCGGGATCCAGTGCATTGAGTGTATGCCGATAGAAAAAGAAGAAATTTGAACGAAGAGAAAACTTATCTGTAAAGTTGAGATTGACAAAAAAATTCAATCCCCAGTTTTTTTCCTTGCCGATATTTTGCCGGGTACTGACGGCTACATTAGTATACAGAGAATCGCCAACCCTCAGCGAAGGATAGAATACAATAAATGGTTGTATATCGTGATCGTTTATTCTATAAAAAGCAGAGACCATGAATGAACCAGCGTTATCAAAATTCTTATTGTAACTTAACTCGAACCGATGGCCTATCTCAGGATTGAGATAGGGATTCCCGGTAGAAATATTTTTTGGATCTGTTGTGTTGATAAAGGGATTCAGATCTCCGTAGCCAGGGCGTTCGATCCGCTTGGAATAACTGAGTTTGATCGTTTCTTTATCGTTCAGGTTTTTGGAAAAAAAGATAGACGGCACAAATGTGTTGTAGCCATGAAGGGGAGCCTGCTGCTGTGCATTGGAGAAATAAGAATTGATTTCGGTCCGCTCATATCGTCCACCGATCTTGGTATTAAAAAGTTTGCCAACAGGAAAACTGATCTCACTGTAAAAAGCATATACTCTTTGTTTATAGTCAAGATCATTCGATAAAGAATTATTGTAAAAATATTCTTTCATGTCCGGGTGAAAAGTAGCTATATCAGCATCACTGGTGATCCGGTTGGTGACGATCTTACCGCCGGTACCAAACACCACATCTTTTTTAAGAGGGTTCGTATAATCTATCGTGAATTCCGTTTGACTTTCCTTTCCGGGGTTGCTGCTGTTGGTGCCGTAAAATGTTGAATCCTGGGGCATTAATACCTGGTAATTATTGGCAGTGCCGTGATCTTTGTTGTGACTTGTATTCAAACCAATTTCCAGTTCTTCATCTTCTTTGGAAAAAGTTCTTTTATAATTCAATGACGCATCAATATTATCGATATAAGAACTATTGCCGGAATAATTGGAAGATACGATGGATGAGATAACGTTAGCAGTATTCTGATCCGTTATTATCTGCGACTGATTGGTAAAACCTGTGCCCGAATTGCCGAATTGTCCGTAACGAACCGAGCCGGTGAAATCATTTTTCTTTTTGTAGGTCCAGTCGAAACCCAGCCCTGACTCCATACCATACCTTTTGTAATGGAAATTTCCGTCCTGCAACAACGAAATATTTGTTTTTGCAGCCGTATCAATCGTCAAACGATCCGATGAACTTGGCCCGTTGGCATTTAAGTGTTCATTGCCACCTATAAACGCATGGAAACCGAGATCTCCTTTTCTTGCATTAAAATTAAAAGAACCGTTCTCATTCCTCGTTCCGGCGGTTAAAGAAATATTTCCGTTGACACCTTTGACCTTACTGTCTTTCAAAATGATATTGATGATGCCACCTAATCCTTCTGCATCATATTTTGCTCCTGGGTTGGTAATGACTTCAATGCTTTTGATCTGGCTCGACGGAATGGATTGCAATACGTCCGTAATGTTGCTGCCAAAGACAGCAGATGGTTTGCCATTGATCAGAAAACGGATACTGGAACTGCCCGCCAACTCTACATTCCCATCTACATCCACCGAAACCATCGGCACTTTTTTTAGCACATCCGTTGCTACACCGCCCTGTGATGTGATATCTTTTTCTGCATTAAAAACAAGTTTATCAATTTTATTTTCCACCAATCGGTTGGGTGAACTGATGATCACATTTTGTAATGTCTCATTATTTACTGATAATGTGATTTCTTTCAAATCTACCTGGGCGGTTTGATCATCTATTCTGATATTATTAATACTGTTCGATTGATACCCGATGGATTCCACCAGCATCCGGTAAGAGCCGTGATTAAGTCCGGAAATAGTGAACTGCCCTTGCTGATCTGTGACTGCCCCGTTTACAATTCGTTTTGTTCCCTGGTGAAACAAAGTGATCGTGGCATATTCAACTGGCTTACCAGTAGTAGAATCAATGATCGTTCCTGAAATTGTTCCCGCTACTTTTAACTTATTTGCATTTTGAGGATGTGCCGTTATCAATGATAGCATCAATATTCCGATCAATAGAATTCTTGCCATTCGAATTTTTTTGGTGTGCAAAGGTATTTTTAATTCAGGATGGAGCGAAATATCACCTGTTAATTTCTTTTTCTTTTGTGCCGGCGGTTGTAATCAGGGCTGAGGTTGCTTTGGTATTAAATATCCCGCTTATCTAACGGACAATTTATTTTTTTCAAACTATAACTATGAAGCGAAGGAACTGTGATTTTATATATTTATTTTTTAATTCTTAGTGATTTTTCAATTTCGTAACTTAACTTATTAAATCCATTCGCTATGCCCTTCCTCAAAAGAATAGTGCTCATTGCAGCGCTTTTACTTTCTTTCACTTCATATTCACAAATACTGCCCTGCATCGATGTCACGAGTGCATCCCGCAGAGAAGCAGGCGCCGGACAGGGGGTCTATGATTTTAATAATAAATGGACGCCGGGCACCGTACTTACGGTTGGTTTTATGGGAGGCACCGAATGGCAATGGGATAAAGTGCAACAATATGCCCCTATCTGGAGCCAGTATGCGAATGTTACATTTAAATTCATGGGACAAGCCATCGGCACGGAAGATGTCCGGGTGAGTTTTGACCCTAAGAAAGGTTCCTATTCTTTTATCGGGCTTGATGCAAAGAACCGTTTGCCTTCTGAAGAAACTATGAATCTTGGTTGGATCGACAATACAAAAACAGAAGCACAATTGCGGGGCGTCATCCTCCATGAATTTGGCCATACATTAGGTTTATTGCATGAACACATGAATCCGTTAAGCAATATCAAATGGAATAAACCGGTGGTATATGCTTATTACCTGCAATATGATGGTTGGGATACGGCAATGGTCAATCAGCAGGTGTTTCAACGTTATAGCGTCAGCATGACGAACAAAGCTTACGATCCGAAATCGATCATGCATTACCCGATCCCGAAGGAGTTTACACTGGACGGATACTCGGTGCCCGAGAATGATGATCTTTCTCCCGGCGATATTGCACTGGTTGAAGAATTGTATCCATATAACAAAATATTGCCCAGTACAAATACTACTACGGTGTGGAGCAAACTTCAGGACCTGCATATAGATTATAATGTAACAGAAAATGGAAAATTGGGGATGAGGATCAACCAAAATTTTCTTATATACAATGCGCAGGGTAAGCAATGCATCATGGCTGTTTATTTTTACAATGCAGAAAATGATAAACCTTTGCTGGATAAAGATGGGCTATACGCATCTTCTGACGGACATGTGGCCGGCTACAATTATTTTACGCCCGGTTATCAGAATGCGCAATACACCGACCTTGCCGTATTCATGCCCTATGATCAATTGGAATTAGGCGCCGGAAATTTCCGACTGAAATGTTATGTAGCTATTTTCGATCCTGATCAGAAACAAATTGTAACAGGCGGTTACCAGTATTTTACATTCAGCCAGGGGATAAATGTGAAAGAGATGCGCTTGCTTACCAGTTTTGATGATGCGGGGCAACAATTAAAAATTACGCCTGTCTTTAATATCGAAAACGCCAAAGGTCTTAACTGCCTGGCAGTTGCCTATTTTTATTATGACAACGGGCAGCCCCTCCGGGATCATAATAATTTATATCATACGGTTGATGGCAATGTTTCCAGTTCAGCCAATTTCACACCAGGGTATGATGTGACGTTATATGATAATACGCAAACAGGGTTTATAATTACGATGCCGTATAAAGAATTGGAGTTACCACGAGGGTCTTACAAGCTCAAATACAAAGTGATCCTGTTTGATGATAAACTGAACCAGTTGGTAACGAGTGATTATTATTATTTCAATTTCACACAAAATTAAAATAAGTGTGGCATGGTTCAAACCAATGCCAGGAATCAGTTCATTTAAAAATAATAGCCGCAACACATGCGGCTTTATTTTTTTAAATAGGGTTGCGGATCGCAAGGGTTAGCAACGGTTCCGCTGATATTGGTCATGGCTTTTGCAAAGGAATGGATATTTGCACATGACAACCTTTTCCCGGAGCGCTGATGATCTTGGCTCGGCCATCGTGCAATTCTACCCGGTTATGAATATTATTCAGGCCGATGCCATTTCGTTTTTGATTGGTGTCAAATCCAATACCATCATCGCTGATGAATAATTTTACGAACTGATCATCGGTTTCCAGTATTACGGAAATAGATCTTGCTTTAGCGTATTTGATAATATTATTCAGTTGTTCCTGGAGAATACGGAATAAGGTCAGTTTTATTTCATCGGAAACTTTGTCCTTATCAAAACTTCCGGCGTTGACGGTTGTTTTTTGTTTCAATCCCAGGTGTTCGATCACCAGCCCGATCTCATCCAGCAGATAATTATCATGAAACCGTGGTGCTACCAGGTTACGGGAAAGATTGCGGATTTCTGCGATCGCCATTTTCAGGTAATCCAGGGTGTTGGTAATACATTCAGGCCTTCCGTTTTTAGACTTGAGGTGACATTCGAGTTGAATTTTTGCAGCGGCCAGTATTTGGTTGATATTATCATGCAATTCTCTTCCTAATTCATTACGTTCTTTTTCCTGCCCGGCAATGGTGGCCCGGGTGATCTCTTTTTGAGCTTCCACTTTCTGTTGAATCAATTTTTCCTGTAATTTTTTTTGTTCTGTAATATTTGTGCCTACACCTAAATACCCACTGAGACTGTTGTCGTCATTGAACAGAGGCTGAACGTTGAGCCGCATCCAGAATTTTTCTCCGTTTTTCCGATAGTTCTGTATTTCACATTCAAACGGCAGTTGCCGGTGTAAATGCTCCCTCATGAATTTTACAGTTTGTGGATCTGTTTCCTTTCCCTGTAAAAAATGGCCGGGAACTTTCTTTTCCACTTCTTCAAAACTGTAACCGGTGTTACTGATAAACGCATCATTTACCCAAACAATTTTTCTCTTACTGTCTGTAACCACCACGGAATTGCTGACCTTCTTCGCTGCAAGCAACAGGATTTTGAGATCTTTATTTAGCTTATCCTGCTGGGTAATATCATTGAATGTAAACACACAGGCTTTGACCACATCATTTT
>DASZXQ010000189.1:0-128664 GCA_035545755.1 Chitinophagaceae bacterium | reverse complement strand
TGAGGAGAAGAAACAAAAAATGATTTTTGCGACAATGACCAATTTAACCGATGTCAAATCTCTTACGCCTGAAGAGCGGTATTTGAATCTCGTTAAAAAACATCCCCATATTTTTCAAAGAATCCCGTTACAATATATCGCTTCCTATCTAGACATTGAGGCGCCATCTCTAAGCCGTTTGAGAAGACGTCTATCGAAAAAATGATTTCTTAACCAAAGTTAAGTCACATCTTAACCCTGGTTATTGGGCAACGCATCAGCACGATTCATCTTTACAGAGTTAATTCTTTTATCACCTCACAATTAACTCAAAAAAAATGGAACCATATCAAGTAACACAAACAGCCAGAACCGTACTGGCTGAAGGCGAAGGCTTAAGGCTTCAATCAGGCCCCGGCCGCGATCTCATTTTCAAAGTTACCGGTGATGACACTGGCGGCGCATTTGATTATTTTATCGTAGAGGTATCGCCAAGAAGCGGCCCACCGCTGCATGTACATCATTTGCAGGAAGAAACCATACATGTGTTGAAAGGCCATTTCAAAATCAGAATTGGCGACGAAATTTTTTATTTAAAAGAAGGCGGCTTTGCCTACCTGCCATCGAAAATCCCTCACGCCTTTCTTAACCTGACTGATGAGCCTGGTGAAGTTATTGTGGTCTATACTCCCGGTGGCGGACAGCATTTTTATGAAGAGCTGGGACCGCTTACCCGGAATGGCCGCCCTGACCCAAAGGCTGTAGCCCAGGTTTTTGAAAAACATGGCATGACGCTGCTGGGGCCAGCATTAAGCCAGGATTGAGCTTACCTGCGTGATTAAAAATCCGATCAGCCGGTATGCTGTCATTATGGTGACCCGACTTCACAAGTAATAAAGCGCTGCACACAACATTGCCTTGACAATATGGCGAGGCAACGAATATATTTACGCCGTTGCTGATCTTCATACATGAGTATTGATCTTCATTGAAAGCTGGTGAACATCATTAGCCCATTGGATGATCTGTGGCGAAGCGGAAAGATAGACTGGTAAACTGCGAAACCCTTCTGCAATAAGAATTGCGAATTGAAACAAGATCCCGATTTCATTGGCCTAACTGCAATAAGAATTGCGAATTATAATAGGTTCAATTTCATACACTACGTTTTTTATATTGCATAAAGAGTGTCGTATATTTAAGTGTTAGCGGAAAGCTGTCACAACTCTACAAAATTTGAAAATGAAAAAAAGTTTTTGTGCTGGATTAATATTATTGTCAGCACTGACCTTCTTTAGATCTCAAAAAGACGATATTTATTATTATCGACCAGACATTGGAATGTATTTCCTCTATGACAAAAATGTGAAGAAAGAAAGGATCAGTTATAAGGAAAATTGGGATTTTTATTTTTCATTAAAGAATGACTCTATAGCTATTATTCAAGACATTAAAAACAAAATTATATTGGAACCCAAGGAGTATAAAATTTCAATGACGGTTGACTCTAGTACTGTCAAGCGAGCGATGAACGGGAAAATACACAAAACAGAAAAAATGTATTTTAGAAAAATATTAATCTAGACATACAAAGCCTTCCGCTAACAAGCGGCTTTGCGTCAGCGGGGCTGACGGGGTCGAGCATCAGCAGTAGTAACTCCGGTCAGTTCCATATCGTGCTCGACCCAACGCAACTCATCAATAGAATATGTTCTCAACTTTATATCTTTATTCAGCTTTTGTTCCGGGCGGGACGAATAAATCCGTCCCGCCGAACGCAAAGCCCTGAACGTTGTATGCAACCCGAAGCGATTTCAAAATTGGTTTAATTTGCAATCAGACAATATAATTTAAACACGACTTTGAAATTTATTGACTACATATATTTTAATATTTATCGTTGGTATTATAAAATGAAAATTAACGGCCGAGAAGTAAATTCTGAAAGTTTAACTTCAATGTGGTTCGGACTCTGCATCGGCGGTTGGGTTCTCTTACTTGATTTAATTTACTTTCATTTTATTCTAAAAAGCTATCCTCCAAGCATCCATAAAATTATTTTAATTCTTGTGACATTAATTTGTTCTGGAATCATTAATAATTTTTATTCGTCGAACGGAAGATATTTAAAAGTTTATAATAGATATATTTCATCTGCCGACAAGCAAAGTAAAGGCAGTCAAATTTTTCTTTCATTTGGTTTCATGCTATTACCATATGTTTTACTTCCATTTATCTTTATATTCAATTAAACAATTTGCGCCAAAAAGAGGTATGCATACAACAAATGAATTTGCAAAAGCATGGCTGACGATCCGCAATTGAGCAACAGTAATTCCTCCCCTCTTTTGTTCAAGCCGACAGTACTCTATTGAACATTTGTTTTATGTTCAACATCAGTATTTCAAATTAGCATTTGTACCGGCTGACATTTCGCTATTGCCATGCCATCGCAAAGCCCTCTGCGTTCCCTCCAATTTGCTGCAACCTCCAACAGTACAGCACAAATCCTATGATCCTCACTACCAGCATTACATTATTTTGATACTACCTGCCCTGCTAAGTAGCCAAACTTTGCCGCTCCTATGCCAAAACCTGCCCGGCTTTTACCTATTCCCTGCAAGAGTCATCGTCGCCTTTGGTGCGTCATCTGTGCGTCAATTGACGCAGAGATGACGCACCGGTGCCGGGCAAGCCCCGAACAAGAGGCCGCTTTGGTATGCAAGAAATAGCCTTTTATGCTCCCGGAGCAGAAGGCCCGGCTGAGTGAGTGCTTTGAGCCCTGCCGTTTCGGTGAGTTGATCCGCCGCTCAGGGGGGTAAAATCATGCCGTACCACAAAATATTTCGCCGGGCTTTGAGTATCGCTGCCAGGCCTGCGCTGCGTTGTCAACAGCGCCATAGATGATTCACTGATCATTATTATCATCCTTCATTTCTTCCTGTTGCTCTTCCAGCGGTAATTCATCTCCTTTGCCCAGTTTTATTCGCGGGTTTTCTCCTGTGCCGGTAATATTCATTGGTATGCCAATAATACCAAACGGCGGCAGGCCAAGCCGGCATTTCAGTTTTATAGCGCCGTCAAAATTAGTTTGCCCCTGTATGCGGATGCGGAAGCCGGCTACTTTGATTTTTGTTTTTTCAAGCGTCACTACATTGTTCTTAATAGTGGTCTTCAGGTTTATTTTATTAAGGTCCGGATCATTGATCTCATTCTTGCCCGTTTTCCTGCTCATAGCGGAAAACAATCTGAATCCTTTCATTTTTACTTTACTGAGCGATAAGGTGCCTCCTCCCTGTAACGAGGACATAACAGGATACATATCGCTGTTCAGCTTTCCCTCCAGATCATAATCCAGTGAAATGATACCATTAGCTTTTGCTGCAGCGGGAGCCAATTGCCTGAACAGTTCCACTTCTTTATACATCCGTTGCACATCAAAATCTTTGATGGCAATATGATAGGTAAAAAATGCTTTTGTTGCTGAAAGATTTTTGTAACTGGCATCCATCACTGTTTCTGCACCGGCTAATGTAAACCCGGCCTGATTCAGTTTTACCACGCCATCTTTTACCTGTACATTTCCTTTTATATCTTTTACAGAAAGTTTATTGTATTCCACATTCTTAACCGCCGCATCAAGGTTCAGATCAAGATTGGAAGGAATGATAATAACGCCGCTGCTCTTTTGTGCAGTAGTATCTGTGCGGACAGAAGTACTGTCTCCATTATAAGCCATCAATTCATCCAGGATGATCTTATCAGCATTAAGTTGTACCGTTCCCCTCAACGGCCCTGCATTGGCCAGGTAGTTAAAAACATTGGAAACCGATCCGTTTACAGTTAATGAAGACCGGCCATACCGGGCCCTGAATGCTTCAAACTGCATCAGATCCTGGTGAAAGCGGAAAACACCTTTATCAATAAAAAACGGTTTCGGATACCAATCGGAGTTCAGTGTAATAGCATGCACTTTCAATGTACCGCTGTTGTGAAGCTTTGCGTACCTCCCTGCTGCAGCATCCGCCTGGTTGCCTTTCAACGAAAGATCCGTTTCAATCGTTCCGTTCATATTCCATCCACCCGGAGAAAATACATGAGCCAGCTTGCCCAGATCAAGTTCGCCTTTTGAAACAATATCATAGTTAAGGTTATCGAGGTGTTGCAGATCCGCCTGCACCATAAATGGCTTTCCTTCAAATTCAAATGATACCGGTTTAATAGTTGCCACCAGGTCATAAAATGTTCCTTCTTTATTCTGCAGCGTGGCGTCGATCATTATTTTTTCAACAGGCGAAGGATAATATTTTGTTTGCACAGATGCGTTTTCAACTTTTATAACAGCTTCTGTTTTAGGAAATATCTTTTTTGCAGGTACATAATTTCCGCTTGAATTTACATTCAGCGCCACCGTTCCTTTTAATCGCACACTATCCAGGGGATAAAACTGTTGAATATCCGCTAAATCAAATTGTGCCTTCAGCGCTGCATCAACCGGGAAATCAGCTGCATTTTTCACATGTACAAATCCGGTGATAAAATTATTCAGCGCTTTGATGTCAATATTTTCAATAGCCGCACTGGTATGATGATAATTGTTATCAGGGCAATTGGCGCTTACTGTAAAATTGATCGTATCAATTGCTTTGGGTAAAGGCAGGTAATGAACGAAACCATTCTGCAATGACGACTGAAGATAGAAGGACGGAATACTTGTAACAATAATATCCTTCCGTAATCTCGCAGGGTTTTGACCTGTTGAATACTTTCCATTAACATCCAGGTGCAGGTTCAATTTTCCTTTCATATCAATATCCTGCAGGCCCAATGCCTTGTCGAATTTTTCCAGGTCCACGCTGCTGTTCACCCTGGCAAATATATCCGGGGCGCTGAAGCCTTTTATTTTTAATACAGCGCTGAAATAATCTTTTTCGAGATTAAAGAACACGGAATCCACCTGGAGCTGCAGATGTTCCGGATCTAAGCCGGGTAATTTTGAATCAAAATCAAAATACAGGTTACTCACCGGCGCCGGAGCCTTTTTATAAGCGATGTAACCGTTCCTCACTTTCATATCAAACTGCAGATCGGGCATTGTATCCGTGCCGCCAATATACCTGCCTGTAAGGTTCGTGGAAATATTGGCGTTGCCTTTAATCCTGGTATTCTTTAACCAGCCCTGGTAAGATGGTGGCAACACACTGAATACATCTTCAAGGTCAGCATCTTTGCTGTTTAACCTGAAGTCCATATCATATCCCCTGCTGAGAAAATCAAATTTACCGGTGAACGTTACCGGAAGCTGGTTTATCTTAAGCCTGTTCTTTTCAAATATCAGCTCCAGTGAGTTGGTATTTACTTTGGTCAGCAGGTCGGCATTTATCTTTTTCTTTTGTACATAGGGCTGCCGGTCATAATAAAAATCAAAAGCATCGATATCAATATGACTGGTAAGATCAAAAATCCCTTTACTAAGATCACCATTGCCGGTATAACTCAAACCCTGTGCATGTAACAATACGGCGGATGAAAGATCATTGTAAACAAGATTGCTGTTTTTAATAACGATCCGGTCAATTTTTAAAGCGGCCGTGGTATCAGCGCCGCCGGAAGTGTTTTGCGTTGAGCCCGCTGATCTATATACATTATAATTCGCCTCTCCTTGTTCATTCACCTGCACATTAATATTTGCAGTATTAATAAAAAATTTATCAATAGTGATATCACCATGCAGCAATGCGGAGAGATTGATGCCGAATCCCACATCCTTCGCCGCGATCAACGTATCCTGTTTAAAAGGCGCTGAACCTTTCAGGGTAAAATCTTGCAGCGTAAGGGTAAGCGCCGGGAAATGTTTGAAAAAAGAGAGCCGTGCTCTTGAAAAATTCACCTCGCCGTCAATAGAATGATTCACCAGCGCTTTTACTTTCCTGGAGATCGTATCCGGAAGAACATAAGGAAGGAGAAATAAAATGAGTAACAAAGTACCAATAGAAATACCAATGATCTTTGCTGTTTTCTTAACTACGCTCCCGACACGAATTGCCATCAGAATGAATTAACGTCACTTTTTGTTATCGATCCAAATGATCATTATGATTATTAGGGAAACCCAAAGATATGGCAAATGCGGATGGGAATAACACCCCGTTGCCCTCAGGAAGAGGGAGCTTATGCTAAAGTCCTTTCAAACTTGCAGCGTCAAAGATGTATCTCATCCCTTCAGGCGAAAGCATAATGCCCCGGAATAAAATGCTACGCCGGTTATGTTTTCTTTCAATTCACTAACTTTAAAGAACTATGTCACGCAAACCAAAAGACATCGGCGAATACATTGCTGCATTTCCCCTGCAGACCCGTAAGCTGCTGCGTCAAATGAGAAGCACGATAAAAAAAGCAGCGCCGAAAGCGGAGGAAGTGATCAGCTACGGAATTCCGGCTTTCAAATTTCATGGATTGCTGGTATGGTTTGCTGCTCATTCAAAACATATCGGGTTTTACCCGAGACTATCAGCCATAGAAGCGTTCAAAAAAGACCTGTCCCGATTCAAAAGCGCTAAAGGTTCTGTTCAGTTCCCGCTGGATAAACCGTTGCCATTAGCATTGATCAAAAAAATGGTGCTGTTCCGGGTGAAAGAAAATATGGGCAGGGCCGCCATGAAAAAAAGATAGTACTCCCATGTATTCCGGTCAAAGGCTTCCCCGTTCAAACTTCGTAACTTTGCCGTCTTCATTATGAAAAGTTTTGAGGTACCGATCATATACCGCAGCCCTCTTATTGCTGCCATCAAAAAGAAACTAAAAGAAGAGGATCGTTTGAAAAAAAATTTCAATCCTACCCTGCTGGATTTTGGCCCCCTGCAAATTTTTTTGGCCCGCCATTTCGGATTTTGTTATGGCGTAGAGAATGCCATCGAGATCGCTTTCCGTACCGTACATGAAAATCCGGGAAAAAGAATTTTTTTACTCAGCGAGATGATCCATAACCCGCAGGTAAATGCCGATCTGCAGGCTCATCGGGTGCAATTTTTACAAGACACTTATGGCCGGCAGCTTATTCCGTTTGATGAAGTGACAGCGGACGACATTGTGCTCATTCCCGCCTTCGGCACCACTTTGGAAATTGAAAAGAAGCTGAAACAAATGGGCATCCCGACGGAAAAATATGATACTACCTGCCCCTTTGTGGAAAAAGTATGGAACCGCAGTGAAGCGATCGCCAAAAAAAATTACAGCATCATCATTCATGGCAAGCCGCAGCATGAAGAAACGAGGGCCACATTTTCTCATGCATCATTGAATGCGCCGTCCGTTGTGGTGAAAGATATGCAAGAAGCTATTGAATTATCCAAATACATTAGTGGTGAAAAGGAAGCTGCTGCCTTTTATGAAGAATTCAAAGGGCAGTATTCTGAAAATTTTGACATCAATAAAGACCTGCAGCGCATCGGGGTGGTGAATCAAACCACTATGCTTGCCAGCGATACGCAGGCCATCGCCGATTTTTTGAAACAGGTGATGATAAAAAAATATAACCTGGATGCTGCAACGGTAGCGGAACGTTTTGCCGATACCCGAGACACACTTTGTTATGCTACCAACGACAACCAGACTGCAGTGTCAACCATGCTGCAAACTCCCGCCGATCTTGCTATCGTGGTAGGCGGATATAATTCTTCCAACACTTCGCACCTGGTAGAATTGTGTGAAGGGCAATTACCAACCTATTTCATCAACAACGAAGAAAAGATACTTTCTGCCAAGGAGATCAGTCATTATAATTTTCATACGAAAGAAGAACGGATCACAAAAAATTTCATGCCTGAAAAAGACCCGGTAAAAATCCTGATGACCAGCGGCGCTTCCTGCCCGGATGCGCTGGTAGAAGGCGTGATCGAAAAAATAGTAAGCTTCTTTCCCGCCAGGAAAACAATTGAAGCACTCACCCGGGAGTTCATGGAAAAATTATGACTCAGGGTTAAAGTTGCGGTTCGTACTTTTTATTTCCGGCTTCTTACATCATTTATACAGCAATTCATAATATTCATGCGCCATGCGGTTGCTGTCGAACTGGAAGCGAACATCACGCATTCCGTTCTTCATTACCTGCCGCCAGGTGTAGTAACCATCATAATACAAAGGGAGGATCTCTTTGTCTAATATATCATAGATAGTAGTAAGATCGTAATCATCCTGCGCCTGCACGGTCATGTGAGCATAATCAGGATTGGGCACCACAAAACCATTATGCCCGTGATTGATGAACTCCGGTATCCAGCCATCATTGGTAGAAAAATTCACGGCGCCATTCATTGCTGCTGTCATACCACTAGTTCCGGATGCTTCACGAGGCACACGAGGATTATTCAACCAGCAATCTGCTGCCTGTTTCAACCGCCTGGATAATGTCAACTCATAGCCGATCAGCACTGCCACGTTTTTATATTTCTTGCTTAAATGTACCAGTTGATTGAATTCGCTGATAGCCGGATGATCGACAGGGTAAGGTTTGCCAGCCCAGATGATCTGCACCGGGTATTTGGTATCATTCACCAGTTTTTCAAATCGTTCTTCATCGTTGGTAATAAGGCCGGCTCTTTTATACCCGGCAAAACGGCGGGCCCAGATCAATGTAAAAACATTCGGGTCAAACAATTTCCCTGTCTGATCCGCCACGATCTCAAATGTTCTTTTCTTCAGGTATTTTTTCCGGTCGTCAAAAGCCCAATCGTTTCCTTCTTCCATAAAACGATACAGCTGCTTATCGGACCAGTATTTCCAGTTTTGTGCATTGGTAATAGAAATGATGGGGCAAATATTTTCATACTTGCTCCACATGGCATTGGAAACTTTTCCGTGAAGGCGGGAAACACCATTGGCCAGTTTTGCAAACCGCAACGCTGCCAGTGAATGACTGAACATATCATCCTGGCTACCGGTAAGCGTTTTCACTTCATCAATGCTCAGGCCGCAGAAATAACTCATCTTATGGCAAAGATGGATCTCATGTTTTTCATTGCCTGCTTCTTCCGGCGTATGCGTAGTGAACACCAGCCTTTTCCTCACTTCTTCGATCTGGTTATTGAATTTATTGTAGAGATAAAATGCGGACGAGATTCCGTGGGCCTCATTCAAATGATATAAGTCAGGATTAAAACCGATCTCGTCCATCAACCTGGCGCCACCTACTCCCAGCAAGATAAATTGTGCCACTTTAGTAGCCACATTTGCATCGTACAAACGATGACAGATCGTTTGTGATACATAATCATTCTCCGGAAGATCCGTGCTCAACAAAAACAACGGCGCTGTTTTGAACGTTTCAGGATTCAGGTAATACGCTTTTACCCAAACAGGGTGTTCATGCACGGTGATCTGGAACTTGATACCCGTATCTTCCAGGAAAGAATAAATTTTTTCCATCCACGTCACTTGTAATGTCTGATCCTGGTTGCGGGCCTGGTCGTAATAGCCGTACTTCCATAAAATGCCGACGCCGAGAAGATTTTGTCTCAATTCATAAGCACTGCGCAAATGCGAGCCGGAAAGAAACCCTAAACCACCGCTATAGATCTTCAGTGGCTGGTGAATGGCATACTCCATAGAAAAGTAGGCCACCTTCTTTGAATAACGGTCATCCACCGGGTACGGGATCCTGAAATTGGTAAAACTCATGTCATGTACTATTTACACTAAAGCGCAAGATAAAATTTAATTGGCAATTAACTTTTCACAATGGCAATAAATGGAGCTTTTGCACATACTGGGGAAAAATGAAAAGCCACATCAGTGTTTCTTTTTCTTTGCCATTTCTTTTTTCCGGATAAAAGTTCCTTCAAATACACAATGTAATCCTCTGTGCGAACCACATCCTTCCATTTCTTTTATAGTAACTGTTGATGGAGTAAATGATAACTGCAATACACAGGGATCGGTGTTAGAATGAAATTCTGCCAGCGTTGGCGATCGGAGTACCGCTTCGCCTTTCAAGTCGCCGATACATTCATGATTATTTTTTTCAAAATGAATAAAAAATAAGATCCGGTTGGGTTTGCGCCCGTCACGGATAGAGACCAAATTCATCTTCCCGGCGGTATAGTCTGCGGATAATTTATTTTTTCTGGCTAAGGTATCGATGGGATTGATGAGTTCTGTGGGATGGTCTTCCAACTGGTCCGTCAGGATCAGCATGAAATTTTTTGCTGATGCATTAAGTATGTACACATCTTTTCCTTCACTGACAGTGCCGTCTGCATTTTTTCTCCGTACAATTTTGTAAACAGAAAGATTTTTATCGATCCCGGAAACCTGCACCGTAGCGGCGTTCTGGTCAGGCTGCAATACCGGCATCGCAGCCAGGAAATCCTTTTTCTTGTCAAAGCAGGCCAGCAAGGCAGTACTGCGTTCCCCGCTAACAGCTTTTACAAAAAAATACAATTCTTCTTTGGAGGCGCTTACTTTCCCCATCGGGAAAAACTGCGGCCTCACTCCTTTGCCGCATATACGGCTGATAGAAGAATCCGGTACAAACTGGGAAAAAACTTTATAGCTGATGCGGAGTGAATCAGGATCTTTTTGCTCCAGGTCAGTATCCGCAAACTGAAACGGCAATTTTACTTCAGGAAAAAAATCCATGAAATCATTGATGGCTACCGGCTCTTCACCGGACAGCGATGGCCTTTTTTTATGCTTGCATCCGGCCAAAACGGCCAGGGCAGCCAGCAGTAAAAAATATGTCCTGATCGGTCGCATCATTTGAATCGGGCATCGAATTTAAGCGATTCCGGTGTGACCGTCAATAGCCCGTTTTGAAATATCAATTTATTAATTTAGGTTTGTCTAAATTTATTTTTAGTCATGCTGAATTTTTCTACCAGCGAGGAGAATTACATTAAAGCGATTTTTCACCTGCAGCAGGAAGCCGGCACCGTCACTACCAACGACCTGGCAGCGGAACTGAAGGCCCGTCCCGCTTCCATTACGGACATGATGAAAAAACTGAAATCAAAAAAGCTGGTGCATTACCAGCCTTATCGCGGCTTCCGGCTGACCACCGAAGGAACCAGGATCGCATTAGGCATCATTCGCCGCCATCGGCTGTGGGAATATTTTCTTTCAGAAAAATTAAAATTCTCCTGGGACGAAGTACATGCTGTAGCGGAAGACCTGGAACATGTAAGTAGCAAAAAACTTATTGACAAATTAGATGAATATTTAGGGTATCCCCGTTTTGATCCGCACGGAGACCCGATACCGGACAACCAGGGAAAAATTGAAAAGAACCAACAGGTCTCCCTTTCGGAAATTCCTTTGAATAAAACTGCAATTGTTTGCCATGTCGGCGATCAGTCTTCTTCTATGCTGGAATTAATGAAGCACAAAAATATCCGGATCGGCACCCGGCTGGAAGTGAAGAAACGGTTCGACTTCGATCAGTCGCTTGAGATCAAGATCCGCCAGCAACTACCATTTACTATAAGCGAACAGCTTGCAAAAAAAATCTTTGTGAAATATGGACCATAAGCGGCATCACGATATATCATTGGGAGATGTACACGAAAGCATTGATACGACACTACCACAACCAAAAATGTGGAGAAGGATCCTATCATTCTTCGGTCCGGCATATCTTATTAGTGTTGGCTATATGGATCCGGGCAACTGGGCCACGGACCTGCAGGGTGGCAGCCAGTTTGGGTACAGATTGATATGGGTATTACTGATGAGTAACCTGATGGCATTATTGCTTCAAAGTTTATCAGCACGATTGGGAGTGGTTCGGGGCAGAGACCTGGCGCAGGCCAACCGTGAAACATATCCTGCTTATATAAATTATGCATTGTATGCATTGGCGGAAGTGGCCATTGCAGCCTGCGACCTTGCTGAAGTATTGGGAATGGCTATCGGTTTGCAATTGCTTACCGGCATTCCATTATTGTGGGGAGTATTGATCACGGTGTTTGATACTTTCCTTTTATTATTATTACAACGGCTGGGCATGCGAAGAATGGAAGCATTCATTATTGGTTTGATCTTTATTATCGGCCTGTCATTTTTTGTAGAATTATTTTTAGCAAGGCATAATTTGAATTTCGGCCAGATCGCTTCGGGATTTATTCCTGCCATTCCCAATAACACGGCATTATACATTGCCATTGGCATCATCGGCGCCACAGTAATGCCGCATAATCTTTATCTGCATTCTGCCCTGGTGCAAACAAGAAAAATAAACCGGGACAAAGAAGGAATTAAAAAGGCGCTGCGGCTGAATGTTTGGGACAGTACTATTGCACTGAATCTTGCCTTCCTGGTAAATGCCGCAATACTTATTCTTGCTGCTGCTGTTTTTCATTCTTCGGGAAGGCATGATGTGGCGGAGATCAAAGAAGCACATCATTTATTGGATCAGTTGCTCGGCACCAGTGTAGCGCCGATACTTTTTGCAGTAGCATTGATCGCCGCGGGACAAAGTTCCACGGTGACAGGAACACTCGCCGGGCAAGTGGTGATGGAAGGATACCTGCGCCTGCGCATCAATCCGTGGATGCGGCGGTTACTCACCCGGTTGATCGCTATCATTCCTGCCGTGATCGTTATTTTGATAAACGGTGAAAAAAATATTGACGACCTGCTGGTGTTCAGCCAGGTGGTATTAAGCATTCAATTGAGTTTTGCTATCATTCCGCTGATCCATTTTGTAAGCGATAAAAAAACCATGGGTAGCTTTGCCATTGGACCTGTTACCAAAATTGCAGCATGGACGGTATCGCTGGTATTGGCTTACCTGAATATCCGGATGGTTGCAGGGCAGGCGATTGATTATTTTGAAAGCTCCGATAATATGTTCTGGAAATTTGTGATACTGATCGCCGGCATAGCATTCGTTCTGTTGCTATTGATCGCTTTTGCCTATCCATTACTGAAACGGATCCGCAGAACGATTCCACTTCGTATGCACCCGGAAGCTGCGAGCCTTCAATCTTTATCTATTCCGAAATATGACAGGATCGCTATTGCGTTTGACTTCAGCGAAAAAGATAAAACGCTTTTATCACATGCCATCGGACAGGGAAGTTCCGGAAGTAATTACATTCTGATCCACGTAGTGGAAAGTGTGCCGGCAAGAATTTATCAAAAAGAAAGTGATGATATGGAAACACGGAAAGACAAAGAACACCTTGAATTTTATGCACAGGAATTAAAAGACCGTGGTTTTAATGCTGAAGCAAAATTGGGTTTTGGGAACCGCATCAAAGAGATCGTTCGGTTAGTGAAAGAATCCAATGCAGACATACTTATCATTGGCGGGCATAGGCATACAGGCATCAAAGATTGGTTTTATGGAGAAACCATTGAATCTGTCCGCCATGAATTGAATATCCCGGTGTTGGTAGTAAATGTCTGAAGCAGGCTCAGCCGATTTTCTTTTTCTTCATATGATGTACCAGCAAATGCTTGAAGCGGCTGAAAGTTTCCGGTTTGATATTAAGAAAAGAAGCAAGATACTTTTGGGGCACCCGTTGTAGCAATTCCGGGTTTTTAGTGACAAAATCAATGAAACGTTCTCTCGGCGTCATTTTCACCTGTTGCATTTGCCATCGGTCTTTGATCACCATGGCATGAGTAACCACAATACGTCCCAGGTGTTCCATTTTATGAGAGCGGGCATACATTTTTTCCAGGTCATCATGATGAATAGAAACCAGCATAGTGGGTTCAATTGTTTCGATAGTGTATTCCGAAAGTTGACGGCTGTAAAAAGATTCCTGGCTTAAAATGATGTGATTTTCCATGGAGATCTGCGTGTTGATCTCTTCATGGCCATCTTTATATCTTCTATAATATTTCCTGACCAATCCTTTTAGAATAAAATTGAAATAGTTCTCTACTTTTCCCGCTTCCGTCACAACAGTTTTTTTGGCAAACCTTCGTACTTTAATTATCGGATATAAGTATTCCCGAAACTCGTGTTCAGTGAGATCAACAAATTTTTTAAGATATTCAAAAAAGGGAGCTACTGTTTCCATGATCCTTATTACCATAAAAGTTACGCAAATGGTCTGACTTATCCGCCTGTTTTATGAAGAATAAATAAAAATTATTCCTGTCAAATCTGGTCAAGCAGGAACTGTCCGCAAAACCTTAGCTTTGCACACTCAAAAATTCTAAACTATAAATAAAAGGATCTATGCCTCAAAAAATCAGAGTCGCCAACCCGGTGGTGGAATTGGATGGCGATGAAATGACACGAATCATCTGGAAATTCATCAAAGACAAACTCATTCTCCCTTACCTGGATATCGATATCAAATATTTTGACCTGGGTATCGAACACCGGGACGCTACTAACGACCAGGTAACAGTGGATGCTGCTAACGCTATTAAACAATATGGTGTAGGAATAAAATGTGCTACCATCACTCCCGATGAAGCAAGAGTAAAAGAATTCAACCTGAAACAAATGTGGAAAAGCCCGAATGGAACAATACGCAACATCCTGGATGGAACCGTTTTCCGGGAACCGATCGTATGTAAAAATGTGCCGAGGCTTGTCCCCAACTGGACCGCTCCTATTTGTATCGGTCGTCATGCTTTTGGTGATCAGTATCGTGCCACGGATTTTGTAACAAAGGGAAAAGGAAAACTCACTATCAGGTTCGAAGGTGAAGATGGTAAAGTGCAGGAGTTTGAAGTATATAATTTCAAAGGTGATGGCGTAGCGCTTGCCATGTACAATACCGATGAAAGTATCAGGGGTTTTGCCCATGCATGCTTTAACCAGGCATTGATGAAAAAATGGCCATTATATCTTTCTACAAAAAATACGATCCTGAAAAAATATGATGGACGTTTCAAAGATATTTTCCAGGAGATCTATGATAACGAATTCAAATCAAAATTTGAAGCAGCCGGCATCACCTACGAACATCGGTTGATCGATGATATGGTAGCCAGCGCATTAAAATGGAATGGCAATTTTGTCTGGGCTTGTAAAAATTATGATGGCGATGTACAAAGTGATACTGTGGCGCAGGGATTCGGTTCGTTGGGATTGATGACATCAACATTGGTAACTCCTGACGGCAATACGATGGAAGCGGAAGCAGCGCATGGCACCGTGACGAGACATTACAGGGAACACCAGAAAGGAAAGCCTACCTCTACCAACCCGATCGCTTCCATTTTTGCATGGACCAGGGGTTTGGCTTTCCGTGGGAAATTAGACAACAATCAACCTTTGATCGATTTCAGCAATGCACTGGAAGCTGTTTGTGTGGAAACGGTTGAAGACGGAAAAATGACGAAAGATCTTGCCGTATGTATTCATGGCAATAAAGTAAATCATGGAGAACACTACCTGTATACGGAGGAATTCCTCGACGTCATTGACAGCAATCTCAGGCAAAAAATGAAGTGGTAAATTTTTTGAACCCCTTATTAAAAAACCGCCTCCCGGAAGGCGGTTTTTTTAATTACCGGGAATTGAGTATGCATAAATAAAATGATTTTTCTACCTTTCCATAACAAAACCAACGTTTATGCAATATGTTGCACTCGGGGCTGCACCCGGCATCGCCATCTGCCTGTTTATTTTTTACAGGGATCTGTATAATAAAGAACCGGCACAAAACCTGATCATCAGTTTCATCCTCGGTTGCATCGCTATTTTACCTGCAATAGGATTTGAGAATTCGTTTGGGTATTTGAACGATGGCACTACTTCCGGCATAGCACTTTTTGCATATTGCATTGTAGGGTTTAGTGAAGAAACCAGTAAGTTCCTTGGATTACGCCTGTATAGTTATAATCAAAAAGCATTTGATGAGCCGCTGGATGGGATCATTTATGCGGTGATGGTAAGCATGGGTTTTGCTACAGTTGAAAACGTAATGTATGCTTTAAAATACCAGGACATGCAGGTTGTGGTATTACGGATGTTTCTGAGCGTTCCGGCGCATGCAACATTTGCCATCATCATGGGTTATTTTGTAGGAAAGGCCAAATTCGAATCTAAAAAGAGCCCGGGATTAATGCTGACAGGTTTGCTGGCGGCCATTTTCTTCCATGGCACTTTTGATTTCTTTATTTTTTGGAGCCAACAACCCGGCGCTGATCCTAACTCCACTAACACGGCACTTGCCGGCGGCGCTGTAGTGTCATTTATTATTTCGCTGGTATTATGCCGTAACATGATAGTTTCCGGTCAGCGGATCTCAAAACATATGTTTAAAGATCATACACCACCTCCTCCACCCAATGCATAGCATACGCAACGCAACAACTGATGATATTTCACTGATACGTGAACTGACTTTTAAAGTATGGCCGCAAACTTATGCGGCCATTATTTCTAAGGAACAGATCGATTACATGCTGGACATGATGTACAGCGAAGCTTCTTTGAAAAAACAAATGGGCGAAGGGGCGCAGTTTTTGATCGCTTATGAGGATGATCAACCATTAGGTTTTGCTTCTTACCAGCAAATAGAGCCACAACTTTTCAAACTGCATAAGATCTATGTACTAACATCACAACAGGGAAAAGGTACGGGAAAATTCATCATCAATCATATCGTTGAAAAAATCAAAGGCCAAAATGCAAAAGCCTTACAACTGCAGGTAAATCGCCATAACAAGGCTAAAATCTTTTATGAAAAACTGGGATTTTCAGTATTGAAAGAGATCAATCTCGATATCGGCAACGGATATTTTATGAATGATTATGTAATGCAACTGAGTCTGGAGCCAGGAGTCAGAAGTCAGGAGTAAAAAAATTGCTTGATTTCGGACTACTGACTAACGACTCCCGACTCACTAATCCGCCTTCGGCACTTTACATTCTAAAAGATCTCTCGGGTCTTGCATATCCTCATCTTTAAACATGCGGAATTCCAACTCGGTTCCAAAAGTATAAATGCCTAATGTTTGACCTGCCGTCACAATTTCTCCTCTTTTCACAACAGGCCTGATCAATCCATGATACCAGAAATACAGGTTATTTACATTAAGAACGATCTCATAACTGTTGTCTTCAGCAGGATCCACTTTCACTACTGTAGCTTTTATACAACTCCTCACAATTGAATCTATTTTACTTATCATTACCACTTTCTGATCCGGCGGATCCCAGGTAAAAGCTTCTTTAGGCTCCCGGCCGGAGCCATGTTCAAACGGGCAGGTTAGTACCATCTTTTGAGTTCCGATCGTATTAGTTTGCGCCAGCGAAAACAAGGGAGAAAAAAATAGTATGGCAAAAAAAATCCGGTTCGTTGTTCTCATAATTTTTTCTTTATATCCTGTGCATACTCAATTTTCTTGCCATCTCTGCTCCTAAACCAACTGCCGAAGCGCCATAACCACTCACCAATACGCCTTTGATGCCATTGCTTGACTCGATGCCATACACTACGGCTTCGTCAGCAGGATCGGAATCTCCTTCAAAACGATAGACTTCAACAATTTCAAAATCTTCCGGATGAAGTTTATCCTCATGACAGATCAGGCAATTTTCTTCCAGGTTGAAATCTTTGGCATATCCTCTTTCTTTGAGGCCTTTTACGGCGGCTGTGATGGTATCATATGTGAACATATTGTGGAGTTATGAATTCAAAATTACAAATTAGAAATCTTGCGATCACTAAAAATAATGATCAGCCGATTATCACATGCATTACATCAGACCATGATATGTGTTTGCTTAACAACCCCCATGACAAAAACACTTTGCACATTGGCGATATTATCCAACTCACTTAATTTGTTTACATGAAAATCATAATAAGCATTCATATTTTCCGCCACCACTTTAAGCATAAAATCAAATTCGCCGGATATGATATAACATTCCAGCACCTCGCTCATATCATTAATGGCCTTGATAAATTTTGCGCCGGCTGTTTTATTATGTTGTTTTAATGATACATAACAGATCACTATAAGGCCCTTCTTCACTTTTGAATGATCCACCAGCGTTGCATATTGTTTGATAACGCCTGCCTCTTCCATTCTTTTGATACGTTCATACACCGGCGTAGTGCTCAGGTGTATCTTATCGGCGATCTCTTTTACCGTGGCTCTGGCATTTTCCTGCAACAACTTAAGGATCGAAATATCTTTCTGATCTAATTTTGCAGGAACAGATGATTCTTCTTTTTTGACCGGCTTAGGCATACACTAATAGATGTTTGTTCTGTTAATAACGAAATAAATGAAGTTTTATTCCAAATTTTATCAAATGTATTATATTTTATTCTAAGCCTCTACCTTTGTGTCAACTAAAAACCATTATATGTCTGCAACACTATCAAAGATCGATTTTAAACTTCCGTATAAAGTAAAAGACCTTTCACTCGCTGAGTGGGGGCGTAAAGAAATTCGCCTTGCCGAAGCAGAGATGCCCGGCCTCATGGCGTTGCGCAAAGAATACGGCGCTTCCAAACCGTTGAAAGGAGCAAGGATCGCCGGTTGTTTGCACATGACCATTCAAACCGCTGTATTGATCGAAACGCTGATCGAACTTGGCGCAGAAGTGAAATGGAGTTCCTGCAATATTTTTTCTACACAGGATCATGCCGCCGCCGCTATTGCCGCTGCCGGTATCGGAGTATTTGCCTGGAAAGGTGAAACATTGGAAGAAGCTGATTGGTGCATTGAACAAACTTTATTCTTCGGTAGCCCCGATCGTCCGTTGAATATGATATTGGATGATGGCGGCGACCTGACGAATATGGTATTGGATAAATATCCTGAACTGGTACAGCATGTAAAAGGAATTTCCGAAGAAACCACTACCGGTGTTCATCGTTTGTATGAAAGAATGGCGAAGGGAACATTGCCTTTGCCTGTTATTAATGTGAATGATTCAGTAACAAAATCCAAATTTGATAATAAATATGGATGCAAGGAAAGTTTGGTAGATGCGATTCGCCGTGCAACAGATTTAATGTTGGCAGGAAAAGTTGCAGTAGTAGGTGGCTATGGAGATGTGGGTAAAGGCTCTGCTGCTTCATTGCGTGGCGCCGGTTGCCGGGTGATCGTTACAGAGATCGATCCGATCTGCGCATTGCAAGCTGCGATGGATGGATATGAAGTAAAGAAAATGATCGATGCGGTGAAAGAAGCAGATATCATTGTTACTGCCAGCGGCTGCCGTGACCTGATCACGGAAAAACATTTCCGCAATATGAAAGACAAAGCAGTGGTTTGCAATATCGGCCACTTTGATATTGAGATCGATGTTGCCTGGTTGAATAATAATTACGGACATACAAAAGATACCATCAAACCCCAGGTGGATATTTATAACATTGATGGAAAAGAAGTGATCCTGTTGGCAGAAGGACGTTTAGTGAACCTCGGTTGCGCTACCGGCCATCCTTCATTTGTAATGAGTAATTCTTTTACCAACCAGACGCTGGCACAAATTGAATTGTGGAATAATCATAAGAATTATGAAAACAAAGTGTATGTTCTTCCGAAGCATCTCGATGAGAAAGTTGCCAGGTTGCATTTGAGTAAGATCGGAGTAGAACTGGATGAACTGACTGATGAACAAGCCGGATACTTAGGCATCCCGAAGAATGGGCCGTTCAAGCCGGAACATTATCGATACTAGGCCCTGAGCCTGACGAAGGGTCGCAAAATATTTAATCCCCGAACGAATCCTGAGCTTATCGAAGGATTGGGGATTTTTTCTTAATATACCTAACCGCAGGCTCCCACTCTAGATTTTGATAATCAAAATATTCAAATGCATTTTTATTAGATGGGAAAAATTTGTAATCAAATAGCGGGCTTTCATCAAAAACATAACCAGGATAGAAAAAATATTTTCTTAATTTAACTGCCTCTTTAATTTCCAAAAGCATTAAATACTTTCCAACACTTTTCTTATGATAACTTGGGTGATAGAAATTTGAAATGGCAGCGATACTGGCATAGCCCATATCAAAAACTCCTACGCCAATAAGTTTTTTATCATCCCTAAGTTTAATACAATATGTATCAAAAATATTTTTTCTTTCCGCTCCAAGCATTTCTTTAACTCTCTTGAATATATCATCCCCGAATTTAACATACCCCCGATACTCTGCATATAATTCCTCAATTTCATCATCGATCTTCATCGTTTCAAGATCGTAAGAAAATAAATTGTTATTGCCCGATATTTTTTTTGCACTTTTACTTTCTTCAAACTTTTTAACCACTAACCTGATCCATTTTACGCTTTGTCCTCCACTATTATCACTCCTAAATATATAATGCTGCATTCTGAACCATCCATTAGCTAAATAGCTATCTAATTCTTGTCCAGTCAATGTCTCGGGATATTTAAATTGCATAAAAAAAATCTTAGTTTTTATTTAAATCCAAAAATCTTTTTATCATTAATACATCTATCATATTGCTTGAAGAACTGGAATATTATGAATTGCAAGATCATAAATTTCCTTTCGATATTGGTTTGTATATGGAGGAAAAAACGCATTAGCATATTGATTCATATAATCTTTCAAATTGACGCCCGGAGTAGGAAGACCATTCTGATTTGCTTTCCAACCGACCCATCTTCCAAAAAATGTTTTGGGACTTATCATTCCTAATCCTATTGCAGGAGTTGGCAGATTTATTATTCTTAATTTTCTATTTTTCAATCGAAGCCACCAGATTATATGCTTGTTTTGATCATTAATAGCCTGCTTCAATCCCATTTTATCAAATTTATAAAACGACCCTAAGCCATTTGGCTGCCCAGAAATTTCAATCCCGTTCTTTTGAGTATTATTGCATCTCATAAGGATTCCCAAAAAAATATTCAAAGTATTTGGAGAAGTAAATGAAATAGCACCACTATTGTTTATTTTAATTTCTTTCAATGAGCCGCTTGTGAATAAAATTGTTTCTATTAGTGATTCAGGGTCAAAAATTTTACAGAGACCTTGATGTGGGAGAATGTTATATAAATTTTGATCTGCCGAGCTGACAAATTTTCTCCTTTGAGCACCCAAAATGCTATCACTTATCGAAATACTATTAGCTGTCAAAAAAGCTATAATGCTATTCCTCGTCATTGGGCCCGCTAATCCGAAAAATTTCCATAAGCTTGCCATATTTCCGTAATAGAAATCAACCGTAGGCGGTGTTTTAACATTTGGATGCACGGCCGATAATTGGGCTAATTTTGGAATATTGTGTAAATAAGTATTTGGCGGGAAGGTCCCAAGTAATAAATACTTTCTATTTAAGTTAAATTGAGATGTTTCTCGAAAGATATAAGGATGAATTTCGTAAGGGCCAAATACAGGAGCAGGCCTAAACTGTAAATAAGATTTCAAATGCCCTAATACAGTTGCATTAATCTGTCCGCTATTGCTCCATGCTAATATTGCAGCATCATTTAAAGCTGGTCGGCAGTTTGCTATGGCTAATGCTTGCAATGCTGTAAAACGTTCTCCGCTTAAACGTAACATATTTTAAAGATTATTTCCAGTAATTTTCAGGATAGTTTATTTCATCCTGATATTGTGGATAATTACTCGGGATTTCCCCTTCAAATTTTGCAATTACTTGCCAAGTTTCCCCATTGTTCTTGTACAATCCAGATAGAATGAAATATCCGTCATTTAATTTCTTAAGTCTTGGACAAAGAAATTTTTTGCTTAGGCTGACAGATTCGTCTTCATCTTCATTAAAAGATATGACAATTAAATTATCGGATAACAGAAACCGGAAATAAAATTTTCCTTCATGTTCATAAAAAGATCCGATCGTTGGAAATATTTCTGAATGTATCTCCTCGGTGCTATTAGGCTTATCAATCAGTTTATATATTTTACATGCCCCAGTTAACCCAACAAGACGTAGTGGCATAGAAATTCAATTTTCAAGTTAAAAAATCATATAGTTTCTTAGCGACATCATATTTGGGCTCACGAACCCTTCCATCAAAAGTATATTCGTACCATAGATTCAGAAATGAATAATTATTATCAACATTTATATCTCTTGCCCAGGCAATTCCATGCAATGTGTGATCGTTTAACCATCCTACAGCTTTTTCTGAGTCTTCATTAGAAAGTTGAGCGTAAAATGAAAAAAGGTAGATAGCTTGGCTTTTATATAGCAATTTGCCATAAGTCTGTTTTAAATATTCATTTACAAAAGGTATTCTTCCCTTATGCCACTCAAACAATTTATCCTCTGTTCCAGGCCTGCGATAGGAACTGCACAGATATGTTAGATCAGGTAAATTTAAAATCTGAAGTTTCTCAAGATAATCCACAAAATTTTGTTTAGGCATGATATATCTTGTAGTAGATTGGGAACAGCGAATAACTTCTTTTGAATCGTGCAAATCAAGCAATACTGCATACGTGTAATTGAAAACATACCAATGCTCAATATTCCCTTTACACAACAACATATCCAATTCTGGGTAAGTGCCGGTTACGTACTGGAATTCTTTTATTGCAGATAATGTGTTCGTCATAGTAATAATAAATTAAAATACATTTGATTTTTTAGAAACGATTTTAAAACCAAAGTGCCTCAAAACTCTCAATGCAGTATCAGTTGTAAAATTTTTGGGAGTCGGAAAACCCTTTGCTATCAATCCGATTTCACAAACTTTTTTTGGCGGATACAAGCGGTTTTTCCAATCAATGGAAAATTTTTTGCTTCTTTCATAAATTGAAAATTGATATCCATTTGCTATCAGTTGGTCAATGAAATGAAGAGCATTTTCTAAATCTTTGCGTTTCATAATTTATTTTTTAGAAATGAATAATACATCCTTGAGTCATAATATTAAACCCAGGTATATTTTTTTTACCAATATTGATTTTAAAGAGAACCCAAAATGAGGCAGTGTTCAAAAATGGACATGTAATTTACAAAATTTATTTTAAACATTGCGACAATTGTTGCACTTTTTTCCACAGAACCCTTGCTGGTAAAGAGTTCCATTAAATAATTAAAAAAGAAAATAATAATAAATCTGAAACGAAAAATATATCACAAAGAATTACTCCAAAATAAATAATAATGGTATTTATCTGCTCTATAAATTTCACCATCAATAAAAACGTTTTAAGCACTTATTACAATTATACCTTCTGAATTTTAAAGTTTCAAAAAAAAAACGAGAAAATAAGCAGTTTTAACTCGGAGTTAAATACATAATTATTATGCATTAATTCAAGATAATTTGTAGAAGTATATTTGATTTTCTTACATACTCATTGCAAATAATACAACCTTTCCTATTGCAAAAGACAAGTTTACATACCAAGGAAATTTCTTAAGGCGGAGAATAGGAATAGCTAAGTCTAGCAAATTCTCCAATAAGGTTGCTTTCAACTGTTTTGTCTTGATTTTTTTGTTATTTTTTATATTAAGACAAGACAAAAAGTAACTTTTTTAAAAAACTGCTTCCCCAAACAAAAACGGCAAGTTCAACTCAATCATTCCAACAAACATCGGCTCCGAACCCTTTCAGGTTCGGGGCTTTTTTCTTAACATACATCAATTCCATTTCTTATCATTCATCATTGGAGCTGGCAGTGTTGCCACGGTAGCTTTGTGTTGTCAATTTATTAATTAACCAATCAAATAAAAATTATTATGGCAACAACAAAATGGGTGATCGATCCCACACACTCAGAAATTCATTTTAAAGTACGGCACCTGATGGTGTCCTGGGTAACAGGCAGTTTCAAACAATTCAATGCAGAAGTAGAAACAAACGGTGATGATATCAGCACTTCAAAAGTGCGGTTCACTGCTGAGATCAGCTCTATCACCACCAATAACGAGCAACGGGATGCTCACTTAAGAACCGGTGATTTCTTTGATGCCGAGAATCATCCTCAACTTACTTTCGAAAGCAGCAAGCTGGAAAAAATTGATGACGAAAATTATAAGGTATATGGAACACTGACAATGCGTGGCGTCAGCAAGAACATAGCTTTAAATGCAGAATTCGGTGGCTTTGCAAAAGACCCGTGGGGCAATACCAGGATCGGAATCACTATATCCGGCAAGATCAATCGCAAAGATTTTGGAGTAAGCTTCAGCATGGTTTCTGAGACAGGTAGTATTTTACTCGGTGAAGAAGTAACCATCAATGCGAATGCACAATTTATTAAACAGGCAGTTGCTGAAACAAAAGCAGCTTAATGATTGATTGGTTATATTGCTAAAGAGCAGGCCGTCCCATCCGGAATGAAATCAAAGGATCGGGGCGGTTTTTTTTATAAAAGGAATTGTTACTAATCTTTTTTTCTGCCTAAATAAAAACCGAACTTAACTCCGGCAAAAGCATACTTATCTTTCACTTTTGGATTTCCTCTCGGATCGCCTGCTGTGATAGGAAAAGTAGCACGAAATGCCATCTGAGCCGCCTGTTGCCCTTTTGCCAACAACAATGTTTCCCTGTCGACATATTTGCCGCTTACATCATCCAGGTAATCGGTAAAAAGATAACGGATGCCTGCTTCAAAAGTTATAGTGAAATTATCGTGCACTTTGATCTTCCACCCGCCGCCGAAAGGCAAACAGATCTGGGTCAGGGAATAATTTTTTACCGAAGGATATTGAGGCAATCCTTCGCCTTCGGTGCTTAAAGGATGTAAGTAAACTTTGTGATTGCTGCTGTCATAAGCATAAGGATTGAAATGAAAAACACCGACACCACCGAAAAGATAGGGATAGGAATAATAAATATCCGGGTCGGCTAAATTCAATTCAATGCAAATGTTCCCTTCAAATATATCGCTCTTGAAACTCAGGTTTCTTCCTTTGAGATCCCATTGAGAATTATACTTGTCATTACCCGAAACGATACCCCAGGCAACACCGAGGCGGACATTTATAAAATCGCCTGTATTATATTTTAAATTAGCGCTAACCGAAGGTTGGATGGTGTGTATTGGAATAGCTGTTTGGGTCAGATCACCGGAATAAGATGATATGCCGGGCATTATTTCTGCTTCCCAGCCTTTTTGTCCAAAACAGGAACCCGCACAAAACAATAATCCCAGCAGGCAAATTCTCATTTATTCGCTTTTTAAAATCAGTTTAATTATTCTTCACAAAAAATGGCGTCTCATCAGGTCTTTGGAGCAAGAGTGAGGGTTAGAATTATGGGGAGTAAATATAGGATTTTTATTCTTATTGCTTAGCAGCCAATTTCCGGCCTTCTGCAATGATACTCAGGTAACAAAATCATATTTATTCATGATCGGTGTCATGCCTGCATCCTTACAAGCAGCCTACTTTTGCCGTGTAAAATTTTTACTATGGACGCACATTATTATAATGTAGACATCAACTGGAGCCGTGAACGTAAAGGGGTGATGTGTTCGCCGGAATTAAATGTTGTTTCACCAGGCTCAAATGGTTGCATTGAAGTGGCTACCCCTCCCCAATTTCCCAAAGGCATTCCGGGCATTTGGTCTCCGGAACATCTTTTTACAGCAGCAGTGAGCAGTTGCCTGATGACCACTTTTCTGGCTATTGCAGAAAATTCAAAACTTGAATTTCAATCCTTCCATTGCCATTCCAAAGGAAAATTAGAACAGGTAGATGGCAAATTCCTGATGACCGAAGTGATATTGGAACCTCATGTCATTATCAGAGATGAAAAAGACAGGGAAAGAGCTGAACGTGTGTTGTATAAATCCGAAGCCGCTTGTTTAATTTCTAATTCGATCAAATCAAAAGTGAGTATGCATCCTGTGATCGAAGTGGCGTCTATTGAACCGGCTAATCTCAATTGAGCATCATCCCGGAAGACAAATTATAATAATTACAATTTCATCTGTTGGATCTTTTCCTTCAAATTTGTAATTATTAAATCATCGGGTATGTTCAATTTATTTCGACGAAAATTTTTCGCTGTACTTTTTTTAACCGTTGCTCTTTTTACCCCGCTATTTTCTTTTTGCTGGGGAGTCACCGGGCATAGGGTCGTGGCGGAGATCGCTCAAAATCATTTAACTCACCGGGCTAAAAAAGAATTGCGCAAGTTGTTTGGAAAAGAAACGCTGGCACAATGGGCTAACTGGCCGGATTTTATAAAATCGGATACTACGGTAACCTGGCGCCACACATCCCAATGGCATTATGTGGACCTGCCCGCCAACCTGAATAAAGAAGAATTCATTGCCGCCCTGAAAAAATTACCCGGAGAAAATCTGTACACACAAATTCAGGCAATGTGCCAACAGGTAGCTGACCACTCATTACCAATAGAGCAAAGGCAGATCGCTTTGAGATTTTTAATTCATCTTGTTGGCGACCTGCATCAGCCCTTGCATGTGGGCCGTCCGGAAGACCAGGGCGGAAATAAAATAAAAGTTAGTTGGTTTGAGAAATCTACTAACCTGCATTCCGTATGGGATAATTCTTTGGTTGAATTCCAGGAATACAGCTATACGGAATATGCCAGGATCCTTGATATTGCCAGCGATGAACAAATAAAAGAATGGCAGAATTCATCATTGGAAGACTGGTTCTATGATTCCTATTTGATGGCGAATAAAATATATGCCTCAACTCCTGACAATGCGAAACTGGGATACCAGTACAATTACATTTTCAAAAATGACCTGGATAATCAATTGCTTAAAGGAGGTATCAGGCTGGCAAAGATTCTGAATGAAGTATTAAAATAATTTCGCATAACAATACACTATGAAGATGTATAACTGATTTAAAAAGATTTTTTATACTATTCATATTTATAGAAACCTGCTGATGCAATTTTACAATTCTTCTTCTTACATTTAAGAACAAAACTTTTTTATATGCTTACTTCTTTTGCAAAAAAATTAATCGCTTTTGTTACTATTCCTGCACTGCTTCTTTCATTTACTTTTCTTGCTGACAAAGCCAATTTTTCCGGAGATTGGAAATTGAATGAAGGAAAAAGTGATTTTGGTCAAAGGGGAGCAAGATTTGCTACTAAAGAATTAAAAGTAGAACAAAAAGATGATGCGATCACCATCTCCAGAACCACGCCTTCTTTCCAGGGAGGCGATGATGTGACTAGTACAGAAACACTGACCTTCGACGGAAAGGAAGTAACCGGAACCGGCTTTGGCAACTCCACCAGGAAATCTTCATTAAAATGGGCCGATGATGGAAAAAGTTTTACCATTACATCCAACACAACAATGGATAGAAATGGGCAAACTTTTTCGTTCTCTGCTACAGAAACCTGGACCTTAGAAGATGGAGGAAAATCTCTAACCGTAACAACAACGAGGACCACTCAGCAAGGAGATGTAACCACAAAGGCTGTGTACGACAAACAGTGATCTGAAAAATTACTGAGCATCCCTTAGCGAGGTCAAAAACGTTTAATCTTCCTTCGGTCACCGGAGGAAGATTTTTTTTCGGATCTGTGTGGTGAAATCAGTATTTACCATCCAATCCCATAATCTTCTCCGTGATTGCTGGAACCGCCCCAAAGTGTTCCGTGTTTCCAGTCAAAATAAATGGCATTGATAGGGCCTGATGTTCGTTGCTCGAAACTTAATTTGTATCCCATTTGTCTCAATTCTTTTTGTATCCAGTCGGGTGTGTTGCTGTTTACCAAAATAGAACCGGGCTTTGGTTTGCGATCATCCAGTTTTGTTCCGCCCAATGAAAGCCAGAGTTGATCAGTATTGACATTCGGAGCTTCTGTTGCTTCCTGCACTGTCATTCCAAATTCTACCATATTCAAAAAACATTGCAATAAATTCTGATCCTGCGTATCGCCACCCTGCACTGCCCATGCTAAAAACGGTTTGCCATCTTTCATTGCCAATGATGGCGTCAATGTGACCCTTGGCCGTTTGCCGGGTTCCACTACATTGAAAGGATTGAATGAAGAATCCAATACAAAACTTTGCATGCGCTGACTCATTCCTACTCCTGTATGCCCTGCAATACAAGCCGGCACCCATCCACCACTTGGAGTGACAGAAACTACCCAACCATCTTTGTCCGCTGCTTCAATGGATGTAGTGCCACGCCACAACCTGTCCATATAATTTTCATCGATAGGCGCATTGTTAAATGAAAATCCTCTTTCTTTAAAATAATTTCCGAAAGGGTTTTTCTTTCCTTCGAACGGGTATGGATCACCGGGGCCAGGATTCGGATTATTCTTTTCCGGGTCTATCAGCCTCGCTCTTTCTTTTGCATATTCTTTTGACAATAATCCTTTCATCGGTTGATCAGAAGAAAAATAAGGATCACCATAATAAAAATCACGATCCGCAAAAGATAATTGCATGGCCTGGCAAATGGTATTGATGTATCGTGAAGAATTATATCCCATACTTTTCAGATCGAAATTTTCCAATATATTCAATGCCTGCAGCATAGATGGCCCTTGTGACCATTGTTGCAATTTGTAAACATCAATTCCTTTGTACGTTGTTTTCAATGGTTCCTCGACCATCACCTTCCATTTTGCCAGATCATTCATTGTGATCAACCCACCCTGCTCCTGACAGCTTCTTACAAATTCCTGCGCAATGTCTCCTTTATAAAAACGATCATAAGCAGCATAGATCGCTTCTTTTCGATTCTTTCCTTTTTTCAAAGCTTCCTGTTCGGCATCCACCATCTTCTGAAGTGTTGCCAGCAGATCTTTTTGCACAAAAATTTCTCCTGCTTCAGGGGCTTCCCATTGCTCACCGGCATGAGGTAAAAAAATCGTTTTGGAATAAGGCCATTGCTTGATGAGGTTTTTATTTTTTTCGATACTGGCAGCCGTTTGTGCTTCCATTGGATAACCCGCTGCCATTTGCATAGCCGGTTCCAATACATCTTTCAAACTCATTGTTCCGTATTCCGCCAACATCACACAAAGTCCGCCGGGTGTGCCGGGAGTCACCGCTGCCAACGGGCCATATTCAGGAGGAAAATTGTATCCTTTATTTTTAAAAAATGCTGCAGTGGCTCCCGTCGGTGCTACACCTAATGCGTCGATCGCAATTACTTTTCCAGTTTTTGGATTATAGATCAGCGCCTGCGTTTCTCCTCCCCAACTCAACACATCCCACATGGTGCACCCTGCAGCCAGCATGGCGCAAGCAGCATCCACTGCATTACCACCTTTTTGAAAGATCATGGCGCCCGCTTCTGCAGATAAAGGTTTTCCTGTGACTGCCATCCAGTTTTTCCCATGCAATGGGGGCTTTTGAGTTTGCTGTGCCCTTAGACAAAAATTTAGGGATACTAAAAAAATAATTGCAGAAATAGTTCTCATAACAAATAGTTTGTCATCTAA
Source organism: Chitinophagaceae bacterium (assembly GCA_035545755.1). Classification (GTDB taxonomy): domain Bacteria; phylum Bacteroidota; class Bacteroidia; order Chitinophagales; family Chitinophagaceae; genus UTBCD1. The sequence goes on along the minus strand of DASZXQ010000189.1, from coordinate 99,398 downwards.
AGTTAGCAGGAAACCAGAAGATTAGATTAAAAGCAGAATAATTTTAGTCGAAGTAATTTTTTTTCCTACGGCTTCAAAAATTTTTTAGCTTAGGCTAATGATCGAAGATAAACACCGACTTCATATGAAATCAATAAGGCTGGAAGCTCTTGGTGACGGGATTTTCAGCATTGCAATGACCATCATGGTGATCGAACTGGCACTGCCGGCTGTAAAGGGAAACAGTTGGAACGATTTCCTGTCTGCCTTAAAATTTATTGGCAGCGATTTTCTTTGTTATGTTATCAGTTTTGTGGTGCTAGGCATCATGTGGTACGGGCATCGAATGATGTTCGAATATATAGGAAGAACCAATCGCTATTTTATTTTTCTTGGCGTTTTATTTTATATGGTGATATGCCTCGTGCCTTTCAGTACTCGAATGCTGTCACATGAAACGTTGAAATGGTATGCTATCCTGATCTATGCGATCAATCTCAGTTTGTGCAACCTCAGTTTGTATGCACAATGGACGTACGGGATCAATAAGCCTTCGTTATTAGAAAGAGAACTACCCGGGGAAGTAAGGAAAGAAGCAAGAGTATTATTTTTAATTTCACCGGTAGTATATTCAATTGCAATAGCTTTTTCTTTTTTCATTCCGGAAGTGAGTATCGGGATCTTCATCCTGACGCCACTACTCTATCTCATTCCTAATAAATTGGATAAATATTTGCCCTGAACTAATTAGCGAGTAACGTTTTTGATTCTTTGATCATACAAGCTGTAAGATCCATCAGTAGTTGCTGCTGTTGCGGCACCAGGGTGATAGACGTTTCCGCTTTATTGGTTCCAATAAATTTCATGGACACAACTTTCTTTGTGGAAAGATTCACTAATTGTGTAGGTGTAGAAGGTCCATTTCGAAATGTAAAATGAAAATATCCCTCACAGTTGACAGTACCGCTGTTTCTCAAAGTCATTTTTAATCTTCCACCTTCAAAATTGATGACCACCGAAGACTCGTAATCAAAACATTTACCGGTATTATCCACGGTAAAAAAGAAATCAATGTTCTTACTGTCCGCATCAATGGATAAAGTAGCAGTTTGCAAATTGAAAAAACCGGTAGAGATCTTCGGCTCGTTAGTGATCGGATCTTTGTCTTTCTGAAGATTACAATCCTGAGAAAAAGCAGAAACTGAAAAAAATAATAAGGGTAAAAATGACAACTTCATAAAATGGATGTTTTATTTTCCTTGCATACGAGTCTCAGTGTTCATTTTCCCGGAACCGTTTTATAATAGCTGCTTCATCTGATGCGTTAAGTTTTGACGTTTGTTTTAATACTTTAATAAAATAATCGACTTCCTTTTCAGTAGCAGGACAACCGCTGTTATATTCGGGTTGACTATCTACATTTGCATCTGTTCTTATTCGTGAATCAGCCAATAGTTTTCCATTAGGATCAAAGATGAGCCAATATGGAATTCCCATATCGTTTCCTCCATATTTATTCCTGAATGCGTCGGCACCGGGATTTTCCAGGTTTTTTTTATTCTTTGATTCATCAACGGTCAGGTGACGAATCACATAATTATTATCAAAAAATTTTTTGCAGGAAACGTCGCTCATACTACTGTCCATCCTATGACACCAAACACACCAGGATGCATGAAAGATGACAAAAACATTTTTGTTCTCTTTGGCCGCCTGCTGATATGCTTCTTTCATCACAGCATCTGCAGAAGGTGGGGCTGACTGACCATGAAGCATTGCCGGTGTTAAAAACAGGAATAATAGTGGCAGCAGAAATATACACCGCATAAATAGATTTGACATGGTAAAAATAAACAAACAAAGCCGATCACCACTTCTTCTCAGAATATTTAAAATCTATTTAGCAATTTGTCTTTATCGTTAATTTTGGAGACTATTATAAAAATAACATGAGAAATTTTTTTCTTTTCCTGACCTGTTGCGCCTGCTTTACTGCTCTTTCAGCACAGCAACGAATAGACATGCCGGAAGCTCGTTTCAAAACGGGTGATAATAAAAATTACAGCCAGCAGTCATTTGATGACAGTAAATGGCAAACGCTAAAAACAAGCGAAGCCTGGGATGAACAGGGTTATAAAGATTACGATGGCTACGGATGGTATCGGATTCATGTTACCATTCCTTCTTCGCTTAAAAGTTCTTCATATTGGAAAGATACGCTTCGTATCAACCTTGCAAAAATTGATGATGCCGATGAAGTGTACCTGAATGGAAAACTGATCGGGAAAGAAGGTGCATTTCCCAGCGACCCCGGAGGTTATGTCAGCAAATGGAGTGAACCAAGAGAATATCACCTTGGCACCAATGATTCTTTGATCCGTTGGGATGCAGAAAATATCATTGCCGTAAAAGTATATGATGGCGGCGGGCTTGGTGGAATTTATAGCGGCACACCGTTCATAACCATGATGGATCTCATTGATGCCATCAAGCTCAGTTTCAGAGATAGCCGGACCGGAGAAAATGATAAACTCATTGTTCCGGTTGTGCTTACCAATAATATTCTCCAATCTATACCGGGCTTATTAAAACTTTGGGTGACTGATTCGGAAAATGGTAAAATAATAAAGTCAGAAGACCGGGAGCTGATCGTAACCTTTGATAAAAATATAGTAGCAGAATTAGAAGTTCCAAAAGATAAACGATATGATATTGAAGCACAATTCATCGAGGGCAACACAAAAAAATCAGTGAGCATTCATAAAGTCACTCCATATATTTTAACTCCATTACCGCCATCAACACCCCGGATCAACGGGGCAACAGTATTTGGCGTTCGTCCCGGTTCACCATTTTTATTTAAGATCCCTGCTACCGGTCAAAAACCGCTATTTTATTCGGTACAACATTTACCTGCCGGTTTGAAAGTTGATAGCGCCACGGGCATCATCACAGGAAAATTATTAAAAGCAGGAACCTATAAAATGAATTTTGTAGTAAAAAATTCTTTGGGCGAAGCCTCGGAAGAATTTACGGTGAAATGCGGAAATCTTTTATCACTAACTCCGCCGATGGGATGGAACAGTTGGAACTGCTGGGGATTAAGCGTGAGTGAAGATAAAGTGATCAGCTCTGCACAGGCATTGATCAACAAAGGACTTATCGATCATGGTTGGACATACATGAATATTGATGATGGATGGGAAGCAGAAAAAAGAAATGATAAAGGAGAAATTGTTCCCAACAGCAAATTTCCCGACATGAAAGTATTGGGCAACTGGCTTCATGACCATGGATTGAAATTCGGGATTTATTCTTCGCCCGGCCCCAGAACTTGTGGTGGTTATCTCGGTTCATGGCAACATGAAAAACAAGATGCTACAACTTATGCCAGTTGGGGAATAGATTACCTGAAATATGATTGGTGCAGTTATCAAAGCATTGCAAAAGGAGATACTTCTTTGGCAGCTTATGAAAAACCTTACAAAGTGATGCAGGTAGCATTGCGTTCACAAAAAAGAGATATTCATTACAGCCTTTGTCAATACGGAATGAAAAAAGTTTGGGAATGGGGAGATAAAGTGGATGGCAATTGCTGGAGAACCACCGGCGACATTACAGATAACTGGAACAGTCTTTCCGGTATCGGATTTAATCAAACTGTTCAATATAAATATGCAAAGCCGGGAAGATGGAATGATCCTGATATGCTGATCGTAGGAATGGTTGGTTGGGGAGAAAACCTACATCAAACAGGATTGACTCCGGATGAACAATACACACATATCAGTTTGTGGTGTTTGCTGTCCGCTCCGTTGCTCATTGGTTGTGACATCAGCAAGATGGATGATTTTACCGTAAACTTATTGACGAATGATGAAGTGCTGGCGCTGGACCAGGATCCATTGGGAAAACAAGCCTATCAAGCGATCAAAAAAGATAATTACCAGGTTTGGATGAAAGATCTCGGAGATGGAAGCAAAGCAATTGGGATTTTTAATTTGGAAGATAGTTACCAAGCTATTTCTGTCAGTTCTGCCGATCTCGGAATTGATTCACGCAGTGAAGTAAGAGATCTGTGGCGGCAAAAAAACTTAGGTGCATTCGGATTTTCATTTACAACAAGGGTTCCTCCTCACGGTGTAACGCTAATCAAAGTACAGAAATAATATGACCAAGTTATCAGTCAACATCAACAAATTCGCAACGCTTCGCAATTCAAGAGGCGGTAACAATCCTGATGTAGTAAAAGCGGCCATAGATGCGCAACGATTCGGCGCTGATGGAGTCACCGTGCATCCACGGCCGGATGAACGGCATATTCGCTACAACGATGTTCGTGAAATAAAAAAAATCATCACAACTGAATTTAATATTGAAGGTAATTGTACCGAACAAAAATTCGTTGACCTTGTTCTGGAAGTAAAACCGCACCAGGTTACCTTAGTTCCTGATGCATTAGGACAACTCACTTCCGATCATGGGTGGGATACGATCAAAAACAAAAATTATTTAGTTGATATCATTGGTGTTTTCAAAAAAGCAGGTATTCGTGTTTCCATTTTCGTTGATCCGGTACTTGAAATGGTAGAAGGCGCTGCTGCAACCGGTACGGATCGAATTGAATTATATACTGAAGGATATGCTAAGCAATTTGCAGTCGGGAATAAACAGTCGGCAGTTGCCCCTTATATTGAAGCCGCGAAAAAAGCAAGAGAATTGGGATTGGGATTAAATGCGGGGCATGATCTTAATCTGCATAATTTGAAATTCTTCAAACAAAATATTCCCTGGCTGGATGAAGTGAGCATCGGGCATGCATTGATCTGCGATGCTTTGTATCTAGGATTTGAAAATGCGATACAGCTTTATAAGAGGCAATTGATGTGAGGTTTCTAAAATTTTCTAACTAATCTCATCGTATCAACACTACATTACCTTTTCTGAAAATAACTTTCCCTGTATAGTCAATTCCCTGCGCCATGTACACAAAGTTACCGGTGGCCTGAAGAGAGCCGCCGATGGTTCCATCCCAACCCTGCCCCATCTGGCTCGTGCTATATACTAATTGTCCCCAGCGATTGTAAATGCGGAAATAATTCAGTTGCGCAATACCGACGCAGATCGGTTTGATGATATCATTTTTTCCGTCGCCATTCGGCGTAAAAGCGGAAGGCACGAAAATATCCGGCCCGGTTTTAAAGATCGTTACTTTAATATCATCTTCTGCATAACATCCGGCGCTGTCGGTAGCTCTTACAATATAAGTGATGTAGTTGCCGGCTTCCGGCCCCAAGTTAGCAACAGGATTTGAAATATTGGTGAAGTTCAAACCCGTGCCCGGTGTCCAGTTAAATATATTTGCCGTCGGCGTATTGGTCGTTGCATTCAGTTGCAATAATTGTCCCGCTACAATAGAAGTATCATTTCCTGCAAATACAATGATGCGTGGCGATACTGCCACATGAAATGTATCCATAAATATATTCGGGCATCCGGCGTTGGTTACTGTAAGTACATAATCAGTAGTGCCGGGCGGATACGCAGTTGCATTGATATTGTATGGAACAGTGCTTACAAAACCCGTGCCCTGGTTTTGTAGTGTATTCGAATGCGTCCAGCTGTAATTGGTTCCAATATTTATAGTAGCATTAAGCGAAACAGACTGACCGTAACAGATCGATGCACCAGGCGGATTGATGTTCGCATCGGGATAAGGAACATTTACGAAGTTGAGTGTGGCAACAGCGCTGGTATCTGCAGGGCACACGCCGCTTTGAACAATCGTTCTGTAATAAGTAGTAGTATTAATGGAATTCACATTATAGAATGAATTGGTATTGGCTGGTGCTAAATTGATCCAGTTTATTGCGTCAGTTGATTGCTGCCAATTCACCACACTACCTGTATTTCCTGAAAGTGAAAGAAGACTGTTTGTTGATTGACCTAAACAAAAACTACTGGTGGATGGAGCTAAAGTTCCTCCAACACTTTTCGGGTCAACAGTAACGGTAGCAACAGCGCTGCTATCGATGTTGCAGGTATTCCCATTCTGTACTACCGCAGCAAATTGAGTTGTCGCAGTCAGGTTCTGAGCAGTGTAAGTATTGGTAGTATTAGCGATGGGTGTCCAACTCACTCCATCGGTAGATGATATCCAGTTAAGTATATTACCTGTTTCTCCATTTAATGTAAGTGTTGAACTATTGGTTCCTGAACAAACAGTATTATTATTGGTTACCTGGCCTGCCACTGTTGGTGGTGTTGTTGTGACAGGAATAGTATCCCTGAGATCAGCGCAGCCATTTGCTTCGTGAACAGTAATGGAACCGCCGGTATTTCCTGCTGTAACATTAAGTATGTTTGAACTTCCACCTGAATTAATGGTCCAGCCGGCCGGAACTGTCCAACTATAAGATCCATTGGCCAATGCAGGAACCGAATATTCCAAGCTACTGTTGGTGCAGGCGACCGGGCTGCCACTGATCTGAAGGCCAGCGCAGCTATTTCTCAATGCAACGTATGCATAAGCAAAGTGAGCACCGGGCACACAGTTATCAGCTTCAAAGGTCAGGCTGACCGTTCTGCCACGATATGCCGAGAGATCAAATGTTACTTCTGTCCATCCTTTTGTCCATACGTCCTGCAATAAAGTTCCACCAGCGCCACCCGTTCCTGCATGAGACAAAAAGAAAACAGGACTTAATTTAAACCCATTCGCCAATGCTGCAGCAGTATCAAGAGTTGCACCGGTGGAACCGGAACCTCCTACACCACCTCCTGCATTATTAAATGTGGGAAGATAATATTCCGGAGAAGCGCAGGTGATTATACTATCAGGTGTGTTCAATGTAGCTTTGAACAAAGGTTGTTCATTGGAGTTATGAGTTCCGTTTTCCAAAACCATTGCATAAGCGTAGGTCATGGTATAAGGAACCGAAGCAGGGCCTGCAGGAACATTTATGGAGTATGTGACCGACCGGGTGAATCCACCTGGATTAGGAACATTACCATGAAGATCCCATGATGTAGAATTTGAGCCCAGTTTCACCGAATATCCATAGGAATACCCATTGATGACCGGGATAGTTGGAAAACCTCCGTACTGATCACTATAGGAAGTAGTGATCACCTGGATGCCGGTTGTTGAGATACTATATTCAGGAAGGTTAGTAACGCCGGTGTTTGGAGCAGGATAGCCCTGGCCTGGGCCATTTACCAAACCTGTTTTTGCCGACCAGGAAGAAATGTCTCCATTGGAGAAGTTGAAATTCATAGGACAACTCTGAAGCTGGGAAAAAGAAGGGAATGCCACAAAAGCCATTGCCACACAAAACAAAAATGATTTCAATTTTTGGCTCATAAACACCATAGTTCCGAAAGAGTTGAAATTAAGACAATTCGGCCGATTAATTGGCATGATAACTTTTCTTTGACCTGCTTATTACTCAAACGATTAAAACGACTTTTTATTTTTTTCAGGCAATTGCCATGAACGGAAAGCTGCAAATTATAATCGCTGAAAAATACGCAGTAGTTTGCTCAACGAATTATTTTCTTCCGCTCATCAGTTTTACCACACATTGGTAATAATCTTCAGTTTTTGCTGCTTTTCTTACTTAGCTTAACATGATTAAAATTTTTTTTGTATGAAAAAGCTTATGGCAATTTTGATCTGCTCGTTTATTTCTACCATCACATTTTCCCAATTCCTCACTACCACTCCAAGCGGAGGTAACAAAAAAGCATCTGTTTCCGAACGTGTCGGGCTTACAGATGTTACGATCCATTATGATCGTCCGGGAGTAAAAGGGCGTGAAGGGAAAATATGGGGGCAATTGATACCGGTTGGCTTTACCGATCCTGGTTTCGGCAGCAGCAAATCTGCACCATGGAGAGCCGGTGCCAATGAAAACACTACGATTGAATTTTCCAACGATGTAACGATCGAAGGACAGCGGTTACCAGCAGGCAGGTACGGATTTTTTATTGCGTATGACCCGAATGAATGCACATTGATCTTCTCCAAAAATTCCACTTCATGGGGACATTTTTTCTATGATGCAAATGAAGATGCACTAAGAGTAAAAGTAAAACCAGTGGCATTGGATAAAAGTGTTGAATGGTTGAAATATGAATTTATGAATGAAACAGCAGATGCTGTGACCATTGGATTACAATGGGAAAAACTGATGATCCCATTCCGAATTCAAACCAATTTAATTAAAGACCAGTTAGCATCTTTCCGCCGTGAGTTAAGAACGGACAAAGGATTTACCTGGGAAAGCTGGAACCAGGCGGCACAATGGTGCCTCAGCAACAACACTAACCTGGATGAAGCATTGTTGTGGGCTGATTCTGCTACCAGCACCAATTTTGGTGGCGACAGAAATTTCGGAGCCTGGAGCACTAAAGCCGGAATATTGGAAAAACTTGGGAAAAAGGATGAAGCGGCAGCGGTTATGAAAAAAGCATTGCCGTTTGCTTCTATGAACGAGATCCATCAATATGGACGTTCTTTGATAGCTCAGAAAAAACCCAAAGAAGCATTGGAGGTTTTCAAAATGAATTATGATAAAAATCCGAACCAATTCACCACGTTAGTAGGAATGGCAAGAGGATATTCCGCCAGCGGAGATTATGCTACTGCATTAAAATATGCACAACAGGCATTGCCCATGGCGCCGGATCAGCAAAATAAATCTTCTATAGAAACAGCCATTCAAAAACTAAAAGAAGGAAAAGATATCAATTAGAGATTGCTTGCGTTGGGTATGGTCAAAAAAAATCTCCGCAGTTGCGGAGATTTTTTTATTAGTTACTACAACCCAAAATTTCGCAGAGTTTGCTGTCCAGTTCGGGCCCACGGAGATCACGGGCAATGATCTTTCCATTCGGATCGATCAGCATGTTCTGTGGTATCTGCTGCACATGATATAGTACGGCTGCGGAATTATTCCAGAATTGCAGATCACTGACATGCGTCCAGGTTAGTTTATCATTATGAATAGCATCCATCCATTTGTCTTTGTCACCTGGCTTATCTAATGATACACTCAGCACAGTAAAATTTTTATTTTTGAATTTATTAAAACTGGCGACCACATTTGGATTTTCCATGCGGCAAGGCCGGCACCAGCTTGCCCAAAAATCCACCAATACATATTTTCCCCTGAATGAAGACAAAGCAACCGGTGCACCGCTGGTATCAGGTTGAGTAAAATCCAATGCATCTGTCCCAACCGCTCCTACTTTATTATAGGCAATATAATTGGCCAGAGAAGTGCCGATCTCAGAATGGCGAACAGCGCTGTCTAAAACATTGAATCGTTTTTCCAAAAGAGAAATGTCATCATAAAATTGTGATGTCACAAACAATACAAAAGGAGAAACAATAGAGTGAGGTTTTTTATTTATATAATCGTCTACGGCCTGCTGGATCTTGTTTTGGGTAGCATAATAAATTGTCAGCAAGGAATCTCTTTCAGTACCACCGGGTAAAGAATTGATTGTTGAAGCCAATGCGTTTTGCTCCTGAACCAGCGGATTAAATGTGTTTTGAAAATCTTTAAAATCATTTTGCGAAACAGACCCTGTCACTTTCAGTTTATCCATTTGCCTGGCATCGCCGGTAATGCTGATCTTGCTGTTTTCCAGGTAAAACTGAAACTGTGTGTTACCGCCGAACGATATGGCATACAATCCCGGCTCAGGCACAGAACCTTTCAACACAAAAATTCCGTTAGCCACTGTTCCTTTTGCAAAATCCGCTTTTGTATTGCCATTAATGATCTTTACTTCCGTGCCATTGGCAAGATTGGAAACTTTTCCGGTGATCACAAAACCATTATTACCTTTTTGCGCAAAAATTGATGCAGGTACGAATAATAAAAGAAAAAATAAATGCTTGATCGTTGTCATGAATTTGTTTGATTAAAAGCAACTGCAAAATTACAAAACCGCCAGCAAGGATAAAAGTGTTTCATTGTAAAATGGATGAAAGGAAATTCCGGGTATCGGAAGCAATATCAGTGCTCTTTTCCAACGCTTTAATGAAGGCAGTTCCTATGATCGCTCCGTTAGCATGTTTGCAGGCAGCATCAAAAGTGGCCTTATCCCTGATCCCGAAGCCGACCAATACCGGGTTTTTCAGTTGAAAACCTTGTAATTTTTTTAAATATTCTTCTACTGATGTCATGTTTTTATCAGCACCGGTGGTTGAAGAGGAAGAAACGGCATATAGAAATCCGGAGCTGAGTTCATCCAGTTTTTCAAGACGTTCAGTAGAAGTTTCGGGTGTCACCAAAAAAATAAAATCCAGCCCGTATTTTTTGATCATATCTCCATATTCATTCTCAAATTCATATTCTGGAAGATCCGGAAGGATCAACCCGTCAACGCCAACGGCTGCTGCATCCACACAAAATTTTTCAAACCCGTATTGAAGAATGGGATTCATGTAACCCATCAGCAAAACAGGAATAGAAATTTTGTTTCTGAAATCCTTTAATTGTTCAAAAAGAATTTTGATCGTCATTCCATTTTTCAATGCCACTGCACTGCTTTGCTGAATAACAGGACCATCGGCCAGCGGATCACTATAAGGAATGCCAAGTTCGATCATATCAGCGCCGCTTTCCTGCAAGGCTTTCATCACTTCAATCGTAGAATCCGTATGAGGGAAGCCTGCGGTGCAGTAAATGTTTAAAATTTTCTCTTTTTTTATTTTGAATAATTCTGTTATTCTGCTCATGTTAATTTACTTATTGAAAGGGTTTTTCGCGGGGTGGGTCATATGTTCTTCATATACGTTTGCATATCCTTATCTCCTCTCCCGCTAAGGCAAATGGCCACCACGTCACTGCTTCGAAACCGCAATTGTTTCAATGCTGCAATGGCATGTGCACTTTCCAATGCAGGAATGATACCTTCCAGTTTTGCCAATTCAAATGCTGCTGCAACAGCTTCATCATCTGTTGCACTTAAAAATGTTGCCCGGCCCGTCTCAAATAAATGTGCATGCATCGGACCAATGCCGGGATAATCCAACCCTGCAGAAATGCTATGCGGTTCGATCACTTGTCCGTCTTCAGTCTGCATCACCAAACTTTTACTGCCATGCAAAATACCCGGCTTACCAAGTTGAGTTGTTGCAGCGCTATGCCCACTATTCACTCCCATTCCGGCTGCTTCCACAGCGATCAGTTGCACCGACACTTCATCCACGAAATGATAAAATGCACCCGCCGCATTGCTACCACCGCCTACACAAGCCATCACATGCGTCGGCAATTCGCTTCCTGTTTTTTCTTTCAATTGCCAGCGCATTTCTTCACTGATCACACTTTGAAATCTTGCCACCATATCCGGGTAAGGATGTGGCCCCACTACCGATCCGATTATATAATGTGTATCATCCGGATGATTGATCCAGTCACGGATCGCCTCGTTCGTAGCGTCTTTCAAAGTTTTACTGCCGCTGGTAGCAGGTATCACAGTTGCACCAAGCATTTTCATTCTCGCCACATTTGGCGCCTGGCGTTCCATATCTTTTTCACCCATGTACACAATGCATGGCAATCCTTTCAATGCACATACAGTTGCTGTAGCTACACCATGTTGTCCGGCTCCTGTTTCTGCAATGATTCTTTTCTTTCCTAATCGTTGAGCCAATAAAATTTGGCCGATCGTATTATTGATCTTATGAGCACCGGTATGACAGAGGTCTTCCCGTTTCAAAAATATTTTTGTTTTATACTGCTCACTCAATCGCTTTGCAAAATATAAGGGTGTTGGCCTGCCGGCATAATCTTTCAACAGTTCACGAAACTCTTTCTGAAATTCCGGCTCATTGATGATCGCCAGGTATTTCTCCTTCAGTTCTTCCACATTACGGTGCAGCATTTCAGGAATATAAGCGCCGCCATAATTTCCATAATACCCAAAAATATTCGGTTGCTTATAGGTTCCCTTGTTCAATAAAATATTTCTGTTTATCATTAGTGATTCTATTTTTTGTTACCAGCTTCAGTACTACTATCATCGTCTGTTGTGTCACTCACTTCATCGTCCGGTAATTCTATTTAACATTTTAAAATTTTGCAAATTATCCGACTTTGCAATTTCTATATTTTACATAGTCTGCAAGACTATAAATTCAAAACAGCAAATCCTTAAAATTATCTGAACTATGATTTGGGCAAGTCAATTGATTTATTGGATCATCAATACCCCATAATCCTAACAATCTTTCTAAGTCCTGGTTCAGACTTCATCTCAACTCTTTCACAAACTTCAGCAACTTCGCCATATCCTTCACTCCCGGTGCTGTTTCAAATTTGCTGTTGATATCGATCGCAAAAAAATCCGGATGTTTGAATGCTTTAACCTTTGCCACATCATCAGGCCCAATGCCGCCGCTGAGAAAAAATGGTTTTTCGATCTTTGCTTTCAATAAAAGATCCCAGTCAAATTTCACTCCTGTTCCTCCCAATGTTTCTTTCTGCCCGCCGGCATCGAAGAGATAATAATCACAGACATCATCAAAATCTTTCAGCAGATCATCTACTTTTTTAGTATTGGCATCAATACGGAATACTTTGATCACTTCAATTTCTTCAGCAAGTTCACTGCATAGTTCAGGTGTTTCATTACCATGCAGCTGCACAATGTCCAATGAATAATCATCAATTGTTTTCATCACTTCATCATAACCCGAATCCACAAACACTCCCACTTTCTTGATATCGAAATCAGCATTTTGAATTTCCTTTGTCGCTATTTTATCGCCGACATACCGTGGCGAGCCTTTGTAAAAATTCAATCCTGCAAAATCAATTTCCAGTCCGTCTAATTGCTGCAATTGTTTCATTGTGGTAACACCGCATACTTTGATATTCATAAACAGTTTTTTGATTTAAGCCGAAGCCATTTATAATAATAAATTCTCCGGAGCTATAGCCCCGAAACAAATTTCTCAAACGCTTTTCCCGGATCAGTTTCTTTCATAAAATTTTCTCCAACCAGGAATCCTTTGAATCCGTTTTGTTTAAATAACCGGATATTGTCCACAGAACTAATTCCGCTCTCAGCAATTTTAATCTTATCTGCCGGAATCTTTTCCGCCATCTTCAAACTTCTTTCTATATCCACTTCAAAGGTCTTTAAATTCCGGTTATTGATCCCCACAAGGTCAATCTCGCCGCAAATATGATCCAATTCTTTTTCATCATGAAGTTCCAATAAAACTTCCAACCCAAGGTTCTTTGCAACAGCAGCTAATTGTTTCACTTCATTCGGTGATAGACATGCAGCGATCAATAATATAACATCAGCTCCGATGGATCTTGCTTCTATCAGCTGGTATTCATCGACAATAAAATCTTTACGCAGCAAAGGAATATTCACAGTCTCTCTTGCTTTCACCAGATCAGCATTACTGCCGCCAAAGAATTCTTCATCCGTTAAAACAGAAATTCCCGCGGCGCCATATTTTTCATAATTATGGACCACTTCAACAATATCAGCTTTATTATTTATGACCCCTTTTGATGGAGATCTTCTTTTAAATTCTGCAATGATGCCGCTTGTTTTCCCGCTATTCAGTCTTTTTGCCAGTGATACCGCTTCCTTTTGAAAATAGGGCGAGTTCATTAACTCCTGAATGCTGAAAAGATTTTTTTGCTCCTGTACGGATCTCTTTTTTGCTTCGATTATTTTATCGAGAATATTCATTTGTTTCTTTCTTTTATCTCCGGCCTGAAGGCAGGATCAATTCATCATTGCAACGATATTAATTTATCCAAACTCGCTTTTGCCTTTCCACTCTCCAAACTTTCCACGGCTGCATTATATGCTTCGTCATAATTTTTATAATTTCCGGTGCTATTCAACGCCATTGCAGCATTTGCTAACACTACTGCATTTTGAGCCCAGCTTCCCTCGCCTTTCAAAATATTCATAAATATTTTTGCCGCTTCTTCTACAGAAGCGCCGCCACTGATGTCTGACGCATTCACCATTCGCTTGCCTAACTGTTCCGCCGTCAAAATACTTTCCCCTTTATTGGTAATAACTTTTGTATCATTGGTCAGCGAAATTTCATCATAGCCATCTAAACTATGAATTATAGTAAAAGCCGTACCGGACTGCTGCAATAAATAATTATAAATTCTTGCCATCTCCAAACTAAACACTCCCACTAACTGAAACTTTGGATTGGCAGGGTTCACCATCGGGCCGAGCATATTGAAGAAAGTTCGCATACCCAAATTCTTACGGATCGGGCCAACTGTTTTCAATGCCGGGTGAAATAGTGGCGCATGAAGAAAACAAATATTTGCTTCATCAACCTCTCTTTTTAATTTTTCATTTTGACTTTTGAATTTATATCCCAATTGCTCCATCACATTGCTGGCTCCACTGATTGATGAAGCGCCATAGTTTCCGTGTTTTGCCACTTTTTGCCCTGTGCCTGCTACAATAAAACAACTAAGAGTTGAAATATTAAAAGTGTTCTTTCCATCACCACCCGTTCCGACAATATCGATGGTTTCATATCCATTCAGATCAACCTGAACACAAAGTTCCAGTAATGCATCACGAAATCCCTGCAATTCTTCGATCGTTATACTGCGCATCAGGAAAATGGTCATAAAAGCAGTCACTTCATGTTCATTGTACATTCCTTTGCCAATATTCACCAACACTTCCTTCGCCATTTCACGGCTGAGTGTTTTGTGTTCGAATAAGTATTGAAGTATTTTTTTCATTGTCTGAACCTTGATTTGGATTGATTTAAAGATTATGAGGATAAAAGTTTAGGATTATACTTTGGATTTTGAAGTCTTTTGAATTCCAAACTTATACTTCCGAAATTGATCAACAGGCCAACTTCGAGATTATAAGCTTCCAGATAATTTCTTGCCTGGGCAAAATGAACCGGTTCTAATTTTAATATCGCTTTTAATTCTACAGCGATCTCGTCTTCAATTAAAAAATCAACTCTTCTTTCACCGATCATCTTGCCTTTATAAAAAACTGGCATATTAAATTCTCTTGCGAACCGAACACCTGATTCTTCCAATTCAATTTCCAAAGCTCGTTGATAAATTACTTCCTGAAAACCATTACCCAGTGCGGCATGAACTTTCATTGATGCACCGATTACCTTTTCTGTAATTTCTTTATACTTTAATTCAGCCATATTTCTAATTTCCTATTAATCCAACTAATCCTCCCAAATCCCGGTTCAGACACTTAGCCAATTCCTTATAATCTTTTCCCCCATCGGTGTTAACACACTCTCAGGATGAAATTGTACTCCCTGTATATCAAATTTCTTATGTTGCAATCCCATGATATAATTATTATCGTCTCTTGCTGTCACTTCCAACTCTTCCGGAAAATTTTCATCACTTACGATCCAACTATGATAACGACCTGCTTCAATGACGTCCGGCAGACCTTCGAACAATTTGCAATTTGCAGTTGACAATTTGCAATTAGTTGATATGCCATGATAAACCGTACACAGGTTTTCCAGTTTACCTCCAAACGCTTCACCAATTGCCTGGTGGCCGAGACAAACACCTAAAATAGATTTGATAGCCGCATATTCTTTGATCAACGGCAGCAATAAACCTGCTTCTTGCGGAATGCCCGGACCTGGTGATAAAATGATCTTATCATACTCATTCACTTTTTCAAGCGGGATCTGGTCATTACGATAGACATCCACTTTCTGATGCAGAATTTTTTCTACTAAATGCACCAGGTTGTAGGTAAAGGAATCGTAATTATCAAAAACAAGGATCTTCATGCCCTTTTTATTTTTTTATTGCCTCATCGTTTGATTGCTTGATAGTTCAATAAAACAACAATCAAACAATATAACCATTTAACGATCTATGAATTTAATGATTCAAAAATCAAATGAACTCCGCAAACTCAATCGCTTTTTTTAATGCTCCCAATTTATTATTCACTTCCTGCAATTCACTTTCCGGATTACTTGCTACAACAATGCCTGCGCCTGCCTGGTACAGCAATGTATTGTTCTTGCTCATGAAAGTCCGGATCATGATCGCATGATTGCAACTGCCATCAAAACCCATGAAACCGATGCAACCGCCGTAATAGCTCCTTGCTGTCGGCTCATACTCATCGATCAATTCCATTGCTTTGAATTTAGGTGCACCGCTAAGCGTTCCGGCCGGAAAAGTTTTAGCCATCAATTCAAATGGGTTACTACCCTCCAGCACTTTGCCTGTCACCTCACTCACTAAATGGATGACATGAGAATAATATTGCACCTGGCGATAATGAGTGACGACAACATCATCGCATACACGGCTGAGGTCATTTCGTGCCAAATCTACGAGCATGACATGCTCCGCATTTTCTTTGGCATCTTTTAGTAACCGCTGTGTTTCCCGTTCATCCACTTCATCATCACCGGTACGTTTATAAGTCCCTGCAATAGGGTGTACCGTTGCTTTCCCATTTTGAATGATCAGTTGCGCTTCGGGAGATGAACCCATCAACTTATAATCTCCATAATCAAAGAAAAAGAGATAAGGCGATGGATTGATATTTCGTAAAGCACGGTACACATTGAACTCATCACCAATAAAACTCTGTTCAAACCTACGGCTGAGTACGATCTGGAATACATCACCGCGTTGGCAACTCTGAATTCCCTTTTTCACCATTTCTCTATAATCTTCATCACTCATGTTTGAGCTCTCTGTTCCTTTTTTGTGAAACGGATACACAGGAACGTCTTTGCTTTTTATCAATGATTCTACCACAGCTACTTCACTCTCTAAACCGGGAACCAGGTTTTCACAAATGAATAATTCATCTTTAAAATGATTTACCGCAATCACATATTGATACAGGCGATAACGCATCAAAGGGATCACAGGCTCAAGCTCGCTTGCAGATGATTTCAATTGTATAGTATCAAAAAACTGCACCGCATCATATGTGGTATAACCAAATAGTCCCTGCGAGAATTTTGCTTCCTTCATATTCCCTGAATGAACATTGAATCGCTGCATAAAATCCCAAAGCAACCGTGGCACTTCCATAACGTCATCAATGCTTACTTTTTCCGGTTTTTGATTCGGCAATTTGAATTCAATATTCCTGGTGGAACTGATCTCGATTCCGCCAATGGCATTAATGCAGATAAAAGAGTAGCTGTTTTCTGCTACATGGTGGTCGGTACTTTCCAGCAAAATGGTATCACGAAATCTATCCCGTAACCGGAGATAAATGCCAACAGGAGTGAACACATCTGCCAGCATTTTTTTACAAGTCGTTTTAAGTTCTATTTTCCGCATAATCTTTAAAATCTTATAAATTCAGGTTCAGATAATAAAAAAACCCCGGAAACCGGGGTCCACTATCATAGAAATAAATACAGTAATAGCATTACAGACCCCTGAGAGTTGTATGCCACCACCATGATTTATTTGTTATTTGTTGCTTCATTACAGCGCAAATATAACTGCAAATATTTTATGTGCAAATTCTTTTTAGATTTACTTCAGAAAAAGAGGCATGAAATGCAGATAGAAAATAAAAAAATCGGAACCAAAGGAATGTTTTACATAGAGCAGGAAGGCAACATAGTAGCCAAAATGGTCTATAGTATGCCTGATCCCGGAAAAATGATCGTTGAACACACAGAAGTTGACGACTCGCTGAGAGGGAAAAATGTAGGCATGCAGTTGTTTCATCATATGGTTGATTTTGCAAGAACCAATAATATCAAGGTGATCCCTTTATGCCCATTCACCAATGCCATGTTCAAGAAAAAACCGGAGTACTCTGATGTCCTCTATAAAAATTAAGTATCATGAAAAAATGTTCTTTATTGATCGTTGCTGTTTTTCTTGTTTTGTTTTGTAATGCACAAAAACAGGATAAATATATTTTACTGAAGCCCGAAAAAGTTTTTGATGGGGAACAGATGCAAACCGGTTGGGTAGTATTGGTGAAAAATAATAAAATAGAAGAAGCAGGTGCAATGAGTTTCAAACTTCCTGCAGGCACACAGGTGATCGAATTAAAAGGAATGACCTTGCTTCCCGGTTTGATAGAAGGCCATTCCCATTTATTTCTGCACCCGTATAATGAAACTAGTTGGGACGACCAGGTATTGAAAGAATCAAGAGCCGAGCGAACGGCAAGAGCGGTTACACATGCGGATTCCACATTGATGGCTGGCTTTACCACTGTAAGAGATCTCGGAACAGAAGGCTCCATGTATGATGATGTGGGCTTGAAAAGAGCAATAGAAAAAGGTGTGATCCCCGGACCAAGAATGATCTGCGCTACAAGAGCTATTGTTGCAAGAGGAACTTACGGGCCCAGATCTCCTTCTGCTGATGTAGTTCTTCCGCAAGGAGGCGCTGAGGTTGGCAACGTTGATGAAATGGCGAATGAAGTGAGAACACAGATCAGTAAAGGCGCTGATGTTGTCAAAGTATATGCAGATTATCGCTGGGGATTAAATGGACAAGCCATGCCAACTTTCACCACGGAAGAAATTGCTGAAGCGGTGAAAATTGCCAGCAGTAGCGGCCGTTATGTAACTGTTCATGCAACTACTGTTGAGGGAATGAAAAGAGCGATCATGGCCGGAGTTCATTCCATCGAGCATGGTGATGATGGAACAGAAGAAGTTTTCAAACTAATGAAAGAAAAAGGAATTGCTCTCTGCCCCACACTTGCTGCAGGCGATGCCATTATGCAATATCGAGGCTGGAGAAAAGGGATCGATCCCGAACCGGAGAGCATTACTAATAAAAGAAAAAGTTTTCAAATGGCATTGCAAGCAGGAGTAACGATCTGCATGGGTGGTGATGTTGGTGTGTTCACTCATGGTGATAATGCCAGGGAAATGGAATTAATGGCGGAATACGGCATGAAACCGATCGATGTGTTACGATCAGCTACTTCTATAAATGCAGATGTGTTCGGCTATGGCGATAAGATCGGCAGAATAAAAAAAGGTTTATTTGCAGATATCATTGCCGTTGACGGTGATCCTTCCTCAGATATAAAAAATATCAGGAACGTGAAACTGGTAATGAAAAACGGAATGGTCTATAGAAATGAAATAAATTCCAAATAACAATACTCAAGCTCCAAATAAATTCTAAATTCAAAAGTAAACATTTCAACCTATCCCCGTTTGCAAGTTGTGTTTTAATTTAAAATTTTTGATTTGCTATTTATTTGAAATTTGTTGTTTGGATCTTGTATCCCTGGTTGAATAATTACAATTTAAACTGGCAATTTACTTACCATACACGATCTTCCACACCCTTCCTTTTGTATCATCAGAAATGTATAGGGCACCGTCAGGACCTTGTGCTAATCCGCAGGGACGATACATTGCCTGTCCGGGACCATTGATAGTTTCAGTTCCCATGAATCCATCTGCAAAAACTTCGTAGTTGCCGGAAGGTTTTCCATTTTTAAATGGAACGAAAACCACTTTATAGCCGGCTTGCGGCATAGGAGCCCGATTCCAGCTTCCATGAAATGCAATGAAAGCACCATTGCGATATTTTTCAGGAAACATTTTTCCTGTGTAAAACAACAACGCATTCGGAGCCCAGTGACCGGGAAATGCCATCAGTGGTTGATCCTTATCTGCGCATCTTCCGATCTTTTTCCCATCGCCGCCGTATTCCGGCCCCAGCACTTTCTTTTTCTGAAACTCATCATAGTAACAATAAGGCCAGCCAAAATCACTACCTTTTTTTATTTCTAAAAACTCTTCTCCTGGTAATTCAGCGCTTTGTGCATCCGTATACAGGTCTGGAAAAAGTTGTGATAACTGGTCCCTTCCATGTTGCATAGCATATAACTGATTCACTGTTGTATTCCAATCTAATCCCACAATATTGCGTGTGCCGGTGCAATAACGTACACCTTCAGGATAAGATTGATTCAGCTTATTTGCTTTGAACTGCCAGATGCCTCCTGCTTTTTCCAATATCGGGCATGGATCCTGTCCCGGTGATCCTTTGGTTCTGTCCGTTACCTGGCAGGCATTGGATGGCGCTCCGATATTTACATAAATATTCCCTGCATTATCCAATGCAATAGATTTTGAATTGTGTTCGCCCTGGTCCACCAGCCCGGTGATGATCTTTTCCGGATGATCCGAATCTGCCACTTCATTCTTCGCATTTAATTTATATCGGAACACTTCGCTGTTGGAGGAAGCATATAAGTATCCATTTTTAATGGCGATACCGGTGCCGCCGTAGTCGCCAAAACTTTTAATCACCTGGTATTTCCCATCGACCTCACGAAGCACATAAATTCCTTTGCCATCTTTTGGCCGGTTAAGTTTTATATAAATGTCGCCATTGCTGTTCACCACAATATGCCGATTGCTGCCTAATTGCTCCACTACGGTGATAGCTTTAAAACCACTGGGCAATTTGAGCTGAAAATCCGCAGCAGATCTTGTATCCGTATTAAAACCGCACATCATGCTGCTTCCTGCAAATACTGCAAGCAGGATATTAGAACGAAGTTTTGTTATGGGCATAATAAAAAATTTGTTTTGTAAATTTAATTCTATCTTCTATGCAAAGATCATATTCCTGCTTTGTGAAAAAAATTTTACACGAATGGAACAGTTACAGGTTCGTGGCTCTTAATCGAAACATTCAAAATTTTATAATATGCAAACCAAACGAATTGCTACCGTTGCCGCCATTGCTTTCCTGCTGATCGCCCAATTTTCAAAGGCACAAACAGATGGTTCCTATCAGTTGCCGCCCAAAGATATTGCTGATATGTTGCTGGCAAAGCCTACACCCAATGTGAGCATTGATGAAAAAGCGCAATGGATGCTTTTTCTGCAATACAACAGTTATCCATCGGTAGAAGAACTGGCCAGGCCAGAACTTCGAATTGCAGGAATGCGTATCAACCCAGCGAATTTTTCACCCAGCCGCCAGAGTTTTATCAATGACCTGTATTTGAAAGAAATTGCTTCGGGAAAAGAATTCAAGATCACCGGTTTGCCATCGCCATTATTTGCCGGCAATGTAAGCTGGAGCCCCAATGAAAAAAAGATCGCTTTCACACAAACCACCAATGACAAAGTCGACCTATATGTAGTGGATGTGGCTGCTAAAAAAGCAATGAAAGTAAATAAAGAGCCGCTCAATGTTTTGGTTGCCGGTAGTTATGAATGGTATGATGACATTACATTATTATATCGTGTGATCATAAAACCGGCAAGCGCCGCTCCGCCCAAACCATTGATGCCAAAAGGTGTGACGGTGCAGGAAAATATTGGCAAAGCCATTCCCCGGCCCACATTTGAAGACCTGATCAAAAGTCCTTATGATGAAGAGTTGTTTGAGTTTTACGCTACTTCACAATTGGTGAAAAATGTAAATGGTGTTGAAACAAAAATCAGCTCGCCTGCTATTTACAGCAGCATCAATATTTCACCGGATAAAAAATATATGATCATCCGTAAGTTGAAAAAACCATTTTCCTATGCAGTGCCGGCGCAAGGTTTTGCATCCACAGTGGCGATCACCGATATGACCGGAAGAACCATAAAACAATTAGCCGATCTTCCTTCATCAGAAACAGCGCCGAGCGGAAATGATAATGTTCAATTTGTGCCCCGTGATTTTGACTGGAGAGATGATGAGCCTGCCACCGTCACCTGGTGCATGCCGCTCGATAGTGGATTTATCAAAAAAAATATGGCCTATCATGATGAAGTGATTGAATTGAAAGCGCCGTTCACCGGCGAGCCTGCCGAGCTTTTTAAAACCAAAATGCGTTTCCGCAATATCATTTGGGGCACTCCAACACTGTCACTGGTGAATGAAGGATTGACCGGAAAACAAACCACTCAATTAGATCGCTTCAATCCGTCAACCGGAACTTTAGAAATACTCATCACAAGAAACACTACAGATGCCTATTCCAATCCCGGATTTCCCGTTACAGAAAAAAATCAATGGGACCGTGATGTGATCAAGGTGATCGATAATGGAAATAAGATTCTAATGAATAACAGTATTGGCGCTTCTCCTAAAGGGGATCTTCCTTTTCTTGCCAGTTTTGATCTCAATGATAAAAAACTGAACATTGAATGGCGATCAGACGAAGATCATTTTGAAAATGTGATACGGGTAGTCGATTTTAACAAAGGCCTTCTGATCACCAGAAGAGAAAGTGAAAAAGAAATGCCGAATTATTATATGCGGGACCTCAGGAATAAGGATATGAAGCAATTGACCAGTTTTGCTAATCCCTATCCGCAGTTAGATGGCGTGAGCAAAGAAAAGATCCATTACAAAAGAGCAGATGGCGTTGACCTCACCGGTGACCTGTACTTACCAAAAGGATTTGATCCGAAAAAAGATAAGCCATTACCTGTTTTCATTTGGGCTTACCCGGCTGAATATAATTCTGCGGCTGATGCGGCGCAGGTTCGTGGCAGCGAACATCATTTTACACTTATCAATTGGGCTTCGCCAATTTTTTATGTGACGCAGGGATATGCTGTGTTGAACAATGCAGAAATGCCCATCGTTTCATTGGATAAAAGCAAAAAACCGAATGATGATTTTGTGAACCAGTTAACGATGAATGCCGAAGCAGCCATCAACAAATTAGTGGAAATGGGAGTTGGTGACAGAGACCGGGTTGCGGTGGGCGGACATAGTTACGGAGCTTTCATGACAGCAAATCTTTTAGCACATACCAAATTGTTCAAAGCAGGTATTGCAAGAAGCGGCGCTTATAATCGTTCATTAACTCCCTTTGGTTTTCAAAATGAGGATCGCACTTATTGGGATGATCCGAAATTATATTATGACATGAGCCCATTCAGTTTTGCGAACCAGATCAAGACTCCTTTATTATTGATCCACGGTGATGCAGATGATAATACCGGAACATTTCCCATACAAAGTGAACGATTATTTGATGCCATTAAAGGATTCGGTGGCACGGTACGGTATGTGAGCCTGCCTTATGAAGCACATGGCTATCGTGGCAAAGAAAATTTATTGCAGATGCTGTATGAACAAAATCAATGGCTCGATAAGTATGTGAAGAATGCGGATAAAAACGAGCCGAGGAAAGAGCAAAAGGCTTTTTAAAGCCAAATTATTTCTTTAAAAAGTTTTTCCGGAATTAAACGGATATAGGATTCGCTTACCTTTGCAGCATCTTGCAAAAAATATTCGCTGCAATATTGATCATCGCTTTTACCGGGCAAACCTTCAACCAGAGTTGGTATTATCTCGGTTATATTATTGAAAAAAAAGCATACATGAGCCGATGTATCAATAAATCGCATCCGGAAATGCATTGCGATGGCAAATGTCAGCTGATGAAAAAAATTCAGGAACAGGAAAGAAAAGAACAAGGGCAAGCACCTGAAATGAAAATGGCATCCAAGCTGGAAGTACTTTCATCCAAATCTTTTTTCCTTTCTTCACTGGAGATACCTGTGCAAAACAAAAAAAATAATTTCTCCGACCTTGTTATCGGAACACCTGTTGATAAATCATCTTCCATCTTTCACCCCCCTTCCATAGCTGCCTGAGTTTTTCCGATCATCAATTTAATTTTTAACAGCGTTAGCGGCTGAATGAATCGTGTTGATATAACAGATCAATCAATTGTTTTGATTATAGCTGTCAGCAAAAAAATATAACACATTCTCAGTTGCTGACCATTCAACAAACTATTTACAAATGAAACGAGTTTACATATTGTTTCTTTGTATGCTGTCGTCGGTACTGCTTTTCAGTCAATCTCATAAGGGGAAAATTTATGACGCAGATACAAAAGAACCGTTAAGCGGCGCTACTATAAAAGCCGGGAATATTATTTTACAATCAGGGGCAGATGGTTCATTCGCCGTTCCTGCAAATGCAGAAAAAATTGAGATCAGCTATACAGGTTATCTCACACAAAAAACGGATGCAGATCATTTGGATATTGCATTGAAAAAAAATACCAATGAACTACAGGAGATCATCGTAAGCGCCAACCGGACACAACAAAAAAGAAGCGAAGCGCCGATAGCTATCGCCACCATTAATAAACAAACAATAGAAGACACCAAAGCGCAGCGTCTCGATAATTTATTGAATAAAATCAGTGGCGTATTTATGGTGAACCTGGGAAACGAGCAGCATGAGATGAGCATACGTCAACCCATGACAACAAAAAGCCTGTTCTTATATATGGAAGATGGCGTTCCTATCCGCACAACCGGTGTTTATAATCACAATGCTTTGCTGGAAATGAATCTGCCTTCAGCCAAATCTATAGAAGTGATCAAAGGACCTTCTTCGGCATTATATGGATCAGAAGCTATCGGTGGCGCTGTGAATGTGATCACACAAAGTGCGCCCGCATTTACCAGCGGACAAGTAAGTTTTCAATTAAATGATAAAGGATATAAACGGGCCGATTTCCAAGCAGGTACTTCCTTTGGTAAATGGGGAATTATTGCCAGTGGTTATTATGCTGATAAAAGAAATGGACCTATCGAGTACAGCGATTTTCATAAAGGAGCGCTGACCTTCCGGACTGATTACCGGGCAAATGATAAAACGATCTGGACAAATACATTGGCTTTCGTGAATTATTATAGTGAAATGACCGGCTCGATTGACAGTATCAAGTTTGCACAAAAGAATTATTCTTCGCAGCAAACATTTACTTATCGTTCCACCTATGCACTTCGTTACAAATCCATGTTGACACATCAATGGAATGACAACAGTTCAACAAATGTATCACTCGTATACCGAAACAATTCAGTAGGGCAAAACCCATCATATACTATTTCCAGTACTTCTGATCCTACAAAATTCAAAGGGCAAATAAATGATAATGCATTTGAAACGTATGCATTGTTTGTAACGCATACACAAAAAATAAACTGGCTGCAAAGTAAAATTGTTGCAGGCGCCAGTGTTGAATACAGCCCGCAGGATTATTATGCAAAATTTATTTCAATTAATAAAAACCTGGCAACAGGAAAATATGTAAGTTATTCTTCCCCGGTTCCGGATTCTTTTTTAAGTAAATACAAAACAGGTATCGTGAACCTGGCGAGTTATGCGGACTATGAATGTAGCCCTGCTAAAAATTTAAAATTCGTTCTCGCATTGCGTTATGATGCGTTCCAGTATTATTTTATCAACAACCTACCGGCTTCGACAAGTGTAAGCACTGCTTCAACGCTGAATACATTTGGAAGACTAACACCTAAACTTGGCTTGACTTACAATTATAAAAATGTTGGGTTTTATGCAAATTATAGCCAGGGATATGTACCACCTCAACTTACCGATCTGTATAGCAGTGTAAAAGTGGCGCCTTATTTATTGCCACAAACATTTTCCAATTATGAGATCGGTGGTTGGGCTTCTTTACAAAAAAATAAATTGTATGTGGATTGGAGTCTATATAAGTTGAATGGAACAAATGAGATCATCTCTGTAAGACAACCCGATAATTCTTACTCCAATGAAAATGCAGGCTCCACAAAACATGTAGGAATAGAATATGGAATTACTTACAAACCGATTGCTGATCTTTCCATTCGCTTCAGCGGTACTAATGTAAAGCATACGTTTGTCAATAATGTGGTGAAAGGAGTTGATTACAGCGGCAAGGAAATGAGTGATGCGCCACGATTCACCAGCAATGCGGAGATCATATACAAACCCTCTTACATCAAAGGTTTTCGAATCAGCGCCGAATGGCAACACCAGGGTAATTATTTTATGGATGACCTCGATCAAACCAAATACAAAGGATTTGATGTTTTTAATTTCCGGACAGGTTACCAGTTCAGCCGCATTGAATTATGGGTAAATGTACTGAATGCAACAAATCTTTATTATTCAGTGCTATCATCTAAAAATGCCACCACTAACGGCAGCGCTGCTTATTCATACAATTTAGGCGACCCGAGAGAGATTACTTTCGGTGTTGCTTATCATTTTGGTAAACGATAAAATGATGCAGGCACGATAATGTCGTGCCTGCTTTTGAACTTTCAGTTATGCGAAAGAAAATTTATAAATGGCACCGCACACTTTCACTCATCATCTCAGTGCCGGTCATATTATGGGCATCCAGTGGCTTTATGCACCCGATCATGACCAATATCCGGCCACACATCGCTACACAATCTTATAACGCTCCGGGCATTGACAGTAGCCAATTAAAAAGATCATTGCAACAATGTTTACAGGAAAATAAAATTGATTCGTTCAACAATGTGCATATTGTACAAATGGGCGGTCAGCAATTTTACCAGGTGATACTTGACGATAATGATTCTGACATTCGATATATCAGTACTAGAACAGGCCACCTGCTTAAAAACGGTGATGAACTTTATGCCCGTTTTCTTGCTAAATTTTTTTTAGAAGGAAGTGGCAAAAAAGATTCTTTAGCTATTGAACCAATGGCGGCATCTGACCGTGATTGCTGTATAATGGCAACAACGAATGTCATGAACAGCTCCGGCTCAAAGATCATTGCTGTATCAAAGCTATCTCACTTTAATGAAGAGTATAAATATATTAACCGGCTACTTCCGGTTTATAAAGTTTCATTTAGTAGAAACGACGGCATAAGGATCTATGTAGAAACGGCTTCTGCAAGATTTGGTTTTGCTGTTGATAATAAACGGGCAGCATTCGAAACTTTTTTCGGTATTTGTCACACATGGGAATGGATGAACTCACTTGGCAACACAAAATATTTTATAATGGTCGCTATTACGCTGACGGGATTTCTCACCACTTTATTGGGTTTATATATTTTCTTTACTACTAAAACAAAAAGATCAGATCATTCATTAGTAAAAGCAAGGCGGAACCATCGCTACACTTCTTTAGTGGCTTCATTATTTACATTGCTGTTCACTTTCAGCGGAGGTTTTCATGCACTGGATCAAATATTACCCAAAGATAAATTGCCTGATCATTTGCATCAATCCATTGCAGCTGCAACTATTGGTCAGGATTTCAAAAAATTAGATTCATTAGTTGCGCATCGTGCTATCCAGAATATTTCCATCTGCCGGATGAACGATAAACAATACTGGCAACTTTACCTTAAAAGAAGCAGCAAGGCATTTGATGGCAGAACTGACCTGATGAAAAATATGTCTGTTTCCTTACCTGATGTTGTGTATGTTGAGTTACCAGGTTACACTGTTTTGCAAAATGGGGACGAACAATATGCCCGATATTTAGCATCCGGCTTCAGTAATAATTCTTTTGAAAAGATCAAAACAGTAATGCCTGTAACAACTTTTACCAATGAATACAATTTTATTGATAAACGATTACCCGTATGGAAAGTTGGTTATGCCGTCAATGATAATGAGCGGTTTTACGTTGAAACCTCAACAGGTTTTTTGTCTACCCGCATCAGGGACAAAGATCTTTGGGAAAACTATAGTTTTAATTTTTTACATAAACATCATTTCATGGATTGGGGAGGAAAAACAGTAAGAGATGCAAGCACCATGTTTTGGGCGGCAATGCAGATCGCCATGGTAATTGTAGGTTTAATTTTATATTTTAGATACAGGAAAAGGAAAGCTTCTTCTGCTTAATTTTAATAAAATTTTTTTTCACAGCTAATTTTTCAAAATGCCTGTAGCAATTAAAAAAACATTTTCACTAATGCTGAAATGCCGATCGTATCACTGGATAAGACAAAAAAACCGAATGATGATTTTGTAAACCGGTTAACGATGAATGCAGAAGCAGCCATTAACAAATTAGTGGAAATGGGAGTTGGTGACGGAGCTTTCATGACAGCAAATCTTTTAGCACATACCAAATTGTTCAAAGCAGGTATTGCCAGGAGCGGCGCTTATAATCGTTCATTAAATCCCTTTGGTTTTCAAAATGAGGATCGCACTTATTGGGATGATCCGAAATTATATTATGACATGAGCCCATTCAGTTTTGCGAACCAGATCAAGACTCCTATATTATTGATCCACGGTGATGCAGATGATAATACCGGAACATTTCCCATTCAAAGTGAACGGTTATTTGATGCCATTAAAGGATTCGGCGGCACGGTGCGGTATGTGAGCCTGCCTTATGAAGCACATGGCTATCATGACAAAGAAAATTTATTGCAGATGCTGTATGAAAAAAATCAATGGCTCGATAAGTATGTGAAGAATGCGGATAAAAACGAACCGAAGAAAGAGCAGAAGTCTTTTTGAAATTAATTCACTTGTATTCAACTGATCAATCAAATGATCAATTTGCCAAAGACCTTCGGGGCTTTGGCCCTGTTGGCATTATTGTTATTCTCATCATTCTATTGACGGGAAATATTCTTCTGCCCAATATGATAGTATTGCCGATCGGGGCAGTATTAGTGTTGTTATGGGTTCGTATATCAAAAACTCCCTGGTCAGCGATCGGTTATGCAAAACCTAAAAGTTGGCTGACCACAATTTCAACTGGAATCATTTTCGGCATAGCATTCAAATTTTTTATGAAGGCTTTAATGATGCCGCTTTTCGGCGCTGACCCGGTTAATCAGTACTATCATTTTCTTGCAGGGAACAAAGTGTTATTGCCAGCAGCAATATGGGCAATGCTGGCTGCCGGATTTGGAGAAGAAACCGTTTTCCGTGGCTATTTGTTTGAGAGACTGGAAAAATTATTAGGAGCCAGCCGCACCATTAAATACCTGATCATAGTGAGCACTGCTGTTTTATTTGCATTGTCGCATTACGCATCACAAGGTATTGCAGGCATGGAACAGGCATTGATCACCGGGCTTGCTTTCGGCATCATTTATAGTTTGACCAAAAAGATCTGGATAGCGATGATCGCACAGGCTGCATTCGATCTTACCGCTCTAGCTATGATCTATTGGAATTGGGAAACGGCTATAGCACAAGGGATATCCAAATGAATTAATTTTAACCCCTAAATCAAGTTATGAAACTTTCTAATAATAAAATCCTTATTACCGGCGGCGCTTCCGGAATCGGCTTTGCTTTAGCGGAACGATTTATCAAAGAAAACAATACCGTGATCATTTGCGGAAGACGGGAATCTGCACTCAAAGAAGCAAAAGAAAAATTACCAACGCTTATTACCAAAGCATTCGATCTGTCTGAGGCTGATGAAAGAGAAAAATTATTTAACTGGATCCAGCAAGAACATAATGATTTGAATGTACTCATCAACAATGCGGGTATTCAAAACTGGATGTCGCTTTCCGATAAAGATTTTTCCCAAAAAGCAAAAAATGAAATTGCGATCAATGTGGAAGCGCCGGTTCATTTGTGTTATTTATTCACTACCCTACCCTCTATCAATACGATCATGAATGTAACTTCAGGTTTAGCATTTGCTCCACTCAGCAAAACGCCGGTCTATTGCGGCACCAAAGCATTCCTGCGTTCTTTCACTCTCTCGTTACGATATTTATTAAGAGAAAAAAATATCGAAGTCATCGAACTCATCCCGCCTGCATTGAATACCGACCTCGGCGGAAAAGGCATTCATGATTTTGCTCCACCAGTCAGTGGTTTTATTGAAACCGTTTTTGCACAACTGAAAGAAGGGAAAACAGAGATCACTTATCAATTCTCCGAAAATATGATCAACGCAGGACCGGAAGAATTGAAGCAGGCATTCGCCCGGATGAATCCTTAGTTTCAAATTTTTGGAAAAAAATTTTGTGTAACCAAACGGTTTCCTATATTTGTAACCGATTGGTTACACAAACAAGCTATTGCTTACTATGAGAAGAGACGTTTTCCAGGCCATTGCAGATCCCACCCGCAGAGAGATCATTGCCCTGATCGCCCGTGAACCATTGCATTTGAACCGGGTTGCCGAAAAGTTTGATGTCAGCCGCCCTGCCATTTCGAAGCATATAAAAATTTTAACCGAGTGCGGACTGATCGCCATCAAGCAGGAAGGCAGGCATCGTTATTGCGAAGCAAAACTGGATAAGCTGAATGAAGTTTCCCAATGGGTGGAGCAATACAAACAATTCTGGGAGCAAAAGCTGGATGCATTAGAGATCTACCTTGACGAATTACAAAATAAAAGAACCAAAAAAACCAACAAACATGCCAAAAGAAAAAAGAAATAGCGGCTCATCTCCCACTGCAGATAGAGAACTCATCATCACCCGTGTATTGAATGCCCCGGTCGAACTGGTGTGGGAAGTGTGGACCAATGCTGATCATATAAAGAACTGGTGGGGGCCAAACGGTTTCACTAACACGATCAGTAAAATGGATCTGAAACCCGGAGGCGAATGGAACCTGGTAATGCATGGCCCCGATGGAAAAGACTATAAAAACAAAAGTGTGTTCAAAGAAATAGTGAAGCATAAAAAAATTGTGTATCAGCATTTCTCCGGGCCTAAGTTTACTGCTACTATTGAATTTAAAAGCGGGAAGAACAAAACTCATTTGAAATGGCACATGCTGTTTGAAACAAAAGAAGAATTTATTCAAACAGTGAAAACGTTTAAAGCCGATGAGGGATTGAAACAAAATATCTCCAAAATGGAAGCATATATCAGTGCGCAGATCAACATCCGCAAACAATTAAAAACTTCCAACGTAGCCAGAACGAGCACCTACCTGAATTTTCCCGGCAATACAGAAGAAGCATTTCTTTTTTACCAATCAGTTTTTGGAGGAGAATTTTCCGGGAAAGGCATTCAGCGTTTTGGTGAGATCCCGCCACATGAGGGGCAGCCTCCATTATCAGAAAAAGATAAAAAACTCATTCTGCATATCGAATTACCGTTATTGGGTGGCCATGTGTTAATGGGCACTGATGCCCCTGAATCTTTGGGCTTCAAACTCAACTTTGGCAATAATTGCCATATATGCCTGGAGCCTGAATCAAGAAAAGAAACAAAAAGATTGTTTGATGCGCTTGCCGAAGGCGGCACGATCACCATGCCATTGATGGATATGTTTTTTGGAGCTTATTACGGAAGTTGCACCGATAAGTTTGGCGTGAACTGGATGGTGAATTGCATTGCAAAATGAAAACTTAAGTAAACAATCATTATTACAGTAAACGAAACCAACAACATGAAAAAAATAAATTTGATCTATTGGATCGCCACGATCATTGCCGCCGGCCTGATGATCTTCTCCGCTATTCCAGACGTATTGTTAACTGACGAAGCCAAAAAGTTCATGGGAGATTACATGCATTATCCCGATTATTTCACCCAATTTATCGGGGTTGCAAAGGTCTTAGGCGTTATTGCTATTCTCATTCCCGGTTTTCCGAAGATAAAAGAATGGGCGTATGCCGGTTTGTTTTTTGATCTCATCGGGGCGGTGTATTCACAGATCGCATTGAAATTTCCTTTCTGGGGTCCGCAGGGCGGATGGGTGTTGATGCTGATCTGGATCATTCCTTTGATCGTCTCGTACATCTATTATCATAAAAAATTAAAAGCTTCTTTATCTGCATAATATCTGTCTGACAAGATTCTTTTTCCAGTATCAGAACAAAAAATTCAGGCGGGACGATTTATTAAGCTCACTATAAAAACTGCAGGCAACAATGCATTGGCAATAGGCGGGACTACGAATTTATTCTCAGCTTTTTGTTCGCCACACGGTTTCGGTTTCAGCAGACGAATAACGCCGGCAACAGAATAAACAATGAGCTTTTGTATCTTTAATCAGCAGCGGCACCAAGCGCACAAAACCCAGAATGCCGCCACATCGCCAAGCCTTGGCCATTAGCGGTAATTTTTAAACCAAAAAATGAAATTGAGATATTTTTATTCATTGAAATTTATATTGCTTTTCCAAGTAGTTGCTTCTATTCCATCTGCTCATGCTCAATATCAAGACAGTGTACTTAAAAATAAAAGGGAAATTGATTCAATTCTAATCACTGAACATCTTAACCAATTGGAAGGAATGCCCAAAACATTTTACAGTAAAGGATATAGCATTCGGGCAAAGGCTTTACAAAAGTTAGTTTACTCCTGCGAGCTGTTTTATGAAAAACATTTTATACAAAATACTTTTTTGGAAAACATATACGTATTAAACAAGTATGATTGGGAAAAGCCCCCGTTCGGCGTCCCTTATGGTCTGCCAAGTTATTTCCCTGAAAACAAGTTGGAAATCATAAGCGCTGATAAAAATGCCTTGGCCAGACTTTCAGGAAAGCCCGATGATCCTGTAAAATCAGACTCAATTATTTCAGGCTATGACTATGTTGGAATTCATGAACTAGGACACTATTTTTTTGAAACGCTTAATCGTATAAGAACTGAAAAATGGTTTGATGAGTTTCTTGCCAACTATTTTCTAATTTGCTACGTTTATGAAACAAAAATAGACTTTGACATAAAAACGTTTTTCATGCCTGAGGGGAATCCCCTTCATAAGACTATTCAAGACTTTAATACTTTTTATGAAGATGTTGGCCCTGCAAATTATGATTGGTATCAGAGAGAATTTATACAATTGGGGATAAAATTATATCCCCGGCTTAAATTGACGTTAATAGAAAAGGTTATTGAAAATTTCTCACCTGAAGGCAAGCATTTGGATCCCTTATCACTTTTAAAAAATCTCTCACCCGACATTACAAAAAATTGGTTAATGCAAATGCAATAAAACTACAACTAAAATGCAGCCTGGTACTATGCTGGCGCGACGTAAGAACAATTGGCATTTGTAATGCAATCATATAATATCGGGCCTAATAAATTCTTTTGAGCATTTGTTATTAACTTCAAATAAATATTTTCAATCGGCTTCAGTTGTCGGCTGACAGTAGTAAAATGCCAGCCCGGCAGCAAGCCGTGGACATTGGCGGTAATTTACAATGCGACGATCTTTACTATTATTGAGTTTATTTAGTTTGTCTGTATATGGACAAAGATTACCACAGGTAAACTTTAATCATTTTTATCTGGTAATAGATTCTTCAGATTTATCGGCCATAAAAAATTCCGCGTTCCTTAAGAACGAATTCGCTGCTACGATAACACGGACTACAACAGCTGAAAACGGCGAAACCTGGACAGGAACTTATATGCAAGGAGTAAATAATTATTTCGAGATTTTTGATAGTAGTGGGGGTGGCCTGCCTTTAGGAAATGCCGGTGTTGCATTGAGTGTAGATAGAATTGGTGAAATAAAAATGCTAAATTCTGCACTTGCAAAAAAATACCAAACTGAAATTCATTTAAGGGAAAAACAATATGCTGATAAGAAAATTCCCTGGTTTACTAGTTTAGGAATCAAAGATTCAGTTTTTGATTCTATTTCACATATCGAGTTTTGGATAATGGAATATAAACAGGAATATTTTGATTATAACCACTTGAAAGTTGACAATAAAAAGCTGACCAGAATTAATTATTTACGTCCATATGACAAAGAAAGAAAGAACAAAATATTGAAAAGATTTACTGGCATTACTTTTAATGCTACTGAAGAAGAGCAAAACGTTTTTTCCGATTTTTTGTTGAGTTGCGGATTTAGGAAAATTAATGACAGCAGTTTTGTCTCGCCCGAGAATTTTACAATACATTTTAATCGAAAAAAAGCAGATGACCGGTATGCGGTAGCTTTTGCTGAGTTTGAAAGCAATATTTCCCGAACAGACACCGTAAAAATTACTGACAATATCCAGGTGCAATTTAAAAATCATACAGGCAAATTAATATTCAAGTAAACTACAGTCAATATGCGGTTTGCTACTATGCGGGAAGACGAGTACATCCTCATCTTTACATTTGCTATTAGCAGTCGTTCGGGCTCGACATTCAATGTTCAGTATTAGTCCATAACTTCATCAATATATTTTTTTAATGGGCATTTGTTCGAGGCGGGACAATCAATGAATTCCCTGCATTCGCAAATACCCGAACGTTGGTTGCAATCTTAAAAAACTTAGATGAATGGAAAAATTCATAGAATACCTAAATTCTTATTCTAAACTTTCAAACCTGACTCTTGAAAAACTGAAAGAAAGCATCGTTACACTTGAGCTGCAAAAAAATCAAATTCTGCTTCGGCAAGGCCAAATTTGCAAAAACTTATATTTTGTTGAAAAGGGTATCTTAAAGCAATATTATTTCCTTGATGACAAGGAAATAATTGACTACTTCGCCACCGAAAATAAAATAGTCAGTAGTATTAGCAGTCTTTTTGGGCAAAAGCCAAGCAATAAAATTATTGAAGCCATTGAATCGTCTGTGTTGTCGTCAATACCATATGAAAAACTTGAAAATTTATTTTTAACCAGCCCAGACCTTGAAAGAGTGGGCAGACTTATTGCGACAGAAGCATTCATTCTGATGGAAGAAAGGATTTTTTCGCTGCAATTTCATACTGCAAAGAAAAGATATGATGATTTACTAAAAAACAACCCGGATATTTTACAGCGTGTTTCTTTGGGTGACGTCGCTTCATATCTGGGAATTACACAAGTAACCTTAAGTAGAATAAGAAGTCAAAAGTAATTTTTTAACAATTGTAAAAAGGTTTCAGCTACGACCATTTTAGTTTTGTGTTCTATTTCAAAACTTGTTAAAAAATATATCGTAAACTTCTAATTCTTATAATAACTATGGCAACATTCTCAACCACAGTTTCCGGACAATCTCTAACAAAAAAAGCTTTGCTTATCCTCGACATTAAGGATGACTTTACAGGCAATAATGCAAGAATGCCAATGGACACTATTCAAACGGATCAAATGATTCATAATTTGAACAATTTGGTAACAAATCTTGACACATCGTCTTATGAGATAATCTATATTGGCAATGAATTTTCAAAATTTGATCTTTTAAATATTTTTAGAAATTTCGCAGCTATCAAAGGCTCACAAGGAATAAAGCAGGATAGCCGGTTAAAAATAGTATCAGCCAATTATTTTCCAAAGAACAGGGAAAACGCATTTACAAATCCCTTCTTAGATGCTTTTTTAAAATCAAAGTCTGTTTCAGAACTATTTATAAGTGGTCTAAAAGCCGAGGCTTGTGTCTATTCAACAACAAAGGGTGCTATCAAAAATGGCTATAAGGTAAATGTTCTGACTGACTGCATTGCCACAACTTCAAATAGAAAAAGAGACAAAATGCTTCAGAAATATGTAAAAGCTGGAGCGAATAACTTAAGTTCAGCAACACTAATGAATTAAAAGCTGCCACCAACAAAAGGTCTACCGCAAGCCGTGAACGTTGCCAGCTATTTTATGACAGGCTTAAAAGCGGTGCCTGTAAAAGTAAAATGATGCTCATGTATTTAAGGCTGAGAAGGTGCTTTCTCTGCAAATTCATACATCAAATCAGCCTTGCCTTCACTGTTAAATCTCCATGTTTCGAAGAGTTCCGTGGATTCTGTTTTACCGTTTTTGTCAGTGCTCGTGTCGGCTCCCCAAATATATACCCAGTTTTCATTTTTGTCGGTGCTTCTTAAGGCAACCCATGCTTTTACCTTACTTTCCACCCTGGTAAAACTACTCCTGATGATTTTGTTGGCAACTATTAAATTTTCCCTTGAGTCATGCAGTACGATACCGTCAGCCTGGTACATGGTAACAGTGTCAGCATAGTATTCCGCCTCGGCAGATAGGTCGCCGTCAGCCCAACCCTTCCAGAGTTTGAGAACCGCTTCTGCATTTTTAGGATCTCCCATTTCAAAATGAGAAGAATAAGTAGCTACATAAGGCGCCTGTTGAGCATACAACGATCCCAACATAAAAACTGAAAAGAATAAAATGAAAAACTGTCTCATACTGTTTGAAATTTTAATTTAAAGATAAATAAATGAACAAGTCACAAAGCAAGGTTGCGCCCTGCTTTGTGAGTGAACCGCGTATGTTGCGACGGGTTATGTATTTCTTTGAAAAAAAATTTCTTCATCATCATGGCACGTCACCGGCCTGCTCATATTGTCCATGAGCAGTTGTTGAAGGAAAGAAATATTTCAATTATAAAATCAGCTTCGTTATTTTTAAAGTATATTTCATTGTATGAAAAAAATAATTATAGTATTACTGGCTTCCTCTGGCCTTATCTCCTTACATTTTACAACAAAAGAAAAAAAACTTCCGAAGTACGATCATATCGTTATCGTGATTGAAGAAAATCATAGCTTCGACCAGATAATTGGATCTTCAAATGCGCCATACATTAATACGTTGGCAAAAGAAGGTGCAGTTTTTACCGATGCACACGGCGTAGCACATCCGAGCCAACCAAATTATATCGCACTTTTTTCAGGAAGTACGCAAGGCATCTCTGACGACAGATGTTTGAAGGATACTTTGTTTAATTCGCCTAACCTGGGTTCCGCTCTCATTAAAGAGGGTTATACTTTTAGCGGCTACTCACAATCAATTCCTTCCACCGGTTTTCCCGGATGTTATTATCAAATAAGTCAAATTACAGGTTCATACCTATATGCCCGAAAACATTGTCCCTGGGTCAACTGGCAGGGCAACGGTGAGAATCAATTTCCTGCTTCACTGAGTAAACCGATGTCAGATTTTCCTTCTGACTTTTCCAAATTACCTACGGTATCGTTTGTAGTGCCTGATATGGATAATGACATGCACAACACCGATCCTAAAGGAGATACGGTCACTATTCGTAAAGGTGATAATTGGCTGAAAAAAAACTTAGCCCGATATGTAAAATGGGCTAAAAAAAATAATAGCCTTCTCATTCTTACTTTCGATGAAGATGATTTTAAAATTCAAAATCACATATCAACCATTTTTGTGGGTTCAAAGGTGCAACCGGGAAGGTATAATGACAGGATTGATCATTATGATCTGCTTCGCACAATAGAAGCGATATATCAACTGCCGAATTCCGGACCTGCAAAAGGAAAACCTATAACTAATGTTTGGAAAAACTGATATTACACTTGTTTGATTGGCATTAAAGAACCGGCCAATTACTTTCAATCATGTTTTTCCCGGCATTCTCACGGCAGAGCGCTGAATAGATTCGGCGCCCATCCTGTAAGTGGATCTCCCTAACGGATTTAAAAAAGTGCAGTAGTTGAATTTATCCGTAAAATCAATTTTTGAATGTGACCGTGATAAAATTATTAAACCGACGGACATTAGCTGAAAAACTATTAACCATACTTTCGTTCCGGAGCTGACGGATATAAAATATGGCCCTTCAGCAAATCCTCATCACCATTCTTTCCGATATCAATTTTTAAGGACTACATTGAATTGGATGCTTAAATTGCCAGAATGCTGCCTTGCGGCAGTAACTACTCTTCTGTAATTCAACTTATCTTTGTTCCATGGCAGAAGATCTGACTATCATCAGCGGTAATAAAACGGAACAGTACGAGTCGCTGATCCCGCAAATAAAAGGTTTGCTGGAAGGCGAGCCTGACCTCATTGCTAATCTTGCCAACATTACCGCCGCATTGAAAGAACAATTCAACTGGCTGTGGGTGGGATTTTATCTAGTAAAAAATAATGAATTGGTGCTGGGCCCTTTCCAGGGGCCCGTTGCCTGCACCCGTATCCGTAAAGGAAAAGGTGTTTGCGGAACCAGTTGGGAAAAAGCTGAAACATTGATCGTTCCTGATGTTGAGAAATTTCCCGGGCATATTGCCTGCAGCAGTTTGTCCAGGTCGGAGATCGTTGTTCCGGTTATACGAAATAAAGAAGTAGTCGCCGTGCTGGATGTGGACAGTACCGCATTGAATCAATTCGATGAAACTGATCAGCGCTATCTCGAAGCGATTGTCGATCTTATTCCTTTCTGAAAATCATGTTACAAACCATTTCCATCATCGTTAGTGGAAGAGTACAAGGCGTTTTCTTCCGGCAAAGCGCTAAAGAAGTGGCGCAACGCCTGAACATTAGCGGCGAAGTAAGAAACCTGAATGATGGAGATGTGGAGATCA
The DNA here is from genome assembly GCA_035545755.1 of Chitinophagaceae bacterium. Classification (GTDB taxonomy): domain Bacteria; phylum Bacteroidota; class Bacteroidia; order Chitinophagales; family Chitinophagaceae; genus UTBCD1. The sequence continues at coordinate 61,426 of DASZXQ010000189.1, read as the reverse complement.
TTGCGACGGGAACCAAAGAACAATTAGAGGACCTGATCGAATGGTGCAAACAAGGTCCGCCGAGAGCCGCGGTGACAGAAGTAAAGTTTAAGAGCTTACCTTTACAGGAATTCGTTCATTTTACTATTAAACGATTTTAAAATTGAGCATATGAAAAAAACCCTTTTCATCGCATTGCTATTTACTACTCAACAAATCTTTGCACAAGGCGACCCGAAAGCTACAGAAGTATGGAGCCCGGTACCAAGAGTGGTGACACCCGGAAAAACATTTGCAGATGCACCTTCCGATGCCATTGTTTTATTTGACGGAAAAAACCTGGATCAGTGGGAATCGGCAAATGATACTACCAAAGCTGCAGGATGGAAGGTGGCTGACGGCATCATCACCGTTGATAAAAAAGCGGGCAATATCCAGACAAAACAACGGTTCATGGATTATCAATTGCACCTGGAATACCGCATTCCCGAAAATATTACCGGCTCCGACCAGGCAAGAGGAAACAGCGGTGTGTTCCTGGCATCCACCGGTCCCGGTGATGCAGGTTATGAAATGCAGGTGCTGGATAATTACAATAATAAAACCTATGTGAACGGGCAAGCTGCCAGTATTTATAAACAATACCCGCCGCTCGTGAATGCCTGCAAGAAACCCGGTGAATGGCAGACATACGATGTCATCTGGACAGCGCCAAGATTCAATGAAGATGGAAGTTTAAAAAGCCCGGCAAGAGTGACTGCTTTTCATAATGGAGTGTTGGTACAAAATAACGTGGAATTAAAAGGGCCGACATTATACATCGGAACGCCAACTTATAAAGCTCATGGCGCATCGCCATTAAAACTGCAGGCACACGGCGATCCAAGTCAGCCGATCAGCTATAGAAATATTTGGTTGAGAGAATTATAGGATTGAATCAAAATAAAATTGCTCCTTAGTTTAAAATGCGAAGCCTTTGTTTCGCATTTTTATTTTATAACATTACTACGATCAATTTGATGAGCAATCAAAGTCCTTATCTTTATTGAATTGATCATAAAATTTTTCAACTGAATGAAGGTTTTCAAATTCGGAGGAGCATCTGTAAATAGCGTAGAACGGATCAGGAACCTGGGCACAATCCTTAAACAATTTACGGGAGAAAAGATCATGGTGGTTATTTCGGCAATGGGCAAAACCACCAATGCGCTGGAAAAAGTTACCGAAGCTTTTTACAAAGGAGACAAATTAACAGCCCTTCAATTATTGGAACAGGTAAAGCAACAGCATTTCACTACAGCAAAATATTTATTGGTCACACATTATCTTGCCTGTGACAAACAATTGCAAGATTTTTTTACCGAAGCAGAATGGCTGCTGCATGATAAACCGGTGCGGGGCTATGATTATTATTACGACCAGGTGGTTTCTATCGGCGAATTGCTTTCCACTGCCATCATCAGTGCTTACCTGAATGAAACAGGAATTCTGAATGAATGGATCGATGTGAGAGATGTTTTACGCACCGATAACAATTTCCGTGATGCTGTTATTGAATGGGACTTAACGCAATCGAAAGTTCATACTACTGTGCTCCCGCTTTTTCAGCATGCCGATATTGTGGTAACACAAGGTTTCATTGGTTCCACCGATGAAAATGAAAGCACCACGCTGGGGCGGGAAGGCAGTGATTATACTGCTGCCGTTTTTGCCAATATGTTAGATGCGGAACAGCTTTGCATCTGGAAAGATGTGGAAGCGGTGATGAATGCAGATCCCAAACAATTTCCGGATGCAGAACCGATCGCCGAACTAAATTATGACGAAGTGATCGAAATGGCTTATTATGGGGCGCAGGTCATTCACCCGAAGACCATCAAGCCGTTGCAGAATAAAAATATCCCGTTGTATGTAAAATGTTTTTTACAACCATCACTGACCGGTACGGTGATTCATCATCATTCTTTGAAAAAATTGCCGCCCATTATTGTGCTGAAAGAAAAACAAGTGATGCTGAAATTGAGTACCAGTGATTTCTCCTTTGTCGGAGAACACCACCTCATAGAGTTGTATCAACTTTTTGAAAAACTAAAAATAAAACCCAACCTGACGCAGAATGCCGCAATAAGTTTTACGACAGTACTTGATGATCTATCGGAAAAAATTGAATCGCTGGCATTGGAAGCAGCTGCAAGTTTTGATGTGCAGGTCACTAAAGATTTGTCTTTATTAACGCTGCGACACTACAATAAAGAATTGTTTGAAAAACTTACGGCTGGAAAAACTATTTTATTGCTCCAGCAGACAACAGAGACCATTCAGGCATTGATGCAGTAATTTATGATCAAAGGGCTTCTACCGTTACCGTCTGGATCATTTTTTTTGCTACAGGCTTGTCATTCAGGATAGCGGGCTTCCAGGTAGGCATTTTCTCCATACGGGAGATCAGTTCATCATTGAAGTCATCGTCTTTCATGCCACGAAGCACTTTAAAATTCACCGGCACACCATCTTTGTCTACAATGAATTCCACCTGTACATAGGCTTTGCCAATCCCTTTGGGTAAATAAGCTACCATTTCTTTGCCCAGGTTGTCCAGGTATTTCATGAATGCATCTCCGCCACCGGGATATTGCGGCCATTGATGCACGGCTTCGGGCAGATCGGTGATCGTTCTCGTCCGGTGCTGTACCGGAATTCTTTTTACAACAATATTATCTTTAGCTAAAACAGTTTTCTTCGCCGGAATATTGTCCACCACATAATCGCCATCATCATCGATCATCACTACCGGCAATTGTTTGTATTTGTCAAAATAATCAAAGGCACCTTCTAGTCTTGCAGCAAATTTTTTCAGGGAAGGATCATCTTTCGACAGGTTGTTCAGGAAATCCACACTTTTGGGGACATCATACCGTATAGGAAAAATATGAACCGGTATAAAATCCTGCCCGAGATCCTTTGCATGTGCCGCCAAAATATAGATCTCATCAATTTGCTGGTCGGTCATGGGAATACAACCCACTGTTACGCAGCTTCCGTGAATATAAATGTCGCTGCCGGGCTGCAATGAATCGCTGAGTATCTGGTCGGACGCATTGGGATAATTAATTCCCAATGATAAATAATAAGTGCTCTTGGGATTAAATTCATTAATATAATAAAACCCTTCCGGCACCTGGTAATCACCTTCCATTCTTTTCGGACCCAGCGTTCCGGCCAATGCGCAGATCTTGTATGTCTTGAACAAACGGAACGGCTCGCTGACCTCATTCTTCACCCAAACTTCCATCTGGCTATCGTACTTGAAAGCCCGGATATAAATATATTTCGCCGGCCATTTCAGGTTCTTTGCTTCAAACTGTTTTTGCAGGGTATCTTCTTTCTTCTGCCATGCTTCGCTGACATGAGGAAAGCTTTTTTGATAATCGAAAAACGAAGAGTAAGATGGGCCGCCTTTCTGCAAGGCGGGCTGAGCAACAGCAGATGCCATTCCACCCAAACCAACCAACAGCGCTACAAAGAGGTTTTTCATTTTTGTTTATATCAGTTAGATAACGAAAATGAGAAAAGTTTTATTTCCGCTAAAAAGCAAATGATTTGTAAAGATACAAATTGAGCTCTGATATAGGAAGTACCAGTTAAGTACAAATACTAACATCCGGCCCAAGACTCTCAACTCGCCCTACAAATTCCCTCTCATCTCCTGCTCTCTTTCCAGTGCTTCGAACAAGGCTTTGAAATTTCCTTTGCCGAAACTTTTGGCGCCTTTTCGCTGAATGACCTCGAAAAACAGGGTGGGCCGGTCTTCTACCGGTTTACTGAATACCTGTAATAAATAACCTTCTTCATCACGATCGACAAGGATACCCAGTTCTTTTAAAGGCTCAAGATCTTCATCGATCCTACCGATGCGTTCGGGCAAAATATCATAGTAAGACGAAGGGACTTTTAAAAATTCCACACCACGGTTTCTTAATTCTGTCACTGTTTGTACGATATTGTTAGTTGCCACAGCCACATGTTGCACTCCTTCTCCATTATAAAATTCCAGGAATTCTTCTACCTGCGATTTCTTCTTTCCCTCGGCGGGTTCATTGATCGGGAATTTTACAAAGCCATTCCCATTACTCATCACTTTGCTCATCAGCGCTGAGTATTCTGTAGAAATATCCTTATCATCAAATGAAAGAATATTTCTGAAACCCATCACGTCTTCATAAAATTTCACCCAGGGATTCATCTGGTTCCAGCCAACGTTTCCCACACAATGATCTACATAAAGAAGCCCCGTATCAGAAGGTTGAAAATGAGGATTGCTCCATGCACGATAGCCGGGCATGAATGCGCCATTATAATTTTTTCGTTCTATAAAAAGATGCACCGTATCGCCATATGTATGAATGCCACTCATTACCACTTCACCGCTTTCATCTTTCAGATGTTGCGGTTCCATATAACTTTTAGCGCCACGTTTTGTAGTTTCATGCCAGGCGCTTTCAGCATCATCAACACGAAGTGCCAGCATTTTTACACCATCGCCATGCTTATATACATGATCTGCTATCGCATTATCGGTTCGCAAAGCAGTGGTTAAAACAAATGTGAGCTTGTTTTGACGCACCACATAGCTGACTTTGTCTTTTACACCGGTTTCCGGCCCTGCATAAGCCAATGCCTGGAAACCAAATGCACTCATATAATAATGCGCTGCTTGCTTGGCATTGCCCACATAAAATTCTACGTAATCAGTTCCCTGTAATGGAAGAAAATCCTTTTGTACTGTTGTTTTTTTATCAGAGATCGTTGCTGTTTTCATGATGTTGAGACCCGTGTACCAACGGGCAGGTTTTCGTTGAAAAAAAGAATGGGAAAAATTGATTCTTTTGAGGTGGGTTCAAAATCAGTGGTCCATGGCTAGCGTCTCCATCAGTAATGCAAAGTTGGAGCGATGATCAGCAAAAAGTTTATGAGGATAATCGGGACGCATTAAACAAAATTAAAAAAAGTATTCAACATGGCTACCGGCAGGGCTCAGGCCTGCTTCCCTATCTTTGCGACATGCAAAACCCTTCGTCTGTGCTCAGGGTCGGTATTCTCGGCGGCGGCCAATTGGGAAGAATGTTGTTACAGGCAGCAGCCAATTACCCGGTAGAAACATGGATCATGGAGAATGATCCGGAATGTCCGGCGGCCCATCTTTGCCATCATTTCACAAAAGGTGATATCAAAAACTTTGACGACGTTTATCAATTCGGAAAAGGCCTGGATGCAATTACCATCGAAATTGAGAATGTAAATGTGGAAGCATTGGAGCAATTGGAGAAAGAAGGTGTGAAAGTTTTTCCTAAACCTTCAGTACTTCGGATCATCCGGAATAAGATTTTGCAGAAACAATATTACCAGCAATACCAGATCCCCACTGCGCCTTTCGTGATCACAGAAAATCTGGAAGCATTAAAAAAACAGGAAAGTTTTTTACCGGCAGTACATAAACTCGGCACCGGAGGTTATGATGGGCGTGGTGTGCAGATCATTCAAACCAAAGAAGAGATCGCAAAAGGATTTGATCAGCCATCCGTGCTTGAAAAACTGATCCCGATCCAAAAAGAAATTGCACAGATAGTAGCCATCAATGAAAAAAAAGAAACGGCGCTCTATCCTCCTGTAGAAATGCTGTTTGATCCGGTGCTGAATTTGCTCGATTACCAACTCTGCCCGGCAGATCTTACAACACCTATATTATATAAAGTAGAAGCTATTGCCCTTGCTGTTGCTAAAAATTTTAATTCTCCGGGCTTGTTTGCTGTAGAAATGTTCGTTGATAAGAATGGAGATGTGTTTGTAAATGAAACAGCGCCAAGAGTGCATAACAGCGGCCATCATACCATCGAGGCACACTATAGTTCACAGTTTGATATGCTCTGGAGAATCATGATGGGCTATCCGCTTGGTAACACCAGTCTTATTCTACCTTCCGTAATGATCAATCTCATTGGCAGCAATCATCATCATGGCAACGCAGTATATGAAGGACTGGATGATGCATTAAAAATGGAAAATGCCTTTGTCCATATTTATGGTAAAAAAGAAACAAGGCCGGGCAGAAAAATGGGGCATGTTACGATCATGAGCCGCGAAAAGCAGGATTTGCTGCACAAAGCCAACCTCATCAAACACATAATGAAAGTAATTTCCTGAATCAAAACTTGATCTGGTTCGCCAGCCTTTTCAATTCTATCTCGGATGATTTGGCAGTAAACGCCAGGTTGGTAAGCGTATAAGAGGCATCTTCAAAACTTTGCTGCGCCTGTTTCACTTCAAGAATAGTAGCCTGTCGCAACTGGAATCGGAACAATACAAGACTCAGTAATTGATTGGCCAATGTTACATTTTTTTGCTGTGTTTCTAATTGCTGCAGATTGGCTGTATATGCCTGGTATATTTTGACAGCATTTGCGGTATAATTCCTCAGTAAAATGTCTTTTTGCAGAGCAGCATTTTTTGTATTGATATCAGCTATTTTTTGTTGCCTTTTATAAATAGACCCGTTATAAATAGGAATGCTAAGGCTTAGACCACCGGAAATTCCATTGCTTTGATTCAGCAAGATATTTCCCGCTGCTATCTGCGAACGATTATAATTATAGGAAGTGGTAAGCCGAAGCGAAGGATAACGCTGGGCAGCGGTTTCTTTTGATATTAATTCATTTATCTTGATTTGCTCATTCGCTGCTGCAATATCGGCATTGTTTGTAAGGCCACTTAATACATCGCCCAATACAACCGACTTATCTACCAGTATCGTATCACTGACATTGATCAACGAATCCGGTTTCAGGTTGAGAAGAAGGAGCAGTTGTGTTTTTGACTGATCAATTATCAACTGCTGCGATTGTTTTGACTGGATCAATGCATTCAGATCAAGTTGCGATTGAAACAAGTCGGCATTATTAGCCATTCCGACATTTTGCTGCGCCTTGACAATCTCGAGCCGTTTTTCTGAAGCGGCTATAGAAGTGTCAATAGTTTTCATATAGCTTTCCTGGCGTACCACATCATAATAAGCCGTCATGACAGCAGCTACTTCATTTTGTATTTCAGAATTAAGGTACTGCTGGCTTTGGATCTCCAGGTCCTGCAGCTGTTGTTTTGTGCTCACTACTCTTGCACCATTATATAATAATAAACTGGCAGTAACGCCTGAGTTCAACGTATTACCGGCAGTTCCATTTCGCTTAATCGTGGTGCCGGTGTAAAGCTTCTGGTTGACGTTGGAAATTTGCTCATTATCACCAACCGTGCCTGTTACCAACGGTAATCCTCCCGCCACTCCAATATAATTATTGATCGAATTGATCTCTACATTATTCCGAAGTACTTCAATATCGAGACTGTTCTTTAAAGCGATACTGACAGCATCCTGCAAACTGAGTGTCTGCGCTGACGCTGAAGCACAAAAAAGAATGCAGGCTATTATCGATGTAAAAAACTTTATTCCTTTTCTTCTCAACATAAAAATTATTCTTATTGAAAATAACGATTAGTCTGTTTCTCCCCGCATTTGTTTGTCTACTTCCTCTGCGGTTTTATGTTTCCCGGAAACATAGGTATACACAGCAGGGATCACAAACAAGGTTAGTATCAATGAAAAAAGGATACCGCAAACTACTACAATACCGAGAGGAATCCGGCTGGTGGATGATGCTCCAAGGCTTAATGCGATCGGAAGTGCGCCCAGCGATGTGGCCAAACTGGTCATCAAAATAGGACGAAGCCTTTGCGATGCTGCTTCGAACACGGCATCCATTTTAGACATTCCTTTGGCTCTTTTCTGGTTGGCAAATTCAACGATCAAAATTCCGTTCTTGGTCACGAGCCCGATTAACATGATCATTCCTATCTCAGAAAAGATATTTAAAGTTTGACCAAATATCCAAAGGCTTAACAAAGCGCCGCTCAATGCCAGTGGTACAGTGATCATGATCGTGACCGGATCCCGGAAACTCTCAAACTGTGCCGAAAGGATCAGGTAAATAAGCATTAATGCCAATATGAATGCAAAGACAATGTTTGAAGAGCTTTCTGCATAGTCTCTTGATGGACCAGATAAAGAGGTCTGATAACTTTCATCCAGCAAGCGGTTGGCAATTGCCTGCATTTCTTTTATTCCGTCTCCAATAGTATATCCTTCTGCCAACGAGGCAGAGATAGTTGCAGCTTTGTAACGGTTGAAGTGATATAAAGTTGCAGGGCTGGTGCTTTCCTGCAAATGTACCACCGCATTTAATGGAATTAACTCACCGGCACTGTTTCGTACAAAAAGATCATTAATATCCTGGGGTTTGTTACGATCTTTTCTTTCTACCTGTGCGATCACAGAATATTGATATCCGCCCTGGATATAATAGGCCAGCCTGCCACCACTGAATGCCGATTGTAATGCGGAGATCACATCTTCTGTTGACAGCCCCAGATCTTTAATTTTCATTCGATCAACAGTGACCTGGAGTTCGGGCGTATTGAATTTCAGGTTTACGTCTGCATTAGCAAACGTCTTATCTTTTCTTACTTCATCAAGAAATTTTGGAAGGATATCATGCAGTTTATTCAGGTCCTGGTTTTCAATAATAAACTGTACCGGCAAACTGGCTTTTGAACCAAGTCCAACTGCGATAGTTTGTTCCTGAATAGCAAAGATCCTTACCTGGTTGAATCTCGATAACTTCTTTTGAATATCATTGACGATCTCATCTTGAGTACGTTTTCTGTTTTGAGGCGGTACCAGGCCCAAACGGGGTTGCGAAGAATTATTACCACCGTTGGCAGGAGTACGGGCAAATACAAAATCACGTTCAGGAATAGAATCATATAAATAATCAATAAAGGGATCAACGATCTTCACCATCGAGCCATAGCTTGTTCCTTCCGGTGCTGTCATGGTAAACCGTATACTGCTTCTATCTTCCAGCGGCGCTAATTCACTTTTAAGATTTTTAAAAGAAACCACTATCAGAGCTATACAAACAGCAATAATTACCCAACTAAACCAACGGACCTTCAGGAATGCTTTTAAAAGCCGTTGATACCCGTTTTCCATTCCTCGGAAGAAAGGTTCGGTTTGATGATAAAATTTACCATGCCCAATCCGTTTTCTTGTCAGCAATACATTCAACACCGGGGTGATAGTAAGCGAAACAAATGCAGAGATCAGTACGGCAGCGGCAAGCACTACTCCAAACTCACGGAACAAGCGTCCAATAAAGCCCTGCAAGAAAATTACCGGTAAGAAAACGATCGCAAGCGTTAATGAAGTGGAAAGCACTGCAAAAAAGATCTCTTTACTACCTTCCACTGCTGCTTTGCGAATCGGCAATCCATTTTCGATCTTACGGAAAATATTTTCTGTTACCACGATTCCGTCATCTACCACAAGACCCGTAGCCAATACAATTGCCAGCAACGTCAATATATTAATGGTGAAACCCGCCACGTACATGATAAAAAATGTAGCGATGAGCGAAATGGGAATATCGATCAAAGGACGGATCGCAATGAGCCAGTCACGGAAGAAAAAGAAGATAACCAGGATCACTAATCCAAAGGCAATGGCCAGCGTGTCTTCGACTTCGTGCAATGACTGACGAATATTAATGGTGTTATCTATTAAAACACTGAACTGAATATCGGACCTGTTATCTTTTTGGATCTGTTCAAGCTTTTTATAAAACTCGTCAGCTATAGCAATGTTGTTAGCGCCGGGTTGAGGAATGATGGCAAGTCCTACAGCATTTACGCCATTATATTTCCAGTTTTGTTCCAATACTTCCGGCCCCAATTCTACCCTGGCCACATCACCCAATCTTACAATGCCCGAACTGTCTTCTTTAATGATCAGATCACGGAATTGTTCTTCAGTCGTCAATCTTCCCAATACCCGAATGGTTAGTTCTGTATTGTTGCCATAAATTTTTCCGGGCGGCAACTCGATATTTTCTTTGTTGAGCGCTGTGTTGATATCGGTAAAAGCCACCTGGTATGCATTCATTTTATCAGGATTCAGCCAGATACGCATGGCGTATCTTTTTTGACCGAAAATATTGACAGCACTTACCTGGCTGATAGTTTGTAATTGCTGTTGCAAAACATTTTCTGCATAGTCGCTGAGTTCGAGTAGATTTTTTGTTTTGCTCTGCACCGCCAGTATCAAAATATAATCGCTGTTGGCATCTGATTTGGTAACTACTGGCGGAGCATCGATATCCTGAGGTAAATTGCGGGCTGCCTGGCTTACTTTGTCGCGAACATCACTCGCTGCTGCTTCAAGATCGGTACCCAAATTAAACTCTACACTGATCTGGCTTGATCCCAAACTGCTGGATGAAGTTATTGTACGGATTCCGGGAATTCCATTGATCTGTTTTTCCAACGGCTCTGTAACCCGGCTTTCAATAATATCAGGATTGGCGCCGGTATAAGAGGTACTAACCGAAATGATCGGCGGATCAATAGCAGGATAATCCCTTACTGCTAAAAATGTGAAGCCCACCACGCCAAATAAAATAAGCATCAGGTTCATCACCGTAGCAAGTACCGGTCGTCGTAATGATAATTCAGAAATGTTCATGCACTGATTGGAGTTATTGGTTTTGCAGTTCTCGTTATTTTATTTGAAATACATAGAAGTGGCTATAAATTATTGTCGTTAAGGCTTGCTGAGTTGATCCAGCGTTTTTACACTTCTTACTTTGACAACCGATTTCGGTCTTGCAAATAAAACACCGGTAACGATCACTGTATCGCCGGGATTCACACCGTTGGTGATCTCTACATTATCAGCCAATCTATACCCTGTTTGCACATCGACAAAAGTTGCTTTGCCGCCTTTCACCAATATCAATTGATTGTTCCGGTCTTCTGGAATAATGGAATTAGTGGGCACCATGATAGCTTTTTTATTTTCGCCTGCGTCTACATATACTTTTACAAATGCTCCGGGATTAGCTGTACCATTTTCAAGCATAGCCCTTACCACAAGATTTCTTGTATCCTGGTTGATCTGCGGTTCTATAGCAACGATCTTCGCTTTCTTTCTCACTTTGTTTATCGCATCTAACTCTACATCTACCAGTTTTCCTCTTTTTACTGCATCGTTATACTGTTCAGGTATTGTAAAATCCACTTTCAATTGATCCAACTGCTGAATACTTGCGATCACATCATTGGAGGTAACAAATTGCCCCGGGCTTACCTTACGCAAACCGATCACGCCGCTGAAAGGAGCTTTGATCACAGTCTTATCAATAAGCGTTTGCGTATAATCAATATCTGCTTTCAAACTGTTCACCTGGTTCAATGCCGCATCATAATCACTCTGGTTGACGCCATTCACTTCCAATAACTTTTTTAAGCGTTGCTCCGTTTGTTCGGCAAGTTGTAATTGCACTTTACTTTTTTCCATTTGGGCCACTAGGTCTGCATCATTGATGCGGGCAAGCACTGTGCCCTGAGCAATATGAGATCCTTCCTGAACATTGAGGTAAGTAAGGCGTCCGTTTACCTCCGGACGAAGCTCAGCATATTCATTGGCCACGATGGTACCATTGGCTTCGATGGTTTTGACAAGAGATTGTGGCGTTGCAACAATCACATCCACAACTGTGGGGGCATCGCTCTTCGGTTTTACATTATCTTTTTTCCCTTTGCAAGCTGAAAAAATGAAAGCTGAGATCAAAACAGTTGAAAGAATTCTTACAGGTGAACTCATGGGCATGTGTATCATTTTAAATAGCGACAAATATAAACAGTTTTACGTCTTTTTAATTGATGAAATGATAGCCGGCTGCGCCGTAACATAATCAAAAATCATATGAGAAAATGATAAAATTACTGGCCGGTGGAAACCGGTGATGCGATCATTTAATTTGACGCTTTTCCGGAATAAATCTTTTCTTTGTTATGTAAATAAGATGTGAATGAATCCTCTAATTGGTATCATCATGGGCAGCGACAGCGATCTCAGCACCATGCAAGCGGCATCAGATATTTTAAAACAATTTGATATAGCGCATGAGGTCACTGTGGTATCGGCCCATCGTACTCCTCATCGTATGATCGAATATGCAGAAAAAGCAAAAGAACGAGGATTAAAAGTGATCATTGCAGGTGCAGGCGGCGCTGCACATTTGCCAGGAATGGTCGCATCGGTGACCACTTTACCTGTAATTGGCGTCCCGATCAAATCTTCCAATTCGATTGACGGCTGGGATTCGGTTCTCTCTATTTTACAAATGCCCAATGGAGTGCCGGTTGCAACCGTTGCTCTTAATGCCGCCAAAAATGCCGGAATACTTGCTGCAGAAATTCTTGGTACTTATGATGAAACCATTTCAAAAAAAGTAGCCGCTTATAAAAAGTCTCTAAACAACGAAGTGATTGAAAAAGTGGAAAAGATGAAAAAAGAAGGTTGGGAGAATAAGTTTGATTAGAGAGAATCGGGATTTTCAGGATTTAAATGATTTTTCAGCAAATGTATTTGTTTTCATTTCTCCGATACTACCACAAATTCTTGTTCTAAATTCAGGGAGAATTCATATAACTGTTTAAAAAAGTCCTTTCCCCATTTAGCATAGTAAGACATGAAATTATCGTATCGCTCCTGCAGGGCGTTTGACGGAAATAATTTTTCTTTAATAGCATGTACCTGTCGCTGCTGATCAGAAAACTTCCTCTTTTCCGCCCGAAGCATTTTCTTTTCCAACTCTTGCAAGCGATGCAGGGATTGAGTCTTCAATGCATCCACATGCTGTGACAACGTACTGTCAATAGCAGCCGCATGTTTTTTTATGGATTCATACAATTGTTCAGTCTCCTTGAAAGTCCCGTTCAGTTTTATATTGTGTTTGCTTTCTTTTTCTACGAGGCGATTCATCAGTTCTTCTTCCGATAAAAAGAAATCTTCGACGGAAAATCCAAGCTTATGAATTTTATCCTGCCACTTCTTTTCCACGATCAGAAAAGAATTCCGCAACAACAACAAAGGATAGGAAACTTTATAATGCGCAAAGAGATCTCTTAACTGAAGCCAATAGGCTAATTCTCCTCCGCCGCCAATAAAAACGAGATTTGGCAAAATTGTTTCCTGGTATAATCCACGAATAATGACATTTGGACTGAAACGTTCCGGGTGCGCCGAAAGCTCTTTTTTAATTTCGTCTTCAGTAAAACTCAAGCCCGAATTCTGAATTCTGAATTTTGAATTTTGAATTACGATCCGTTCCCTCATATTTTCTTCCAGGTAAAATAAATTGATCTCCCTCGGATTTGCCTGCACTTTATAACCGGCATCTCGTAAACGTTCAACAGTTTGCTCTACAATTCCTGAAGCAGTCTGATTCATCAAATCATCTTCAAATACCCGGATCATTTGTCTTTTTAATTCTGCATCATCGGAAATCAGAACGATCAAACCAAATTCTGCGAACAATGCATGTACAAAGGAGAAGGTGGCATCTTGTATAGAACTGTTTTCCCTGTAAGAGCTTTTCACTAATGCAATGATCTCCGCACCAAATGGAAGTACTGACAACTGGCCTTCAAACTGAGCAATGAGTTTAATGAATTCTTTATCTATTTTCATTCTCCCCACTGCGCCGGTCTGTTTGGTGTTCCATTCCAGTTTTTGCCCATCCAAATGAAAATGCCCCAATTCAGCAATATCTGCATCTTCTGAACCCATATAAAAAACCGGAACGAAATTGTACTTCGGGAATGAGTTTTTCAGATGATCTGCCACCCGGATGGTATGAAGAATTTTATAAATGAAATATAAAGGGCCCGTAAAAATATTAGGTTGATGTGCTGTTGTGATCGTAAATGCATCCGGAGAAAGTAACGCTTCAATATTTTCCTGAATTTTTTTATTAGCCGGTACAGTTTCATACTGTTTCTTCAAATGCTGAACAAGTGTTTTTCTATCTACCTGCTGTTTTTTTCTTGCGTCAATTGCTTTTTGAATTCCCTGCAATGAAGGCGGATAAGTGAAAAAGGGTTTCAACGATGCGGATTGATCAATATAATCCAAAACAGTTTTACTGAAATAACCTGTCTGCCTGTAAGGGATCCGGGTAGCAATACAATCCATAAGTAGTTCTAAAAATAAAAACTATGATCTGTTTTATTCAGTCGCTCCTGAAATTTAACTTTCTGTTACTTTAGCTGAAACGATGCTGAAAATTTTGACTAAGGTACTAACACAAATTGAATCAAATTGTTGAAACCCTATCAGGAAAATCGTTGCGGATCAAACGTCGTAATATCAATAGCAGTGGGTTTCCTGCTAATGATCTGTTCTATCAAATGCCCCGTGCCTGCTGCAGCAGACACTCCCAACATGGCATGACCTCCTGCATATGTTAGATTACTGAATTTATTATATCGGCCGATATAAGGCATTCCATCCGGGCTAACAGGGCGATACCCAAACCATGCTTTTCCCGGTTGCGGGAGCGGAAGATTCATTGCCGGATAATATTTTTTAAATGCATTGTAAATAGCCATTACCCGTTTTGGTAAAATAGTTTCATTGTGACCGCTCAGTTCCATGGTGCCGCCGATCCGTAACCAGCGATCAATGGGAGTGGTAGCAGTACGATCATCTACCAATATGGAAGGATACTGCAGATTTTTTTCAAGGTCATTGTAAGAAAGGCTGTATCCTTTGCCGGGTTGCATTGGCAGGTATATACCTAATTGTTTTGAAATTTTTTCCAGCCACGATCCGTTGGCAATGATCAACTCCTCACATTCCATTTTAGATTTATCAGTGATCACAGCCGTTATACGGTTATTGTTTTTTTCAAATCCTGTCACTTCCGTATTTAACCAGAATATTACTCCCACATTTTGCAAATGCCGGTACATCGCTTTCATGAATGCAGCAGAATCAATATGACAATCGTCAAGGTATAAAACACCACCCGCAACATCCAGTTCCACTTCCGGTTCATAAGTTTGTACTTCGTGGGAATTGCATATCACTGTCTTCAATCCAAATCCATGTGCCTGCTCTGCCAAATGCTTTTCATGATCACCGGTCTTTTCCAGTTTGTACAACATCCAGATCCCTTTTTCGATCATAGGAAAAGCATCCAGGAATTCTGCTTTCAGATCATTCATCAAATGCCGGCTTAGCTGCAATAAATTATTCAGGTGAGGTGCATTCTGTTCTACTTTTTTTGAATTTGCGTTTTTCCAGAATGTCATTCCCCAGCGAACAAGGTCCCAATTCAAACGTGGCTTGATATAAAAAGGAGAAGATGATCTCAGCATCCATCGCAATCCCTGTGCAACAATCCCGGGTGTGGCAATAGGAATAAAATGGCTGGGCGAGACGTAACCCATATTTCCGAATGAACAACCATCCGTTATGTCATTCTTTTCAATGATTGTTACTTCATATCCTGCCTTTTGCAGATAATAAGCGGAGCATAACCCGATCACTCCTCCGCCGATGATCGTCACTTTCATTTTATGTAAACTTTTCCTTCCTGTTTTTAATAATTCCCCCCATCCTCATACTTCGACTGGTAATTTATTTTCACTTCTTTGATCTTTGTTGGCAGCCAGACCTGCATTGCATTGGCGCCACGATTAGCCCAGCAATAATAAGGGATCGCCGTCACTTTTCTATTGACTATGCTCACTCCATCTCCTTTTTCATTGGGAATAGCGGATGAAAATTCACCCTGGAGCGCAATCACATTTTCATTGAGCACTTTATATTCAATTGGTTTCAACGAAGTGTTTCCCGGGAAAATTAGATTCCACACTCCTTCTTTATTGTCGGCGCCTTCTACACAATAAACAATTGGGCCACGTTGCAAAGCGATCCTCCCGGCGTCATATTTCACTTCGGAGTTTGCCTGTATCTTTTCCGATTCCATTGTAAAATTGAATTCCAGCACATCACCTTTATTCCAATTATTATCTATAACTGCATAACCATTTTCAATTGCATAGAAAACCTGTTTGCCATTCAGTTTAAACACAGGATTTTTTTCATTGCCCTTGTTAACAACATTATACAAGTTTCCTGGTACAGCATTTCCGCTAAACCAGCCGGGAATCCGTACGTACATTTTGAATTTCGTTTTTTTAGAAGGATCAATATTCAATTTCACATTTCCTTCCCAAGGATAATTAGTCGTTGTTTTTACTGCCACATCTGTATTATTCACATTAATTGTAGTGTTACTACCTACAAATAAATTTACCCAAATACCATCATCACTTTTTCCATAAATATAATTACCTACTGACGTCACCAATCTCGCAATGTTAGCAGGGCAACAGGCTGTACCAAACCATTCTCTTCGCTGGTTCTGGCCATTTGATGCTAACACATTATCATAAAAGAAATGATCACCACTCAGGCTTAATCCATCCAACGCACCATTGTATAAACTTCTTTCCAGCACATCTATATATTTACTATCGCCTGTGAGTTGACACATTCTTTGATTCCACAATACCATTCCGACAGAAGCGCAGGTTTCACAATATGCTTCTTCATTGGGAAGATCATAATCTTTACTGAAGCCTTCATTATCTCCGGCTGAACCGATACCGCCGGTGATATACATATTGCGATACACCACATCTTCCCAAACTTTTTCCATCGCATTCATATATCCTGCATCACCGGTTTGTGCTGCCACGTCCGCTGCGCCGGTATAGAGATACATGGCACGAACCGCATGGCCGGTGATCTCAGTTTGATCTTTCACCGGTTTCAGATCTTGCCAATAACCGGGAGTGAACCAGGTAGTTCCATACGTATAAATTCCACCTTTCCCTCTTTGTTGTAGATACCAATCTGCCAGTTTCAGGTAACGATCATTCTTTGTGACCTTATATAATTTCACCAATGCTAATTCAATTTCTTCATGGCCACTGAACCACTTTTTATTTCCCAAACGAAAAGTAGAGTCTATATGATTAGCGAGACGGATAGCTACATCCAATAATTTTCTTTTGCCGGTTACATTATAATAAGCAACAGCTGCTTCGATCAAATGGCCTGCATTATAATCTTCGTGTGCTGAGATATTTGTCCATCGTTTACTTATATCCGTCAACGTAAAATAAGTGTCGAGATAACCATCCGGCAATTGTGCTGCCGCTATTTTATCGATCCAGACATCCGCTTTTGCTTCCAATGTGGAATCAGGATGTGTTTTTAACGCATACGCCATTGCTTCCAAAGCTTTGTACACATCGCTGTCATCGTAATACAATCCTTCAAATTTTTCTCCGTCATTTCTTGCTACTTTTTCAAAGTTTCGGATGCGGGGAGTCTTTACTTCAGTTTGATAAATACAGGCATTCATTGTCACAGTGGCCACTTTATCAATTTTCGGTTTCCAGAAATCATCGGTGATATTTACCTGCGAAAAATTGACGAACTCAAACTTTTCCATGGGGGTCTGAGCAAACATTCTGGAACAAATTCCCAATACAATAAATAATGAAAGTATTTTTTTCATGTAAAGCGATTTTTATTTTTCAAACTTTCGGCAAACTATACCCATTATGATATTCTGCAGCAAGGTATTTATTCGATTCTGCATCTGTAAATTTATTTGCCGCTGCATCCCAGTGAATTTTCTTCCCGGTTCTATAAGCAATATTTCCCATATCACAAACAGTAGCTACATGCGCTGCCAGTTGCACCGGGCATTTCAAATTATCCATTTTTCTTGATCGAACTGTTTCAATAAAATTCTTTGTGTGGAGTTCAACGCCATCATCCACTACCTTTTGTCTACCCACTGCTTCCATTTTGTCTTTATTATCTATTTTTTCAGGTATCACTTCCCAACCGCCACGATCCACTACCAATGTTCCGTTGTTTCCGATAAATGCCACACCATGATCCCGCTGGTAAGGCCCATCATTGATGCCGGTGGCATGTTCCCAAAGCATATTGAATCCATCAAATTCAAAAACAGTGGTCAATGTGTCCGGAGTTTCTTCCGCATCATCCGGATAAGCGAACTTGCCGCCGCTTGCCATTATACTCTTTGGAAATTGTGCGTTGGCTCCTAGCAAAGCGTAATCGATCATATGAACACCCCAATCTGTCATCAGTCCTCCTGCATAATCCCAATACCAGCGAAAATTAAAATGAAAACGATTCGGATTGAATGGACGTTTTTTTGCCGGGCCTAACCACATCTCATAATCTACTCCGGGTGGAGGAGCGCTGTCAGGCTTAACCGGAACCGGCTTCATCCATCCCTGATAAGCCCATGCTTTTACCAGTCGCACATTTCCCAATTTTCCGGAGTGAACAAAATCCATTGCATCCTGGTAATGTTTGTTGCTGTGTTGCCATTGACCAACCTGTACCACCCGATTATATTTCTTTTGTGCCGCAACCATTGCAGCACATTCTACAATGGAATTGCCAACCGGCTTTTCACAATACACATCTTTACCAGCCATGCACGCATCTACCATTATTTTACAATGCCAATGATCAGGAGTAGCGATGAGCACGGCATCCACATCTTTCAGATCCAAAACCTTTCTGTAATCTCCAAATGTTTTCACTTTTGAAGTATCAATTTTCATTTTCTCAAGATCGGCCAACCGTTTGTCGAGCACATTTCTATCAACATCACAAAGCGCAACAAGATTCACCCCTTCATGCTTCAGCAACGCTCTGAGATCATTAAAACCCATGCCATTGATACCGATAGCAGCAATATTTACCTGGTCCGAAGGTGCAATATTGTTTTTAAAAATGCTGAACGGGTTCTTATCAAATGATGACAAAACAAAGCCGCCGGCAGTCAATGCTGCGGCATTTTGCAAAAATTTTTTTCTTGATGGCATAACAGACGTTTTAATTGATTATAAAATAATTTCAATTCGGCTCAATAATATTTGATCTCCCAGTTAACAATACCACCTTTGGTGGCAAGCAACGTTATTTTTCGTATCTGCCCGGTTTTCTCATCACTCAACACTTCTGAATTATCACTGACAAATATCTCGAAAGAAAAATTTTCGGGCTCAAAAATGTAAAGGATGTATGGATCGTTTGAAACTGTCTCGCTAACTCCACTCAGGGTCATGTTTTGCCATTGAACATTCTTTAAGTCAAATCCGCCACAACTGATATGCCTGTTTGTAGCCAGCAGTTGCGGATGATCTTTCTTTTCCCGAAAACAAAATACCTGACAACCATACGTAGTGTCAATTGCTCCCGGTTCAAAATATCCTTTATAAGAGCCTAAAAAATTGTTTGTCCAAAATTCATATACAAGGTATTCTTTTTTGGGGTCCAGGCCCAGGTCTTTAAATGAAATCGTTTTGTCTCTTTCATCCAGTCTGCCTAAGACCAGCCAATCTTCAAATGGCTTACTGATCTCCAATGAAAATAAACCCGTAGTGGTTGTGGTGCCGGCATCAAATGGCCTTGGGCCACTGCCACTCATTTCCACATCAGCCATTTGTATCAATGAAGATCGTGAAGGATCTACATCATACACCTGCCCGGGTTGCGTGAATAAAACCGGCAGGCTTCTTTTTGCCGCTTCGATCAATGAAGAACTTTCATATTTCTCCGGTTTATCTGTAAGCATAAAAAGAGAACCGGTCAATGAAGTCGCCGTACAACTCCTGTAAGCTTCTTTTTCACTTAACACAATATGGTCAGGATCGTTTTTCCAGACAATATTATTATAAGAATTATACTGCGCAAGTCCCGCATAGCTGAATCCATCGTTGCCGATCCGGCAGCCATCCACGATGCCAACCAATTCCGGACGAATTCCCCAACAAGCCAATAAAAAATTATTTCTACCAATTTGTTTCCGCACTTCTTTTACAACATTCCGAAATGCTTCATTGCGATTATAATGTTTCGAATCAAAAAAATTCCTGTAAGAATTATAGCCTTCGTATTTTAAATGACGCAACGCATCCAGCTTAAAATAATGCCATCCGTCTTTTACCAGGCCGCTATACACCGGGGAGATCAATTTGTTTATCGTAGCCGGGTTGCTGCCATCCATAATATATCCAACCCAGTTGCCAAAAGCAGGTTGTTTGTTTCTGTTTTGAACAAATAGATTCTTATTTTGAAAAGCTGCAGCAGAATCAGCAAAAGAAACGTTGGTCCATATCCCGGGAGTTAATCCTTTCTCACTTATGTAATCTGCCAAATCGTTTAATCCTGATGGAAATTTTTTATTGGGTGTAAGCCAAGTTTCCGGCATGCCGATCGGTGTCTGCTGATAGCCGTCGTCAATTTGTAAATAATCAAGCCCAAAAGGTTTTAATTTTTCTGAAAGTACGTCGGCTGTCTTCCGGATATCTGCTTCGGTGATCTTATCATAATAAGCAAACCAGCTGCACCAGCCGGCAACAGGTTTTTTCCAGACAGAATATGAAGCAGGGTTAAAATAATGCAGTCCCCTGTGCTTTTGAAAATACTGAGGCAGGAAACGAATAACAATTTCCCAACCTGTTGCCGACAATTCATACCTATTATTGTCAGCAGGAGCAATGGTAATCTTCGAAGAATTTCTGTCACATGATAAAAGCCAATCTTCCCTTCGGTCATATACAGCATTGTTCAATAGGCTAAAACTTTTTCCCGCCACTTGTCTTACCACTTTCGCTTTTTCATCCGCCGGTTCACTTTCACAAGCAATTGATTCCTCATCGCCGGTTATCACACCTTTTAGATCAAATGATTTAAAATCTCCGGTCGTAATTGTAATTACTTGGTAGGTTACTCCATTGATTTTTTCTGATTGCTGCAATATTGAATAAGGCTTCGGCTGATCGGTAAGAGTTGCTAAAAAAATGGTTCGCCCATGATATTTGATGCGGATATCATTGTTTTTAGTTTCAATCTCTGCCTGCTGAGAAAAAGCTGCCCCAAAAAAAATAAGAAATACAAATGTTGTGAAAAATTTCATACTGAATCAGGATCGATATTATTTACTGCTTGTTGTGCCGGTTTGTTTGTTTTCGAATAGTTCTTTTGTGTTTTAGATCCGCTAAGTCTTGCTTCCTTAAAATCATTATAAGTAACAGAAGCTATCATTACTGGCGGCTCAATAAAAAAGGTTGTTCGATTATTGTCATCTGATTTTCCTTGTTTTATTACTAAGAATGCAGAAGTTGGTTTGCTGACTTTTCCCTTAAAAGAAAAACTGGCATTGGATGTTATTACAGAGCTATCAATCACTGAAGCACATGACAAATAAATTATGCCGACTGATACTCCTTTAATTTTTCCGGCGAGAGAAAAATTATTTTGTAACAGAACCGTACTATTACCGAATAAAAACAAGGAATACAAAACAAATAAATTCCTTTTCATGTGTTAAGCTTCTGCTTAAAATTAAATCACCTGGAACCCATAAGCATACGGATCATCATCTTTATCGATCCAGATCGTATTGTATCCATAAATTTTCGCCCAACCTTCTATTGAAGGACGGATCGCCGGCTTACCATCGATCGAAGTCTCTTCTTCTACCCTGCCGATGAATTTGCTGCCAATAATACTTTCATGAATAAATTCGTCGCCTTTTTTCAATTTTCCTTTAGCATACCATTGCGCCATTCTTGCTGAAGTTCCGGTGCCGCAGGGAGAACGGTCAATAGCTTTGTCACCATAAAAAACTGCATTTCGTGCCGTAGAAGTTTTATCTAACACGGCTCCGGTCCACAAAATATGCGAACAACCATGGATCGTCGCATCTTCGGGATGAATGAAGTCATATTTCGCATTGATATTCTTCCGGAGTTGTCTTGCCCATGAAATTAATTTATCAGCCGTGTAATGTTCCAGTCCTTTGAAATTCTTTTGTACATCAACGATGGCATAAAAATTTCCGCCATACGCAACATCAATAACCAATTCGCCCAACTCAGGACAATCAGCCGTCAATTCAGGTGAATGGAGAAATGATTTCACATTAGTTAGTGTGACACTTTTACACTTACCATTCTCCATTTTATATTCAATATTGACTAATCCGGCCGGAGCTTCCATTTTTACTACACCGGGAGCTTTCGGCTTAAGTAATCCTTCTTCAATTGCAATAGTGATCGTTCCAATAGTTCCGTGTCCGCACATTGGGAGACAGCCGCTCGTCTCAATGAACAAAACGGCAACATCATTGTCCGGGTCATGCGGAGGATAGAGAATGCTTCCGCTCATCATGTCGTGTCCACGAGGTTCAAACATCAAACCCGTTCGGATCCAATCAAATTCTTTTATAAAATGTTGTCGCTTTTCGCTCATGTTTTTTCCCTGTAGTGCCGGGCCACCTACCTTTACCAGTCGAACAGGGTTACCGCAAGTGTGAGCATCTATACAATGAAAAATATGTTTCATGCTTTTGTTATACGAGGAAGTGTTGATTCCAAAGACAAGATAAAAATAAAACAGTTACCGATAATAGGTAACAGCTAAAATAAAATGGAATAACGTTAAATCTCAGATCAGTGCGCCGGACAAAGAAGATTTAGCAGCGCTTTTCTCCTCATTGTATTTTTTTGCTGCTTCAATAAAATGAACGAACAAAGGTGCTGGTTTTTCTACAGTACTTTTTAGTTCTGGGTGATATTGCACACCAATGAAAAATGGATGATCCGGCAATTCTATTATCTCAACGAGATTGGAGCCTGGATTTTTTCCACTTGCTACCATGCCTGCTTTTTCAAACTGATCAAGATATTTATTGTTGAATTCCCAGCGGTGACGATGGCGCTCGCTGATAGAATCCTTTCCATAAATTTTATACGCAAGTGTGCCGGGCTTTATGTCACAGGTATAGGATCCCAACCGCATGGTACCTCCTTTTGCAGTGATCTTCTTTTGCTCTTCCATCAAATCGATGACCGGGTTGGGTGTATCCGGATTCATCTCGGTTGAATGAGCATCTTTCAAACCTAAAATGTCCCTCGCAAATTCAATCACCGCCATTTGCATTCCGAGACAAATACCAAAAAAGGGTAATCCATTTTCCCTGGCATATTTAACAGCAGTTATTTTCCCTTCCACACCACGATGGCCAAAACCGGGAGCTACCAGCAAACCATCCAGTCCATCCAATTTTTCAGCAACATTATCTTCTGTAATAAATTCACTGTGCACATTCACTACCTGCACTTGACATTCATTCATAGCACCGGCATGAATAAATGCTTCCAGAATTGATTTATAAGCATCCTGCAATTCCAAATACTTTCCGATCAGCCCGATGGTCACTTTACTTTTGGGGTAATTCAGTTTATCCAGGAACTCTTTCCATTTGGTAAGTTCTGGTTCGCTATAATTACTGATATCGAGTTTCTTTAAACAAATCAAGTCTAATTTTTCCCTCATCATCGCCAGCGGCACTTCATAAATGGTTGGTGCATCAGCAGCTTCGATAACAGCTTCCTGTTTTACATTGCAGAATAATGCAATTTTTCTGCGCAGGTCAGGCGTCAAAGGTTTTTCTGTTCGGCAAACGATCACATCCGGATGCACTCCTTCCTGGCTCAGCATTTTTACGCTGTGCTGTGTAGGTTTTGTTTTTAATTCTTTGGCAGCTTTTAAATAAGGGATCAATGTCAGGTGAACGATGACCGTATCTTCTTCCGGCAATTCCCATTGTAATTGACGGACTGCTTCAACAAAAGGTAAACTTTCAATATCACCCACTGTTCCGCCGATCTCTGTGATCACCACATCATATTGCCCAGTTTGTCCTAATTCCAGCATTCTTCTTTTTATCTCATCGGTGATATGAGGCACTACTTGTACTGTTTTCCCGAGATAAGCACCTTCCCTCTCTTTATTAATAACTGTTTGATAGATACGACCAGTAGTTACATTGTTGGCTTGTGATGTATAAATATTGAGGAAACGTTCATAATGACCGAGATCAAGATCGGTTTCAGCACCGTCTTCCGTAACATAACATTCGCCGTGTTCATAAGGATTCAATGTACCCGGATCAACATTAATGTACGGATCAAATTTTTGAATAGTTACCCGCAGCCCCCTTGCCTGTAGCAATTTTGCCAACGATGCGGCAATGATGCCTTTACCTAATGAAGAGGTTACACCACCTGTAACAAAAATATACTTCGCCATGTCTTTCCTTTACTCCGAACGGAGTTGTAATTTTTAAAAAATATTTTTGGTACAAGCCGCATAACATAACTCAACTTCTGTTGTGTCACTCACTTGTACGTGCCAATTCTACTCAACAATAAAATAACTGAAAAATTACCCAGCCATTTGACCAGCGGAAAGGAAAATAAATAATTTCCGAGAGGTCATACAAAGCTACGGCATTTTCAGTAATCAGAAAATTCTGAGCCAGCTTTGTGGAAAAAAGCTTTTACATTAGAACTTCCAAAACAACGAAAAATGAAAAGATTGAATTACGTCCTGCTTATTCTGGCCATTGGTCTTCAGGCTTCTGCTCAAAAAACCTATATCTGGTGCGGTACGTTGATCGACGGCATTTCCAACGAACCTAAAAAGAACATGACGATCGTAATTGAGAAAAATAAGATAACCGCAGTGCAAAACGGTTTTGCCAATGCCGCAGCCGGCGATAAAACCATTGATCTCAAAACAAAAACAGTGACTCCCGGCTGGATCGATGCCCACGTTCATTTATCTCATGAAACCAACCCCAATAATTACCTCGAGCGATTTCAATTGAATGATGTTGATTATGCGTATAGAAGTGTAGTGTATGCCAAACGAACGCTGATGGCAGGTTTCACTACCGTCAGAGATGCCGGAGGTTCCATTGTACTATCACTAAAAAAAGCGATCAACCAGGGTTTGATAGAAGGACCACGTATTTATGCAGCAGGAACTCCGATTGGTTCTACCGGCTCTCACACCGATCCAACAAATGGATACAGAAGCGACCTTATGGGAGATCCGGGACCTAAAGTTGGTATCGCCAATGGGGTTGATGAATGCATGAAAGCAGTTCGTCAACGTTACAAAGAAGGTTCCGACATAATTAAAATTATGGCAACAGGCGGCGTATTGGATGTATCTACCAACAGTAGCGGAGCTCAATTCACAGAAGAAGAAATGAAAGCGATAGTACAAACTGCGGCTGATTATGGATTAAAAGTAATGGCGCATGCCCACGGCGCTGAAGGGATCAAAAGAGCTCTGCGTGCCGGAGTGATCTCGATCGAACACGGAACCTTCATGGATGATGAATGCATTGAGCTATTCAAGAAAACCGGGGCCTGGTATGTGCCTACTATTATTGCGGGCAAATCAGTTGCAGATTCCGCCAAAATACCGAATTACTATCCTCCGATTGTAGCAAAAAAAGCGATAGAGGTAGGACCTAAAATTCAGGCCACTTTTGCAAAAGCATATAAAGCTGGAGTGAAGATCGCTTTCGGAACAGATGCAGGCGTCTATCAACATGGTAAAAACTGGATAGAGTTTACATATATGATCGAAGCGGGCATGACTCCGATGGATGCCATCAAAGCTGCCACGATCAGTGCCGCAGAATTGCTTGGCATCAAAGATCAGTTAGGAAGCATCGAGATCGGAAAAATTGCAGACGTTGTTGCTGTTGACGGAGATCCGCTTAAAGATCCACAGGTTTTTGGTAAAGTAGTTTTTGTAATGAAAGATGGAGTGGTGTATAAAAATCAATAGAACTTCTGAGGTACTAAATAATTTTTTACATAATTACCCACACCTTTTTCTACAGAGGAAAAATCTTCGTGATATCCGGCTGCTTTTAGCTTAGTCATATCAGCTTCGGTAAAATATTGATATTTATCCCGAATGTCTTCCGGCATATCAATGAATTCGATATTAACCGGAAGGTTCAATGCGGTAAAAATTGGTGTAACCAGATCGATAAATGTCCAGGACTTTCCTGTGCCCAAATTGTAAATGCCGTTTTTCTCTATTGACCACTGACCATTGACCATTGACTCCATGATCCAAAACATCACATTACATACATCCTCCACATAAATAAAATCACGAAGCTGTTCTCCATCTTTGTATCCCTCTTTGTGGGAGCGGAATAGTTTTACTTTTCCTGTAGCTTTAATTTGATTAAATGCATGAAAGACCACACTTGCCATCCTGGCTTTATGATACTCATTCGGGCCATATACATTGAAAAATTTTAAGCCCGCCCACAAAGGAGGTGAGTCGGAATTCTGGAGTCGGGCTTCATGAGTCTGTTGAAGAGCCCATTTGTCGAATTCATTTTTGGAAATGCCGTACGGATTAAGTGGTTTAAGTTTTTCCACAAGATCATGATCATCTTTATATCCTAACTCACCGCTTCCATACGTTGCTGCCGAAGAAGCATACACTAAAGGAATATTTTTTTCAGAGCAATAGTTCCAGATATCTTTTGAATATTCTACATTCAATTTTTCATGAATGGAATAATCAAATTCCGTAGTGTCCGTTCTGGCACCCAAATGAAAAACAAAATCAATTGCCGGATTTTCTTTTTCCAGCCATTCAAACAAGTCATCCCGCTCTATTCTTGCTTTATATTTTTTCTGATGAAGGTTCAGCTCCTTTTCTTCTTCATCGAATTCATCAACAAGAATGAGGTCTTCAAATCCATTATGATTCAAAAAACCTGTCATACAACTTCCGATAAAACCAGCAGCGCCGGTCACAATTATTTGAGCATTTGGATCCATTCTATTTTAAATTGAGCTTAAAGCAGAACCTGCCTTTTCTTTTGATAAATGATTTTCTATGGAAGTGTCGTATTCATCTTTCCACCAATCTATAGTGCCCCAAAAATCTCCGTCAATGACTATTTCACCACTGGTCACCACTCCGATTTTTTCGCAGGGAATTCCTGATACTGATTGTTCAAATGCTTCTTTTTGATCCACGCTGACACTTACCACCACACGGCTCTGACCTTCGCCAAAAAGAAATGCATCTTTCCGAATTCCGCCTTTGCTGATAATAGAAAATCCCAGTTCATTGTTGAATCCGCTTTCGCTTAGCGTAATAAATAATCCACCCTCGCTAATATCGTGTGCAGAACGAATCAATCCTTTTTGTATTAAGTTAAAGAGTCTTTGCTGCAATTGATATTCCTCATCCAGATCAAAATAAGGAGCAGGAGAATATTTGATCCCGCAAACTTTATGCAGATAGTCTGAACAATTGATATCATTCGTAATAGTTCCCAATAAATAGATCAGGTCGCCTTCTTCTTTAAAGTCAAGCGTCATTCTGTATTTAAGATCTTCTATCAAGCCTACCATTCCAATTGTTGGCGTAGGATACACAGGCCCTTCAGGATTTTGATTATAAAAACTTACGTTACCTCCAGTAACCGGAGTATCAAATTTCCGGCAAGCCTCTCCCATTCCTTTGATGGCATGGACAAACTGGTAATACACTTCGGGATCAAAAGGATTTCCAAAGTTGAGGCAATTGGTTACTCCCAATGGTTGTCCTCCGCTGCAGACAATATTCCTAGCAGCTTCACTTACTGCGATCATTGTTCCCTTGTAAGGATCAGCATGCACGTAGCGGCTGTTGCAATCAGTGGTAAGCGCCAGGGCTTTCTTAGTTCCTTTTACTAATGCAATCGCGGCATCTGAAGGTGCATTCGTAGATGCATTCACTGTTCCAACAGTGCTGTCATATTGTGTGTATATCCAGCGCTTGGATGCAATGGAAGGCATCTGTACCAGCTTTTCGGCAATTGCTTTTAAATCTTGAGGAACTGTGATAGAAGCAGGATCAAATTTTTGAATTTCAGAAAAATATTTTGGTTCACTATATTCTCTGTCATATTGAGGTGCCCCGCCACCTAACACCAACTCATACGCCGGAATTTCAGCTTCAAGGTTTCCCTGCATATAAAAACGAAGCAGCCCGTCATCTGTCACTTCTCCGATCACAGAACAAGGAAGGTCCCATTTGGAAAAAATATTGATTATTTCTTTTTCTCTTCCTTTTTCTGCAACCAGTAGCATTCGCTCCTGACTTTCGCTGAGCAAAAGTTCCCATGCTTTCATATTTTTTTGGCGAGTCGGCACTTTATCCAGATCAATTCTCATCCCTGCTTCACCCTTTGCACTCATTTCAGAAGTAGAACAAATAATTCCTGCTGCGCCCATATCCTGCATTCCAACCACAGCGCCGGTCTTAATCACATCAAGACAAGCTTCTAATAATTTTTTTTCCTGGAAAGGATCACCCACCTGCACCGCAGGAAGATCTTCAATACTATCCTCCGTAATATCTGCTGAAGCAAAAGAAGCACCGCCAATTCCATCTTTACCTGTAGCGCTGCCGACAAACAGAACAGGATTGCCCACACCTTTTGCCGTCGCGGAAACAGTTTCTCCTGCTTTCACAATGCCAACGCTCATTGCATTCACCAGCGGATTGCTATGATAGCATTCATCAAAATAAATTTCACCTCCAACCGTAGGCACTCCAAAGCAATTACCATAATGGCCGATACCATGCACAACGCCGGCCAGCAAATGCTGAGTCTTGTCTTCTTCCAGATCACCAAACCTAAGTGAATTCAATGATGCGATAGGCCGGGCTCCCATGGTGAAAATATCACGATGAATGCCGCCTACCCCGGTCGCCGCACCCTGGAAAGGTTCAATAGCTGAAGGATGATTATGTGATTCAATTTTGAAAACAACACCCAATCCATCACCAATGTCCATGAGCCCTGCATTTTCTTCACCGGCTTTTACCAACATACGTCCGCCTTCTCTCGGTAGTGTTTTTAGCCATTTGATTGAATTCTTATAACTGCAATGTTCACTCCACATTCCTGAAAAAGCGCAGAGTTCATTGAAATTTGGAGTACGGCCAAGTTTTTTTTTGATGAGTTCAAATTCTTCTTCCGTAAGGCGAAGCTGTTTTGCTGTTTCTACTGTTACTTGCATGAGGCAATCTGATTTTCCATTGTAAGAAGCTGCAAATTTACAAATTGAAGACCCATTTTAAGGAAACAAGTTGTCAACCTTTTCTGAATAATAATCTCTATTTTGCAAGCATAAAATCGTAGCTGCTTGGAGTATCTGCTTTTTGTTGCATGGCTCGTTTTTTTTGCATGGTTGGTCACCAAAGTCCGCTTTTTCACTAATTCGGGTTTAAATCAATCGCAGGTTATCATTGTTTTCTTACTTAAGGTAATGGCCGGCATTCTTTACGGCTGGATCGGTGTTTATTATGGTGGGTTAGCGCAAATGGTTGATACATGGAATTATCATTATAACAGCATCCAGGAATACCATTTATTGCATGATAATCCACATGAATATCTCACCAACTTGTTTCGGGATCCTTACGAGGGAGGTTTATTGAAATTTTTCGGAAACAAAGATTCATTCTGGAACGACCTGAAATCAAATGTGCTGATCAAACTCCTTTCTGTATTTGACATTTTCAGTTTTGGATATTACTACGTCAATGTGATCTTCTATTCCTTCCTGACCATGTTTGGGCCTATCTGTTGTTTCAGAGTAATGAATGATGTATTTCCGGGGAAAAAACTGGCGATCGCATTTGCAACTTTTCTTGTTCCTTCATTTCTGTTCTGGACCAGCGGCATTCATAAAGATGGGCTGACGTTTACAGGCATTGCAATTATTGTTTACAATATCTATTTCGGGCTCAAAGACAAAAAATTTGATCTTAAAAAAATTGCAATGATAATTCTGGGTTTTTCGATCATTCTTATATTAAGGAACTACATTATCGTGATCCTGGCTCCGGCGTTATTAGCATGGCTGCTCGCCGCAAAATGGCCGAAGTATGGTATAGTAATTTTTGCCGGCATTTATACTTTTTTTATCGTATTATTTTTCACAGTTCGATATATTAATCCCGATTGGGATTTTCCGCAAGCTGTGGTCAATAAACAAGAAGCCTTCATGAAATTGCAAGGCAACTCCTATGTTCCGATAAAAAAACTTCAACCAAACGTAATCAGTTTTTTAGAAAATGTGCCCCAGGCATTTACACTTTCAACAGTCAGGCCTTACCCCGGCGATGTAAAACATATTCTATCACTTGCCGCAGCTGTGGAAATTGATTTGCTGCTATTACTGGTACTCCTTTTCTTTTTATTTAAAACCAATGGAGCAAAGTCTAAAAACTTTATTTACTTCTGTGTCTTTTTTTCTTTTTCTGTATTACTAACTATTGGATATACCGTAAATTTTTTGGGAGCTATTGTTCGATACAGGAGCATTGTAATCCCACTTATCATGGTTCCTATCGTAGCTCAAATTGACTGGAAAAGATTAGGCAACTCTTTATTTAGTAATATTAAGACGAAAAATAATGTGAGAGATTTATAAAAAATTAGCTCTGTACTCACCATCTGGTAGCATTTTTTATCATTTTTTCCACAGAAAGCCTTAAAAATTGCCATTTTTCAAAAAAAAATTGGACTGATAGTTTGAAAGCATTTTTTTTGCTTAAAATTAAAAATTATGTCACTTCGTTTCAATGCTATCAGCAATCTGTTGACTTCGGAAGTAAGTGTTCAAGGCTCAAAAAAGATCACAGCCATTTTTGGAGAAAATGTTTTTACTCAAAAAGCAGCCCGGCAATTTTTAAGCGAGGAGGCATTTAAGAGCTTGACCGTTTCTATTAAATCCGGTCAAAAAATTGATCGCTCCATGGCGAACCAAATCGCCAACGGGATCCGTGCGTGGGCAGAAAGTAAAGGAGTCACTCATTTCACTCACTGGTTTCAGCCATTAACAGGCACTACTGCTGAAAAACACGATTCGTTTTTTACTATAAAAAGTGATGGCACTCCGATCGAGCAATTTGATGGTGATGCATTGATACAACAAGAACCTGATGCTTCTTCATTTCCAAGCGGCGGACTTCGTGCTACTTTTGAAGCGAGAGGTTATACAGCGTGGGATCCATCTTCTCCTGCATTCATCATAGAGATCGGACAAGGAAGCACTTTATGTATTCCTACTATTTTTGTTTCCTATACCGGAGAATCGCTCGATTACAAAGCTCCGTTGCTGAAGGCTATCGAAGCGTTGAACAAAGCAGCAGTGGATGTTTGTAATTATTTTGATAAAAATGTAACTAAAGTAACCGCTACACTTGGTTGGGAGCAGGAATATTTTGTTATTGATGAAGGCTTATATAACGCACGGCCTGATCTGGTACTTTGTGGCCGTACCGTATTTGGTCATGCACCTGCTAAAGGGCAACAATTAGAAGACCATTATTTCGGCTCTATTCCGGAAAGAGTGTACGCTTTTATGCGGGACTATGAAGAAGAAGCTTATAAATTGGGAATTCCATTGCGTACCCGTCACAACGAAGTAGCGCCAGCTCAATTTGAATGCGCCCCGATATTTGAAGAAGTAAATCTGGCAGTAGATCACAACACGTTGCTGATGGATATCATGAACCGTGTGGCGAAGCGTCATAATCTTCGTGTGCTCTTGCATGAAAAACCTTTTGCGGGTATCAATGGAAGCGGTAAACACAATAACTGGAGTATGGCAACCGATACCGGTGTGAATCTTTTGGCGCCGGGAAAAACTCCGAAAACCAACCTGATGTTCCTTACATTTTTTGTCAACACCATTAAGGCTGTACACGATTATGCAGATGTAATGAGAGCCTCCATTGCTTCGGCGCAAAACGATCACCGACTCGGCGCTAATGAAGCACCTCCGGCAATCATCTCAGTATTCATAGGCCAATATCTCACTAAAGTCTTACAGGACATTAAAGCAAGAGTAACCGCTAAAATGGATGAGACTGACGAAAGTATGCTGAAGATCGACATTCACAAAAGCATACCGGAATTATTACTTGATAATACAGACAGGAACAGAACCTCGCCGTTTGCAT
Source organism: Chitinophagaceae bacterium (assembly GCA_035545755.1). Lineage (GTDB taxonomy): Bacteria > Bacteroidota > Bacteroidia > Chitinophagales > Chitinophagaceae > UTBCD1. The sequence continues at coordinate 29,505 of DASZXQ010000189.1, read as the reverse complement.
TTACCGGAAATAAATTCGAATTCCGTGCGGTTGGCTCTTCTGCCAACTGTGCTAATGCCATGACGATACTAAATGTGATCGTAGCAGACACACTCAAACAATTCAAAAAAGATGTAGACGCATTGATCGAAAAAGGTGAGAAAAAAGAAATTGCGATCATGCATGTGATCCGGGAATATATTGTGGCAAGTGAAAAAGTTCTGTTTGAAGGTGACGGATATAGTGAGGCATGGGAAAAAGAAGCTGAAAAAAGAGGATTGCCCAATATAAAAACAACTCCACTGGCTTTGGATGCTATGGTTACTGAAAAAGCAAAAGCATTGTTTGAAAATAATCATGTGTATAACCATGCCGAACTGGAAGCACGCCATGAGATCGAACTGGAGAAATATATTAAAAAAGTGCAGATCGAAAGCCGCATCATGGGAGAACTGGCTACCAGTCATATTTTACCGGCTGCCATCCGTTATCAAAACATGCTTGCCAACAACATCAAAGGCTTGAAAGAAGCAGGCTTAAAAGAATCCGCCTTTGCCAATCAGAAACAAATACTGGAAAAAATATCAGAACATATCAATTTGCTCGGCGACTTGGTAGAAAAAATGATCGAAGCCAGAAAGGTTTGCAATAATATGAACAACACCCGGACAAAAGCCATCGCTTATTGCAGCCAGGTGAAAGAAGCATTCTTTGACCAGATCCGCTATCATGTAGATAAATTAGAATTGCTGGTTGATGATAGGGAATGGTATTTGCCAAAATACAGAGAGATGCTGTTCTTAAGATAAAACCAAAGATTGAAGGAAAAAGGCACAAGGGTTCATTCTGGTTCTTGTGCCTTTTTTTAGTTGAAATTAGCTTTCATCACACGCAGTACATTGCCACCAAGAATTTTTTTGATGGACTTTTTAGAATAGCCTCTTTTCCTCAGCTCTTCAGTTATCAAAGGATATTTTGTTACATCATCCATTCCTATTGGGAGCGATGAAACCCCGTCAAAATCAGAGCCGATACCAACATAATCGTCCCCCACCAGTTTTACAATGTAATCAATATGATCTACTAATTGAGAAATGGTAGGCCTGACTTTATTCAATTCTTCATTTCGGTAGTCTTCGAATTTATTTTTTACAATAGCAGAATCATGATAAATATTCCACAGAGAATCCTCGGAGATTTTTTTTCCTGCACCGCTCAACCATGATGAGCGTTGATCATATTCTTTGCTTATAAAACCTGAATAAAAATTCACACAGATCACACCTCCGTTTTTCGCAACAGCCCTGATCTGATCGTCTTTTACATTTCTGAATACCGGGCAGATATTCCAAACAGAGCTATGGGAAAGCAAAACCGGTTTGGTTGTAGCAGCAATCGCATCATAAAACGTTTGTTCGCCGGTATGAGAAAGATCGACTATTACGCCTAATTCATTCATTCGTTTTATTACCTTCTTTCCGAATCCTGTTAGTCCTTTGTGCGGCAAACTGTCCGGATGTTCTGTTTCATCCATAGCGCTGGTAGCCCAACTGTTGCTGTTGTTCCAGGTTAAGGTCATATACCGCATCCCTCTTTTATAAAGGCTATCTAATTTATTAAGATCGTCTTCGATCATATGCCCGCCTTCCACACCGATCAATGCAACAAGTTTTTTCTGCCGGATACCTCTTTTCACATCATGAAAATTATATCCCGGCATCATCCTGTCAGGGTTACGTAAAATTATAAATTCCAGGGAATCTATCTCCTGGTTAGCATCTTTGAAAAAACCTTCCTTATTCCTCGCTTTTTCGCCGGTCCAGACGGAAAAAAATTGCACATCAACACCTCCCTCCCTGAATCGATCCAGATCGCTTTGTCCTGAATTCAAACGATGAGAAATATCTTTTCCTTCCAGCACAGATTCGGAAAGAACATCATTATGTGTATCTACCAATACTGCTTTGAAATGAATTTTGCGGGCCGACTGTGCATTAATAAATATGGAAGTAAGGAGCAGGAAAAATAAAATGAGGTAACGCATGAAATGGGTTTTATACATGAAACTACAAAAAAATGAATTGATGATCTTTATTGCCAGATCCAGAGATCATTGTTATAAAATTTAATTCTTAAGAGATCAGTCATTTAAAACTATAAAAGTAGTATCATAATAACATTTATTTTCGCTTCAAATTTGATGGTATGAAAGATTTGATACTGGAAGCCTGGGCGAACCGGGAATTATTGAAAGAAGAAAAATATAGCAATGCGGTAGAGGCGGTAATCGAAGAAGTGGATAAAGGACGACTTCGTGTGGCCTCTCCGGAAGCAAATAGCTGGCAGGTTCATGAATGGATCAAGCAATCCATTCTTATGTATTTTGCCATCAGGCAAATGCAGACGTGGAGTCTGGAGCCCTTTGAGTTTTATGATAAAATGTCTCTCAAAAAAAATTATAAAGACCTTGGTGTTCGGGCAGTGCCTCATGCAGTGGCAAGATATGGAGCTTATATAGCCCGGAATGTAGTATTGATGCCTTCGTATGTAAACATTGGAGCCTATGTGGATGAAGGTACGATGGTAGATACATGGGCAACAGTAGGAAGCTGTGCTCAAATCGGAAAGGGAGTTCATCTCAGCGGAGGAGTTGGTATCGGCGGAGTACTGGAGCCTTTACAAGCTAGTCCGGTTATCATTGAAGATGGTTGTTTTATTGGAAGCCGATCTATTGTAGTGGAAGGTGTAAGAGTTGAAAAAGAAGCAGTACTGGGTGCCAATGTGGTTTTGACGCAATCAACACGTATCATTGACGTCAGCGGAACTGAGCCGGTTGAATATAAAGGAAGGATTCCTGCACGCAGTGTGGTAATTCCGGGATCTTATACTAAAAAATTTCCGGCAGGAGAATATGGAGTAAGCTGCGCATTGATCATCGGCCAGCGCAAAACAAGCACTGATCTGAAAACGAGTCTAAATGATGCATTGAGGGATTTTAATGTAAGTGTATGAAAAGTTAAAAGGTAAAAGTCAAAATATTATAACTCACTTATGAGTGTTTTACTTTTTACTTTTGAATTTTGACTTTACATTTGCCGCCTCCCGATAGTGATCGGGACAAGCTGCCCGGGTGGCGAAATTGGTAGACGCACTGTCTTCAGGTGGCAGCATCCGAAAGGTTGTGCTGGTTCGAATCCAGTCCCGGGCACAAAAATCTCAATCATTTTATGATTGAGATTTTTTTTATTTCTGATTTTTTTTGCGAAAATATGTTCTAATAAAAAAGCAGGTCGGCTAGACAACCACCTGCTTGGTCTTTGTTGACCGTTCACATGAGAAAACAGTTTTATTCTTTTATCCGAAACAATCCGGAACTGTAGTAGGATCAGATGGTAAAGATATTTGTAAGCAAAATAGGCATAGCGTTAATAATTACTGAAGCATGAAATTTACTGGCCCAATACAGTTCAGCTTCATCCATAATCATTTTAAGCCGTTCGTAACATGAAATCCGCTTATTTAATAGCGGCTTTCAGGAACATATTTTAAATTCAACAAATAGTCATCAATACCCGGGATTCTGAGTTATATTCGGATTCACGTCAGTTTCAGCTTGTGGAATCGGAAAGATCCTGTGAACGTCAGTAGTTGTAATAGGAAGCGCCTGATAGGGATTTTGTGTTTTAACATGGTTGGTAATAGGCAAGTTCAAACGCATCAGGTCCCAATAACGATCACCTTCAAATGCCAATTCTTTTCTTCGTTCATTGATAATGTCCGCTTCCAGTTGTGCTCCTGAAGAAGTATAACCAGTAAATGATGGATCCCTTGCTTCAGCCACATCATTCAGATAAATCTTTGCGTTTGTCTCATCATTCAGATTTGCATATGCCTCAGCAAGGATCAATACCACGTCCGCATAACGAAGTACTTTGATATCATCTTTATCTGCAGGGTTGGCTGTATTTGAATATTTATTATTAAAGTAAACTGTATTGCCGGAACTATTTCCTATTAAAATAACGTTTCTCCTTACATCGGTAGCAGCGTATTGATTGTAGAGATCGTTCGTGATCCAGAGATCGCCATAGCCTATCGGCGGTTGCTGATAAAATGCAGACAATTGGTCGGACGAAAGATTGGAAGCAGCGTCACTTGACACTTCAAATAATGTTTCCACTTTATCAGTTCTTGCTGCAGGGTTAGCCCAAAAACCTACATAATTGCCTGCATTGACCAAAGAAAACCCACTGTTATTAATTACGTCAAGCGCTGCCGTTTTTGCATTATTCCAGTCGCCCATGGTCATATATACTTTTGCAAGTAGTCCTTTTGCCGCATATTTAGAAATGAATTCAGAAGTCATTTCTCTTATGTAGCTGGTAGTATTGATCGTAATTGTCTGGCCCTGGTTCAGGGAAATAAGTGAATAAGCCTGGTTCAAATCATTAATGATCTGAGTATACACTTCCTTAACCTTGTTGCGGGCCGGTAGTGCGCTTTGATTATAGGAAGTGACGATCGGAATACCCGGCGCATTTTGATCTACTGTATAGGGTGTTGCAAAATTGCGAACCAATTCAAAATGCATTAATGCTCTTACCGCATAGGCTTCCCCTCTCAATTCATCTACCACAGGCGAGCTCGCCAAATTAGAATTAATGATCTGATTGGCATCTTTAATTGAGGAATAAGCTGCATCCCAAACGCCCGCTGCTGAACCATCAGCAGTAGTTTCATTGAAATCTCTAAATGCGAGATATCTTCCCGAATTACTATTCTTAAGATATACGTTATCTGCTGCAAGGTCGCCTTTTACCGGAAGCGTTCTTCCGTATAAATTGACGCTTCTCAATCCGGCATACATTCCGTTTGCTAAAACATTCAGGTCCGCATCGGAAGAAATGCCTCCATTGGCAGGTGATCCATCATAAGGAACCAGGTTGTAAAAGCTTTTTTTACACGACGTGGTTGCAGTCGTTATTATGATGGATAAAATAAATATTTTAATTGTTGTCTTCATATTTGAATTTATTTATTTATTAAAAGGTTACGTTCAATCCGGCTGTAAGTGATTTAGTATAGTAAATATTCAGGTTGCTTTGGCCCTGAATTCCTTGTTCCGGATCTACGGTCAAATTCTTATCATAGGTTTTTGTCCAGAGATTAGTTCCTCTTACATATACCCGTAGTGCTGAAACTTTTATCTTATTTAACAAAGCAGCGGGCAGATTATAGCCAACCGTAAGATTTCTCAGTCTTATGAAGTCACCTTTGTAAAGAAATCTTGTTGAGAAAGCATTAGAGTTGTTGCCGGAACCAAAAACATATTTCGGAACATTGGTAATATCGCCCGGTTTCTGCCAGCGTTCCAAATTGATCGCATACCTGTTAAGATCAGGATAAGCGCCATCAATAGCATAGAATATCCATCCATCACGAATAAGGTTGCCATAATTAAACACAAAATCAGTTGCCAATTCAATGCCCTTGTATGTTATGGTGCTTGTTAGCCCACCATAGTATTTTGGATCAGCAGAACCGAGCAGTTGGCGCTGGGCAATATTATAATTATTCGTTTTCTGTGTATGCGTACCATCTACCCACCACAGCGGATCACCGTTTGCGGGATCAACACCTGCCCACTCACGAACATAATATGTTTGGATATCGTGGCCCTCACTTAAGCGAAAAGCTGTACCGCCAACAGGTATATCATTGTGATTGGGTAATGTAAGTACCGTATTTTTATTGTGAGTGATATTAAAATTCAGTTCCCACGAAAAATCTTTTGTCCTGACAGGAGTGCCATTCAGCGTTAATTCAAATCCTTTATTTTCCACCTTACCGACATTATCAATAAAAGAAAGGAAACCTGTTGTTGCAGAAAGAGGATTGTTAAACAATAACCTGTTAGACACTCTGCGATATGCATCAAACACGAGTGATAAGCGATCTTTAAAGAAACTTGCATCCAATCCAATATCTGCCTGCCTTGTTGATTCCCACGTTAAATTCAAGTTACCGACTACAGTAAAAGATCCGCCGGGTTGTCCTGCATAATTCACACCATATTGAATTTGCGGTCTCCATTGATAATCCCCGATAGCAGCATTACCAGTAGTTCCGTAAGAGCCCCGAAGTTTTAACCCGCTTACAAAATGAATATTGTCAAAAAATCTCTCTTTATCAATATTCCATGCTGCACCTGCAGACCAGAAATTTCCATAAAGATTATTTTGACTAAATCTTGATGAACCATCTCGCCTGAAGCTTCCGCTCAACACATATTTATTTTGATAGCTTAAAGTAGCAGAAGAATAAAGCGCAGCAAAATCATAATCGGAACCAAAGGAACTTGCTCCAACCGGAGTAGCAGCATTTACTCCATAATATAATTGGTTAGTTGGGGGAAAGCCTTGTCCGGCCTGATACACTCCATAGGTTTTGCTTTTTTGAACTTCATATCCAGCCTGTGCTTCCAGTCTTATTTTTTTTGCAGGACCAAAACCTGCGTTATAATTAAACTGGTTTGTATTGATCCAGTTGAATATCCGGTTATTGTTAGTTTGCAAAAGACCTCCATACCCTACTCCATCACCGTGAAACTGGTTCCAAAAATCAATTTCATCTACCTGGTTATAGTCAATTCCAAACCGGGAGGTGAATTTCAAATTTTTCAGAATCGCATACTCTGCGCCAACCGTTGCTTGAATTAATGTAGTATTGTTGCTATGCCGGTCGTACTTAGCAATGTATAACGGGTTATACTGTCCATCATTAAACGCCTTGGTGTCGTTAATATCCGTACTGATATTTAAACTTCCATCAGGATTATAAGGACTGATGGTAGGACGAAGGAAAGGAAGTGATCCGACGGGATTGGCAAAAGCGCCACCATTGTTAGGTGCATGTTGAATAGAATTTGAACCAGTAAGGTTCACTGTAAAACTTAGCTTGTCGCTGGCAACATGCTTATAGTTAGTGCGGAAAGAATATCTTCTGAAATCCGATCCAACAACTGTCGCCTGTTGCGTGAAAAGCCCGCCGGAAAGATAGAATTGATTTTTATTGTCACCACCACTTGCGGATAAATTATAATCCTGCTGAAGGCCGGTTCGGGTGATCACCTTTAACCAATCCGTATTTATCCCGTTGTTTCCACCATAATAATCAACAATAGCATCTACATCAGATTGTGAGTAGCCGGCATTTACTGCGCCTTCACGCAATAACTCTATATATTCAGTAGCATTTAAATAACGGGCAGCGGGCGGAAGTTTCGCCAATTTATTACCACCTACCTCAGCATCAAAATTAAATTTGGTTTTTCCTGCACGCCCTTTTTTGGTTGTAATTACAATAACGCCATTAGCTCCTCTTGATCCATAAATAGAAGTTGCCTGTGCATCTTTTAAAACACTGATGCTTTCAATATCATTCGGATTCAAGCCGGCCAAAGCATTTGCAGTAGTGGTAAGCCCGGTCAGGTCGCCTGCATTAATAATAATCCCATCTACTACATATAAGGGATCGGCACCTGCTGTAGCAGATCCGATTCCTCTTATTCGTATTGACTGAAAAGCTCCGGGCTGACCGGTTGCTACCGGCGCCTGCAAGCCTGCTACTTTTCCCTGCAACTCCTGGTCGACAGAGGTATAAGGCCTGTTCTCTACATCTTTTGATTTAAGTGTGGAAACAGATGAAACAACTTTGGGTTTTACCTGTGAACTATATCCCAACACGACTTCTTCCAGCACTGATTCCTGCTGCTTTAAGGTTACATCAATTACTGATTTATTCCCGATGATCACCTCCTGGTTTGCTTTTCCTATAAAGGAAAATACCAGGGTCCGGGCATTTCTGTCAACCGAAATGGAATAGTTCCCGCTTGGATCAGTAGTTCCGCCACGTTGTGTTTCTTTAACAGTAACTGAAGCATTGGCTATCGGGTTGCCATTTTCATCAATTACTTTGCCCGTAATGGTTCTCTGTGCCAATACCATCATTGCAGGCAGTAACATCATAATAAATAAGAAAGATCTTTTCATGATTAAAATTTTATTTATTTGTAACAACAAGGCAACAAATTGAAATGATATGTTTCAAAAGAAGTTGACACTTTTACTAAACCGTGAATTTTTATGTATAAAGCAGCTTATTTGACTGTTCAAATTTGTAAAGGCGTGTAAAAAAATTCAGTTCAATGATTGTACTTGTTGCAATCCTGAATCGTAATAAAAAACAGCCATCAGAAAAGTGTAGACCTTTTTTGGCAAACACTATAGATCTGTCAATTGTCTTGATATTGTCATCGAGTTTTCTTTACCACTTGTAAAGGATTTTAGCCACGAAACTAAAATTCACTATTGCTTAACGTAATGCCACAATAGTTTTGAATCATACAGTCGTTGTATCGTATAGCAAGCAGCTACATGAGAAATCCTGTATCCTGAAGCAATTTAAAATTTGAACCAATTGGCCCTACTGCTATGATCAGAGACAGATACCTGCGAATCTTGTTTGTACCATTGCTTGGAATTTTTATACCTATAATTTCGGGCATCATCACCTATAACAACTATTCTGTTGCTCAACTCATCGGAGCTAATGTGTATTTTATTCTTTCATCATTCCTGATATGGACAGGAAGCCACTGGGTTCATGTCAAATTAAGGTCAGTTTATAAACCGGCAGTTAATCCATTTATCAAGATCGCTTCTATTTCATTGATCTCAATTTTATATGGAATAAGTATTGGCGGAATAATGGCAATGCTATGGGTAAAATTCTCCAATGAAATTTTCAGTTGGGCAAATCTTATCAAATTCCTGGTTGTTTGTACACTGGCCATTATCGTATTCACTCTTATTTATGAAATATTATTTCTCAGCAAGGAACGGGAGCTGGACGGTAAGATCGTTAAACAATTAGATCATGAACGAACCCTGGCCGAGATGTCTGTTTTAAAAAATGAGCTGGATCCCCATTTCATGTTCAATTCATTGACAACGTTGTCTCACCTGATATTAAATGATCCGTCAACAGCTCATGCCTTTAACAGCAAATTATCCAGCGTTTATAAATATTTTCTTTTAAATAAAGAAAGGGATTTGATCTCGCTGGAAGATGAACTGGAATTCATTGATAATTATTTCTTCCTGCTTAAGATCCGACATGATAATAAACTGGAACTGGAAACAGAACTGAAAGAAGAAGACGGGAAAGTAATGATTTTACCCTGCGCTCTTCAGATATTGGTAGAAAATGCTGTAAAGCATAATGAATTTAATCAGACCGATCCTTTAAAGATCAGGATTGCCAAGAACGGACATTATTTGAAAATAAGCAATAACAGTAAGCCCAAGCCTTACCTGGTGAATTCTACCGGGATCGGATTGAAAAATCTAAGTTCCCGGTATAAGTTGATCTGTAATAAAGACATTATCATTGAGAATTCAGACGACCGGTTTACCGTAAAGCTACCCCTGATTGAATAAATGAGAATCTTTCAATAAATGATAAACCTAAAGCCATGCTAAACGTAATCATCATCGAAGACGAACGACCTTCTTTGGAAAATTTGTTACACACTCTTACAGAAATATCAATACCTGTAAGTGTAAAAGCCAAACTGGGTTCAGTAAAAGAAAGCATTAATTATTTATCCAACTCACCCGAAGCAGATATTATCTTTAGCGATGTACAGCTTCCCGATGGGCTTTCTTTTGAGATCTTCAGCCAGACCAATGTGAATATTCCAGCCGTTTTCATCACGGGCTACGACGAGTTCATGCTGAATGCTTTTGAGTATAATGGGATCGATTACCTGCTCAAGCCGGTAAGCAAACATGAACTGGAAAAATCGCTCATAAAATACAAAATGCTGGAACGCCATTTTACCAATGGACAAACAGCAGTAAATAATCTATTGAATCATCTTAACACCAGAAAGAAAAACAGGTTATTGGTAAGAAAGGGAATGGAAAATATTCCGCTACGAATGCAGGACATTGTTTTTTTCTATACAGAAAACAAGATCGTATATGTGATAGATAATATCGGCAAGAAGTACATTATAGACAAAAATCTGACTGAATTAGAACAAGAACTGGATGATAATATATTCTTCCGTGCCAACAGGCAGTACATCATCAACATCAATTACATCAAAGGTTATAAAGCTTACGAAAAAGTAAAACTGATGGTTGATCTCACATTGACCGACATCAATCACTGCATTATTGTAAGCCAGGAAACAGCCCCTGAATTCAAAGAATGGATGTTCAATGCATAATATTTTTATTTTTGAAAAGCCCGGTTTATTTTTTTAAAAAAAAGCCGGGCTTTTATATTCCCTTTTTCTTTAATTTTCCCCCTGATCCCTTAACCGTTGGTTAACCTGATTTATGCAAGGGTGATACGAAACCTGAACTACATTGCCGTGGATATTCGATAATATGATCGTAAAGGCGAGAGCCGTCAGGCTCAGTATTCTTATCAGCACCATAGTCATCGGCCTAATCATCGTGATTCAGGCTTTCTGGCTGGGAAAAGTGTATCAATACGAAGAGAAAGAGTTTGACAGAAAAGTGATCGGCGCTATAAAAGGTTTGTACGACGATATAAAATTAGTAGAAGATCCTTCCAAGTACCTGAACGAGATTGTCACCAAACCTGAGCCTCATATTTATATTGCTACAGTGGAAAGATGGCAGCCTGTTGACACTATTTCTTATTATATTCACCATGAGCTGGAGGATTTAGGCATCTTCACCGATTGCCGGCTCACCTTATATGACGACCAACGAGGAGTTTTTTTTGCAAAAGACATCTATTCCGCTGCCAGCAATAACAGTACTTTAAAAGCCCTCCCCGAAAAAGCTACAAAAATTTCGTATGACAGTATTATACTTTATTTCCCTCACCGGGAAAGATACATTCTTTCCAACATGATCTTTTGGATCGTCACCAGTTTAATTCTGCTGGGAGTACTGGTGTGGCTGGGGTTAAGCCTTTTTTACCTGAACCGGCAAAAATCCCTGAACGAATTGCAGCGGGATTTTGTAAATAATTTTTCCCATGAATTTAAAACACCGCTATCGGTTATTTCTCTTGCGGCAGAATCGTTGAAAAAAAATTCTACCATAGAAAGAAAAGACAAGATCCTCCAATATGCTACCATGGTTGGAAACCAGAGCCAATATCTGCAAGGGCAGATCGATCGCCTGCTTCGTTATTCATTCTCAGAAAAAACAGAGTTGCAACTGATCCGGGAAAATGTGAATTTGCACGACCTGATCCGGGAAGCCACAAATAATCTTCAGCCACTTATCGAACAGAAAAAAGCAGAAATAAAGTTTGAACTGAATGCAGAAAACCCGATGATTAATGGCGACAAGAATTATTTATTGATCCTGCTGATCAATCTTATAGAAAATGCGCTCAAGTATTCCAAGGAACCAAAAGTTACTGTCAGTACTATCAATAAAAATCATCATTTAGAAATAAATGTTAAGGATAACGGGGTTGGCATTGAAAAAAAGTATATCCGAGATATTTTTAAGAAATTTTTCCGGGTGCCAAAAGGAGATATTCATTCTTCAAAAGGCTTTGGAATAGGCCTTAGCTTTGTAAAAAAGATCATAGACAGCCATCACGGCACCATAGGTGTTGAGAGCGTTCCCGGAATTGGAAGTAACTTTATCATAACCCTTAATCAAAATCAGTCCTGAATGGATAAACCGATAACCGTATTGATCGCAGAAGATGACCTTCAACTGGGCTTCCTGATCAAAGAAAATCTGGAAGATGAAGGATATGAAGTCATCAATTGTCCAGATGGTGAAACCGCCTGGGAATTTTTTCAAAAAAAACAACCTGATATCTGCCTTTTCGATGTAAACATGCCAAGCCGGGATGGCTATAGCCTTGCCCGCAAGATTAGGCAGAAGAATGATGTGGTGCCGATCATTTTCCTCACTGCAAAATCCATGGAAGACGATAAATTAAAAGGTTTTGAATCCGGCGCTGACGACTATATCACCAAGCCATTCAGCATGAAAGAGCTGCTGTTGCGTATGAATGTTTTTTTGCGTCGCAACAAAATGTTGTTGCCGGCAAAAAGCCATGAGATACATATTGGCAAAATGATCTTTCTGCCAGACGAAATGAAGCTTATCAATGGAAATGAAAATATTTCTCTCACACAAAGGGAATCAGAACTGCTCCAATTTTTCTGCACTCATCCGAACAAAGCATTAAAGCGGGAAGATATTCTTACACATGTTTGGGGTAAAAACGATTATTTCCTCGGCAGAAGCATGGATGTATTCGTAACCAAATTACGAAAACATTTAAAGAATGAACCATCTGTGAATATTGAAACCGTACATAACGTGGGATTCCGGTTCAATATAAAAGAATGACCTTATGCTACCAGTAAGCTGCAACCACGCAGATCACTATTGTCTTTTCTTCCCAAAACTTCAAAACTTCCGTCTTCATATACTTTGCCGATATCATCTGTAGCAATAAAACTGCATGAATAGATGTTGGCAAGATCAATGATATTGATTAGCCCGGCTCCTTGTCTGCTGATCAGTGCCGGATCTTCTTCATCACGAACAAGCACTTTCATCCATGGCGGGCATCGGAAGATCCCATCCTGCTGAGAATATGCCTGTGATAATAATTCCGTCATTCCATATTCGGAATGAATAGCCGGCAACTTAAAAGCTTTTTTTAATATTTGATGTACTTCTTCACGGATCATTTCTTGCCTTCTGCCTTTCATTCCACCCGTTTCCATGATGATGGTGTGTTTCAGTTGCATTGCATGGCCGTTAGTAAGTATTTTATCTGCAAAATCGAGCAACGCAAATGTCACACCAATCAAAATAGTTTTTTGCTTGGCTTGCTCCAAACGTTCCAATATTGTCATGAGCTTATCAAACTCGTAGAGATAAAAACCACTATCCCGGTGTCCGCTCATGCGGATCAATCGATCCACCATGTACACCAATGAAGAGTTTTTTCGCTCCAGGTACGAAGGCAACAATCCAAGGATGCAATAATCTTTTATTGAGCCGTAAAAAATCTCAAACCCTTTAATAAAACTTTTTTCATATAGCGAAAGATCTTTCACCAGATGTCTACTGTTCACTGTGCCGGTGGTACCGCTACTCTCAAAAACTATTTGCGGATCAAAAACCGAAGATTTGATTGCTTGCGTTTTAAAAAAATCGATAGGCAAATAAGGGATATGCTCAATATTTTGCAATTCGGATCCCTGAAAATGGAGAGCGTTGGAGAAGCTTCTGTAAACCGGGTTATTCTTATATTGAAAACGGAAAATCTCACCGGCTATGGATGCAAAGCCTTCCATATCTACTGAGAAAATTTTATCATTTTGCTCACTTTGACTCATTAGGATAATATTCAGTTTCCACGTAAATTTGAGAAAAGAATTTTAATGCGCTACCTTTTTATATTTTTTGCTATTGTGATTATGGCGGGTTGCAGCAAAAGTAAATTTACCACCAAGCCCCAGCTCAAAATTAAATCTATTAATTCTACTGATATTTCCGGCTCACAAGATTTGATCATCATTTTGAATTTGACTGATAAGGAAGGTGATTTTACCTCGTTTTTTGCTGTAAAAAAAACAGTGAACTCCTGCCCGGGCAGCAATTTCATTGATTCTTCCTTATTCCAAATACCACAGGATTTTCTGAATACCAAGGAAAGAGAAGGCGAAATCACTGTGACCCTGGACCGTATCCATCGGGGAGCAAATAATTGCCCGGCCCCGGGCGGCGGAGTAAAAGTAGACACTGCGGTTTATAGTTTCTGGACCCGCGATATGGCCGGCAATGTTAGCGATACTGTTTCTACAGAACCAATCCTGATACGCAACTAAATTCATGTTATCTCCGGTGCGTGAAAGCGATAATAATTTTTTTACAGTAACAACTGCATCGCCTGGGGATCAATGCTCAGTAAGGCCTTACTGCTTATCTTCGCATTATAGTTGATCCATTAAAATTTATAGTATATGGCTGCAAAAGCAAAAAAATCGTTTATTTCTGACAAGGCATTAGCGTTCTTTAAAAATTATATTAATAATCCCTCGCCGGTAGGTTTTGAATCAAGCGGACAAAAATTATGGCTTCACTATATTAATGAGTATGTGGACAAACATTTCGTTGACCCCTACGGCACAGCGGTAGGCATCATCAATCCTGATAATAATTTTAAGGTTGTCATCGAGGCTCATGCGGATGAGATCAGCTGGTTTGTAAATTATATTACTCCCGACGGACTTTTATACCTGAAACGTAATGGTGGTGTAGATTATCAAACCTCACCGGCACAACGTGTGATCATTCATGGAAAAAAAGGTCCTGTGAAAGCAGTATTTGGCTGGCCTGCCATTCATACCCGTCTTGGCAACCCTGATCAAAAAGAGCCGCAGCCTAAAACTGATAACCTTTGGTTGGATTGCGGTGCCAGGAACAAAAAAGAAGTAGAAGCACTGGGGGTGCATATTGGTGCTGTAGTTACCTACCAGGAAGGGTTTGATGAACTTGCCAATGGTTTTTATGTAGGAAGAGCTTTTGATAATCGTGTCGGCGGATTTATGATCGCAGAAGTAGCGAGATTATTGAAAGAAAACAAAAAGAAATTACCGTATTCATTATTTATCGTTAATGCAGTACAGGAAGAGATCGGCTTGCGTGGCGCAGAAATGATCGCTAGGAGGATCAAACCGAATATTGCGATCATTACAGATGTAACACACGACACCACTACGCCAATGATCAATAAAAATATTGAAGGTGATGTGCAATGCGGCAAAGGCCCGTCCTTGTCCTATGCGCCTGCGGTTCATAATAAATTATTAGGCCTGGTAGAAAAAGTTGCCGCCGATAAAAAGATACCGGTGCAATGGAGAGCGCTAAGCCGAAGTACCGGAACGGATACTGATTCGTTTGCTTATGCCAATGATGGATGTCCTTCAGTGCTTATTTCAATGCCGTTGCGTTATATGCATACCACTGTTGAAATGATCCATAAAGACGATATTGAGAATACGATCCGGCTGATGTACGAAACTTTGTTAACGTTATCGCCAAAGACAAACTTATCTTACCTGTAGACTATAATAAAATATCTATCATCGGATGGCTGGAATAAAATAAATTCTACCATCCGATTCTTTCACCAAACTTTCCCAATCCGAAATATTCATTCAATTTCAGATTCAATCCTAATTGACTGTAAGTGGTATTACCCATGTAAGAAGCGAGTGCATAGCGGATCTGGATTTTTTTCAGGAACACCCCTACTCCCAATGAAAAACCGTTGAGTCCATTACCTGAATTGCCAATATTTAATTCCTGCCGACGCAAATAATTATAACCGGCAGTCACTTCTACGTTATCACCAAGATAAATATCAGTTGCAAAAACAAAATGCCGGAATATCTTATCAAACGATATTTTGCTGTTGCTGCCATTTGAAAAAACATTTTCATTATTAAAACTTGTATCGCTATACCGAATATCAAATTGCTGTAAATGATTTGCTGTAAAAGAAAATCCAAATGGAGCGTTTTGCAACCTCTTCGTTATTCCGATTTCAAGGTCAAAAGGAAGGTCCTGTGCATCAGTACCGGCGTATTGCTTTAATTGAAATCCCATATTCTTTGCAAGAACAGCGGCTGAAAATAATTTTGCCGAATCATTATACAACACTCCGGCGTCTACAGCTACTCCATTAGAGCGATATAAACCGTAATTAGAATTTATAAACTTAAGCGTAGTTCCGTAGTTCCATTTTTCCATATATTTTCTCGAAGCAGCTACCTGCATGACCCAATCAGCAGGCCGCAACGTCCCCAATACATTTCCTGATGCATCCGTTTGCTGAATGCTGCCGTAATTAAAATAATTCAGGCTCCACAAAAAATTCGTGTTGAGTTTTTCGCTGCGAAAACCGAGAGCCAGGTCGTATACTTTGATACCTGCATAAAAACTATTGAATACCGCATTCATTTGCGTGTGCATGGAAGAGGTAAGCAGTGCAGGATTGTTACAAGCCAGACCTATATCATCAGATATCTTTGAAACATTGACGCCGCCCAATGCTGTTAGTTGCGGAGTATTGGGAAGATTAAGAAAATTAAATACGGTATTTCCTCCAAGAGTCTGCGCCATACCGCCAAAAGAGCAGATGCAAAAACCTATGATGATTCGTAACCGCAAAGCGATACGAAAATAAGTTTTTAAGAAATAGTACTACTGAAATTAATCCTGCAGTGCGATGTCCAGAACCTGGCTCATATTTTTCACATAATGAAATTTGATGCCTTTGATAAAATCGGATTCTATTTCCGAAACATCCTTTTCATTTTGCGAGCAAAGAATGATCTCTTTCAAGCCGGCCCTCTTAGCCGCTAATACTTTTTCTTTAATACCGCCAACAGGTAATACCTGTCCACGCAACGTGATCTCGCCTGTCATGGCAAGAAACGGTTTTACTTTTTTCTTGGTTAAAGCAGAAGCGATGGACGTCATCATCGTAATGCCGGCGCTGGGTCCGTCTTTCGGCACAGCTCCTTCCGGCACGTGAATATGAATGTTCTTTTTTTCAAACAATTTTGAATCGATGTCATATTTTTTGGCGTTCGATTGCAAATAGGTCAATGCCGTGCTGGCGCTTTCTTTCATCACATTACCGAGATTGCCTGTCAATTTCAAATCTCCTTTTCCGTCACTAAGGCTTGTCTCAATAAAAAGAATATCGCCGCCGACATAAGTCCACGCAAGCCCAACAGCCACTCCTGCCATATTTGCTGTCTTGTATATTTCGTTACTGTACCTGGGTTTACCAAGAATTTTTTCAAGATCAGCTTCTGTTATAGTCGATTTTATTTTCCCTTTCAATGCCATTTGCTTAGCCTGATGACGCATGAGAGATGCCAATTGCCGGTCTAATTCCCGAACACCGCTTTCTCTCGTATAATCCTGAATGATCTTTTCCAAAACTTTATCGCTTATTTTAAAATTGCTACTCTTCAGTCCATGCATTTCTTTTTGCTTGGGAACAAGATGCCGCTTCGCGATCTCAATTTTTTCTTCCACAGCATAACCACTAAGATCAATTATTTCCAACCGATCTCTCAAAGCCGGCTGAATGTTTTGAATATTATTTGCTGTAGCGATGAACAACACTTTGCTGAGGTCATATTCTAATTCTAAATAGTTGTCATAAAAAGTATGGTTTTGTTCCGGGTCCAATACTTCCAGCAATGCGCTACTCGGATCACCCCGAAAATCATTTCCCACTTTATCAATCTCATCGAGGATCATCACCGGGTTAGATGACTTTACTTTTCGAATGGATTGTAAAATTCTTCCGGGCATCGCCCCGATATAAGTTTTCCGATGCCCACGTATCTCACTTTCGTCATGCAAACCGCCTAAACTCAACCGCACATATTTTCTTCCGATAGCACTTGCGATGCTGCGGCCTAATGAGGTCTTACCAATTCCCGGTGGTCCGACGAAACAAAGTATCGGGCTTTTCATATCACCTTTCAATTTCAAAACAGCCAGGTATTCTAAAATTCTTTCTTTGATCTTATGCATGCCATAATGGTCTGTATCCAAAGTCTTTTTTGCCTTTTTAAGGTCGTAGTGATCTTCGGTATATTCTTCCCACGGAAGATCCAGCATCAGGTCAAGATGATTGTACACTACAGAATAATCAGGCGTACTGGGATGCATGCGCTCCAATTTTTCAATTCCTTTCTGAAACATTTCCTTTGCTGCCTGCGGCCATTTTTTTGTCTCCGCTTTTTTCTGCATTTCTTTTATCTCCTGCGCATTCGTATCGCCTCCCAATTCTTCTTTAATACTCTTTAATTGCTGTTGCAGAAAATATTCCCGTTGCTGTTTGTCCAGTTCCGCTTTGGTTTTATTCGTCACTTTATTTTTCAGCTCGGCAAATTGTAATTCTTTTTGAAGCAACTTCATCAACAGATCAGCTCTTTCCCGTATCTGGTTCAGTTCAAGCAACCGTTGTTTTTCTTTTATATCAGTGCTCAGGTTGCTGGAAATAAAATGAATGAGAAACGAAGGATTCTCGATATTGCGAAGTATGATAGATGCCTCAGAAGGAATATTTGGAGAAAGCTGAATGATCTCTGTTGCCAGATCTTTGATATTAGAAACATACGCTTCAAAATCAGGATCTTTAGGAGATACTTCTTCTTCCATTTTACGGATCTTCGCTTTGAAATATGGATCTGTAGCTGTAATGGACTCAATAGAAAATCTTGCTTTTCCCTGAATGATCACTGTGGTGCCGCCATCCGGCATTTTGATCTGCTTTACAATTTTGGCAACGGTCCCGATCTGCTCCAGATCTTTTATTTCAGGATCTTCGATGTTACTGTCTTTTTGCGCTATTACGCCAATCAATTTGTCAGCCTTGTAGGCGTCATTTACGGCCTTGATGCTTTTGTCACGGCCGACTGTTATAGGCAGCACCACACCGGGAAAAAGAACGGTATTGCGCAGAGGAAGCAACGCTATTTCCGAAGGAACTTCAATCCCATTGGGATTTTCCTGATCATTTTCATTTAAAGGAATAATGGGCAAAAAATCCATGTCATCTTCTGACTTCAATAAAAATTTCTCAAAACTCATAATACTTTCTTCTTTAGACAATCTGTCATCCGCAAAGGGCGAATGGCGAAAATACAACCGGAATACATAGTAGTCAAGATTCGTGCCTGAGGAATCAGAACTTTCCGAAGATAGTCCTGAAAGGGAACTGATTACGGAAAAAATTCTTTTTGCAGGTTTACACTTAAAAACAAAAAAATCCCTTCCGGACCGGAAGGGATTAAACCAACTGTAACTTTTCTTTTTATAAAATAGACAATCCAACTGATAATTGAAATCCCTGCGATTTCCACTTATCCTGGTTATCTATGTCATTAATATTATTAAGCCCGATTGCATAGCGTCCGGTGATCCGTAACGCTGCGAGTTTAACCTGCACTCCACCCAGCAATGACAAATCTCCGTGCCTGAAAGCATCGCCTCCGTTTTGAAGTAAGGTTTTGTTCTGATTCATTAAGATTCCAAATTGTGGTCCGGCCTGTAATGACACAAAATTGCCGATCAATTTATAGTTAAGCATAATTGGGATGGAGAGATAGTTCAGTTTTACCTCTCGCTGATAAGATGGATTGAAAACGTTTTGATAAATATGATTGAAGTTACTATCTACCGATGTAGTGTATTGGTTAAATAAAACTTCCGGCTGAAGGCCCCATTTGTGGCCCAGACCGATCTCCATAAAACCACCGATATGGTATCCGTATTTAAATTCATTGTTGAATGACTGGCCATCCACTTTGACGATGTTGGCTCCGCCTTTGATGCCCAAATGGAATTGCGCCATCATTGCCTGTGAAAACAGGAGTACGGCGATGAGTGAGACAAGTTTTGTTTTCATAATTTTTGTTTTTGAATTCTCAAAAAATTTCAAGTTTAATGCCAGAGCAATCAGTTTGTTGTTAAATTACCTTAACTACTAAAAACTGTTTCAGCTTTCAAACTATAAAGAAGAAAATATATTGTTTGATAGTTGTAAAAATTTTTAAAAATCAAAACATGAAACCGGCATTTACAGAGCCAAGAACGCTGAAATTCTTTGAAGTAGCCGGGAAATAATAATCAAAAATAGCTTGCGGCTGAATGAAGAATTTCCCGATCGAATATTCCCCACGTAAATAAAAAGTGAGTGAAAGCGGTTGAAAATTGAGAGCATTATCGAGGTAAGCATTTTCAGAACTGAATAATATGTTGGCCCCGTTCCTTACAGCCTGCGCATACGTTGCTGTGGTTTGATTAAATCCGAATTTTTGTGTGCCGCTCATAAATACCAGTTGCGGCGTCAGCCGGATGTGATCATTATACGCCAATACATCCAGCCAATAAAAATCATGGCGCACCGAAGCCATTACAGAAAAATCGCTGACCGTTTCTGTAGAATTTACATAAGTATAACCATATGGCCGCAAGCGAAGAGATTGGATCAATTCTTCCCTTTGGTTGTACGCAGAACGGCTTCCCCAACCGTAATTCAAGGCAATGCCTGGACGCATCCACCATTTCCTGTACGTAAAGTAGGCGGACAATTCATTTTGCAGCGGCGACGTATAAAATGGCAAAGAGTCTTTGGTAAAATAACGGGTATATGAAATGCCAGTTGCCAGGTCACGATTTTCAAGATAATCATACGATGGTGTGACCGAAAACTGGTAAAAATTCAGATTCTTTTCATCATTCACGATATAACCGGTGGCAGTCAATCCCCAGCCACTTTTGTGAAAATATCCAAGCGTAGGCAAGTATGTGAATTTTTTGGAAGTTTCAAGGTACTCGGCATTTTTGCTGGAAAAATCGAAATAACCTTTACCCATTGAAATACTCGCCAGAAAATAACTATGTGGCATTAAGATCGAGTCCATGAAATCATCAAGATCCCGAAAAAGTTCATCATAATTAATGTCCGTATCCGATACCGGCTTTTTTTCTTTAACTGAAGTAGGCCGAATGACCGAATCCACCGGCGTACTCTGCGATAATACAGCAGTACCCGGTATCAAAAAGGCAGATATGAGAAACCATTTTTTGAACATCCGGCAGTTGCATTCTGGCATCATGGATATTGGTCCGTAAACGATTTTTTAGACTGAAAGGTTAAAAATAAGTTTAATACGCTGCCAAGTTAGAATAAGAACGTTAGGTATTTTATAATATTGAAAAACAAGTGGAAAATTACTCACACGAATTCCAGAACAGTGATCTCCGGAAGAATGCCGACCCGGCCGGGATAACCAATGAAACCATAGCCACGGTTCACATAAAGTTTTTGGTTGCCTTCTTCGTACAATCCTGCCCATTCTTTATAAACATATTGCACCGGGCTCCATTTCAAACCAGGAATTTCAACTCCAAACTGCATTCCATGAGTATGGCCAGACAGCATCAGGTCAATGTCAGGATAGGATTTCCGCACCTCCGCATCCCAATGCGAAGGATCATGACTCATCAAAATTTTAAAAGGATAATTTTCTGATCCGGAATATGCTTTTTTGAGATCACCATATTTTGGAAATCTTGCTTTGGCACTCCAGTTCTCTATGCCAAGCAACGCTATTTTATCATTCCCCCTTTCTAAAACAACGTGCTCATTCATCAACAATCTCCAACCAAGATCGGCATGCACCTGCTTCAATCGTTCCAGGTTTATTTTCTTTTCTTCCGGGCTATCCCAATGCACATAATCGCCATAATCATGATTGCCTAATGTAGAATACACTCCCATCGGCGCTTTGATCTTGTCAAATACATCCATATAATCCTGCATTTCATCAGCCACATTATTCACCAGGTCTCCAACGAAAAGAACGATATCAGGTTTTTCTTTCAAAATTTTCTCCACTCCTTTTGCAACAGCCTGTTTGTCTGTAAAACTTCCGGAATGTATATCGGCAATTTGAACAACCTTAAGTCCCTTGAACGACGCAGGTAAATTCGGAAAAGATAATTGATGCCGCTTTACCTGGTAGCGATATTTGTTTCCAAAACCATAGATCAATGATCCAAACAATCCGCCGCCAAAGGCAAATCCTGCCCAACTGAGAAATACCGATCTTGTGATCCCTTCTCCCTGTTGCAGCATTTCTCCCTCCGTATTGGAGAAAAATAATTTCCCCGCAGCCCATTGAATTCCTCTTCGGATATCATCCACCAAAAAGAAAACAGAAGCGATCAGTTTCGCAAAAAATAAACCGGCTATGATCGCAAAAATTGTTGTTCGTACAAGCTTCGCCTGGTGTTCAAACTGCAGGTAAGGAAGAATGAGTAAAACAATAATTGAAGTAATTGAAACAACCCAATAAATAGCATAAATGGTGAGCCTGGTTTTTGCACCGGCAGAATGTGACAGATGTTTTACAACCTGGAACACATAAATATCCAGCAGCACCATAAAACCGATCAATACCCACCAAAAAGGAGAATTGCGCATATCAGCATCAAAATTAAAGATCGGACCTGACTCGCTTCATTATTTTTATGAAGGCTTATTTTTGCAAAAACAGTTCTTCGTATGAAGCTCACCTATTACGGACATTCGTGCTTTGCAGCAGAAGTGAATGGAAAGTCATTGCTTTTCGATCCTTTTATTACGCCCAATGACCTGGCTAAGAATATAAAAATTGCGGACATTAATGCTGATTATATTCTGCTCTCGCATGGGCATATTGATCATATGGCAGATTGCATTGCCATTGCTCAAGCTACAGATGCCAAAGTAGTTTGTAATTGGGAAATCCATGCGTGGCTGAACAAACAAGGTGTCAGCAACACGCATCCCATGAATACCGGTGGCAAATGGGATTTTGGAGATTTCGTTGTAAAATGCATAGTGGCGCAGCATAGCAGTGGTTTGCCCGATGGCAGTTATGGTGGAAATCCTTTAGGGTTTATTATTTACAGCAAGGAAGGGAATTTTTATTACAGCGGTGATACCGCTCTGACCATGGACATGCAACTGATACCAAAATGGGCAAAACTAAATTTTGCCGTCTTGCCGATAGGTGACAATTTTACCATGGACTATACAGATGCATTGTCCGCAGCAGAAATGATCGATTGCCGCCAGATTGTGGGAGTACATTACGATACTTTCGGATTCATCAAAATTGATCATGAAAAAGCAAAGAAAGCATTTGCCGATGCAGGTCGTAAGCTACATTTGGTGGAAATTGGAAAATCAATAACGTTATCATAACTTCAAACGAATGGGAAGAATAATCGGAGTAGCAAATCAAAAAGGAGGCGTGGGAAAAACAACTACTGCCATCAACCTGGCAGCAAGTTTTGCCGTACTGGAATTTAAAACCTTGCTCGTGGATGCAGATCCGCAGGCCAACAGTACTACAGGTGTTGGTTTTGATCTGCACAATGTCACGCATAGCTTATATGATTGCATGGTGAATGGGGCGAAAGCAAAAGATGTGATCCTGAAAAGTGAAATTCCGAACCTGGATCTGATCCCGTCACATATTGACCTGGTAGGTGCTGAAATTGAGATGATCAATTATCCCAGCCGGGAAATGATGCTCAAAAATGTGCTGGATGCCATCAGGGATGAATATGATTTTATCATTATCGACTGCTCTCCTTCTTTGGGATTGATCACCGTAAATGCGCTCACTGCTGCCGATTCTGTGATCGTCCCGGTACAATGTGAATTTTTTGCTTTGGAAGGATTGGGAAAATTATTGAACACCATCAAGATTGTTCAAAGCCGCCTTAATACTTCATTGGTAATAGAAGGGATTTTAATGACCATGTATGATGGAAGACTTCGCCTGTGCAACCAGGTAGTGAGTGAAGTAAGAAGACATTTTGATGAAATGGTGTTCAGCACTATTATTCATCGCAATGCACGGTTGGCAGAAGCTCCCAGTGTTGGTAAACCGGTTATCTTATACGATGGCAACAGCAAAGGTTCCATGAATTACCTGAACCTCGCCAAAGAAATACTTCAGAAAAACGATCTGACCAAGATCAAACAGGAAGAGAGAATACTGAGTTTATAGTTTGGATTTTTAATTTCCCGTTGCAATATTTTATCTGATAATAAAACTATAAACACCAAACCATAAAATTCGAATCTGTAATGATTAACCCCAAACAAAATAAAGAAGCGCTTGGAAAAGGGATACGCTCTCTTTTGCAAAGTATCGATGCTGATCTGAAAACCAGCAGCGGTGCTTTAAAAAGTGCTGTCGTGGAAAATGCCACCAACACGATCCGTATTCCCATAGAAGATATTGAAACCAATCCCCGCCAGCCCCGGCATGATTTCGATGAACATGCATTGCAGGAATTAGCTGCCTCTATTAAACTGCATGATATAATACAACCTGTAACTGTTTCTAAACTTCCATCAGGAAAATATCGCCTGATCTCCGGTGAACGTCGCTGGCGTGCCGCTAAAATGGCCGGCTTAAAAGATCTTCCTGCATATATCAGGCAGGCAAACGATGATCAACTTCTGGAATTAGCATTGTTGGAAAATCTGCAACGGGAAGATCTGAATGCCATGGAAATTTCTCTCAGCTATAAACGTATGATGGATGAATTGAATTATTCGCAGGAACAGGTGGCAGAAAGAATGGGAAAAGACCGAAGCACCGTTTCCAATTTTATACGTTTACTAAAATTGCCACCGGATATCCAGGTAGCGGTTCGCAGCGGCGAACTCAGTATGGGTCATGCACGGGCTTTGATCAATGTGGACACCGTGGATAAACAATTATATATTTTCAATGAAATAAAAAACAAGGGGCTTTCCGTCAGACAAACTGAAGCACTTGTCCGCAACTTATATAAACAACACGGCGCTGTTAAAAAAACTTCAAAAAGCCAGTTACCTACTGCATTCCGCAAAATAGAAGATAAATTAGCATCCCATTTTAGTACCCGGGTAAAACTAAAGCATAGCAGGAATGGCGGAGGACAGATCATTATAGAATATTACTCCCCGGAAGAATTGAATAAGATACTTGGGCAAATGGATATATCGGCCGAATAAAATGAAAACCTTTTTTCTCTTTTTATTTGTGATCACTTCCTTTTTTTCAGTGAACAGTTTTGCCCAAAAAGCAACAACAGTTTCTGCCCAAGATTCCACAGCCCTAAAAAAAATCGCAAAAGATTCGCTGCACAAAAAAGTGTATATCCCCCGGGTTGCGGCGATCCGGTCAGCGATCATACCCGGTTGGGGACAGATCTATAATAAAAAATACTGGAAAGTTCCTATCGTGTATGGTGCATTGGGAGTCACTGCAGGTGTTTTTTTTTATAATCTGAAAAATTATAAAGCCACCCGTTTTGCGTACCGTGTCGTGTATAATATGAGAGCTTTTGGAACTGACTCTTCTTTATTTTCACAAATCAACCCTAATCTGCAACCACTGTCAGAAGAATCATTACGTTTTTACCGGGATCAGTTCCGGCGTGATATTGACTATTCAGCCCTGGTTTTTTTATTATTATGGGGATTAAATGTCGTCGATGCCACTGTGGATGCGCACCTGAAAAGTTTTGATGTAAGTCCCGATCTCAGTCTGCAGATAAAACCCGGTTATAGCGAAATGGCCGGCACCAATGGATTAAGTCTTGTGCTGAATATCCGATAATATCTTTCCTTTCAGTGCTTCTGTTTATTGTTATCAGTTAACTTTGGCTTCATCAATCAAATCATATTTATAATCATGAAAATTGCTTTGATCGGTTATGGCAAAATGGGTAAAACAATTGAAGAAATTGCTTTACAAAGAAATCATGAGATCGTTTTGAAAATTGACATCAATAATTTTGATGAATTCACTGCCGAAAATATTGCAAAAGCAGATGCAGCTATTGAATTCACCGGGCCTCACAGCGCTTTTGAAAATGTAAAAAAAGTATTGTCTTTCGGCACTCCATTGGTTTGCGGCTCTACAGGCTGGCTCGATAAATTTGACGAGATCAAAAAACTGGTAACCGATAAAAATGGCACATTTCTCTATGCAAGCAATTTCAGCATTGGCGTCAATATTTTTTTTGAACTGAATAAAAAACTCGCCACATTGATGGCGCCGCATCCGGATTATGAGATCGGCATCAAAGAAATTCATCACACGCAGAAAAAAGATGCACCAAGCGGAACGGCCATCACACTTGCAGAACAGATACTGGAACGCAACAATCGCAAAAAAAGATGGGTGAATGAGAACAGCGATAATGTAGAAGATCTCGAGATCATCAGCGAACGTATTGACCCGGCGCCGGGAACTCATATCGTAACATATTCTTCTACTATTGATGACATCGAGATCATCCACACAGCACATAGCCGGAAAGGGTTTGCTCTCGGCGCAGTCATGGCAGCCGAGTTTATAAAAGGGAAAAAAGGGAATTTCTCGATGAAAGATGTGCTGAACTTCTAATCTTTGCTTTATAAAAGATGCCGTAGGTAAAACAAACACCAACTCTGTGATCGGTTTGGTGAAATGTGCCACGAACATCAATTGTTCTGAAACTTTTCTCAAACAAAGCTTTTTGAAAAAGATTCCTTCTTGTTTTTTTACCAGGGAAAACGGATAGTGGCCAAAAATCTGATTTCAATTTCTTCACAGAATGTTTATCTTAGGCGATACTTTAAAAACTCTGATGAATACAAATTTCCCTGCCGCCGAAAAAACAAACGATACCTTTTTTCCGTCCCGCAGAAAGTTTATTATTTTTTTAGACTCGTTTCTGCTGTTGGTTTTTATCCTACTGATGTCACCACGGCTGACCGGATGGGCACTACATGAAATATTGGGTATTGTTTTCTTCATCCCGGTCATCATACACCTGCTGATCGCATGGCCCTGGATACGCAGCTCTACAAAAAATTTTTTGTTGAAAGCCCGTCGACGCACCACCTTCAATTTCTGCCTGAATGCAGGTTTGTTTATACTAATGATCATTGAAATTATTTCCGGGCTTGCTATTTCAAAAGTGGCACTTCCGTTTTTTGGAACAAAAACCATTAAGGACGAGGCATGGGAATCGCTGCATGTACAGACACTGTATGTCACCAAGCTTTTTGTCGGGCTGCATATAGCTGTAAACTGGGATTGGATAGTTTCTATTTTCAAAAAAAGAACTCAGAACGCCAAAGAAAAAATGATCAAACTGGCGCCGGGACTCTTTTCACTTTTATGGCGTATCATTCTTATTATCGCAGCTGCAGCATGCATAACACTGATCTTATATTTTATTCTTGGGCTTCCGAATGCTAATCGCTTGTCAGATGACAATGAAGAATTAAACCCCGGAATTATAAATGGAATTTTACAATTCGGCGGTGAGACATTAATCATTGCTGCGGTCGTTTACATTGCCCGTAGATGGCTGAAACTAAGGTTATAGAAAACTTCTAAAATTTTTTGTTCAAATACTACTTGTTATCACCTGCGCTGATTTACTTATCTTAGGCTATAAGTTTTTTTATTATGAAAAAAATCAATACCACATCACTCGCTTTATTTGTTAGTTTATTTACTACCTCAATAACCCATGCACAAACTGTTGATCCTTCTTTATTCAATAGTATGCAATGGAGAAACATCGGCCCCTTCCGCGGAGGAAGAACAGAAGGAGCAGCCGGAGTAGCACAACAACCAAATGTATTTTACATCGGCGTCAACAATGGCGGCGTTTGGAAAACCACTGATTACGGAAGAACATGGTTCCCCGTTTTTGATAAGGAATCTACCGGCTCCATTGGTTCAGTAGTAGTGGCGCCTTCTGATCCCAATATTATTTATGCAGGAAGCGGTGAAGGTTTGCATCGCCCCGATCTTTCTACAGGGAAAGGAGTCTTCAGATCGGATGATGCAGGAAATACATGGACACATTTGGGTTTGGAAGATGGGCAACAAATTCCCAAGATCGCTGTTGATCCGAAAGATCCGAACAGGATTTTTGTTGCAGTATTGGGTCATCCTTACGGCCCCAATAAAGAAAGAGGTATTTATCGTTCGCTCGATGGAGGAAAACATTTCGAAAAAGTTTTTTTCATTGATGAAAATACCGGTGGTGATGATGTAGCTATTGATCCTTCCAATTCCAACACTGTATATGCAACATTATGGGAAGCCCGTGAAGGTCCCTGGGAAAATGCAGCATGGGCCGGTACGCATGGCGGTATTTTTAAATCCACCGATGGTGGAACAACATGGAAAAAATTATCAAAAGGCTTACCTGAAAATTTAGTGCAGGCACATATTGCTATTGCCGCATCTTCACCTCAAACTTTATATACAGCTATTGCTACCACCGCACCAAATACCTATGGTGGCGGAAGTGGTGTTGGAATTTATCGTTCTGATGATGGCGGTGACAGCTGGCGCAAAGTAACTGAAGATGGAAGACCAGCCGCAAGGATCGGAGGTGGTGATGTTCCTGAAATTGCTGTCGATCCAAAAAATGCAGAGATCGTTTACAGCACCAGCATTGTTTGCTGGCGATCATCAGATGGTGGCAAAACATGGACCGGCATTCGTGGTGCACCGGGTGGTGATGATTATCAAAATATCTGGATCAATCCATTGCACCCGGAAATATTTTTAGTAACCGGTGACCAGGGCGCTATCATCACTGTAAATAACGGTGAAACATTTTCTTCATGGTATAATCAACCAACAGCGCAAGTGTATCATGTGAATACCGACAATGATTTTCCCTATCATATTTACAGCGGTCAACAGGAAAGCGGTTCAGTTGGAATTGCTTCCCGTGGTAATGACGGCGCCATTAACTTCCGTGACTGGCATCCCGTAGGTGCAGAAGAATATGGTTATGTAGCTGCTGATCCGTTGAATCCGAATATCATTTATGGTGATAAGGTTACGAAATACAATAAGCTCACGGGACAAACACAAAATGTTTCTCCCGAAGTGCTCAGAGGCGGTAAGTATCGTTATGTAAGGACGGAACCGCTTTTATTTTCCCCGGTAGATAATAAAACATTATACTTCGCAGGAGATGTATTATTCAAAACAACAGATGGCGGCGATCACTGGCAGGTGATCAGTCCCGATCTTACAAGAACTAATTATGATATTCCGTCCAGCGTTGGCACTTACACAACCGATGAAATGAAAACGATGCAACGCCGTGGAGTGATCTACGCAGTGGCGCCATCTTATAAAGACATCAACACGATTTGGTGCGGAACAGATGATGGATTGATACAACTGACAAAAGATGGAGGTAAAACATGGAACAATGTTACTCCAACTGATATCACATCATGGAGTAAAATTTCAATTATAGATGCAAGCCATTTTGATGTGAACACTGCATATGTTGCAGTGAATCGCATTCGCTGTGATGATATGCATCCGTATATTTATAAAACGCATGATGGCGGAAAAACATGGACCAAAATTGTAAATGGATTGCCGGATGATCCCATCAATGTGGTTCGTGAAGATTCACAGCGCAAAGGATTGTTGTTTGCAGGAAGTGAAACTACGGTTTATGTTTCATTTGATGATGGAGAACATTGGCAGAGTCTTCGGTTAAACATGCCTGCATCTTCTATTCGAGACCTGGTGATAAAAAATGATGATATCGTCGTAGGCACTCACGGCCGTGGATTCTGGATATTGGATAATATTACATCGCTTCGGCAGATCTCGGATAAATTGATGAAGCAATCTGCGATCTTATACAAACCGCAAACGGCTTATCGTGTTCGGTGGAGTACAAATACCGACACTCCTATTCCGCAGGAAGAACCGGCAGGACAAAATCCACCCGATGGCGCCATCATTGATTATTACCTGAAAGAAAACGCAAAAGAGGTAACATTGGATATCATGGATGC
>DASZXQ010000188.1:0-38835 GCA_035545755.1 Chitinophagaceae bacterium | reverse complement strand
ATTTTTCTTTCACCACTTGCCGCATCATATCGTACAATATCTTTTCCTCCATATTGTTCATTGCTTTCTAACGTGGAATACCCATTATTATCCTTCATCCACCTTACCGGGCCAAAACCCTTCTGGGAATAGGTGCCATTTTTATAAATATCCTCGAGGGTAAGTGAATTAGGTTTTCCCTGCGCATATACTCCGGTATTTACGGAGAAAACAATAACAGCAAAAAAGAAGTTAAGAGATTTTAGTATTTTATTCATTTGTTCAATTTTTTCCTTATCCGTTTATGTTCTATGGTTTATTTGCAGACTATAAATCCGGAGTTTTCATAGAACTTTAATTCGGTTTAATGTATTTGCGATAAGTACTCCTTTCTACAGAGCTTTATTTCTCTTAAAGAGTAGTTCCTGGTGTTAATCGATGTAATCTGATCCGATATCTATTTTCATTTCCGCGGGCACCGCTTTATTATATCACATATAGCGGAAATTTATACCCGAAAAACTTGCGAATCTTAATTAAAGATCTGATAGTATTATAAAAATTGCTGGGAACAGAAATCACAAGATCATCGTGGTTGATGATGCCATGTAATTCTTCAAAAAGATGCATCTATATCAGAAAAAAAAATGGGAGGAGGAAATGCTTCGAAAAAAATTAAACCAGACTATAATTGTATTCCAAACCGATGTTCGTTAAAGCAGCTTATTTACTTAGCAATTATGTCGTACTGCTCACCTCTTTTCGTTACAAATTCCACTACTCCGTTCCCGGTATTTTTTACACTTATTTTCTTTCCATGACTTGTTACCACTACAGGTATTTTTGCATTTAACCTGCACCAACCACCTTCATTTGAAATAAGAACTGCCTTTGTTATTGTACGATTCTTCCACTCGAGGTTCAGGGTAAAAGCGCCACGTGCACAAACTCCATCAAATTTACCTTCATTCCATTCGTCCGGTAATGCAGGTAATAAATCGATTACTCCTTCTTGAGATTGTATCAGCATTTCCGTAATAGCAGCCGTAACACCCAAAGAGCCGTCAACCTGCATGGGAGTAAAACACTTTGCAAATAGTTGTGGAAAGGCCTGCTTATCCAAATAACCCTTGAAAATTTTATAAGCTCTGTTCCCATCATTGAGCCGCGCCCAAATACTCATTTTCCATGCCCTGGAAAAACCAGCGCCTTCGTCTCCCCTTTCTTCGAGAACTTTTTTTACCGGTTCGATCAATGAAGGAGTTTTTTTAACCGAAATAACATTTCCCGGGTATACTCCATAAAGTAAAGAAATATGCCTGTGCTTCGGTTCCAGTTGTTCGAAATCTTCTGCCCACTCTTGAAGCATTCCGTCCGCACCAACCTGCGGCGGTACCAACCTTGACCTTGCGATATCTACTTTATCTGAAAAATCCTTATCCACTCCAAGAACCTTTGTTGCCGCAACATAATCACCAAAAAGATCTGTAAGAATTTGCATGTCGATGGAAGAACCGGCACAGATGGTTGTAAAATAATACATAGCAGTTACCTCATCATAAAAATAATGATAACCGGGACCTTTGGGGGGATTTTCAGGAGAGGTAGAGGGACAGGTAATTAACCATTTTTTATTTTTAGGATATTCTACAAGAAAATCCATGAAAAATTCCACCGATCCCTTTATAACGGGATAAATGTTTTTAAGATAGTTAGTATCCAGCGTAAATAAATAATGTTCCCAAAGTTGAGTGGTGAGCCATGCTCCGCCAACTGTAAAAGTCCCCCATGTGGGACCATCCATTGGCGCAGCCACTCTCCATATGTCTGTATTCTGATGACATACCCAGCCTCTGGCACCGTAATGCTCTTTTGCGACCTGACTGCCCTGGTCTGTGAGATCTTTGACCATTTGAATTAACGGGTCTGCTAATTCAGAAAGGTTAGCTGACTCCACTGGCCAGTAGTTCATCTCTGTATTGATGTT
The DNA here is from genome assembly GCA_035545755.1 of Chitinophagaceae bacterium. Lineage (GTDB taxonomy): Bacteria > Bacteroidota > Bacteroidia > Chitinophagales > Chitinophagaceae > UTBCD1. The sequence continues at coordinate 36,869 of DASZXQ010000188.1, read as the reverse complement.
TGTTGTATACTTTGAATCCCAGGGCGGGTTCATATTATTATTCCAGATTCCCTGAAGATTTGCAGGCTGGGTGCCGGGCCTCGATGAAGAAATCAATATATACCTTCCAAACTGGTAACTAAGAGAAGCCAGTTGGGGATCTGACTCAGTTGAAAAATGTTTAATACGCTCATCTGTCGGAAGAAATGAGTTATTAGTTGCAGGCAGCGTCAGCGTAACACGATCAAACAATGACTGGTAATCTTTCACAGCAGCTTCTTTAATGCTGGAATAACTTTTAGATTCAATATTCTGCAGATATGCTTCGACCTTTGCATGATAATCTCCGCTGACATCTTTGTAATTAACAAAATTGGTTGCATCAACAAAATACAGAGTTACAGCATCGGCATTTTCAATTGTAAGGTCGATATCATCAACTTTTACAACACCTCCTTCAGCAACAGCTTTTAACCTGGCTTCATAACGAAGTTTGCCTTCGATCCCCATATAATCTGCAGACTTTCCTTTAAGCACCAAACCATCATTTCCAATTCCGTCCATCCTGAAATAATCTGTTGCATAGTTAGACATGGAGTTATTTCGTACGCCCCGCAACTCAGCAGTGAATGAAATACTACCGGGTTTATCTGCAGTTATTCGAACTGCAATTGTTTGGTCGGGTACAGATGCAAATATCTCTCTTTGAAAAGTAACGCCATGCGCCTTGTATTGAACATATGTCACGCCCGTTTTTAGATCGAGCCAGCGCTTATACTCAGTAACTTCTTTTTCATTTTTAAATGATAAAACAAGATCTGCCAATGACTGATACTTTTGTTGTTCAACAGGGTACCCCATCAAATATCTTCCAAAAAGTTTATGTGCCTCGATGGGGTGGCCTTCAAAAATATCTTTTTGTATTTCTGGTAATTCTTTATATCCCCCTTTCACAACTGTTGAATATGGCCCACCGCTCCAATAAGTATCGTCATTTAACTGGATCCTTTCTTCATTATTTTTTCCGAATACCATAGCACCAAGGCGTCCGTTACCAACGGGAAGAGCTTCTTCCCAGGCAGACGCAGGTGATTGATACCACAATAAAGTAGATGGATCAAATTGCTTTTTGTCTATTCTTGAAGGCATATCCGAAATCTGACAAAAAGCAAAAGCAGGGCTCAGCAAAAAGACCATCGACACTATTAACGCTAAATTCAAAAGTTTTGTCATTTAAAAAAGATTACAACGGTAGGCCAGCATTAATAATCATATCAAAAGTCTCATAAAATTCAATCAACAAAAAATAAATTGGTTAACAAAATACTTCTTCCGTATCCAACATATTAAATTATCGAAAAAATTCAATGATCGAAAGGTTCTTGTTAACCAATTCCATTTTTACAGAAATCCGTGATGGATGAGTACCTTAAGAAAAATACTAATGAACTCCGGTTCTTGTATCCCACCAAACTTGCGTGCCCCAGAAAATATCGGTTTCCACAACACTTGTTGGAAAATTCGGATTTAATGTTTTCTCTTCATCTGCATATGCAAGTCTGAATGGAGGCCTGTTATGACTAGCTGAATAATTTTTTGAAACATCCGTCATCAGAGGAACATCAGTTCTCCTTGCTTCAGACCAGGCTTCCTCACTTTGCTTAAATAAACTGATCCACTTCTGAAGATAAATTTTTTGAAGATTTGTTGTGGTACCGCCATTCCATGCTACTTCTGGCTGTGCCAGGAGTGTTGCAATATCAGTAGGCGCTACCCCATTTTCAGTGCATGATAAAGTAATCCCGTTTTGATATGCTGCTTGAGCATTGCCTGTAACCAGGCCACGTTGAAAAGCTTCCGCTTCAATAAAACTTACTTCTGCAGCATTCATAAATGGAGAAAATCCTGCCGGATTTTGGCAAAACCTGTTACCAATGCCGGAAACATTATTTCCATTATTATTAGGATCACTCAATTGATTAGGTCCAAAACGATAGCCATTATATCCACCGTTATTGTCTAATCTTGCATATATTGGAAGCCGGGGATCATTATTACTCTGCAAAGCGTTGATGAGTACATAATTCATCCTGTACTGATCTGTATAAGCGCCGGTAGTTCCTAAGCGTACATACCAATACTCCAGATCCGGTGTAACACCTGGAAAATTCAAATAGGCATTATCCGCATTACCCGACATCACAGGATATGAAGTAGGATCTCCCAATACTTCAGAGATCACAGACTTTGCAGTATTTGGGTCAACCAAAGACATACGGATGGCAACTCTTAAACGAAGGGAGTTACAAAATTTTCTCCATTTGCTAACATCGCCTTTAAAAAGCAAATCGCCTACGCCAAGTACGCCAGTTCCACCGGATTTAAAAATGTCTGCAGCTTGTTTTAATTCTGCAAGTATCGCATTATATACTGTCTGCTGGTTATCATAATGCGGATACAATAAACCAGAGTCTTTTAAATGGAAGGCCTCTGTATATGGAACACTTCCCCACATATCCGTTGTTTTCTGTGCATCATAAGCTTTTAATGTTAGCGCAGCAGCATAGAGATTGGTATTCCCTTCCTTTTGGGCAAGGTCTCCTGCGTTAACAAGATAACTCATGGCCAAATACATTCCCTCCCACATACTATTATTAATATCGACACGATATTCATAATCGCCAAGACCTATAGCAGCAGTCATTCCCGCATAAGAACCGGTATAATAAATATCCAGTCTTTCCCCAAACAGGGTGCTGGCGGAGGATAAAATTCCTTTAGCTAATACGTTAGTGGCCGGTACTACAGTAGGTGCATTAGGATTAGTATTGATCGAGTCAAATTTCTTTGTACAGCCTATGGCGAATAACGAAAGCCCACCAGCTACAAAAAACAATTTTATGATTGATATTTTTTTCATGTTCAAAATATTTAGATTGTTAGATTCATTATTTCTGAAGCTTTTCTTCATAATTATAATTTTAGAAACCTGCAGAAATTTTAAACCCAAAATTCCGGGTAGTTGGTATCTGGAAATTTTCAAATCCTACACCATAATCGCCGCCACCAAGTCCTACTTCAGGATCTAACCCGAATTGACGGGTGCTCTTATCCTGATAAAGTATGGCAAGATTTCTTGCAAAAACTGAAAGATTGAGCTTCGTTAACCACGGAATTTTTTTCACACTAAGATTATAGCCGAATACCACTTCCCTGAGTTTGATAAAGGATCCATCCAGAATAGAATATTCATGATTATTCCATACCCAGGCGCCTCCAAAATAATCCTCAGCAGAAACCCGCACATCGTTCGGTGTTCCATCCTGCTTAACAGCATCCACGATCATTCCGTTTTCCCTTACATGATTTGCTGTAGTTACGGTATAGCTACCGGTCGGATAAGAGTGCCATGCAGTAACACTAAAGAATTTTCCGCCCTTACGCATATCTACAAGAAAACTCAAATTGAAGTTTTTGTATTGGAATGAATTATTAATACCTCCAATCCAATCAGGAGTAACGGTTCCAAAGTTTTTGGCAACATTCGTAGTAAGAGGAATACCGGTATTATCTACTACAATTTTACCTGACTTAGCGTCCCTGACAAACGGAAGTCCCCAAAGAATACCCCATTTCTGACCGGGTATAGCCAATGATGTAGCTCCCCCAAAACCGGGAGAAATTTGATATGATTGCAATCCTCCATAAAGAGTGTTAACCACATCATTATTTTTTGCCCAGTTGACAGATATATCCCAATTCAATCCTGATTTATTCTGCAGTACTTTCCCATCAAACATAATTTCTACACCTTTATTTTCCACTTCTCCTGCATTGAGTAGTTCCCCTGAATAACCAGTAGTCCTTGAAGTGGCCACACTTATGATCTGGTTAACAGTTTTTTGGTCGTAATAAGTGACATCCAATGACAACTTGTTTTTTAAGAATCTCAAATTGGTTCCTATTTCATATGATCTTGTTTCCTGGGGTTTTAAATTGGTAGGAGGCAAAGTTGCACCAGGCGTAAATACAGAAACTCCGTTAAATGAACTGGCACTGTATGTTCCGGCCAATTGGTAAGGATCCGTATCACCACCAACCTTTGCCCAGCTAGCCCGCAATTTTGCATAGCTTAAGATATCGGAGTTAATCTTCAAACCTTTGGTAACATCAAATCCAAGGCTTACTGATGGATAAAAATATGACCTGTTGTTCGACGGCAGCGTAGAGCTCCAATCGTTGCGACCTGTTATGCCGAGGAAAAGATAATCTTTATAGGACGCATTTGCTTCTGCAAAGACACTATTCGTTCTTTTGTGTGAATCAAACATGGAAGCTGTTGGTGTACCCTTTACATTTGAAATAGTATATAAATCAGGAACTGTAAGATCGCTCGCTCCTAAAGTGGTACTATTGTAAGTATTGTCCCTGTAATTACCTCCCGCAAGTCCGTCAATTCTAATGTCACCAAATGTCTTATCAAAATTTAAAATGAAATCATAGTTCTGCTCCTGAAGGAAAATATCTGTTTGTGTAAATTGTCCTCCCCTTTGCTTTCTTACATTGGCAGCAGTCCCTGATTGTGTTATTGATTTTCTTCTTTCTCTATATGAGTCAACTCCTCCCCGCACCATTGCTGAAAGCCAGCTTGTAATTTTATACGTCGCATTCATATTTCCAAACACTCTGTCCCTATCCAGCGAGTTATTGTTGCGATAATAATAGAAGTAGTTATCAACCCCAGGCCACATAGAAACATTCCCGTGTTGATAAAACTGTTGTTTAAGATATTTGGTGTCAAATTCCCGCTCAGTCCATGCAAAATCAACTCCTACACCGGTATATCCGTCCACGGGAATATTATTACTATGTTTTACTAAGTAAGTAAGGTTCCCGGTAAGAGAAAGCTTATCAGTAGGATTGAGCGTAAAACTTGCGTTTAATGTATTTTGTTTTTGATCCGTATTTGGCAAAATACCTTGTGGTGTATTCTCATTGGTAAAAGAAAAACGGCCGCTCGCTTTATCACCGGATGCACTCACTGAAATGTTGTTGACAGTTGTGACTTCTGTACTATAAAATTCTTTGTAATTATTTGGTCTGGATATCCAGGGGCTATTTGGACCTGTTGACCATTGATCGAGTTTAAGCCCAACGTCCAGGCGAGGTCCCCAGTTAATGGGATTTGCATCATTCACACCACCACCTGCTCCATCAACATAATTATAAGAATATTGCTTTGCATAATCCTGGTACGTCATTGATGGATGGTCCCTTTTCCAAATATATTCCTCACCGTCCCATCCACCGCCATATTCGTTCTGGTATTTAGGCCAGTAGCCTGGTACATTAGCAACTATGGATGAATTAAAATCAACCCCTATTTTTCTTCCTTTAGAAGCCTTTTTTGTTGTAATAAGAATAACGCCATTGGTTGCACGACTACCATACAATGCTGCTGCGTTAGCTCCCTTAAGAACAGTCATGGATTCTATGTCATTTGGGTCGAGGTCGGCTGCAGCATTTCCCCAGTCAACACCACCGCCTCCGTTAAGATTCGTAGTAGTATTATCTATAGGAGTTCCATCAACAACAAATAAAGGCTGATTACCACTAAATGATTTTTCCCCTCTAATGACTATTCTTGATGAGGAACCAATTGTACTTCCGCCACTGGTAACTTGCGCACCCGCTATCTTACCAGAAATAGTATTTACAATATTATTGTCAGCCGCATCGGTCAGGGATGAGTTGTTAAGTTCCTGTACGGCGTAACCAAGTGTCTTTTTAGCCCGGGAAATTCCAAGGGCCGTGACCACAACTTCCCCCATATTATTCCCCGAAGAGACAAGTTTAATCAAAAGAGTTGTATTATCTCCAAGAGTAACAGTGCTGGCATCGTAGCCGACAGCAGAAATTTGTAATTGCTGACCGCGTATTGCAGTAATTTTAAATTTTCCTTGCTCGTCCGCACTGATTCCGGTTTTTGTCCCTACAACTTGTATCGTCGCAAATTTTACAGGTGCACCGTCGCTGTTCAAAACAGTTCCTGTGAATTGTCGCTGCTGGGCCAATAGTGTTGTGCTCAATCCGGTAAACAACAGGAACAGCCCACAAGCAGTTAAAATTTTTTTCATGGTCAAAAAAATTTTGGCGTTAAAGATTATTTTTTTGTAAAAACATGCAGTTAGTACTTCCGTGTTATAACTTTCATGTACGTCTGCATAAAGGTAGGAGCACGAAAAGCAAAAATTTATACATAAATTAACCAGTCATCAACTGAATTTCGCTTTTTTCGGTTAATCTTGAATGCACACTTCAACAAATAGTAAAATACTATGGACAACAACGATCAAAAAATTGCTGAGCACAAGAATAGATGAAACACATTTTAAATTTTATTTCATGAAGTATTACTGAGATTAAACAATGTAGCGTTGATGCAATAGAAATACCAAACCGGCTAAAATAATTGTTAGCTACACGGACACAATCAGACTGAACTGGCACTTATAGAAAAAAGTAAACCAAAATTGTTTTTATTCCTGCGTATTAAATACAATACAAATTCTGAAAATTTTTATAGTAAGGAGCATTAACTGATGCGCCTTGCATCAAAAGATCAGCTCAAAAGCCAATCTTAAATAACGCTTTTGAAAAAATTAAATCGCAGTCAGCACCCATTCTTGATGACAAGATTATGGTGAATCTTGAATTATCATTCACGCAAAGAAAGTAAGTCAATTATAAACAACCTATGCACGTTCAGATATATTTATCTTAAGTTGCCGTTAATGAAAAATTGCATACATAATGATCAGGAATAACAAAAGTAATGCTGCCAAAAATCTTACATCACGTATGCCCTCGAATTTTCCCTGTGTGATAACTGATAAAGGACTCGGCCAAGTACATTCGGCGATCGCACCGGGATCGGGTCTGGGAGTGAAATTACTTACAATGAAGTATATAACGCAATTAATGCAAAAAAGCCACCATGCCTGCATCATAAAGGGAATACCAAGACCGTCAGTAATGTACATTTTACCGCTGATAGGAATATAGTCGAGACAAAAAGAGATTATACCCAGCAGGAACCCAACAGATAAAGTTACTATAGAAGCTTCTTTTGTACCACGCTTACTGAACACACCTAAGAGAAACACCGTAGTAATAGGTGGCGCCATTGCAGCAGCAATTTTATTAATTGCTTCAAAGATGCTTGAAAAATTTCCACCTTGCGTTGACCATAACATAGCTGCCAACATAATGATAACGGCAGCAATTCGTCCGACTAAAACTTGCTGTTTATCTGTCGTTGATGGTCTGAAATGTTTGACTATATCAACCGAAACAAGTGTCGCTGAACTGTTGAGCGCTGCAGCAACAACGCTCATTAATGCTGATAATAACGCTGCAGCAACAATGCCCTTGATTCCAACTGGGAGTAGATGGGAGATCAGTACCGGGAATGTTTGGTTGGCATTCGTCCCGATAACATCCTTATATAATACATATCCGATAACCCCTGGAAGAATTAAAATAAAAACAGGAAGGATTTTCAATACTCCTGCAAACAAGGAGCCTTTTTGAGAATCAACAAGTGACCGGGCACTTAGAACACGTTGGACATGGGTCTGGTCAGTGCACCAGTACCAGATCCCTAAGACCGGATACCCTAATAGAACAGCGTACCATGTAAGTCCAGTGTCTGGGCCATTCGGAGTAAGCGCTTTTACTGATGCGGCAGAATGCAGCATTCTGAGTTGTCCGTGTTTTAAAGATGCCTGGAAATCACTGAATGAAGTGATCCCGTGCTTGGGCAATTCTATAATTCCAAAAATGGTAAGTAATAAAGCCCCTGAAATAAGTATAACAGTTTGTACTGTTTCGGTTACCATCACAGCTTTTAAACCTCCGACGATTGTATATATAGCAGTAATAGCTGAGATAATAAATATCGATACATATACATTAATCCCAAAAAACGACTCGAATACTACTGCACCCGCATATAAGGTTAAACCAAGATGAATAAATAATGCCGCAATAATTCCCATGAAGGCGACAAACATTCTTGACGCAGGCCCGTAACGCTTTTCAAGAAATTGAGGAAGAGTTGAAATTTTTGTTTTGAAATAAAAGGGTGCGAAAACAAGTGCCAGTAAAATAAGCGTAAAAACAGCCATCCATTCAAAATTACCCCATACAAATCCTTCATTATAACCCGAAGCAGCCAGTCCTACTATATGTATAGTTGAAATATTAGATGCGAATAGCGCCGCTCCAACTATTATCCATTTTAAACTTCTTCCGGCTAAAAAATAGTTATTACTCGTCATTTTACTCTTGCGCACAGAATATAGTCCAATGGCAAGAATTCCTGTGATGTAGATCAATATGACGACAATATCGATAGTGCCTATCTTAATATCATTCATGGTAATAATTTATTTATTCAGAAAATCAGCCTTTCTTGCTGGGCCAACCCATAGGATGTGAAGGTCAAGGACTCGGTTCTATTAAATCATATTTTCTCTATCATTACCTCTAAACCATTATTTGCAAAAAACACTTATTTGTGTTCAATGATTGGTTAGTCTTGATGATTATAGGTTTTGATAAAATCTTTTGGCGTCTTGGTTGTGATCGTTTTAAATACCCGGTTAAAAGAAACCACGCTATTGAATCCGCATTTATAGGCAACGTTGCCAATACTATCATAGCTATTTTCCATAAATTTTTTACAGGCCTCGTTGATACGCACTTCATTTAAAAAATGAACATAGGTCTTACCGGTATGCTTCTTGAAATAGCGACAAAAGGATTGAGGGGTTAAACAAGCAATAGAAGCAATTTGTTCAAGTGTGACATTCTCAGTAAAGTGATCCATAGTATACCGATAAATTTCATTCATGCGCAACCCTTCAGAATCGGTAATAGTAGTTGCAAATGATTGTGCAGACAAATACTGCCAGTGTTTAAAATTAGCCATCACTTGTAGCAGTTCAATAAAGTAAGCCAGCCGGAATCCGGTTGATGCATTACTGATCTTAAGGAAATGCTCTGCTAACTTGGCTGCATTTTTACCCGAGGCTTGCATACCAATGTTACTTGAGCCTAAAAATTTTTTTATGCTGAGCATCTCAGGAAATGCCAATAATTGCGAAATAAATCCAGTCGGATTAAAGAATATGTTTAATGAATGGATTTTCTTCCTGTTTTTTGGATCAAAAAAGGAGGGCTCGCTTTTAAAAAGGTGTGGCTGATTGGCGCCAATAACAAACAGATCGCCGGATTGAAAATAATGCATCGTATTCCCAACAATTAATGTTCCGTCTCCATTAATTACCCATGTAATCTGGACTTCCTTATGCCGATGTAGGTGAGGATAAAAGTAAGGCAGCCGGTCCTCCTGTAAATGTATAGAGTTACCGATTTTAACCGGTAAGGTGAACTGTATTACTTTCATGCCAACAATAATAAATCATTTTTCTTAACAAATTTTACCAGAGTGAATTTTTGTTTATAAATGGCAAATAATTGAATATTGATCACCCGGGAACATACCTATTGGCTCATACAGAAAACTTCATATATTGGTTAATCCCGGGGAGGGTGCAAGGCCGTTTCGAAGTATCTATTCGGTAATTGCCATTATTATTGAAATTTCTGCAAAAAAATAAAAGGAGCCAAAAAGAAAAAATGCCCTTTGAAAGTAAAGTGTCCTGTAAAAAAGGTTTAAGCTTAATATTGATATCTAAGTAGTTCATAAAAAATCATAGGATAATTTTTGATTATCATGCAGAATACAATGCAAATAAGAATTGACTGAATTCAGAAATAAGAAAAGCCTGGTCGCATACCTATGGTATTAGTCAGCAAGAAACTTAATCTTTCATTAGAAACCTATCGGATTTAAATTATCATAAAACCTCTTTGAGTAATGCCCGTATATTTTTCGCAGAATTTTACCTGTATTCACGTTTTGTAATGCAGTAGAAAAAGGACTATCATTCATCATCGCATAACAAATTTTAATTCCGGTACGCAATTCAGAGTAAATCCGCCATACTTAATCTTTTAAAAAGGAAATGCAAACTGAAAATTCAGTAATATCTGTACTTGCCCATGGCAGTGCCGGTTATTTTCTGCTGAATATTTGATTTCATCCGGTATTGCTTCACAAAATTGTTTTGGAGAACACTCTTACAAGAGAGTTGATAGCCCTTCGTGATCAAGCGTCTTTCTAGGATGATTTAACCAATAAACTTATAGCTTGCCGACATCCTATGCGTTTACTGAAATGTGATAATTATGGAGATCAGGTCTAGAGGCTATTGCACTTTCAATAGTTGCCAGGATAGAATCTCGTTCTCCATTAATTAGTGGCAGTCTTGGTGGCCGCACATATTCAGTACCAATACCAGTTTTTTTGGCTGCCAGTTTAATATATTGAACGAATTTTGGATGAATATCCAGTTCAAGTAATGGGAAAAACCAACGATAAATTTCAAGTGCACTTTGGTAATCTCCTGCTTGCATAAGTCTGTAAATTGCAACGGTCTCGGCTGGAAAAGCATCCACCAAACCAGCTACCCAACCATCGGCGCCTAATGCTAATTCTTCCAGGGCAAGAGTATCAACACCACACAGGATTTTGAATCGGTCGCCAAAATGGTTTTTCATATGAGTGACATTTGCCAACACTCTGGTTGACTCTTTTACTGCTTGAATAGATGGTATATCTGCCAACTCTTCAAACATTGGTATTGTCACTTCAACCTTATAATCGTAGGGATTATTATAGATCATGATTGGTAATGAAGTAGCCTTAGCAACTTCTTTAAAATAAGTAAGAGTCTCTTGTTCATCTGCTTTATATCGCAATGGAGGTAAAAGCATGAGGCCATCCGCCCCATTTTCTTCAGCATCAATGGCTGATTCAATAGCAAATCTGGTAGCTTGTTCAGCAATATTCATGATTACCGGAACCTGTCTTATCATAACATCTTTGCTTATCCGAAGCAGTTCAATTTTTTCGGCGTTCATTAGCGTGCTGGCCTCACCAAGGGAACCTCCCAGGATTATTCCGTCGATTCCGGCATTAAGCTGAGTATTAAGGTTTAATTCAAACATTACGGGATCAATTGTATTATCTGGTGTAAACGGGGTAAGTAATGCAGAGTAGATCCCTTTCCAATTTACGAGCATAATAAAATTTTATAGTAAATGAAAAGCAAATATATTCTTTTATAAAAAAAATGATTTAAAGTAAAATGTCTTTTTATTAACCAATTTTATCAATCCAAATATGAAAATTCAGGTTTCTTCATTTAATCAGATAAATTTTGCCTATTAAACTACTCTTGAGTTACTATTACAAATAGTAATAATGAGGAAAATATTCTGGGTAATGATTAAGGAAAATCTGTTCTTTTTCACATACTGTGGCAATCATCTATCTCTGCAAGAAGGTCTATTATAATAAAAGGTAAATTAGGTGTGTCAGAATTGTGCCCATATAAAAAACCGGGGGATATGGAAATATCCCCCTACAACCAAAACTAACTTCACTTTACGAGTGAATATGCTAAGAGAAAATTGCCATTGTAATTCATCGGGTCTTTCTTATTTCTGACAACCTCATTTTAGTCAATGAACAGTGCATAGGGATATACTCAAGTCCGCAGCATTCCTGCTTCAACAATCACCTCAAAGCCTGTCCACAGTTTTTCAAAACTTGATTTAGTAATAATTCCCTGCTGGCATATTCTTTTTTTATTTATACCAATTCATTGACATAATTAGCAACCAGCCACAGAAAAAGTAGTTTAACCGGCAGAATGAGCAAGAAGTTAATAATTTACTCTATTTACTCATAAAGCCTCTAATACAAACTTTGAATTTGAATAAAAAGAACTATCAGTTACAATATTATGCTTTTATTCCGCATCAATATCACTTACAGCCATCTTGGATAATATTTGTAAATTATTCAATAATAAATGAATAAATTTTTAGCACCATCATTCACAAAGACGACCTGAATGTCACACGGAATGGAACCTCAAAATGTTCTTTTAAGTTTTCAAGGATCAACTCAGCGGCCCTTTGGCCCATTAACTGGAAGTCTGTAGAAATTGTTGTAATGCCATTGAGGATTATTTTTTTCAAAGGAGTTTCGTTATAGGAGATTACGCCAAGTTGCTTGCCCAATTTCATTTTAGTCGCTAATATTTTTTCGATGAGTATCACAAGATCATCTTCCATAAGGTTAATATATACTTCTCCTTCCTTAATTGGTTCAATGCCGATATCATGAACAACTTTATAATTGAAAGCGTATTGATTACAAAACAGGAAAAAGCCTTTTAGAATTTCTTTCGGATAATATGTGTATTCAGGAAAAATTATTTTAATTGTATGATATTTAGTTAATTTTTCTAAAGACTGCTCCAGTGCATTATAAATATCTTTTTCAAAATTTTCATATACGGCTGCATATTCCCCTTGTACACCGGGCACCAGTTTGTCCAGTAAAAGCAATTTGTCTTTAGGTATAGTATTGATCACCTCATACGCATTCTCTTCCCCTTCCAAAAAATGCGGGATTATCAAATAATGGGTATAATCATTTTTGTTGTTTAATATCAGCCTTTTAAAAAAATCAAATTCGTTATTATAGATGTAAAAATCTATTGAGGCCATATCGCCCAACGTATCCACAAATGAATCATAAATGATCTTCTTATGTGTACTTAATTTATTGAATAATAAAAAAATTTTCAAGTTCAAGTTTATTTCCGTGGTTTTAACAAAGTAGCCCTTGCCCGGAACTGACCCAAGAATGCCGTTTTTCTTTAGGTATTTATACCCTTTTTCAGCAGTATCCCTGGATATTTCAAATTCAAAGCTCAGCTCATTGATTGAAGGTAAAAGCTCATCTTTCTGAAGCCTGCCATCACTGATCGCCTTAATGATCATGTTGGCAAGCTGAAGATATTTTGGAGTAGCAGAGTAATAATCTATGTAAATATGCCGAAAAAGATCATTCTTCTTCATATAAAAAATTTATATCAATCTCGGAAATTAGCACTTTTCCCAGACTGTCCCATCGTTTGCAAACGAAGCAGATATAAATTATCATGATAGTACATGACAGCTTTTTTATTATAAACCATATTTTTAATGGTTATTTCTACATCGCAAGCCGCACAAAATAATATTAAATGGGAATACTACTTGGAATCATTTATCATTTTATCGGGGGATTTGCTTCCGGCAGTTTCTACATGCCCTTTAAGAAAGTAAAAAAATGGAGTTGGGAAAGTTATTGGATCATTGGAGGATTATTTTCCTGGCTCATCGTCCCTCCTCTTGCAGCTTGGCTGACAGTGCCTGGGTTTAGCGAGATCATCAGCAAGACGCCTGTTGAAACGATCAGATATACACTTCTGTTCGGAGTGCTATGGGGATTTGGCGGATTGACCTATGGATTAGGTGTTCGTTATTTAGGAATGTCTCTCGGCAATTCCGTTGTTCTTGGGTTTTGCTCTGCATTCGGAGCATTAGTGCCGTCTATTTATTATAGCATCAAACCGACTCCCGGAAAAACTTCTTTCAATGATCTGCTGAATACTTCATGGGGCCGAATTGTGCTAACAGGTGTTATTATTTGCCTGATCGGAATCTATATCTGCGGAAAAGCAGGAATGATGAAAGAAAAAGAACTGTCTGAAGAAGTAAAGAAAAAAAGTATTGCAGAATTCAATTTGGTAAAAGGATTAATTGTTGCCATTTTCTCCGGTATTATGAGTGCCTGTTTTAATTTTGGCATTGAGGCAGGAAAACCAATGGCACATGCCGCCGTTGAAGCTGGATTAAATCCGTTATACCAGAACAATGTTACTTACGTAGTATTGTTATGGGGCGGCTTGGCTACCAATTTTGTTTGGTGTATGATTTTAAATACAAGAAATCGTTCTTTTAAAAATTATACAGACCGCAGTACACCGCTTGTCAAGAACTATTTTTTTGCCGCATTGGCAGGAACCATTTGGTTTCTCCAATTCTTTTTTTACGGAATGGGAGAAAGCAAATTGGGAAATGGAGCAAGTTCATGGATACTGCACATGTCATTTATCATTTTGACGGCCAATATGTGGGGCATTATGCTAAAAGAGTGGAAAGATGTCAATAAAAGAACAAAAACAACAATTACAATAGGCATTGCGACAATCATTCTTTCGGTCATTCTTGTGGGCTATGGAAATTCAATAAAATAATTTTGTTGTGACTAAATAAACGATCATGTCTTCAGTTGATACGATAAAGTTCAAACATGTAAGTTACCTGTGGGATGAAAAAAAGGCGGGGCAACTTGCAGGAGATGAAGTGGCCTTATTGATCTACCGCTCCAACTTACTCGGAGCCGATCTGCGTCTTACCAATTATGGTGGTGGAAATACTTCCTGCAAAGCAATTGCAAACGATCCATTGACAGGCGAAACCAAAGAAGTGATGTGGGTAAAAGGTTCTGGCGGCGATTTGGGCACATTGAAAAAAAGCGGCCTTGCTGCTTTGTATGTTGATCGTTTACGGAATTTAAAAAAGGTTTATAAGGGCATAGAACATGAGGATGAAATGGTAGAACTGTTCAATCACTGCATTTTTGATCTTTCTTCCAAAGCTCCATCAATAGACACTCCGCTGCATGGTTTTCTTCCATTCAAACATATTGACCACTTACATCCGGATGCGGCTATTGCAATTGCAGCAGCCAAAGATGGGGAACAAATAACCAAAGAATTATTCGGGGGAAAAATTGGTTGGGTAAAATGGCAACGCCCCGGTTTTGACCTTGGTTTAAAGATGCTTGACTGCTTGGAAACAAATCCCGGAATAAAAGGGATCATGCTGGGCTCCCATGGATTATTTACCTGGGGAAACACGGCATTTGAAAGTTATATAAATACGCTTGAAGTCATAGAAAAATGCGCCGATTATATTAAACAGAAAAGTAAAAACAAAAAAAATATATTTGGCAGCGAGAGAATAAAATCGCTTGAAAAAGATAAAAGACTAAAACAAGCAGCATTGATTGCGCCTGTGTTAAGAGGGCTTTGTTCTTCCATGCAAAAAATGATCGGGCACTTTACTGATGATGAAAGAGTGTTAGAATTTATCAATTCCAATGACCTGGAAAGATTAGCAGCAATGGGAACCAGTTGCCCGGATCATTTTCTTCGGACAAAAATCTCTCCGCTTGTTTTGAATCTTGGTGCTTCAGATGATCTATCTGATCTTGCACCGTTGAAGGAAAAATTGAGCATACAATTTGAAGCCTATAGAAAAATGTATGCAGATTACTACAATACCTGCAAACACCCAGACAGCCCACCTATGAGGGATCCTAATCCTGTGATACTTCTTTATCCCGGCATCGGTATGTTCAGCTTTGCAAAAGACAAACAAACGGCAAGAGTAGCTTCTGAATTTTATATTAATGCGATCAATGTAATGCGGGGAGCAGAAACGATCTCCGAGTATACTTCTTTACCGAGACAGGAAGCATTTAATATTGAATACTGGGTTTTGGAAGAAGCAAAATTGCAGCGCATGCCCAAGCCAAAAGCATTATCCGGAAGAATAGCAATAATAACAGGCAGCGCAGGAGGTATTGGAAAAGCAATTGCAAGAAAATTTGCTGATGAAGGCGCTTGCGTCGTTATCAGTGATAATAATTCTAGCAGGCTGGGTGAAGCATCAGAAGAATTCAAATCAGCTTATGGTAAAGATGCATTCACAGCGGAATTATTGGATGTAACCGATGTGAAAACAATCGACCAGGCGTTCTCCAATACAGTGCTGATGTTCGGCGGAGTTGATATTATCGTCAATAATGCGGGTTTATCTATTTCCAAATCGATTGAAGAGCATACAGAAAGAGATTGGGACCTTTTGTATAATGTATTGGTAAAAGGCCAGTTTATTGTAACGCAAAAAGGTGTTGAGATCATGCGAAAGCAAGAACTCGGCGGAGATATATTAAATATTGTAAGTAAAAATGCGTTGGTCAGCGGGCCAAACAATGCAGGTTATGGCTCTGCAAAAGCGGCACAACTCCATTTATCAAGATTAAACGCTGCTGAATTGGGAAAAGATAATATTCGTGTCAATGTTGTGAATCCGGATGCGGTTATTTCCGGAAGTAATATCTGGAACAGTGGCTGGGCAGAAGGCAGAGCCAAAGCGTA
The DNA here is from genome assembly GCA_035545755.1 of Chitinophagaceae bacterium. Classification (GTDB taxonomy): domain Bacteria; phylum Bacteroidota; class Bacteroidia; order Chitinophagales; family Chitinophagaceae; genus UTBCD1. Next base: position 20,631 of record DASZXQ010000188.1, on the reverse strand, counting down.
TGGCATCACCGTAGAAGAGTTGCCGAAGTATTATGCAGGACGAACGTTATTGAATAAAACAATTCTACCCGATGATATAGCCAATGCCTGTTTTGCTTTTGTAAGCGGGTTGCTGGATAAATCAACCGGTAATATTCTGAATGTTGATGGCGGAGTTGCCAATGCATTTGTGAGATAAGGGAAATAAGATTTTGGATATGGAGATATAACAGTGCTAAGATGTTTTGTAAGCAGTGAAATTAAACGTGCCGTGTAAAGAATATTTTTATCACAATAATGAAAGCACTTTTTGCAGGACGATATCGTTCTGGAAGATTTGGAGATATATAAGCTAGTTCTTGAAATCGGTGAAAATGTTTGGGATATAGTTGCAGCATGGGAACATTTTCCCCAAAAAACAATAGGAAGTCAATTTGTCGAAACAGCAAATTCTATTGCAGGCAATACTGTTTAGCGATACGGCCGCTATTTTTACAAAGACAGGCAATAGTTTTGTTATTATAGCAGAGGCGCATTTATGGAAACTAAAAACCGGGTAACTAAATCGTACAATCGAAAATTAATTGCGCCTGAAGAATTTGCTGTGTTAATTGAAAAACTGAAAGTTCTTCATTTTAAATTTAATGCTTATATCAAGAAGCTAAAGCAAAATACAAAACTATCTGACAGATAGGTATTGTCTTAATTAATACTAAATACCATAATATCCATAATGTCACGGATCGCTTTCAAAATGCAGCTTCATAAAGGATACGAGGAAGCGTATAAAAAAAAGCATGATGAATTGTTGCCTGGATTGAAAAAACTTCTGAAAGACACAAGCATCGGCGAATATTCCTTTTTTTTAGACGAAGACACCAATATTTTAATCAGTATTACGAAAATAAAAGATGAACTATCATTTGACAAACTCCCTGTACAACCTGTAATGAAAAGATGGGGGCCTGCATGATAGATATCATGGAAACTAATCCCGATAACACCCCTGTTAGCATACTTTTAAAAGAAGTTTTTTATCTTACCTAAAACGATTGCCATGCTGATCGATCATTATAAAATTGAAGAACACAACCAATCACGAGAAAAACAGCACCAAAGAGATCTTGAATTCATTTCTCAAAAGATCCCCAATGTCAATTCTGTGATTGAAAAACTCAGAGCTTTCCAGATTGCAATTCCCAGTTGGGCTTTAGGAACCGGCGGCACAAGATTTGGGCGTTTCTCCGGCGGAGGCGAACCAAGAAGCCTGGAAGAAAAAATCGCGGATGTGGGATTGATTCATCAGTTAAACAGATCAAGTGGAGCTATCTCATTGCATATTCCCTGGGATATTCCTTCCGATGCAAAAGCAATAAAAGCATTGGCAGCACAATTGAATCTGAAATTTGATGCTGTTAATTCCAATACCTTTCAGGACCAGCCTGATCAGCGATACAGCTATAAGTTCGGGTCATTGCAACACGTTGACAGGAAAGTTCGACAACAAGCCATTGATCATAATATTGAAGTAATCAAATACGGTAAAGAATTAGGCTCTGAATCCATCACCGTATGGCTAGCTGACGGTTCTTGTTTTCCGGGGCAATTGAATTTTAGAGAAGCATTTCAAAATACTTTAGAAAGCCTAAAAGAAATATACAATGCTTTGCCTGGCAATTGGAAAATGTTTGTAGAATATAAAGCATACGAGCCGAATTTTTATTCGATGACTGTCGGTGATTGGGGTCAATCGTTGTTATATACTCAAAAATTAGGTGCTAAAGCATTTACGCTTGTTGATCTCGGTCATCATTTGCCAAATGCAAATATTGAACAGATCGTAGCATTATTATTAAATGAAGGGAAACTTGGAGGATTTCATTTCAACGATTCAAAATATGGCGATGATGATCTGACTGTCGGAAGTATTAACCCTTACCAGTTATTTTTAATTTTTAATGAATTGGTTGAAGGAATGGATGCAAGGAACATAGATCATGCTGCTGGCCTGGGTTGGATGATAGATGCATCGCACAATGTAAAAGATCCTTTGGAGGATCTGCTGCAATCCATAGAAGCAATAAAGATCGCCTACGCACAAGCATTGATCGTTGATACAAAAAAATTGAAAGAAGCTCAGGGCAATAATGATGTTACAATTGCACAGGAGCTCTTGCAGCAAGCATACCGCACCGATGTAAGACCTCTAATCGCTGAAGCAAGGTTAAAAGAAAATGCTGCGCTTCAACCAATACAATTATTCAGGGATCTTAAGGTCAGGGATCAGCTTATTAAGGAAAGAGGACAAAAAACAATTGCGACAGGATTATAATGAGCCCCACGCCGGTCATAGCGATATTTGATGTTGGAAAGACAAATAAAAAAATATTTCTTTTCGATGAACAATATAAGATCGTTTATGACGAGACCCACCAGATAGAAGAAACTAAAGATGAAGATAATTTTGCCTGTGAAGATGTAGATGCGTTAACAAAATGGGTCAAAAGTTCTTTTGAGAAATTACTTAACAATAAAAATTTCCGGATCAAAGCAGTTAATTTCTCAGGCTACGGCGCCAGCTTTGTTTATTTAGACAAATCCGGGAAAGTAATTGCTCCATTATACAATTATCTTAAACCATATCCTCCCGTACTTCAACAAAAATTTTATACTGATTATGGAGGTGAGAGTATTGTAGCAAAACAAACCGCTTCTCCCATATTAGGAAGCTTGAACTCCGGGATGCAGCTTTACAGGTTGAAGTATGACAAGCCTGAAGTATTTGCTTTGATAAAATATGCCCTTCATCTACCACAATACCTGAGCTATGTTATTTGCTCTGCCGTTAATTCTGATATTACGAGTATCGGTTGCCATACCAATCTTTGGGATTTTCAAAAGAATACTTATCACAGGTGGGTGGAACAAGAAGGAATATTAAGCAAACTTGCTCCCTTGAAAAAAAGTACGGAGGTTGCCGGCTATATTGAAAACACAATTCCAGTCGGCGTTGGTTTGCATGATAGTTCTGCAGCACTAATTCCCTATTTGCATTCATTCTCTGGACCATTTATTTTATTATCAACCGGCACCTGGTGCATTAGTCTTAATCCTTTTAATCACAGCCCCCTCACAGATCATGAATTGCAGCATGATTGTCTCTGCTATCTTTCTTATGAAGGAAAACCCGTTAAAGCATCACGTCTTTTTGCAGGTTATGAACATGAGCAACAGGTAAAAAGATTATCAGCACATTTTAATAAGTCAATGGAATATTATAAAAAAGTAAAGCCAGATTTGGAGCTGATAAAAAATATAAGTGCTTACAATATTTCTTTAAAAGAGACAAGGAACGAAAACATAGCAAGGCAATCATCACTCATAAACATGGATCTTAATGAATTCAGGAATTACGAAGAAGCATATCACCAATTAATATTGAATTTGATTGTTGAACAGGTACAAAGCCTCAACCTTGTCCTGAGAGAAACAGCTGTAAAGCAAATTTTTGTTGATGGAGGCTTTAGCGAAAACCCTCTATATATGCAGCTGCTTGCCCAGGCTTGCTCTGAAGCTAAAATTTATTCTGCTTCCGTTGCCCAGGCCAGCGCTCTCGGTGCTGCATTAGCATTTCAAAAACACTGGGATTCCCAGCCTTTTTCTTCGACGACCATTAATCTTCAATTGATCAATAGATCATAATATTTGAAAATTTCTTTTCAAAAGTCAGCATGCATTTTAAATAGTTCCGGATAGTCGCCAATATTTATTTTACCAAACTTCTAACCCATTGAATACATAGGTCTGGCCAGCTTTTAATTTCACTTCGCCCGATTCCTAATCCAAAACCATGACCTCCCTTTGGGAAAATATGCATTTCTGCAGACACCCCATTGCTTTTTAAAGCTTCATAAAATAATAAGCTGTTCTCTACAGGAACGGTTTTATCATCTGTTGCGTGAACAATAAACGTAGGTGGCGTTTGTGGTGAAACCTGCAATTCATTGGAATAATATTTCGCAGTGGCTGAATCAGGATGTTCTCCAATCAGATTATTTCGTGAACCGACATGCATGATCGGTTTTGACATAGTAATTACCGGGTACATTAGAATACCAAAATCAGGTCTTGAACTTTCCTGTTCAATAGAATCGGCAGACATTTTATCACCATCATCAAAATGAGTAAGAAGGGTAGAAGCAAGATGCCCACCCGCTGAAAATCCCATAATTCCAACCATATTTTTATTAATACCCCACTTTGATGCGTAGAATCTCACGATTCGGATAGCTCTTTTGGCATCAAGCAAAGGCGATAATTCAGGCTTGATGTTACTTTTTGAGTTGGGTAACCGATATTTCAAAACAATAGCAGCAATTCCTTCCGAGTTCAGCCAACGGGCCGGGTCACTCCCTTCCCAGTTATAAGAAAGATATTGATAGCCTCCGCCTGGGCAAATGATAACTGCCTGGCCAGAAGCAGATCGCTTTGCAGGCAGATAAACAGTGATCTCCGGAAATTGCACTAATGAAATTTTAATAATTTCCCCAGTATCGATCTTCTCTTTTTCATCTGTTTTCCTGTAATTAGGAAGTTTACCTTCAGGCCAGAGCGGCAGTATAAATTCCTGAGAAAACATTAATTGTGCGCTAAACAGACACATAAGAATAAAAAATATTTTCTTCATGTTTTAATAAATCTTAAATGGAAAATACGAAAATATTAAGAGAAAATCTTTTAGGACACAACATGACGCCTACAAGAACAGGAAGGCTCAGAATAATAATTCGGTTTGGGATGAAATATTGCTTGTAGCCGATCACCTTGATGCTTTCTGTTTTGACCAGCAAAAATCAGGAACTCCCAATATTCATATTTCAGCAATTCTTTGCCTACATTTACTTAGCCTTATTCCGTTGCTGCTTCAAAATTTAATTCTCTGAGCTGGTATATGGGTCATATACTTGTGCCTGAGAAAAAGACCTCTACTCAATTAGTATTCTATCAAGGTAAGATGACTTATTTTTGAGGGCTTTCAAATCACAAGCTATGCTTTCCGTCTTTAAAAAAATAGTTTTAGTAACTTTTTGTGTTTCACTATTTTTTCACAACTGCTTTTCTCAAAAAGATCAAATGGTACACTTCACAAAAGAACCAAATGAAAATAATATCAGTGTATTTGTGGGACAAAAACTATTTACAAATTTTTTATATCCTGATACTTTAGAAAAGCCTGTGCTCTATCCTTTATATACCGCTAATGGAACCATTGTAACAAGAGGTTTCCCCATAAATCCGCTGCCCGGGGAACCGACCGATCATCCGCATCATCTTGGCCTCTGGTTTACTTATGAAAATGTGAACGGACTTGATTTCTGGAATAATTCTTACGCTATTCCAGATGATAAAAAACATTTATATGGCTGGATCAGGACGGATAGTATTCTTGAAACTAAAAATGGCGCAAAAGGAATTCTCTCCTATCATGCCAACTGGACCGACCAGGAAAAAAATATTCTATTGGAAGAAACAACCCAATTTGAATTCAGCGGCAACGACAACCAGCGGATCATTGACAGAATAACCATTTTAAAAGCCGATACTGATGTTTTATTCAAAGATGCAAAAGATGGAATGTTGGGTTTAAGGTTAGCGCATGAATTACAGATCCCTTCTACAAAAGATCAAAAATACACAGACGACAAAGGCAATGTCACCATTGTAAAAGCAAGCACTGATAGTATTGCCAACGGAAATTATCTTACCAGCGAAGGTAAGCAGGGAGACGCTGCATGGAGCACAAGAGCTGTGTGGTGCAAGGTTTATGGGAAAATGAGAAATGATTCTGTAAGCATTTCGATTATTGACCATCCCGGTAATCCCAACTATCCTGCATTCTGGCATGCACGGGGCTATGGATTATTTGCAGTAAATCCCTTAGGAGAAAAAATTTTTACTAATGGAAAAAACGAGTTGAATCTTCATTTGAAAAAAGGTGAATCGGTGAAATTTTATTACAGGATCATTATCACCAACGGTAAAACAACAATTTCAAAACAACAATTAGATAAAATAGCATCCGAATTTGGTAAAACAGAACCAGGGGCTATTGCTAACTAAATCAAAAACACTTACAATTCGCTTCATGAAAATAAAATTGAGTTTATTTATTATTGGACAATTCCTTTTTTTTTCTGCTACTGCACAAACTGATCAATTGCCTGTAAATAAGATCATTGATCTGGCAGAAAAACAATACCAATCGTACATTGATCAATACCCGGACAGTACGCAGCATCTTTATAGCATTCGTCCTAACTCCAACATCCAGGCAGTGACGTACAAAGACTGGACAAGCGGATTCTTTCCCGGTTGCCTTTGGTACCTGTATGATTTTACCAATGACAAGAAATGGGAAACCGATGCCAAAAAATGGACAGCAACGCTGGAGCCGGCAAAGTTGCTAACCACTATGCATGATCTTGGATTCATTCTGTTTAGTTCTTTTGGAAATGGATACTTAATTACTAAAGACAGTTCTTATAAAAATATTTTATTACAGGGAGCAAAATCACTAAGTACCAGGTTTAACCCAAAAGTCGGAAGTATCAAATCATGGGACAATGGCCCCTGGCATTATCCAGTGATCGTTGATAATCTCATGAATCTTGAACTGCTGTTTTGGGCTGCTCAAAGTTTTCACGATACATTATTTTCTCACATTGCGGTTTCACATTTAAATAATGATATCAAATATCGCTTTCGTGATGATGGAAGCACTTATCATGTTCTCGATTTTGATACTTCAACCGGGGAATTGTTAGCTAAAAAAACTTGGCAGGGCTATAGTGATTTATCCTGTTGGGCAAGAGGGCAAGCCTGGTCTATCTATGGCTTTACAATGGCATATCGCTATACGCACAATAAAAAATATTTGCTGTATGCAAAAAAAGCTGCGAACTATTTTATTGAACAAATAAATAAGATTGACGATCACATCCCCTACTGGGATTTTAATGATCCTGCTATTCCAAATACACAAAGAGATGTTTCGGCAGCATCCATTGCTGCATCTGCATTGCTGGAATTGAGCGGATTTGATCCGGAAACAAAGACAACTTATTACAATACTGCCGTTGAGATATTGAAAAGCCTATGTTCGGATGCCTATTTAGCAGTGCCGGGAACTAATCATGATTTTCTATTGCAACATGGAGTAGTAAATAAACCCGGTGGCAAAGGAGTTGATGTGCCCGTCATTTATGCAGATTACTATTTCCTGCAGGCGCTTTGGCGTTACCAGCATTATCCAACCAAATGATCACATCGTCTTCAAATTGATAGTTGCACTATTCCCATTGCCCTGCAAAGTCATTATCAATTTAAATAAATGCGTAGATGGATCGTAACTGATCTGTCCATTATCAGTCATCACCGGTTTTTCTGCATAACCTTGTACAGTAACAGACGATTCGCCTTTTGCAAACAACACTTTTATCTGCAAGATTTTACTGGATGAAACAATAGATGCAATTCGCTGTTTACCGGTAGCAGTGATCTTTCCTTCATCACCCAAAAAAGCAATTCCTGAAGAAGTAACGGGAGCCAGTATGTAGTAAGCAATTTTTTCTTCCGGCAATTCATCACTAAAAGATTCATCAGCTGAAATAGCCTGTGCTTTTTTATTCAAAGGATCATAAACCACTACTGTTCCTTTCATGTCTATATCAGCAGGCCTAAATTCAAATTTCGTATCGGAGTTTGGTATAGTGTCGAATGCGACTACATAATTTGTCGTAATGCTTCCTTGTTTTGTGTAAGTGTATGCCAAAATTGGTTTTGTTTCATTTTTTGCTAATTGAATATAACTTTCATCAAAAGGTAACAATGGAACATCGGGCTTTACGATCACTCCATCAGTCCTGCAAACTTTCATAATGTTTTCTTTATTCTCTTTACCGATCGCATCACCTGTTCCCAATGGCCCGGCTGATAGATTGGCAAGGATCATATTTCCCATTTCATTGCTTTTAAAAACATCAGACCACGGCCATATGCCCATTTCATAGGCATATTGAGAAGTGAAAACAAAAGGCATCCATCTGCGGGAAGCAAACCTGTCGCCACTGGTACGTATCGTTGTAAGATTATTATATTTTACTCCCTGCAAAAAATGCCGTGGCATTGCCATACAATATTGCATGGTTAATCCGTCTGCTTTGGCTGCATTGGCCATGCCATCAGTAAAAGCATTTCCTGTTGAAAGAGTTGAACTCATTTGGGGACTTTGCATATAGATCTGGTTCAGCCAATCCTGTTCATAACAAACAACACCTGACTTCTTAATATAATCCATGATCTCTTTCCAATATCCCGGATCAATTGCAGCGAATTTTGATATCTTATATTTTTTCTGATAAGGACTCATCGGATCCACCCAACGATTGTGAGTGACCATCGCTAATCCTAATTTTTTATTGAATGCAGCCAATCCATCCGGAAATAAAAAAGGATCAGCTTTGTATTCCATCAAACCTCCATAGCGGTTCCATGGACCAGATGGTAGTTTCGGGTTTTTATGATCTGCTTTCGGTTCGCCTTTAGGGTTGTAAATAGATTTCTCATACCACCAGCTATCCAATTGCATATAGCCTAAAGGAATTCCTTCTTTTTGATAATGCTGCCGCAAATCCAGCAACGTATTGATATAACCTTTCGTGGTATCATAATTATAATAGTAGTCAGCGCCGTTATCCGTCCAGTAACCAAAGTATTTTAAAACTTTATCTGCATCATTAGCGGGACGCTGACGATGATACAGTTTTCTCAAAGCAGTTCCCCACACATCCCAGGTGTTGCGAATGCCTTTGTCAAAAACCATGATCGTAGAGTGGGTGAAATGAGCAGGTAATTGCTGTACTTCCTCATTCAATCCACTACTGATACCGGTTATTCCATTTCCTCTCAATTTTGCAACTATGAAATCAGATGCCGGGGAGATCACACAGGCATTTTTATTTTCATCAAAAAGCAGCCAGGGTGTTGATGTTTCATTCAATGTAAACTCAGGTGTAGAAAAATCAACATCGTGATAACTGAAATGATACAAAGAAGATGGAATAGTTGTAAAATCAGGAAAAGATTTTAGAGACTGACCATTGAGACCTTTCGGAACAGATACAGAAAATATAACTACCGGAGAATTATTGTACCAACGAATACTGCCGGTATAATCGTCATCACTTTTCCATTTAAAAGTAAATGACCTGTATGGGCCGACCGCATCTGTTCCATTTACAGAAGTCAAATCACTCATCGGTTGGCCGATACTTCCGACAAATGTCCAACCCAATGCGGAAGAAGTAATTGAATAGTTACCGAATTTAGCATCCACTTTTACAGTAACATTTCCTTTTTGTTGTGCTAATACGGGGAAGCTTATACCTGTAAATAAAATCAATAGCAGCAAGTTTGTTGTGATCTTCATTGTTCGCTTCTTTAAAATTGTAATAGTTTAATTTGATATTATTTGCAATAAGTATAATTGCAGGGTTAAATTAGCAATAGCTTTTTAGGAAGAAATAATTTTCTGCGCAAACGATTTCGGAAGTAAATCTTATTTTTTCAATCGGAAGAAACGCATCTGAAACCAACGTTTTCCAAACCGGTATCGGGAGAACTTTTCATTCTTGAAGAGACCCGATATCCTTTACAATAAGAAGCATTACACATAAATGACCCGCCTCTTGTTACTCTTTTGGGAACTGTCGGCTCCATCGGATCATAACTTTTACCAGGTCCGGTAGGGTTTACCGTTGTCTTATCTGCTAAGGATTCATAATAATCAGGAGCATACCAATCAGCGCACCATTCCCAAACGTTGCCGGCCATATCATATAACTTATATCCATTGGGTGCAAATGATTTTACAGGAGCTAATCCTTTGTAACCATCCCAATCGCTATTATAATTTGGAAAATTTCCCTGCCAGGTGTTTGCTTTGGGTTTTCCTTTTTCTACAGGCTCATCTCCCCACGAATAAGATTTATTAGTCAAACCACCACGGGCGGCATATTCCCATTCTGCTTCTGTCGGTAATCGTTTACCGGCCCATTTTGCATACGCTACCGCATCATCCCATGAAACCTGCACCACAGGGTAATTATCTTTTCCTTCAATAGAACTTCCCGGTCCTTCCGGATGTTTCCAGTCGGCGCCTTTTTTCCAGCTCCACCATGCTGCCGCATTATCCAAAGGAACCGGGTGATTGGGCGGAGTGAAAACCAATGAAGATGCCACCAATACACTATCCGGCGGCTTGGGAGTTCCTTCGGGCAATTGTTTTTTTAATTCTTCCCAATCAGGCGCTTTTTCTGCCGTAGTAACATAACCGGTAGCTTCCACAAATTTTCTGAATTGTGCGTTAGTTACTTCATGCGTATCTATCCAATATCCTGAAAGTTTGACTTCATGCGCCGGGTACTCATCTGAACGTCCTTCGTTATCACTGCTGCCCATCATAAATTCTCCGGCAGGAATCCAAACCATATCATCATGAGAAACCTTCCCTTCTTGTATCGAATTTGAATTATTATTGACAGTCGCAAAACGAGATGGCATATTGGTATGACAGGAAGTAGTATCATCAGTGCCAGCAACTATTTTCTTCTTATCAGGATTATGACAAGAAATAATTACGCTGCTGTATATTATCAGAACAATAAAAAAAATATTTCCCCTGGTTTTCCCTCTCATCAACATACACAAATGAATTATTTTTCAAAAGTAACCATCAATTTACTTTCTAATCTTTAAATAAATTTTTAAAAATTTATTCATTAGCGATCGGAGGCCGGTCTTTAAATACTCCTACTCTGTCCGCCCAGGCATTCCACATGGCAGCTAATTCTTTCACTTTATCCGGATATTTACCTGCTAAATCGTTCAGCTCAGATCTGTCTTTTTCTATATCATATAATTCCCAGGGAGCATTGTCCGAAACCGCATCAAGTTTATATTTTCCAACTAATATTGCTTTATGACCATTCACTGCCCAATACAAAGGTTTGTGTGGCTGCAATTCTCCTTTTTCTATATCAGGTAAAAGACTTTGTCCATCCAATGGCTGAATTTTATTGCCCTTATACTCTTTCGGATATTTGGCGCCGGTAATATCAAGAATTGTTGGTACTATATCTACTACGTGACAAACCTGGTTAACAAACTTTCCATCCCTCTGTGCAGCGATTTTTGAAGGCCAACGAATAATTAATGGAGTGGAGATGCCACCTTCGTGTAACCATTTTTTATAATACCTGAAAGGCGTGTTACTTGCATTTGCCCATGACTGACCATAACTCATATAAGAATCAACTCCACCCGGAGGAAGACCATTGTTCCTGTTATCAAAACCCCAGATACCTCCTTCTGCACAGGCGCCGTTATCAGATAAGAAGATGACGATGGTATTATCTTTCTTCCCGGTTGCTTCTATTGCATCAAGAATTTTTCCAATGCCCTGGTCCATGCGATCAATCTGCGCTGCATAGATTTCCATCTTCAATTCCATTTCTTCTTTTTGTTTTGAAGAAAGATCATTCCATGCATGCACTTCAGTATCTCTTGGAGATAATTTCACTTCACTATTAAACAGCCCCATTGCAAGTTGTTTTTTATAACGCCGCACTCTCAATGAATCCCATCCTAAAAAATATTTCCCTTTGTATTTGGCAATATCTTCCGGCAGGGCATGCAATGGCCAATGCGGCGCTGTATAAGCAATATAAAGAAAGTAAGGTTTCTCCTGTTGTTTTTGTTCATTGAGAATTTTTACAGCATAATCGGTTATGGCGTTGGTCATATAAAATCCAGAATCCGGCGGAGTAAAGGGCTGATCATTCAACGCCATGTGGCGAATTATATTTGGCGCTTTTGTTTTTTTTATATCATAATAATTTGCTGCGCCGCTGATCAATCCGAAATAGTTATCGAATCCCCGGTCGGTCGGCCAGTGAGGTCTCAATTCTCCTAAATGCCATTTACCGGATAAAGCAGTATAATAACCATATTGATCTAATATTTCTGCAATGGTCACACATTGATCATTCAAATAACCTTCATATGCTCCGGGTGGGCGGGTTTTTGCATCAGCAAGAACTCCCATACCTGCTTCATGAGGAAAAAGGCCAGTCATTAGCGATGCTCTTGTTGGCGAACAAAAAGCATTATTATACATCCCGGTGAAACGTACACCTTCTTTAGCAAGACGATCAATGTTTGGCGTATGGATCTCGCTGCCATAACAACCGATATCAGAAAAGCCCATATCATCTGCCATGATGAGAACGATGTTCGGTCGTTCATTCACAGTAGCAGTCACTTTGCTAGTCTTTTCTTTAAACCCTGCCCCGGTAAGCAGGAAAATTGCCAGTAAAGAAATGAAGACTTTCATAAGCTATTATTTAATGAACTAATTTTCCAGGTTATTCAAATTTTTATTAATTGATTCAATCATATCAAGTGTAGGAAAACCGTTATTGGGCCTTCTTTTCGCCGGATCGTACCATGTTGACCATTTTTTATTTTTATCTCCTTCCATACAGGTTTTATAAATATCTTTTAATTGTGCCGTAGCCACTGTCATCAATTGTTTCATTTTATCAATATCCTCTTTTCTATTTTCTTTATCCCTGTAAGCCAGTTTGAGATGAGCTGTTTCCAGCAACGTGTTTTCAAACTCCAGCAATTGATGATACATTAATACAGGCAAATAAATGTAATCATAATAAAAACCTGTTTCATCCTTTGTTTTGGAAAGGCCCGATGATGCCTGCTGTAATGCCTTGTTCACAAAAAAACGTCGTTGCTCCAATGCTGAATCAATTGAATGATCTTCTGAAGCTGGTTCAATTTTGTGGTTTTTACCTTGAGATAAAAATGCAATCAATTGTTTGATCTCAGCGAGATTTTGTACATACCCATTTCGCCCAAATTGAGCTTTATGCAATGATTCCATCGAAGCAATAGCATAAGGAACTGCAGCCGCATCAAAATAATAGCGGCACCAGTTCTCTAAAAAAGTTTTTCCATTAAAATGATAAGGATCGTATGCCCATTGAGCAAAAGCCGCGAGATTCACTAAAAAAGGCCGGAAGGTTTGACCATTTACATCGATATAACGTGTAGCCTGATAATGCTGCAGCATGTAATGCATAATAGAATCGATCTTTTCAGGATAAGGATCATGAACTGTATGATTTTTCCAGAAACCCGCATGCATATATGTACCAAAATTGTAGCCTTTAGCACTTTGAGGTAAGGTCTCAAAATCGCAATATCCATCGTCTGACCAAACCACGACAAAATCTTTTGGCGGATTAAATCCGCTGTTGAACATTTCCATTCCATCGCTATAACAAATACATAATCTTGGCGCTTTCGGTTTATAAATATTCAACACGCTATCGAAAGCAGCAAACACTTCGTTGAAAACTTCAATTTTATTCTCACCGCAACTACTCAAATATTCCCTGTCCCAGATCTGGTTCCGGGGACGTAAAGAAAAAATATCTGCTTTGCCCAAAGGTGTTTTCGTTAAATAGTAAACCCAGGTATCGATCCATTTTTGTTTATACTTTGTCCAACACAATGCTTCGCTGTCAGTGAGTGAACGCATCTCATAACCCGGACTGAGATCAATCTGAATTTTCATTCCTTTCAAATGAGCATAATCGATCAGGCTATCAACCAATGAAAGATTCGTATGATAATTGGGACGAAGCCTTTTGTAAGGTTCCCGGGTAAAAAATTCCGCTCTTCCCAGCATATCAAATAACTGGATCGCATTGTAATGCATACGCCGTAATGAATTAACCATTCCTTTCCATGTGTCCATATCATATTCGAGATAGGGCATTTTCATATTTGCCAGTTCATCCACATCATTTTCAAAATAGCAGATGATCGGAACGGCAGGCGGTTTAATCGTCTTCTCTTTGACTGCATACGGATCAAAACCAGGTTTCTTTTTTGGAATTGAACTTGTCCAGTAAGACAAAGGATCAATACCTAATTCATTCTTCGAAAAATCATACACTGCATTTTGTTCTTCTTCTACATCACTTCCGGCGAGGACAAGAAATTTCTTTCCGTCTTTTTCTGTAACTTTTATTAGTCCTCCCTTCTTTCCATCTCGTAAGAATTCTGTTATCCATTGACTGGTAGCCGATGAACCGACAACTACATTATAATCATCGCTAGATAATTTTTCCGATTCTACTGCCAGAACCACATTGGCGCCGGTCACCTGTTGAATATCATTTTTTAGATCTTCATATGTAGCTTTTTCAGTTGCTGTAGCATGCTGACCATAATAAATAACGTATCGCTTTCCTCTTTGAAAAGACATTAAACAAAGAGAAGCAACCAATAAAAAAAGATAGAAAGGAAGTTTAGTTCTTCTCAACAGGTTTTTCAAACCCCCTCTCCCAAATTGACTTATTGATCTTTTTAATTCCATTTTTAAATCTTAATTCAAATCCTTCACATTAAATTGGACAGATTCCTTTTTAAAAGGGATGATCTTAACTGGCCCGATCAAACCCGATGTTAGTTTTTCCTTCTCCCTCATAATGCTGCCGTAATTCCACCAACGTGCCGCTTTATTATCAATATTAGCATCCATCAGGTTCCAGCTTGCCTGGTTTGCCAGTAAGTTGGCAACAACTATTGTGATCTTATTTTCTCCTGCATGAACATAAGGGCTGATTTCTGCTTTGAACGGCGACCAGGAACAATACTTTACCAGTTGATCATTGATCCATATCTCAGCGAAATAATCAACCGTGCCTAAATCAAGTATCAGCTTTTGATTCGCTTCAAAATATTCTTTGGGCAACTTCAGCGTATGAGAATACATCGCTCTTCCGGAATACCAGCTTAAACCCATATCTGTCCATGATCGCAATGGCTCGGTTGTCTTTTCACAAATTATTCTTACAGGCCTCTGCAGTCCTTCATTATAATTCCCAACCTTAACTTTTATTGAAAGAATATTTTTATCTGCAGTTAATAACGACTCAATATTTGTCTCTCCTTTTTTAAAACTCACTTTATGATCGTTTATAAATATATCATACTTACCAATGATATCGGGTCGAAGGATCGTTTTTGCACCGGGGGGTATTAGTTGTTGGTATGAAACTGTCAGTGGAAAACGAACCGAATGACCGGGACGATCAATATTTCCCCATGAACCTAACGGTGGAGCAGCATAATCAAACGCTTCATTCCAGTTTATCTTGTCTGAAGATGCACTCCATGAACTATCTGTTTGAAATGAAAAAGCAGAACCATTCTTTAAACTATAAGTGCCGTTTATCAATAATCCATGCGTAGCAGTTGTTTTCACAAAGATCAAATTGGAACCCGCACTCAATATATTACTGATGTCATAATGCCCGGGAGTTTTCCAATCACTTCCTTTTCCTACAAGTTTATCATTGATAAATAATTCATAACTCTTGTCCGCGGTAATGTCAACAGAAGCATTTTTTATTTCGCCATTAACAATTATTTCTTTCTTAAAATATTTTGTGCCGCCAGTTATATCGGGAAGATGACGACTGTAATCATAATAATTGATCCATGATCCGTCCCAGCTAGTCAGGTAGCGTTGACAAGCTTTTTCTTTACTGAACTGATCTTCAACTTTTATCATTTTCCATTCATCAGAAAAATCAGCTTTGAATTGCATCACAGGAATCGCAAGTGTATCGTCTTTAATATCATCGCTCCATTTATAATTTAAAGCGTTCGGGCAAACCTGGAACGTCCATTTGTTATCAATCTGTATTTCAGGTAATGAAGATGAACTACTCCATTTTTTTACAAAAAGATTGTTTCCTTTCCATATCTCTGCCTGATGTTCTGATTTTCCCGAAGACCATCCACTGATCGTAAACTCATCTCCAGTTTTTGTCAGCGTCATATCTTCGATATCTGTTTTCTTTATCAACACATCATTACCCTGAACAGATCCCGGTTCCAATACGATAAAAAAAGATCCCGACGGTTTAAAATTCAATAGCAATTCAAGACGACCATTATTCACCCTATAATTTGTTATTTCCTTTATCTCACCCGTTTCCGGATCCCATAAATAAGGTTTACCCATATCCTGGAAACTTACTTTACAGGATATGTTATCCTGCTTTGCATTTACAAAAAAGAAAACATTTCTGCTATCGACTTTACGGTGCTGAAATTTCAGCCATATTTTGTCCGGACCATTAACATCTATATCTGCGCCAACAGATTCATTGATGATGCTGGGTAATTCTTCGAGGTATCTTGTAAAAACTGCTTTGCCTTTTTGGTAATTGTTCTCAGTATAATTATGGATCCCATTTTTATCAATATCATAATACTGCTCCTGTTTCAACGCAGCCGGTTGAAAACCGAAAAGGTTCGTTACCGAATTAATGATAGATGGATCAGCAGATGAATTGCTCTCTGAACCGGAAGGCAGTTCTTTTAACCCGATAATGATGCCTCCTTTCGAAGTAAACTCTTCGAGTTTTTTCATTACACCGGACTCAACTGCATGCAAGTCGGGTAAAATAATAACTTTATAGTTTTCTTTTTCCAAGTGTAAACCGTTTTCATCGCAACCAGCTCTCAACAAAGATGATGGGTCAATAATGTCGTAATCAATATGATTATTCAGCAATTGTTCCTGCACTTCTTTGTAATAGGAATCATCTACAGGTGTAGTATATCCGCCCAGCCAAATTTGCGTCAGCGGATATACGATACCGACTTTGCATACATGTTGGCCTTGAGACAACATATATGAAATGCGTTGCGCATAATTAGCCAATGGCTTAAAATATTTCCAATAGGGATTTTGATAAAACCAGCTTGGTGGCCAATCTGCCTGGTTTTCCGGCCTGTCCATTGAGTAATGAAACAAATGCGGAATGAACATATTAACTCCATACACGCCTAACAAGGCGAAACCATTACGATATTCTTCCAGCGGGATAGCATAACCACCACTGCCCATTGATTCAGCAGCAACTCTTTTTCTTCCATAAATATGAGCAACAGAACTTATTTGTTTCGGATCATACCAATCAATTTGTCTTGGATAGCCATAACGATAATCTTCATTGTCTGTACACGGAACCTGCAACTGACCTTCGGTATAAAAATAATCGGACTGGCGAATGTATTGGATCAGTTCCTCAGTAGTATGTCCTGTTACCCATATATGGTGTTTGCTGGCCCAATCCGCATATTGTTTGAACCATGCTTTGCTATACAGATCTTTTACTACATCAAAAAAATCAAATCTTGCTTTTGATGAAAATTTCGGGTCATCATAGATCATCAATGGCAAATAGAATGTCAGGTCATAACCCTTTATCTTTTGAAACTGTTCTGAAAAATCATCTGACCAGAAAATGTTATTGTGCCGGTCACTGGAGTTAGCATATATCTCGTCAAAAAAAACGCCGGGAATGGTATTCCCAAAATAAGAACCTAATCTTTTATAATATTCGTCATGCGTGACGTGAAAAAAATCAGCGACAGTAGCGGAATCCATGTAATTGATCTGCCGCTGCGGATCTTTGATCAATGTAAAAGCGATGATGGCCCATCTGCCTGGCGGAACATTCCATTCTTTTCCTGATAAAGAAGTGAGATCCTGCTGGCTTGAAAAATCATAAACACCACGATCAGATATTTTACCGGCAAAAATTTTCATCGGGTGATCGGCAAAATTCAACTGGATAATTTGTGAACCGGGAACTTCAAAATTTGTATAGCGCAAGATCTTTTTAATATTTCGTTCCGGGTTCGCTTTTATAGTGCGACCACCGGCACTGCCGCTAGGCCATTTATCTTCATCATACAGGTTCGTAAAAAAATTCTTTTGATGTGCATACTTCACTGTTGATTCAATCGCATTCCACCATCCTTCGGAAAAATAAGGCGTTTCACTTTGATCTAACCCATCTCTTGCATGCATAAATGCGCCATACACACCTTTATCGATCATTTGGTCAACTTGCCAGTTCATCTTCGCCGTATCCAATGTGTTGTTTAATGACCAGAATGGAAATATGCTATATTGACGTGGTGGGTTTTTAAAATTTTTTACCAATGTGTCTTCAAAAAATGTTCCCCGGATTTTTTGAATGCCCTGCCTTTCGTTAGAAAATGAACTGCCCAGCAGAAAAAATAGGAAGACCGACGAAGCAGCTATAAAATAATAGAGCTGCTTGCTGAATTTAAATATTGAAGAAACCGATCTGATCATTCGCTTCAAACCTCCGGTTTGTATTCAAACAACACGTTCCCATCCACATCATGATGAGTGAAAATAATTTCAGGATGACCATTGGTATGAACGATATTCACTTCAAGGTATCCGCCAACGATATTAAGGTATAAATGTTCGGGCCGCCTGTCATTAGGATCCCAGCCGCTTGCATGCGCATCGCTTACAGGACCACAGCCAAATTCAAGCAAACCGGTTTCAGGATCTTTCGAAGCGTATTGCCAATGGCGATCACCATTCACTACAAACATTTTTTGTTCTTCAACAAATTTGCGAAGCATTTCCCCTTCGTAATAAAAACCATGATTAGCATAGTTATCATCCTTTTTAGACCGATCAGGTCCTACTAGCGGAGTTTGACTCACCAATACTTTAAAGGTTGCGTCCGATTCCTGTACTGATCTTTTAAACCATTCTATTTGTTCTTTACCCCAAATGGTTTTACCTGGTCCGTCCGGCATATTATTCGGGCTTCTGAAATCACGGCCTTCCGGCATCCAGATCTGCAAATTTTTTCCCCAGCGAAAAGTCCGGAATAATTTTTCTCCCATCGGCACATTGTCAAGAAACAATTGTTGGCCTTGCTTAAAAGTAAAATCACCCATGAATTTAGTTTCCATTGTAGGCCAGCAATCATTCATCCAAGTATCATGATCATCTTTCATGAAATAGCTTGGAACTCTTTTATGAAATTCCACAAGTGCTGGAAAACTATACACACGTTGCCAATGCCAGCGGGCTAAAGGAAGAGTTTTTGCTTCCCTGTCGTAATAAATAATGTCGCCGGTATGGCAAAGAAAATCCGGCTGCTGCTTAAGCATGGCATCATATATTCTGAAACCTTTGCTTCCATAATCCCGGTCATGATACTCCTGGCAGGTGATGACCATGAATTTGATATCTTCATGTTGATCGGCAGGTGGTGCTGTCTTAAAGCTTCCTTCGGTAATAGCTGAAATTGCTGAACTGCCCGTTGCTCTTGCTTCCACTTTCACTTCATATTTTTTCCCCGGTAGCAGATCCGGTAAAACGAACTGGCAGGTAGCATCATTATCGGGAGTAACAGTTTTCCATTCGGATTGATTCCATTTACTATTCGAACCCGTTCTCCAAAGCACCCGCACCTCTCCTGCGGCAGCAGGCACAGCTCCCGGAAGCGTATTTACATTTACTCCATTGGGAAAAATAACTTTGGGTTCACGATTGGGACGGCTGTCTTTATTTTTTGTAGGCTCATATTCCCCTGTTTCCGGGTTCTTATATAAGACAGTGATCGTTGGCTTATCATCACTTACACGAACTGCATCCTTCGTCAACCGGGCCCAAACGATAGCCTGGTCAGAACTCACTTCCCCGATCTTGATTCCTGTAGCCATGAAAGGTCCCGATCCCGTTGCTTCTGCATCCAACTGAAAGAGATCGTTCTTATTTTTCAACCCTATGGCAATAACTGCTGAACCAATTGAAATATCTTTGATAAATTTTCTCCTGTTTGACATATCGATCGTTTTACGTGAATAAAATTTTATTTTAACTAAATTCTCACCGGGGTTATTTGCATTTGAATATTACTTATCCATTTTCCGAACCAAATTTTTATCAACATCCAAATTTTCATTCCTGACATCATTCAGGATAAACTGCTTGTCTTTATCATTTTCCCTTACAATGCATTTTGTCATATTCAATCCATTCACATCATCAAAAACATAAGCAGGCCGGTAATCTTTATCTTTTGCAATGACAGTCACATTTTTTAACGTCAATCCTTCTACATGGCGCACATAAAATCCCCAGGCCGGCAACTCTCCAAACATGGAAAATTCAGGATACTGGTTTTCCACTTCCGGAACATCTTTCAAACGAAAGAGAGGAAGAATAGCCAAACCATCGTTGCCTTTCCCCGGATATGTGATCTGAATATTTTCCAATGTTACATTCTGTACCGGGTGCCCGGGAATGCCAACAATAGAAGAAGGAAAAATATTATGGAAAAAAGCAAGGTCAGGCCCGCGCAGATCATATTTTTCATCAGGGCGGCCAAACGGGACTTCTACTTTTACATTCCGGATCACAATATTCTTTAGCGTACCTACATGCTCATCTTTATTACGATGCCCCAGACGAATAAAAATGGCATTGCCGGTATTGGTTGCAGTTATTCCATCCACCAAAACATTTTCCAACGTTCCTCCATCTACAGATTCAATTGCAATAGCTGAACGGAAGGTATCAAATACTTTAATGTCTTTGATCACTACATTTCTGAATCCTCCGGTTGAAGCCGTTCCGAATTTTACAGCGCT
>DASZXQ010000187.1:0-23170 GCA_035545755.1 Chitinophagaceae bacterium | reverse complement strand
CCAGTAAAAAAAGATACTTTTTCATAGCAGTTTGTTTTGGTTTAAAAAATGGTTTGTAGTCAAATATATTAATTTAAGTATGCCGTCCCAACTTTTTTTATTGTCTTATTCATTTCTCAACTATGATGCAATCAGTTTAGTTTTGAAATGACTTCAAGATCTATTACTGGCTGAACTTCTGTCTTTTAATGGCTTAAGCAAATATTGATAAAATAAAATTCACGCTCTTGAGACTCCGAAATGAATTTTGCAAGAAGTGAAATACCTTACTTTTATGAAAATTTAAAAGCTTGAAATCAATACTCACTAAGCAACAATTGGCCATTACGATCAAGCGACTGGCTCACCAGATATTGGAAAATCATATTGATCTTGAGAATACAGTCTTAATCGGCATTCAGCCCCGTGGTATTTATCTGTCTGATCAGATCGTAGCGGAAATAAAAAAAGAATTACCGGGCAAAAGAATTCAATACGGAAAACTGGATATTACTTTTTACCGTGACGATATTCGAAAGGAACTGCATGTCGCCAATCAAACCGACATACTGTTCTCCATTGAAGGAAAGAGAGTGGTTTTAATAGATGATGTGTTGTACACCGGTCGCACCATCCGTGCTGCATTAGATGCATTACTGGATTTTGGCCGTCCCGAAACAGTGGAATTGTGTGTATTGATCGACCGGCGTTTCAGCCGGCAGTTCCCGATACAGCCGGACTATGTGGGCAAATCCATCGATTCCATTGTGTCGCAAAAAGTGAAAGTATTCTGGAACAAAAAAGACGGCAGGGAAGAAGTAGTGTTTACCAAGTAAAGAATATTCTTCAGAGAAAGGCTCATGAGTGCCCGCAAAATACTTTTGCTGTTTGTTTTGGAAGGCTTTAATTTCGCCTTTTAAGATGAGTCTTTCTTCCAAACACCTGCTGGGAATCAGAGATCTTACACCCAACGACATTTCACTTATTCTTAAAACAGCTACTCAATTTAAAGAAGTCCTGCAACGACCGATCAAGAAAGTTCCTTCGCTGCGTGATGTGACGATCATCAACCTGTTTTTTGAGAATTCAACAAGAACCCGCATATCGTTTGAACTGGCTGAAAGAAGATTAAGCGCTGATGTGATCAATTTTACAGCATCTGCTTCATCGGTCTCAAAAGGGGAAACACTGCTGGATACAGTGAACAATATCCTTTCCATGAAAGTGGATATGGTAGTGATGCGGCACAGCGCCAGTGGTGCCCCGCATTTTTTAGCGCAACATATTCCCGCAGCTATCGTCAATGCAGGTGATGGGATCAATGAACATCCCACTCAGGCACTGCTTGACGCATTTTCGATCAGTGAAAAGATCGGCAAACTGAAAGGAACCAAGGTGGCCATCATTGGCGATATCATGCACAGCCGGGTAGCTCAAAGTAATATTTATTTACTGAAAAAAATGGGAGCTGAAGTTACAGTTTGCGGGCCTCCTACATTGATCCCGAAATATATCAGCAAGGCGCTGAACGTTGATGTTAGTTATGATCTGAAAGAAACGTTGGAATGGTGTGATGTGGCAAATGTATTACGTATTCAATTGGAGCGGCAGAACCAGGTATTGTTCTCATCTCTTCGTGAATACAGTCTTGCTTACGGTATCAACAGGCGTTTATTGGACAACCTGAAAAAAGATATTGTGATCATGCATCCGGGCCCCATCAATCGTGGTGTGGAATTAGACAGTGATGTAGCTGACAGTAAACAATCCATCATCTTGCAACAGGTAGAGAATGGCGTAGCCGTAAGGATGGCAGTATTATTTTTACTTTCTGGCGGAAGAAATCCTTCGAATAATTAAGCAATAATTCTTAGCTTTCATACAAATCAATTGCATGCAAAGAATTTGTTTATTCCCCGGCACTTTTGATCCCGTTACGTTGGGTCATGTAGATATTATCGACAGGGCGTTGCCGCTGTTTGACAAAATTGTTGTAGGCATTGGATTGAATGCGGCTAAGGAACCCATGTTTTCTGCCGAGCAAAGAAAAAAATGGATCACTGATATCTATAAGAATGAACCGAAAGTCGAGGGAGCGATCTATGAAGGCCTGACGGTAGATTTTTGCAAAAAGATCAATGCAAAATTTATTCTCAGAGGCATTCGTTATGTGAGCGATTTTGAATACGAAAAAACTATTGCAGATGCGAACAGGACAATGGATCGTTCTATCGAAACGATTTTTTTAACCGGCGAACCCAAGTACACTTCTGTAGCGTCCACTATTGTCCGTGATATTATCAGAAATGGCGGCGACGCCAGTCCTTTTCTTCCCGAACTTGTTTTTAAATCACTGAAGAAATAAAATCTGATGCCGATCTGGTTTGATAAAGAACTTACTGTCGAAAAGCTAAAGCCATTTATGCCGAATACAATGGCACAGTATCTTGGCATTGAGTGGGTGAATGTCGGTGAAGATTTTTTGAAAGCAAAAATGCCCGTGGATCACAGAACCAAGCAACCATATGGGTTATTACATGGCGGCGCTTCTTGCGTCCTGGCAGAAACGATCGGTAGCGTAGCTTCAGCAATGGTGCTGGATCATTCAAAGTTTTATTGTGTAGGAATTGAGATCAATGCCAATCATATTCGAAGTGCGAGGGAAGGTTATGTCACCGGCATCGCAAAGCCTTTGCATATTGGGTCCACTACACATGTATGGGATATCAGGATATATGATGATAAAGAAAACCTGGTTTGTGTAAGCAGGTTGACCGTCGCTGTCTTACAGAGAAAAAATTAAGTTAGTTTAAAAGCGATCTTCAATACGTCGGCTACAGAGGGAAAACTGTTCATCAGGTAAACCGGCAACTCTTCTTTTTTTGCCCATCGTATTTCAATGATCTCTTCTTCCGTTTGAGGAGTAAGTGATTGGCCGCTTTTAGTTTTCATCAGGAACCAATGCGATTCTTTTAAAATAAAACGGGATCCTTCATGATAGGTGTGATAGGTCAACGTTATGAATTTTCCCAGTTTGATCTTTTGTAAACCGGTTTCTTCCTGCACTTCCCGTATGGCGCAGTCTTCCAGTTTTTCACCTTTGTCCAGTTTGCCTTTCGGCAGATCCCATTTTCCTTTTCGAAAGATCAGTAATACTTCATCTTTTTCATTAAGCACCAAACCGCCGGCTGCTGCGATCAAAGTAAATTTTTTAAAGAAAGCTGTTTTTAACTCTGTCAGGTTTTTATTGAAAAAAACTCCGGCATGAATTGCGGGCTGTTGCATTTCATGGATCATTGTTTTTACTGTATGGGTATTAAGTTCATCAATAAAAACAACATCGTCATGATGGATCAATGGCTGCATGACATCATCAATGGCATCGCAGAGAAAAAGCGGCTTGTCGTTAAAGAATATTTTGATGTGCATAATTAATTTCCGGTTTTCAATTTTAAGTTTCAATTTCGCCGCATGACCGATGCCAAGATCGTAGCCGAAAAGTTGCTTCAAGTTAATGCAGTTCAGTTAAATCCTGAACATCCTTTTACATGGGCCAGCGGATGGAAAAGCCCGATCTATTGTGACAACCGGCGGGTGTTGTCGTTCCCCTTCATCAGGGATTTCATCAAATCAGAGTTATGCAATCTTGTTTTTGAAAAATTTCCCGATGCCGAACTGCTGGCTGGTGTGGCTACTGCAGGTATCGCCTGGGGAGCCATGACCGCTGACCAGTTGAAACTTCCTTATATCTATGTGCGGCCAAAGCCAAAAGAGCATGGCTTAGGAAACCAGATCGAGGGATTTTATGAAAAAGGACAAAAAACTGTTGTGATCGAAGACCTGGTATCAACAGGAAAGAGCAGCCTGCAGGTAGTGGATGTATTAAAAAAGGAAGAGTTAGATGTGATCGGCATGGTTTCTATTTTTAATTACGGATTTTCAGTCGCACAGGAAGCTTTTTCTAAAGCAAACCTGGAGTATTATTCACTCACCAGTTATCCATCTTTAATAGAATTAGCCAATGAAAAAGGGATCGTATCGCCGGGTCAGCAGGAAATTTTGTTAAAGTGGCGGGATGATCCTGCTAATTGGAAAGGAGTTTAGTAATTTACCTCTGCAAAATTTATAACTATGAAAATAATACTCGCAGCGATTGTACTCTCTTTTTTTTCTTTGAATGCTACGGCGCAGGTAAAACCTGTACTCACTGCAACTATCAAAACTCCCAATGCCCGTTGTGAAGAATGTAAGGACAAGATCGAAACTTATTTGAAACGGTACGACGGCGTTATGTCTATTAATGTAAACATCCGGAAAGGAGAGACTACAGTGAAATATATTACCGACCGCATCAACATTGAGGATATAAAAACAGCCATTGCTAATGTAGGCTTCGATGCAGATGATGTACCAGCCAATCCTGACTTTTATAAATTATTACCGAAATGCTGCAAGAAACCTGAAGATGGCGGCATTCCTCCAAAGAAAACTTCAGGGACACCTCAATAATTAAAAAAGCTACTGAAATAGTTTTGATACATCCTGTTTTCCCTCGTAACGGATGGGATAATTAATGAAAACACCTCCCTTGCCGATCTTTGCTTTGCCATCGATCCTGAAATTTATTTCCTGTTTGAAAAGAAGGGCAGCGGCATTTTTCACAGCGTTTTTCATATCTACTCCTAATTGTACAGGAATAACAAAATCGGTATTACCGGTTATTCTTATTGAAGTGTCCATTTTGAAATGCCCCAGCAGATTATCGTCCATCCATGCATCGCCTTCCGCATTTTTTAACCATAACCCGGACTTATTGGGATTAAAATAATTTAGCTGGAGCGATAATGTTGACTCATTCATGCCAATGCCGGTTACTTTCAGTTCGCTGATCCCGTTAAATACCGGGTCTTTAATACTTGTACAGGAAAAGAAAAAGAGTACCAGCGATAAGGCTCCCCAAAAGCGAGCCGGATGAGCGGTTTTGTAATTATTCATTGATCGGTTATTTCGTTGCATGGCAAAAATAAAGAATACAAGGCCGGAGAATTAATTTCTGGCAGTAGTAACGCCATTTTGGTAGAAAGCAAATGTTAATCTTTATTCTTCCCCGCCTCTTATCGAAAGAATATTTTTAAATTTATCGTCAAACTTATAAAAATATACCTCTATGAACACAGCAAAATCTTTTTTAAGGCTGGTAGCCCTATCAGTAGTTTTGGTGGTCATATCCAGCAACCTGAATGCCCAAAGAGGCCGGCATTACGAAGAAAGAGTATACCATTCATATTATAGCCGCCCGATCGTATCAGTTGGTTTTGGATATAGGAACTATGGGTATTATCCATATTATGCCCCGGCATATTCATATTATCCCGGAGGGATATACTTTGGAATGCGTATCGGCGCACTGCCTTTTGG
Source organism: Chitinophagaceae bacterium (assembly GCA_035545755.1). GTDB lineage: Bacteria > Bacteroidota > Bacteroidia > Chitinophagales > Chitinophagaceae > UTBCD1. The sequence continues at coordinate 17,773 of DASZXQ010000187.1, read as the reverse complement.
ATATAGTTCCATTTATGTGGGCCCGCATTTGTTTTATTATTACGACGGCATTTACTACAGGTCTTATGGTGATGATCAATACGAAGTAACGGCTCCGCCATTGGGAGCAAAAGTTCCCAACCTTCCCAGGGATGCAAAGGCAGTTGTGATAGACGGGCAGAAGTATTATGAGTCAAACGGCACTTATTACAAAGAAGAGATCACTGATAGTAATGACGTCTTATATAAAGTAGTGGGCACTAACGGAAAGCTTAATACGAACGGCAATACGAATTCCGATAACGCAATTGATAATAATAGTAACAGCAGCAACAACAACAATAGTAGCAGCAATAACAGCAGTATTCAAAATGATGACCGGGGTAGTGTCAAGATCGGGGATAGAGTAGATGAATTGCCTGCCGATAGTAAAGTGGTGGTCATCAACAAGCAGAAATATTTTCAGTCTCCATCAGGATATTATTACCAGGAAGTAGTGGATGGAAATAAAATTCATTACGAAGTGGTAGGCAAATCCTCGGACGAAAAATAGGATTTTTAGAAATAACTTTGAAGAAACGGGCAGGCAAAAGCTTGCCTGTTTCTTTATAAAGAAATTCAGATCTCCAGTCGTTCTAAGACCATCAAAGCTTCCATTAGATTAGCCCATGCTTTTTGCCATTCTTCTTTGGCATGGTGCAGCTTTTCATGATCTTCTTTTTTCAGGTTCTCCTTTTTTGAGGCAACGTAATCTTCCAATTTTTGAAGAGATTCCTTATTCAGCTCTTCGAGTTTCTTTTTTTGTTCCATAAAAAAATTGAATTACAGCTTATGCAATTGATTTTATAAAGTTAGGTAAGAAACCCAAAAGATAAATTGCTAAAAAAACCTTATAGTTCTCCGGCCTGCAACAAAAGAAAAATAATCCCGTTAAGTCACCTAAAATCTCCAAAAATGAAATTATTGTCATCATTCCTTTTACTACCACTTTTATTGTCTTGTCAACGTGCCAAGATCAATTATGAGGCTTTTAAAAAGGCGCAGGATTATTCGGTACCGTTGTGGAATAATAATCCTGCAGCTGCAAAACGGGTGGCATTGTTGATCTTCCCGCATCCGGACGATGAAATCGTCTGTGGCGGAACCATAGTTACGCTGAAACAGCAAGGCTGGGAAGTGGATCTTCTTACATTGACGCAGGGTGAAGCCGGTGAAAAAGAAGCAAGAAGAAAGGAATGGCAAAATGCGATGGCCGCTTTGGGTATTAATCACTCTGTTTTGCTGGATCTTCCTAATAATACCTGGACTGATATAGAGAACAACAAGATCATTTTCTGGAATGAGAATATGGACAGCATCCGGCATATTGTTGAAGCAGCGATCAGGCAGTATCAACCTTCTTTGCTTTTTACTTATGATGAAGTGCTGGGCGGTTATGGACACCCGGAGCATCGTTTAACCGCGGTTGCAGTTCGGGAAGTATTTGAACAAAACAGGCAAGACAGCTCATTTACTCCTGCTGCTATTTTCCAAAGCACTTTACCGCAAAAAATGGAACTAACCATGCTGCAAAATTTAGATTCCTACAAAAAAGCAGTGAATGAGATGGGTAAAGACCTTCCTGATCCTGTCATTGCTTTTGATATCACTAAGACATGGCCGGTGAAAAGAAGAGCGGCTGCCTCATATCCTTCACAAACAAAAACATTGAAGAAGTTTTACCTGCTGCCCGACGAAGCAGATACGGTGAAACATTATGCAACGTTTGACAGGGAATATTATGCTGTAGTGAAGAGATAGAAGTTTTAATTGACTAACGGTAACATAGCATCAAGGTTGATCTGTGATTCATCAAGAGGCCGGAGCGTTTTGTCCTCTAATGCAGTGCCCAGCTTTCTAAGGTCAAAGCGTTCTTTGAATTTGGAAAATGAATTCCGGATCATCCGAAGCAATTCCTGTTTATCAATCACGTCTTCAAGATCGATCACATAAGAATCTTCCGCTACATACTCAAGCAAAGGTTGATCTTCAAAAATGAAACGGCAACTGAAACGGCAGGCAATACCTTTTTTAGTTGGGGCTCTTTTCTTCATAACATCCAGCCATACGGAGCTGAGCAGTTTTTCTCCTGACCCGATGGGTTTGTCAGGATTATGATAATCCCAGGTAGTTACTACAAGTTCTGTTTGTTCTATCATTACGAGTGAAAGGTAAATATTTTACTATTGAAATCAAGGGCCATATGGTTTTTGCATATCAGCAAAGTTTGGACAATAATGCTTATTGTTTAGTATCAGCAGGATTGGCCCCGAACGGTTATTATACAATTTAATTAGCCCGATTCAGAAAATCACGTGAACCCGGACTAACCGTATATGCAATTTGAAGAACTGATATAGTACTTTAAAAAATATCTGCACCATAAAGCCAAAATGATTTTAAACTAAGTTGCATTCAAACCATTTTCAAATCAGGATGCCTCATATTCTTGATAACATGATCTGGAATGCCATTACTTCCGGCAACAGGAACATTTCCGTAATTAATGGCGATGTTGGCCGCTATCTGCCCGCTATTGCTCCATTTGCCGGAATGAGAGAATTCATTGATGCCAGCTTTCAGCAATTGCATCAGTTCATCCCCGCTGATTCCAGAATAGCAATTTCATCATTGAAAAAAATGGAGCATGATGAAAGTAAATGGAAATTGATTCAGGCTATGGATGTAACACAAATGGTATATGAAGGTCCAGTCAATTCATTTGTGACAAAAAACAGTGGTCTCATTGTACCATTGACAGAAAAACATATTCCACTAATGCTCGAACTGACTGCATTGACAAAACCCGGCCCGTTTTTAGAACGCACCATTGAATTCGGAAACTACTTTGGGATTTTTATCGATGGAAGACTGGCGGCAATGACCGGACAGCGCATGAATCCGGTTCCTTATATGGAAGTAAGCGCTGTATGTACACATCCTGATTTTCGCGGCAAAGGTTATGCAAAAGCATTAATGCTGCATGTGATGAAACTAATACTTAATAATTCTTTTATTCCTTTCCTTCATGTATTGACCAGCAATACAACGGCTATTCAATTGTATGAATCCATTGGTTTCCGCAAGCGGACAGAACTTTTTGTTGATGTGATCGATCGGCTGTGATACCGGCAACTGTTAAAACAAACTGTTCATGAATCTAAAAACCCGGTCAAAAACCTATTTTAGAATTCAAAAGCCTGGCCTAAATCCGGATTGTCTTTCAATATTCAAAGCGGCTGCCTTCAGAGAGGTATGGCGCCTGGCAATGAATAAGCCTCAGGATGGAGAAATAATTTTATCAGCAGGAGCGGTTACAAGCCATTTTCTATACAGTAAAGTGCCAAACGGCATGGGCAACCAGAAAGACAATAGCCTGTACACTAAGGTCACAATAATAGCCGTACCCACCGGAACACCGGCGGTTGCAAAAAAGAAACTCATGCTGCTTTCATACAGCAGGAGAGCGCCGGGCAAAAAGGGAATTATTGAAATGATCTTAGTACTGATCAAGGCCAGCAAAACAATAAATGCAGCAACAGGATAGCCCAATCCCAGAAACAATACATACAACGTAAAGGCATCAGCGGCAACGACCAACAATTGAAAAAGGAAAATATTTATAACGATCGGCTTATTGTTTTTCAAAAGCGTTAATAATTGTATCCCTTTTTCCGAGTTGGTACTTTCCGTTATTTCCTTATTGATGTTGTTGAATATTTTTTTAATAAACCTTGTATTGATTATCTTTTCATACAAGCGGTTAAGATTGTCTTTTTTACCAGCAAAAGCAACTGCCAGGCCAAAGACCAAATAAATAATGATCCCCGCAACGAGGGTGGCTTTAAATGCGTAAAACGATTTGTACATAAGCAGGCAGGCAATCAGTAGCGATACTATGATCATTTCCATTGCTGCATAAAAGACCAGCAATTCTCCAAGTATGATTGAAATGATCACCGTTCCGGAGATATTAAACCTGGACAGAAAATTGACATAAAAAGTGTTTCCGCTTATTCCCGCACTCGGCACCGTTTGATTAAAAAGCAATGAAATGACAGAGGCTTTGAGCAGATCCCATCGGCGAGGCAATCTGGGGATTTTGTACAACTTCAGCAAAAACAAATAGATCAGCGCTGTGAAAAAATAGGTCATGAACTGTCCTGCTACGGCGGCGATCAGCCAATATGGATTTACTTTTTCAAGAAGTATAAATTCCTTTTTTATTTCGGAAAAATAATAAATCACCAGGAGGAACAGCAGAACAAAAAAGACAAAAAATACTAACCAGGACCTGGTCTTTATTTTCTCATTTCGGGCAGAAGCGGTATTGTAATTACCAGTTGTCATTTTTTCAATTGATCTCAGCTATATTTTTTCCCCTTGCGCCGCTCAACCGTTTGTTTCGAAGCATTATCCTGATGTCGTTATTCCAATGACTATATCTTATACGCTGCAAACCCGGAAGCGCCGGAAGTATGAGCAGAGGCAGCATCTTAAGCGCATAGTGCCTCTTGCCATCAATAATACGACCCCTCATCACAAAGCAGAAGCCGGCAACTGATCGCCCCGATCGTTTTAATGAACAAATATGTTTTTCCATCATCCATTTTCAAAGCTTTCCGTTGCAGCCAGCAAGGTAAGGCCTATGATAAAGGAAAAAATAAACAATATGACAAACACAAGTACCATAACAAAAATTTTATCTGCCCTTCACTTATTTTTAAATTCCTTTTGCATGATAAAAGTAGTCACCTGGTCGTGAAATAAAAATGACCACTATCAGTGATCAGGGTGCTCAATATATGTTCTCAGCCTAAAAGCTACCTGCCGTGAGAATTTTTTTTCAGCAATCCGCCCTTCCAGGAATAAGGCCTTGCGATGTCTGTTTAATCATAAATTTTGTCGGGTGACAACTACAATTATCCAGGGTCAGAAAATTGGGAGAGTGCTGCAGCCGGTTGTAGGAGCAGTAATGAATGCTTTTATCACATAAAAAAGGTTGACCGCCAGGTCAACCTTTCTGTTACTACTGTCTGTTATTATTGTTTTGTTTTTGCCTTGGCTTTATCCTTATTGGCCTTATAGCGCATATCCGGTGTGCCATTTTTTTTCATTGGCCCCTTGGCTTCTTTGTTTTCCTTGAAGCGTTTGTCCGGTGTACCATCCGATTTCAGATGAGTGCTGGTCTTTGTACTTGCGGTGCTGCTGGTAGTGGCGGTTTTTGTTTTTGCCGATTTCTCTGTCTTTGTAACGGTTGATGTTTTCGGGGATTTTGTTGTTTTTACAACTGAAGTAGTTTTTGCATTTTTTGTTTTTGAAGTAGTGGTTTGTGCAAACATTAAACCGCTACAGGCGAGCATAAGCCCGGAAAGAATGATAAGTCTTTTCATGTTCTTACGTTTTTTTTTAAGTGATATAATCTTGAAGATAGTACAAAACACATGCGAAGAACCCAAAATATTAAATAATAGGGATTTGATTACAAATAATTAACATCTGAACTCCGCTGATCAGCCGTTTGTCTTTTTGCCTGGTACATCTGCTCTTAACAAAGGCATGTTCTGACTGAGGGCTTAGCAATGTAGTGTTGTCAAACATTTTGTAATCCGGTATTGATTGGTATAGCAAACTATTACGCTGCACCAAAGGCCGGTGAACCAAACGATTTGTTTTTATAGTTGTATATTTCTATAAACAATACCTGCATGGCAGAGGAGATCATTTCCCGGGTATGGCAACTGCATGGTGCCTTGGCCCTGGGAGGATATGTGGAAGGCGTTTTAAGATTTTCTGAAGGCACAGCTTCTTTCATTACGGCAGCAGGAGTGCAATTCAACGTGCCGGTAACTGAAGTAAAGAAAGTGCAATGGCCTTTCTACCAGTTTGGACTATGTTTCACAGCGCTGGTCAATGAAAAGAAATACAGGTTCGTTTTTTCTGATCCCTTTCCATCAGCAAATACTTTTTTTGAAATAGATAAGTTCAGGAATTTTGTAGACAACCTGGATGCAATAAGTTCAGGAAGAGACGCTGCAAAAAAATGGAAGGCCGTCCTGGGAAATAAATGATGGCACTATTTAGGGTAATCAAATTCGTTTCTTTCAGCACACTGCAATACATTTTCTCCTGCAGCATCATCATACCGCTGAAGTGATGAAACAGGCCTTTAAAACAGCAAGTATCCATGAGCGGCAGCACAGAAATACATTATTAAGCCGCAGGTCACAACTAAATTGAAATAGTTGGTCTAACTTTAAACATATGCTGTGCAGATCAGAGATCATTTGAAAAGCCAGTGCCTGTCCGAAAATCAAACTACAACAGATAACTTTTAAAACTGCGAATATGAAAAAATATATGGCTGAATTTTTCGGAACATTCTGGCTGGTATCAGGAGGTTGCGGAAGTGCCGTATTGGCCGCAACTTTTCCCAACGTCGGAATAGGATTGCTGGGTGTGGCCCTGGCATTCGGGCTTACCGTGCTGACGATGGTGTATGCCCTGGGACATATATCCGGGGCGCATTTTAATCCTGCCGTTACCATTGGCCTCTGGGCGGGGAACAGAATAAGTGGCAAGGAAGTAGTGCCCTACATAATAGCTCAAATTCTTGGAGCCATCGCTGCTGCTGCTGTTTTGTATGTCATCGTTACCGGCAATGGATCCGCTATTGGAAATTTTGCCGCCAATGGCTATGGGGATCATTCTCCGGGGCATTATGATTTAACCGCAGCTATCGTAACAGAATTTGTAATGACATTTATGTTCTTGCTGATCATATTAGGCGCTACTGACGAACGGGCCCCAAAAGGTTTTGCAGGAATTGCCATCGGGCTGTCATTAACGCTCATCCATCTTATCAGCATCCCGGTTACTAACACTTCAGTGAATCCTGCAAGAAGTATCAGCCAGGCAATTTTTGTTGGTAGCTGGGCAGTATCCCAGCTTTGGTTATTTATTGTTGTGCCGATCATTGCTGCAATAGCTGCCGGCATTGTATATAATTACTTCGGGAAAAATAAGACAGCCTCTTAATAAGAATGCCACTGATGCACCGCGAAAAATTTGTTCGGCAACATTCCTATATCGCCGGCAGTGCTGCAACAGGTCTCCGGGCAAGTTTCGAAAAGGCGGGTAGAATAACTGCACTCAGTTTTGTATGTTCCATTCTTTGGGTGGCTTAAATTCTTTTTTTCCTTTGTTATGTGGAGGTATCGGCACCCGGGATTGTATGGTATCATATTTTTCTACTTCATGTAATAAGTCAGTGTACATTTTTTCGTTTTGTTCTTTTACAGTAGTGGTTTCATTCGGATCGGCCGCAATTTTAAAGAGCATATCTTCAGAGAGTTTCATTTTTGGATTTCCTGCATTGGCTTTTACTAATTTCCATTCGTTGGTAACCATACTTCCGTGACCAAGATAAAAATGCCGGTCAATGGAATTCACTTTTTGTTGCAGGTACGGTAAAAGGCTGATACCATCCAATGGATTTTTTGGAGTGGCCGTCACGCCGGCAATATCACAAATGGTCGGAAGCAGATCTATATATCCCATTACCTGGTTGGAGATCCAGCCTCCCTTAAAACTATCGGGCCATTTAATAATAGCAGGCGTTCTTACACCGCCTTCCCATTCCTGCACTTTAAAACCACGCAATGAACCGTTCGATCCGCCACCGCCTTCCAATGCTCCATTGTCACTTTGAAATATAACAACAGTGTTTTGGTCGATCTTTAATTCTTTCAATAGATGTAATATTCTGCCGATGCCCCTGTCCATGCAGGTCACCATGGCAGCATACGTTTGCCGTTTAGTATTGCCCAATCCTTCCGTTGGTACCAGGCCGGATTCATCATCATCTGCTTTTGGGTTTAAAGAAGCAGTGCTGTAAGAAGGTTTGTTCTTATCATATCCATACAATAGCAGGTCTTCTTCTTTTGCCTGCAGTGGTTCATGCGGTGCATTATAAGCGATGTAAAGAAAAAAAGGTGATCCCGCATTGTAGTTTTTAATGCAGCGAATGGCTTCATCTGTGATCAGGTCAGTGGAGTAACCTTTATCATATGATGTCTGCTCATCATTATGCCAATCCAGTTCTCCCGATCTTTTGTGCGTGAAATAATCAATTTCACCTGTATAAAATCCATAGAAATGAGTAAACCCTTTATGCAAGGGAAGATATTCCGGCTTCAGCATTCCCAAATGCCATTTGCCAATTAAAGCCCTGTTTGTATAGCCGGCAGTAGCCAGCAATTGCGGAATGCATTGTTCAGAACTGTCTATTCCGAAAACTTCCCAGGGACGTATAACGGTTTGTCGAATCCCAAAACGATTCGGATATCTTCCCGTCAATATTCCGGCTCTTGTAGGGGAACAGATAGGAGCGCTGTAATAGCGATTGAGATTCACACCTTCTTTTGAGAGTTGATCAATGTTAGGAGTTTTAATTTCACTTCCATGATAACCGAGATCTCCCCACCCAAGATCATCAGCAATGATGAGAATGATATTTGGTTTTTTGTTTTTCTGCGCACCGGACGCTAATGGCATTAACAATAATAAAAGAAAAAAGAATTTGTTTGCATTAGATAGCTTCATAATAATAGGAATAGCGTTATTGAAGTAATGAAATAAATTTCTAAAAGCCGTCATAATTGTCGGAAACGTTTTCGCTGAAAGACTTTGCCGGGGAAAAACATGTCGCCAGCCAATCTGTTTCGTACGTTCTGTAGGGGCTGTTCAGTAAATGAAGTTGGTGAAGAACACCACCAAGGCGGATAATTTTTTGCTACTATTCTCACATGATTAAAATCATATCCCCACATAATAACCATCAATTTCATTTAAGAGGTTAATATCTTTTTTTTGTCTCACACATTACACTATGAAAGTTTCGGCGATTTCAGGAAGACGATTTTTTCAATGGTTTTTCCGCTTTCCGCAAATCACTTTTTCTTAAATAGTAAAGTAACAGGATTGATGTGGCTTTTTTTTGCAAAAAATATTAATTATGAGAAAATTCATTTTATTCGCCTTACTGACAACAAGCTTATATGGATTTGGGCAAAACGGGCTGGTAAGTAGTAGATTTTATTTTAATGCGAACAGTGAAATTCCAAAAGGATTCATCGCAGGGCAAATAAAAACTGCCGATGGACAAGCCGCAGCTTTTGTAACAGTTGTTATCAGGGAAAATGGCAAATCAGTATTGACGGATGAAAACGGATTTTTTATAATTGAAAACCTGAAAGAAGGTATTTACACACTTGAAGTTTCAATGGTGGGACTAAAATCAATTGAAAAGAGAGTAGAAGTAAAAAAAGACCAGCAGACATCAATCGATTTTTCTCTGGAAGAAGATGCTAAACAACTCGCCGTTGTCATTATCGAAAGCCGGCAAAAAAAATTGGCGATCGGTAAAATGAATATTGCTGATAAAGATTTTCCGCAAAGCACAGGTGTAATAAGCAATAAGATCATTAGCGATCAGCAAGCGATTCGCCTGGGCGATGTCGTAAAAAACGTTCCGGGGGTCTCATTAGTGCAAACTCGTTATGGCGTTAATGAAACTTATGGAGCGAGAGGTTATATTATTGGCATTACCGGTGGCGCAGGCGGAGGAAGTATTTTTAAAAATGGTCTCCCTACTAATATTGCCGGAATGCCCGAAGCTGCTACTTTAAAATCTGTAGAAATTATAAAAGGAAGTTCAGCATTTCTGTATGGAAGTTCGTCAGGTGGATTAATTATTAATATGATCACAAAAAAACCGGAATACAATTTTGGAGGAGAAGTTTCCATGAATATTGGAAATAATCAGCAATACAAACCGGTTGTTGATGTTTATGGTCCTGTTTCAAAAAACTTAGCCTTCAGAATTGTCGGCACTTATGAAAATGATAGAAGTTACCGTGATGTAGTAAAAACAATTCGTAAGTATATTAATCCTTCATTGATGTACAAGTTTGGCAAAAACTCGACATTGTTGGTGCAGGGAGATTATTTGAATGCGCAACTGACCCCTGACCCGGGGGTGGGCTTATTGGATAGCGGAAGAGTTTTATCAACTGCCATTCCACGTTCACGATTTCAAAATGTTGAATGGGCTTATAATAATGTAAAGCAAGGAACAGCATCCGCAGAATTCAAACATTTATTCAATGAAAATTTCTCGTTGAACGCTACCGCTTCGTATCAAAATACCGATGTGGATTCTTATGGCTGTGGCAACTTGAACACGGCTGGCAAGACCGGTATTATTGCCCGGCCCCTTGCAAGAGCATATAGTATCGAAAAAGATTATGCTGCTCAAATAAACGTGGAAGGAAAATTCAACACGAATAAAATACAACATCATTTTATTGCCGGTGCAGATCTTACAAGTGTTGTTACATATACCGATGCTTTTAATATTTATAACTCCAATGGATCAATATTAAAAACTTATGATACCATTAATTTATTAAACCCGGATCAGTACATTCAACGGACAGATATTCCTACTGTAAATAAAGTAACGATTACAAAAGCGCCATCGAACCGTGCAGGTATATTTGTACAGGACCTTGTGAGCATTACTAAGCAACTTAAACTGTTTCTCGGTGGCAGATATTCTTACCAGGCGACGGTTCAAACAACTATCGACAGCATGACAACCACTACTCGTCCTGCTTCAAGAACAAACGGTTCCACACCAACTACAACTTATAATGTGTTTTCTCCAAAAGTCGGAATTGTATATCAACCGGCAGCAAACACTTCTTTATATGCAAGCTATTCAAACAACTTTACAACGAATACAGGTGTGGATGTAAATGGAAATTTACTGGCTGCATCCGTCATCAATCAGTACGAAGTTGGTGTAAAAAATGATTTTCTGAGCGGAAAACTTTCTGCTACTGCAAGTATTTACCGCATTATCAATAATCATTTGGCACAGCAGGCTGCATATTTAGCTGATGGAGTAACCCCTAATACTAATTCCAATATTAAAACTTTAAGCGGTGAAACAACCAGTGATGGAGTTGAAGCAGGAGTGAATGGAAATCTTTCTAAGAATTTTTATTTCGTTGCCGGATACGGTTACAACAACATTCGCTTCACGCATATATCAGCAACCAAAGGCTCAAACATTGAAGGAGAAAAATTGGTGAATGCTCCAGAGAACACAGCCAATGCAAGTATTTTTTACACATTTGAAAACAAAACTTTAAAAGGCTTTAAAATTGGCGCCAGTGGTTTTTATACAGGCGCCCGTTTTGGCGGCTATAATAATACAGTTGGCCAATCAATACTGGGAAGCCGGATGGTAGCTTTGTCCGGTTTCACAACTGTTGATCTATCGGTCGGCTATAGCTACGAAAAAATTTCATTACAATGTAAGCTCTCAAATATTTTTAACTCATTAAATTACCTGGTGCATGACAATTATAGCATCACGCCTATTGCACCGAGAAGACTCATGGCCACAGTTTCCTATAAATTTTAAGCTTACTTTTTACTGACGTTTCTCCGCAGCATTACATTGCTGGGTAAATGACGATATACTTACCAGATATGTATTCGTTTGTCCTCAGGCAAATACATTTTATCGCCCGGCTGTACATTAAATGCTTTGTAAAAATGCGGGTTGTTCATCAACGGGCCATTTACCCGCCACATGGGAGGAGAATGCGGATTGTTGTTTATCCAAAGTCGCAGAAATTCATCTTTCATTTTTACTCTCCATATCCGTGCAATGTTCAGAAAGAAACGCTGATCAGGTGTAAAGCCGCCGATCTTTGTTGAATCCTGTCCTTCTTTGGTCATTTTAAATGCATCATAGGCAACAGCTACACCGCTGACATCTGCCGTATTTTCTCCAACAGTCATAGCGCCTTTCACATGCAACGTATCCAATACCGTAAATGAATTATACAGATCGATCACCTGCTGCGTCTTTGCTTTGAACTTTTCATAATCATCTTTTGTCCACCAGTTTTTTACGTTGCCATCTTTATCATACTGCGCTCCCTGGTCGTCAAACGTATGGGTCATTTCATGCCCTATCACCATGCCAATGCCACCATAGTTCAGCGCATCATCTGCATCGTTATCAAAATAAGGAGGCTGTAAGATACCTGCGGGAAATACAATTTCATTTGCAGTAGGATTGTTATAAGCAGTAACGGTTGAAGGCGTAGTAAACCATTCTGTTTTATCAACCGGCTTATTCAATTTTGCCAATTGATATTGATAATTGTTGGCGGCAGCAGATACTACATTCTCAAAATATTTATCCCGTGTAATGGTCACATTGCTGTAGTCTCTCCATTTATCCGGGTAGCCTATTTTTTTGGTGATGGCAAAAAGCTTCTCCTTAGCTTTTTGTTTTGTGCTGTCACTCATCCAGTCCAGTTTGTCTACTCTTGCTGCAAATGCTTTTTGTAAATTATTCACCAGCTCCAGCATTCGCTTCTTGGCATCTTCGGAAAAATATTTTTTTACATAAAGCTGTCCCAGTGCCATGCCCAGTGTGCCATCCACAGCGCTTGCCATTATTTCACCACGGGATTTTTGCACTGCCTGGCCAGATATGACTTTCGTATATTCAAATTGAGCATCAACAAAAGGTTTGCTCAACACATTTGCATAGTTGCTGATAGTATTCGCTTTCAAATAAACTTTCCAGTCACTGACCGGAATGGATCTTAAAAGTGCATTGAGTTTGTCATAGTATGCAGGCTGGCCGACATCGATAGAATCTGTTTTGGCGCCCAGGTTTTCCAATAACTTCACCCAGTCAATATTGGGATGTCTTTTTTCAAGATCGGTAACAGACATCTTATTATAATTTGCTTTTACATCCCGCAGTTCAATTCTTGTTCTATGCGAAGCGGCAAGTTGCTTGTCGATATTGTAAACAATACCTGCATCTTTTGCAGCATCTGCGGCGCTGCTGCCGGTAAGTTCAAATAAAGAAGCAAGATATTTTTTATATGCTTCCTGGATGCCCGTAGTTGATGGATCGGATTTGAAATAATAGTCCCTGTCCGGCAGGCCAATTCCGGTTTGGTATGCATGAGCGATATTCAAACTGCTGTTCTTATCATCCGGCGACACTCCAAATCCCATGATAGAAGAGTTGCCGACCTTTTCCTCATCAGCCACAAATTTCATTAATGAAGGAACATCGCTGATGGCCTCAATGCTGTTAAGCACCGGTTTGATAGGATCATAACCACGTTTGTTGATAGTGGCAGTGTCCATACCTGATGCATAGAAATCGCCAACTTTTTGTTCAATACTTCCTTCGGCATTTTTAGCTTGTGACACACTACCCAGTATATTTTGCAAGCGTATCCTTTGCGGATAATTCATAAACATATAAGTGCCTACCCCCGCCTGGGTAGCTGGTATCTGTGCCGTATCGTACCATTTACCATCTACATACATAAAGAAATTATCTCCCGGTTTCACCGTAGAGTCTATTCCGGTTATATCAACAAACTTTTTTTCTGTTGAAGTGTTGCAAGCAGTTAATGACAGCAATGCAAGAAAAAAGGAAAAGAAATTTTTCATGAAGGAATTTTTTTTGATCAAAATAAAATAAACATCACCTGTAAATAATCTCTTTGTACCGGCAAGCGGTATCTTCAAAGAAAGCAATATTTTCCAAATCATCCTCGATTCTTTTTAAAAAGGTGAAAATATTATTGTTAAACGGCGAATTCCCAAGGCAATTATTGCCATTGCTCAGCGAAACATTATGTTTCGCAGCATACTATATCGCTTGGAGTGATGATATATGGCTTAAAAACTGCAAGTCCCAAAGTGCCGATCTTTTTTTTTTGAAAAACGGCATTAGTTTGAAAGGATCAACCAGGGCGGTGAAATTCTTGTCTGTAACTTTCTCTTAAAATGCTCGTCTTAAACAAAACTTAATGAAAATATTTTACAAAAGTTGATAGACCAAAACATTGAACTTATGAAACTAAAACATTTAAATATTGTACTACTCCTCTTTCTCTTTTCCATTACATGCCTGGCACAGGAAAAAATAAACTATGGGAACAATCCACAGGCGGGTAATTATTATGATAATAATGGGGCAAAAATTTATTATGAAGTGTATGGAGAAGGTAAACCGGTGGTGTTATTGCATGGCAATGGCGGTTCTATCGGGGGCAGGGCTGCTTTCATCGAAGAGTTCTCAAAAAAATATAAAGTGATCGCTTTCGATAATCGCTGTCATGGAAAATCCGGTTGCCCGGTGGGTGAACTTACCTATGAACAAATGGCGGATGACGTAGATAAAGTATTACAGCACCTGGGTATTGACTCAGCCTATATCTGGGGACATAGCGATGGAGGTATCATTGGATTGTTATTGGCGATACATCATCCGGATAAAGTGAAAAAATTGCTGGCCAGCGGAGCCAATCTCCGGCCTGATACCACAGCAATAGAACCCGACCTGTTTCCTTTGTTGGATATAATGGAAAAGCAGGCCAAAACAGATAGCATTCGTTACAAACAATTCTTACTGCTGGTGCAACAACCGCATATCCCTGTAACAGATCTGCAGAAAATAAAAAGCGATGTGCTTATTATGGCCGGCGACAGAGATGCGATCCGTATTGAGCATACATTGGAAATATTCAAAAATATTCCGGGAGCATTGTTATGTATCATGCCAGGCACCACTCATTTTGTTTATGTTGATCGGGTACAATGGTTCAAAGAAATATTGTATGATTTTTTTGATAATCCACCTCGCCGCACTACCACAGCACAATTGCTGATGGGAGCTTACAAAAAATAAATTTGGTCGCCTTTGAGCCTGTTCTCAGCAATGTCTCAGCTAAGCCGAAGAACCAGCTTATCATTTTTCTTCATTTCGCAAAACAATCCCTCATAGCTGTTTTTACGATCGTTTCAAATTCTTGCAAAGGTTTTGATCCGGGTAACAATCCTATAAGACAATGTATTTGGCCGGCGAAACATTTTTCCCAAACTGTAACACCAGCAGCCCGTAATTTTGAAGCGTACAATATACCATCATCCCGGAGCGGATCAAATTCTGCATTAATAATCACTGCCGGTGGCAATCCTTTGACATCTTCAGTTAGTATCGGTGATACTTCGGGATTGTCGTATTGACCGGGAGCATAATTTTCAACAGCAAAGTAACAGAGTGCTTTTGTTTGGAAATACCCTAAGGCATTTTCCTGGTAAGAAACAGAGGTTTCCATATTCTGGGGCCTCAAATCGACCGGAAGCCCATTCAACACCTGAAGCTTTATTCGCTTACTGATGTTCTCTTTGTTTGCCTTTTGTGAGATTACTGCGACAAGATTTGCACCTGCACTATTTCCCATCAGCATCAACCTGCTGGTATCAGCACCAAACTGCCCTGCATTTTCAGAGATCCATTTGAATGCATTATAGCTATCGTCAACTGCAGCCGGATACTTATACTCAGGAGCTACCCGGTAGTCAACAGCAAAGACAATTGCTTCATACGTTTTCGCATCTTGCCATAGTGAGTATTCTAATCCCTGTACTAAGGGTGAAATGAAACCACCACCATGATAATTTATGATGACAGGAAGGTTATTCCTATGCAGTGGATTGAAGACTAAAACAGGGATGCTGTCTCTTGTTATTTTAATTCTTTGAACATCTTCTTTGGGATATGGAAGTATTGGTATTTGTGGATATTTTAATTGTTCAATTGGAAGGCTCCTGAGTTGTTCCAATGTCAGGTCTTTGTAATCTATAATTTTGAGAAAGTTCGATATTTCCGGGCTTAGAATGCGATTGCCGCACTCTTGACCGTAGCTCTTTACCGCTAATAGTACGTATACTACACAGGCTGACAGAAATACAAAACGTTTCATGACAACGTAATTTAAGAAATTCCTTCACTGTTGGATCTGTTCAACAGCAGCCATTCCCTTTTTAACATGGCAAACTGATACTCACTGCCCCATTTTCCTTTGAAGAAAATATTCTCAATAAAATGTCCTTCCTGTCGGAAACCTACACTTTTCAATAACGCAATAGATGCGATATTGTCGGCATCCACCGTTTCAGTTACCCTATGGAAATCGTCATGGCTGAATAAAAAATTAAGAATGGCTAATAAGGTTTCTTTCGCAAATCCTTTTCTCTGTTCATTTGGCGAGATGGTGATGCCGATTTCCGCAAGCCGGGTGTCATTTCGATCTAACTTAATGGCACAGTCACCGATTAACCCACCAGTAGTTTTTTCTTCTATTCCATATTGCACCCATTCACCCGCTGCTCCGAACACCTTTTCAGTATGTTCTTCGATAAACGCTTTCGCCTCTTTCAAAGTAAAAACATCGAAGCCCTGGTACCTGGTCACCTCCGGATTGGAACGATATAAATGAAAATCGTGCAGATCGGATACAGTAAGATTTCTGATCCGAAGGCGATTTGTTTCTATAAGTAAGTTACCCATTATTTACTCTTTTAAAGATAGACTATTAAATGAATGTGTTGTGCGAACCGCTCTGAGCCTGGGTAAAAAGTTTAGAATTAGTGTTGAAAGCTTTAACAATAAGGTAAACACCGGGTGAGAATTCGAACACTGCAACCAGTACCGCTGACAATGCTGCCAGTGGAAAATGTTGTCAGATAATGCCAAACATTTTTATAAGATACTGTTTTCATACATTTTGTTTCGCAGTAGTATTATTTTAATTCAAGCGATGAAATATATCCTGGAAGAATCACGGTTCTGTTTCAATAAAACCATCTCACAGCTCTGTCGGCATTCCTGAATCAGTAGTAATGCTGATGACGATATGCAGCAGCAACATCATCATGCCTGATAATTTTCGGAGCCGTTGTTCCAGTTTTGTGCGGTTATACAGGATCATTCTGCCCAATCTGGCAAAAGGCAATTCATTATTTTTTCGCAGCGTGTATAAGGTTCGCTCACTGATGTTGAATTCCTTCATGATCGCATACTTATCCACCCATTGATCAAATTGAATTTGTTGTGCTGATGGTTGGCTGGTTGTCGGAGGCAGTTGCTTAGGATACGATGATCCTTTTGGCATTGGATTCATTCGTTGAATTTTCAGGTTTAAAAAATAAAGGCTGTCACCTTACAGCTACAGCCTGCGTACACGGATAAGGTGACGTAATAATTAACAGGAATTTGAAAAAAATATTGTGTGTGTTTTATTTTTTAATGACGTATTAATGTTAGAGCCAAAGGCTTTTTTCGTTTCCCGCTAATGCAGCGGCTTCTCTTTCGCTATTACATTCACCGAAACAAGTACAGTTAGTCAATGCGAGGATCCCGACAGAGTCGGGAGACAAAGCAATCTATGTTGAGTAAAATAGATTGCTTCGCCAACGGGAAATTACTAAACACAACGCAGCGATCTCTATATTGTCTCGCAATGACGTTGAAGGGTCGATAGCGATGCACCACACTCGTCATTGCGAGGAGATTAAGAAAACATTCATCTATGTCCGGGACTCATATTTCGACGAAGCAATCTAAATCCGGGAATATAGATTGCTTCGCCAACTGGAAATAATAAGACACAATGCGGCGATCTCTATGTTGTCTCGCAATGACGTTGAAGGGTCGATAGCGATGCACCACACTCGTCATTGTGAGGAGATCAAGAAAACATTCATCTATATCCGATATTCCTCCATCGACGAAGCAATCTGAGTTCAGTAATATAGATTGCTTCGCCAACAGGAAATAATTATACACAAT
>DASZXQ010000186.1:0-21072 GCA_035545755.1 Chitinophagaceae bacterium | reverse complement strand
TGACTTTGCCAATACCAAAGGACATATTTCCGGATACGTTCGGTATCAACATTATTTTTCAAACCCTGGTATATCTTCCAAACCAGCAATAACCCCTCATGATGTTCCCTGCTGAGTGGCGCCAACTGAGGGCTGCGATTGACGGGCTTTTTTGTTTCAGCCATGCTACAATACTACCTGTTACAATAAGTATTTCAACTGACTTATAGCAGCGTCTTCAATGATTTTAATCAAAACGGCCATAAATGCATTGCATCTCATAAAAAGAAGCAGTGAAAAAAGTTAACCATTTTTTTTCGATCTGGTTTCTTTTCACAACTGTGAATAAGTAACTTTAGGTAATTATAACTTTCATCAGTTATATTTGAATACCACATCACAAAAAGATTCGTGGCATAAAAAATTGAAGGGAAGCTTCTGTACAGGAACTCAGAAGACGCAGTAATAATCCGGACAACCCTTCGCCGGCTTTGTGAAATATGGTTTGGATCCGTCTACCGTAATACGGATCTGCCAGCTAAATTGAAAAGCATTGACAGAAACGATCATCAACCTTGAAACCGTCAACCCTATCGAGTTTTTTGGAGTGAATAATGGAAAACTCGACATTCTCAAGAAAAAATTTCCGCTGCTCAAAATTCTTTCCCGAGGCACGCAGATCAAACTCAGCGGTGCGCCTGAGCAGGTAGAAAATGCCAAAGAAAAAATTGAGCTCATTGTGCAGTACCTGGAACGGAACGGGCACATGAGCGAAAATTATTTTGAGCAGATCCTTGGCGGAGATGATGCCGAAACGGTTGACCATTTTGTAGAACGCAACCCGAATGACATCCTGGTGTTTGGTCCCAATGGGAAAACCGTTCGTGCCAGAACTGCCAACCAGAAACGGTTGGTGCAAATGGCCGAGCGCAATGATATTGTATTTGCTGTAGGACCAGCTGGCACAGGTAAAACCTATACTGCAGTAGCATTGGCAGTACGGGCTTTGAAAAATAAGCAGGTGAAAAAAATAATTCTCACCCGCCCGGCAGTGGAAGCAGGAGAAAGCCTAGGCTTCCTGCCCGGAGATCTGAAAGAAAAAATTGACCCTTATTTGCGTCCGCTTTATGACGCATTGGACGATATGATCCCGGCTGATAAGCTCGGATATTATATGAGTACCAGAGCTATTGAAATTGCACCGCTTGCATATATGCGTGGCCGTACGCTGGATAATGCTTTTATCATACTGGATGAAGCACAAAATGCGACCGACCTGCAATTAAAAATGTTTTTGACCCGTATCGGAGCCAATGCCAAAGCGATCATTACCGGCGACATCACACAAGTGGATCTGCCGAGAAATCAAAAAAGCGGTTTACAAACTGCATCAAGAATTTTAAAAAATATAGATGGCATTGCACATATTGAATTAGATGAAGACGATGTAGTACGGCACCGATTGGTGAAAGCGATTTTGAGAGCCTACGAAAAAGAACGAAAAGACTATCATAAAGAACCCTCATCCGGGGAAGAACAAGGAAAGCAATAGCACTCCGGAAAGATTCTGTAAATTGCAGGAATGAAAAAGAAAAACCATTTACTTTTTTTATTCCTGCTTTTTTTTGCAGCCAGCTGCAGCAATAATACCGACAAAGAAAAAAAACCGGAAAACGATATTGATGCTGCAAGGGATTTTATCCGTGCCGCACTTGATGGAAAATTTGATTTGGCAAAAACATACATGCTGCAGGATTCTTCCAATACTCAATACCTGGATGCCGTAGAACGCAACTACCAAAAACTGCCTGACTCCACCAAAAATGGTTACCATGAATCATCTATTAATATTCACCTGGTAAATCCGGTAAACGATTCTACTACTGTGATCATCTATTCTAACTCTTATATGAAAGACAGAGACACTTTGCGGGTGCGTAAAATAAACCAGCAATGGCTGGTGGATTTGAAATATATTTTTGAGCACGACCGGGATACTCTTTACAAGAAGATAAACAAGATCGATACAGTACAATGATCAAAAGTGTTTTGCTGATAGGATTGGGCGGCGGCATCGGCAGCATAGCCCGTTATTTTTGCCAGAAATGGGTTGCCGATACGTTACAGCATCCTTTTCCATGGGGAACATTTGTAGTGAACATTCTTGGTTGTTTTCTCATCGGCCTTATTTATGCGATTGCTGAAAGGACCACATTGCTGTCTCCCCAAACAAGATTGTTTTTAATCACCGGCCTTTGCGGCGGTTTTACGACATTTTCCACTTTTGCTTTTGAAAACACAAGCTTGTTGCGAAGCGGGGATATTACGTTTGCGTTGCTTTATATCGCCGCAAGTGTATTACTCGGCATCGGAGCGGTGTTTGCCGGTATAGGACTCATCAAATTATTATAACATGGAACTGCAGGGACAATCCAAACTATTACGCATCTTTTTGGGCGAAGCCGATCGTATCGGCCATCGCCTGTTGTACGAAGCAATATTGACCGCTGCGAAAGAAAAAGGATTGGCCGGTGGCACAGTATTAAAAGGAATAATGTCATTTGGCGCCAGCACCCGCATTCACCGTGCCCGGCTGATCGAACTCTCAGAAGATTTACCTATCGTAGTAGAAATTGTTGATGTAGCAGAAAAAATAGATTCATTCATCGACGTAGTGAATAATTTGTTTGAACAATGTGGACGAGGCGGATTGATAACAGTAGAAAAAGTAGATGTGCTCTATTATAAAGGGAAAAAATAGCATCCCTATAGATATTCATACCTAACTGCCAATTCTTTTTCTGATACCCGCTGTCTTTACTGCAAGAATTGGTTCCCACAAACTGTACGCTGATATATATCATAAAAACCGGTGAAAGAAAGTTCTAACTTTAAACATGCTGATCATATTGCTGATCCTCGCCGCTGTTGCCATAGGCCTCATCGCAGGAGCAATGACCTATTTTATTCACTACAATGAATACCAGCATCACCTGAAAGGCGACCGGCCATTCAAAGAATCCTTCAAAAGCGCAGTAGTTTCATTTATGTTTTTCTTTGTATTATCAATGTTGGTAGGAATTATTATGTATCGTTTATTCAAATAGAACGGCCAGAACCAATAACTTTGCACCTGTAAATTTCCTATGCTTACAGTCAATCATCCATGGCATGGTGTTTATTATGGAGAAAAGGCTCCGGCTACCGTGAATGCTTTGATTGAAATACCAGAAGGATCCCGATCGAAATATGAAGTGGATAAAGCCAGCGGCCTTCTGAGGCTGGATCGTGTGATCTATTCGTCCTTTCACTATCCCGTGAATTATGGTTTCATTCCGCAAACACTGGCTAAAGACAATGATCCGCTGGATATTTTGGTTATCTGTTCACAGTCCATCCAGTCGCTTTGCCTGGTTGAAGCCAATGTGATCGGCAATATGCAAATGATCGATAATGGCATTCCTGATGATAAAATAATTTCAGTTGCTTCGAAGGACCCTTCCGTTAATCACATTACTAAAATGGAGGAATTGCCTCAACATTTTTTAATTGAACTGAAAAATTTCTTTGAACAATATAAAGTGCTGGAAAATAAAAAAGTGGAGATCGATAATTTTCAAAACAAAAAGGAAGCAAAGAAAATCATTGAAGAGGCTATTGAAAATTATTCGCAGCATTTCCGGACGACCGAAAAATGAAAATTGCCCGTTCAACATATGACAAGTATCTTTCTTCAACAGCTTTTTTAAACTAAACCCATGACGATACTTACTTTTACTTTGATCATTTTTTTTGGTTCGATGCTGGCTGGTTTCCTGGGTTCTTTGACGGGACTCGGTGGCGGCATTGTGATCATCCCGATGCTTTCGCTCCTGTTCGGAGTCGATATTCGTTATGCAATTGGCGCTTCCATTGTAGCTGTTATCGCCACTTCATCAGGCGCAGCGGCTGCTTATGTAAAAGAAGGCATCACCAATATCAGACTGGGAATGTTTTTGGAAATAGCTACAACCATCGGCGCTATTGTTGGTGCATTTCTCGCCGTGTATGCGCCAACTCATCTCATCGCAATTATCTTCGGTGGCATCCTGATCTTTTCAGCCATTCTTTCATTTCAAAATAAAATTCATTATATAAAAAATGAACCTGCAAAAGGATGGGCAAAAACATTAAAGTTAAGCAGCAACTATCCGGATCACACAGGAGGTAAGGTGGATTACTCCGTACAAAATGTGGCGGGTGGATTTGTGATGATGTGGGTGGCCGGTATATTGTCAGGATTATTGGGAATCGGTTCCGGCGCTTTAAAAGTGTTGGCCATGGACAATGTCATGCGGATACCTTTTAAAGTTTCCACCACTACCAGCAATTTCATGATAGGTGTAACTGCAGCTACGAGTGCGGTGGTATATTTTCAAAGAGGCTACATTGATCCGGGGTTGTGCCTTCCTGTTACCCTTGGTGTGTTGGCCGGAGCTTCTTTAGGTTCCCGTATATTGACAAAAGCACAAACCAAAGGGCTTCGTGTCGTTTTTGCAATTGTTATTACAATTCTTGCGGTAGAAATGATCTATAATGGCGCTACGCACAGACTCTGATAAAATTTATGGCAATGAAAAAATACTGGCAGGATAAAGACATTGAAGTAGCATTGGGCAATTTGTTACGCTGGGGTGTCATACTTTCATCAATCGTAGTATTGATCGGTGGCATTATTTATTTGGTGCATCACGGCAAAACATTGCCTGACTACAAAACGTTCCTCGGATTACTGCAACCCTATCATAGTTTATCTTCCGTTTTTTCCGGTGTGAAAGAATTAAAAGGCGAAGCGATCATTCAATTAGGGGTAATACTGCTGATCGCCACACCTGTTGCACGGATCATTTTTTCCATCATTGGTTTCATCCGGGAGAAAGATATTTTATATATTTTCATTGCGTTGATCGTTCTCGGCATAATCATAACCAGCATGGCTTTAGGCTTAAAAGGATAAAAGGTCCTCCTCTGCACATTTTTTAAATTTATCAATACTAAATTTTCAAAAATGAGTATTCAAACTGTTTTTTTGTTATTGCTGATCGGCCTTTTCGCCGGTATCTTAAGCGGATTGGTTGGATTGGGCGGCGGCATCATCATTGTGCCGGCATTGATCTATTTCATGTCGTACAATCAGCACCAGGCACAAGGGACTTCGCTGGGTGTATTGTTGCTGCCTGTTGGCATTTTAGCAGTCATCAATTATTACAACAAAGGATATATTGACATAAAAGTTGTGGGCTTTATCAGTATTGCATTCGTGGTCGGTGGTTGGTTAGGCAGTAAACTGGCTTTATCCTTATCGCAGGAAACCGTACGGAAAATATTTGCAATAGTTCTTTTTTATACTGCGTTTAAAATGATGGGGTGGGATATGGCTATTTATAAATGGGTAAAAAGCGCTTTTTGATACCTGGTACTATGAAAAAAATAATTTTATCTCTTACGGTTACTCTTTTATACACTGTATCAACGGCACAGCAGGTATTGATGCAGGTGGCAAAATATTACTTTCGTTGTAATCCATTCAACCAGGAAATCGGAAATTTTCTTCAGCAGCTGCTACATGATCCTACGCTTAGCAACACTTCTATTATCAAACGTACCGACACATCGCTTTTTTATTTTAAAGGAGAATATAAATATCACAATCCGTTTTTCTTTAAAGCCAAAAGAACGCAGGTCGTTCTTGCAGAGAAGGAAGTTGTCCTGAATGACTCTTTACATTTGATTGATACAGTTATGACGTACCAGATAGCAGGATATGCAGATGGAGGAAAAGATGGATTGAATGATGTAACACAGGAGTTCGGGCGTTTTGATCGTAAATATTTGAAAAAATTTGTTCACTATAAACTAACGAATCTTCAATCGGGCAATGAAGTGTACGGAGCCATCCGTGATTATTATCTTGATTTTTCCTATTTGTCTCCACTATCCATTGGATGGCAAAAGATCAGTACCCGGGATGAAAATGTCTTTGTGATCACACTGCGTTTCAAGATTAGCAATGATATAGCTGTCCTACCAGTAGCGTCTGATAGCCCTTAACCGGTGTGTTCGTTTTCCTGTTTCAGAATTGATGATCCCTTTTTTAGTAATGGTATCGATTCTTACCTTTCCTGAAGCATGGATGATCTGTTCGCTATTCAGCAATATGCCTACATGAACGATCTCATCTTTATCGTTAAAAAAAGCGAGATCACCGGTCAGTGCCTCTTTCAGTTTTCTGATCTGTTTACCCTGTTGCGCCTGCTGCCACGCATCACGGGGCAGATCAATTCCCAACATTTTGAAAATATTTTTGGCAAAGCCACTGCAATCCACGCCTAACGGAGTTCTCCCGCCCCACAGGTAAGGCGCATTGAGCCACTGGGATGAAAATCTTTTTATTGTATCCGCATCCGGTATGATGTCATTTCGTTTGATTTTATTTCCGGAAAAACGATATTCAATAGTCCCGAATTTTCCATTTGAACCTTCAAGGCCCAATAAGGAAGCTCCCGCAGAGATATGCATGAACTTGTCATCGATCTCAATTAAGCTCAGCAGGTCAGACGTCACCCACGGATCGTATAACATGGCAAGGCTACCGTCAATTTCTTCCAGATGAGATACGGTGATCCAGCCTTCATAATTATCCGGTATCGATCTGATCCTTGCCCATTTCTTTTTTTGCTTCAGAACGATCACTGTTTCGCCGAATAACAACTGGTTTACCATTTCACTTTTATGAGAATCTCTTTTCCGGACCGGTGAAGCAGGCACCTTACAGGCAGCATATTCCATGTTCAAATGTTTGATGTAAAATAAAAAACTCCGGGTAAATTACTATGAAATATTAAAGCAATTGCATCTATTTAATAACAAAATGATTATTTTTCATTGGTGAATGCAGAAAAATATCAACAGCTGACCGATCAGCAATTGCTTGAACGTTTTTATGCCGAACACGACAATGAGTGGCTGGGCATTTTACTGCAACGATACACCCTGCTGTTACTGGGTCTGTGTATGAAGTATCTGAAAAATGAAGAACAGGCAAAAGACAGTGTGCAGCAGGTATTTTTAAAAGTGATCACGGAGCTTCAAAAATATAAAGTAGAATATTTCAAGTCATGGATCTATATGGTGGCAAAAAATCATTGCCTGATGATCTTAAGAGAACGGCAGGGTAAGATCCCGGCAGAACTGACAGACCGGTTGAAGATAACAGCGGAAGAAGAACAGGATAAACAGGTATTACTGCAAAATGATCACACCATGGAGTTGATGGGATCCGCTCTCAAAGAACTCAACCACGAGCAGCAACAATGTGTAACTTTGTTTTACCTGAATAAAAAAAGCTACCAGGAAATAAGCGAAGCTACCGGTTACAGTTTGCTGCAGGTGAAAAGTTATATTCAGAATGGAAAAAGAAACCTGAGAATACTGATCGACAAAAAAATAAAAGAAGAAAAGAACAGAGGCTGATATGCTGGACAACTACAAGGACATATTATCCCATCTTTCCACTGACATTGACCAGGAAACTTTATTGTTGTATCTGCAGGGTAAACTTACAGATGACAAAAAACATGAAGTAGAAAAGAAATTACTGGAGAATGAATTTGCTGATGAAGCATTAGAAGGACTGCAGCAATTCAAAGATAAACAGCAATTATCCTATACCGTGGAGTTGCTCAACCGTGACCTGAAGAAAAAACTGGAACGCAAAAAGAAACGGCGTCAAAAATTACAACTGAAAGACCAACCCTGGGTTTATATCACTATACTCATCCTTATACTTTTGATAGTGATCAGCTATATCGTTATACGAAAACTGCTCCAGTAAATAGCTGCCAAATGCGGTAAAAAAGTCAATTATCTGTGAATTTCCGCCTGTTTTTTCACTGTTTTTCCACCATTTCTGCGTCAATATGAATTTAATATTAATTTTTTGTTTCCTGCAGATTAATACTCCAAAGGGTTGTACTTTATAGCACCAATCACCCTTAAAGCTTCTGAATTATGCAATGGGAATCTATAAATTCAATTACAGGCCAGCGGGAATACGTTTTATGGCACCACGATAAAAAAGCGCTGACTTTAACCTTTCACCCTTCTACCAATTCGGCAAGAGTAGAGTCTCCAAGAGAAAAAAGAGTGTTCCTGATACGCAACGAAGGTTTTCTGAGAAACAGAACAGTCATGAGAACAGAATATGGCATTCTTCTCGGGCAGCTTCGGTTTGAAAACAAAGAAAATTTTATAGAGATCAATAATGAAAAATTTTTCTACATCGTCCGCAACAATCTATTGCCGGAAGTTGTGATTTATAAAGAATCAAAAGAAGATCCTTTTACTGTGTGTTCCCTTAACATCGATGCTGCACATTTTACAAAAAACAAAAACCTGCCCGCCAGCCTGGAATCCGGTTTATTACTTTCACTATGCTGGTACCTGATGCTACCGGCGGTGAAAGAAAAAACACCCAAGATGGCAGTATAGAGGCAAAACATTTTAAAGATCAGCCCATATTTTTTTTGCAAATTCTTCCAGCGAAGGATCCCTGGCACCCATCAGTAACAATACGCAGTCATTGGTAAGATGGGGCCGAACCGTGTTCAAAAAGTCATTTCTATTTTCAACAAAAAACGCCGGCTTATTTAATTGCTTTAAATCCTGAATAAGATCCCTGGCGGAAATGGTTTTTTCGGCCATGCCTCCGGCATAAAAAATTTCACTCATCCAGATCTCATCCTGAGGACGCAATACTTTTGCGATCTCTGATACAAAATCATTTCTCAGGAAACGGGTCGGGCCATATCCGTGTGGCTGAAACCATGCGATCACTTTTGAAGCTACCGGCTGGCAAGCCCTGATGGCGGCTGCACACTTTACAGGATTATGTGCAAAATCATCGATCACCCAAACTCCATTTTTATTTCCCAATACCTGGTGACGCCGGTAAATGCCTTCGTAATTTTTTAAAGCTGCAGCGCAGATGGGCAAATCCACGCCCAACAGATTAGCTGTTGCAACAGCTGCCGTTGCATTTTCCATATTATGTTTTCCCAATAATTTCAGATCAAACGACACTCCGTTTATTGAAAAAGAAATATTCAATCCATGCTGATTAAAATTGGACGCTTTGTATCCCGTATTTGAATCTCCGTCGATAGAAAAGTCCTGTTGGATATTTTGAGAAAGTGATCTTGCCAACTGGTTGGATTGATTCACGATAAAGATCCGGCTGTTATTTTTAAAAGCAGTGAAGATCTCCATAAGGGTTTCCACTTCTTTGTGATCTTTGTCTACATTCAATAAGACACCGATCTCCGGATGATATTGAACAATGGAGCCATCACTTTCGTCCGCCTCGATCACTAACAGATCGCCCGTCCCCACTTTTGCATTCCCGATCTTACCCTTTTTCATAAGACTGGTCAGTCCTGCTCCGCTGATGATCCCGGGGCTCAAACCTGCAAATTCCAGAATATCGAATAGCATAGCGCTGGTAGTACTCTTGCCGCTGGTACCGCCGACTGCGATCGTTTTTTTACTTTTTGCGATCAGTGCCAGCAACTCTGCCCGTTTGATCACCGGGATATTTAATTGCTTCGCTTTTTGTATTTCAATAACTGTGTCCTCTACTGCTGTTGATGCTACGATGAGATCGGTATCATTGGTAATTCCTTCTCCGGTTTGTAAAAAACAATGGATACCCTCTGCTTCCAGTTTTGACTGTGTCTCGTTGTATGTTCCTGTTTTAAAAAAACGGTCGCTGCCAGATACATTTTTTCCAACACCTTTAAGGTATTGAGCCAGGGCACTCATGCCGCTGCCGGCAATGCCTATAAAAAAAGGATGTTTAAAGTCGTTGAGTGAAGCGATCATGTTGCAAAGAAAAGACAATCCATTTTAGATATTTCTTTTTTCTCTTTCGCTGCGGAGCATTTCTGGAAATCCCTTTCGTTTTGCCAATGCAGAAACAGCCATGGCTATTCTTTTGGTTTTGGTCGGATCCGTTTTGGCTGCTTCGATCCATTTGCTAAAATAATTCTGATGCGATCGGGGAAGTGTTCCAAAATATTTTTCTGCGGCCGGTTCATCTTTCAGGCATGCTGCAAATTCTTTATTGAGCTGATACGTCTGGGTATCTTCTTCCAGTTGCACTTTCAGCATAGCACCTTTGCCTTTTCCGATTCCTTTCCTCATGGTCTTGTTCAGCGCCATAATAAAACTGCCGCCACCCATCGGTAATAACGCAACACCTTTAATTATATATTGATCCAATTTCCCTTTCACCCGGAATGACCTTTTATTTCCGGGTTTGAGTTGTTGAATAAGGCCGGCAGCAATTTCAATATAGGTCCAACCGGTTTTTTCGCCTTGCACACCAAACTGCTTTATGGCCGTCGTAAATCGTATCATGGTATAAGTATGAAACAAACATAATATGCATCGGGATATATTCAAAAACAAAATCTCACCGCTCTCCTTTTAATAACCCAACATTATAAAAACGGTAACATCCCCGCATTTTATATTCCTTATTTTTACTGCCAAACCCAAACCCGATAATTCTGATTGCATGAGATCCTTATTGATCTTGTTTAAGAAAAATAATTTCCTTCTCTCCTTTTTCATAATAATATTATTTATATCTCAGCAATTACAGGCACAGCAAATACCTGTTACATTAAAAATTGTAAATTCAAAAAATGAATCTATCCCTTTTGCCACTATTGATATATCAAATAATGACAACACGGTTCAGCATTGGAATAAAGTAGCGGACAGCAGCGGGAAAGCAAATTTTAAATTGAATAAAGGAGCCCATTATCTTGTCCGGGTTAGCTCCGTGAATTACCAGATTTTTGAAAAGCAAATCAGCATACAGGGAAATCAAAGAGATGTCATTATCTATCTTGAGCCATTGTCCAAAACATTGAATACAGTTACTATCACTTCATCAAAACCACTCATGCGCCAGGAAGATGATAAGACTGTAGTGGATCCTGAAAACTTAGTGACAATGTCAACGAGCGGGTATGAAGTGTTAGAAAAGACTCCCGGTTTGTTTATTGACCAGGATGGAAATATTTATATCAGCAGCATGACTCCTGCTACAGTTTACATCAACGGCCGTGATATGAAAATGAGCGCAGCGGACATGGCAACACTATTGAAAAACCTTCCGCCTGATGCTATTTCGAAGATCGAAATATTGCGAACGCCTTCTTCAAAATATGATGCAAGTAGTTCAGGAGGTATCGTCAACGTTGTTTTAAAACGTGGGATCAAGATCGGTAAGACCGGAAGTATCAATACCGGAATGCAGCAAGGTACTTATGGCAATCAGTTCATCGGGTTTAACCTGAATAATAATGATGGAAAGAGAAATTCTTATATCAACCTTAGTTATAGCAGTCGCAACAGTTATGAAAATATCATCACGAACCGCTTATTTGCTGTTGATTCGCTTCTAAGCCAGAATGCCGGTACTACCTATCCTGCTCATTCTTTTTATGCCGGCTATGGTATTGGTGATTCATTAGGACAAAACTGGGATTTGGAATTTTCGGGAAATGTTTCATATAATAATTTCAATAACACTACGAATAATGAAAGCACTATAGAAAAGATCAGCGCTTCACAATTGCTTGCAGATAATCTTAGCCGGGTAAATAATAACGGAAGTTCTTTAGTGATCAGCAATGGAGTCGAGGCCAAAATGAAAATCGACACACTTGGTTCCGAATGGGATAATGCGGTGTTTTATAGTTATGCACACAACATATCAAACCAGGTATTTTCAACCAACTATTTTTTCCCTTCCATTCCCACTACCGAAGGAGATGGAACCGGTGACAACAGAAGGAATTTCTTTTATGCCACTTCTGATCTGAAACTAAAAACAAAAAACAAGTTTACATTCGAAACCGGAATAAAATCTTCTGTTCATCAATTTGAAAACAGTACCAACTATTTCACCGGAACAGGCAGCAATCGCACCAAAGACTACGAAAGAACAAATACATTTCATTATACCGAAAACATAAATGCCGGTTATGTGCAAGGTTCACAAACTTTCGGCAAAGATGCCGTCTTAAAAATCGGAACCCGCCTGGAGAATACGAATATGGTGGGCAAACAACTTATCCCTTTCGACACTTCTTTTACCATTCACCGTACTGATCTGTTCCCATATGTATACCTTAGTAAAAACGTAATGAAGATAGCCGGTTATGACCTAAGGGCTTACCTAGTGTATCGCCGTACTATCAGTCGTCCTTCTTATGATTACCTGAATCCATTTCCCCGGTACGTAGATCAGTATTTATATGAAACAGGTAATCCATCGCTTCGTCCGCAATTCACTAAAAATTATGAGGCTAATATCAGTATTGATGAACGTCCTATTGTTGCGATCGGCATGAATGACACCAAAGATATTTTCACCAATGTGATCTATCAGTCCGATACCAGCCGCAGCATCGCTTACAGAACCTATGATAACTTAGGCAGTAATAAAGAGGTGTATGCAAGAGTGCTTGGCGCTATTCCCCCGGGGAAAAGATATTTCTTTGTTGTAGTAGTTCAATACAATCACAATTTCTACCAGGGACAATATGAGAACCAGCCACTTTCTTACAAAAAAGGAAGCTGGACATTTTTTACCTATCAATCACTCAAACTCGGCAGACATTCTCAGTTTTCTATTCATGGATTCATGCGGTTGAAAGGGCAACAACAGTTTTATGAATTAAGTCCGTTCGGTTCACTGGATGCCAGTTTCAACCAGAAGTTTTTGAAAGATAAGCTGACCGTAACCCTGAGTATGATAGACATCTTCTTTACCAATAAAAACAATTTTACGATCCACCAGGGCAGCGTTGATGCTTATGGAAACAGGCAGACCGATAGCCGGAGGGCCGGTCTTAATATTCGCTATAATTTTGGTATCCGCAAAAAAGAGAAAGAAGAAAACAAATTCCCGGATATTGAATCACAATAGCAAATCTATAATGAGCGAAAAAGCCGTCTAAAAGACGGCCTTCACTATTTAAAAGAAATACTAATTAATTACTCCCCGGTACTTGCTTCTTCGACTACTTGTTCGTCCTTCTTCTTCTTTTTTGTACGCACCTTTTGTTCAACCCGCTCGAGGTCGGTGACAAATAATTTGCTGGCTTTTTTCAAAGTCTTATTATATTTTTCATCGGGCCATCCGTTTTTGTAATCAGCAAGTGCAACGGCCAGCTTTTGCTGCACTTCTTTGCGCAGCTCTTTCACCCTGATCTTTTTTGTTTCCTGATTTTTTCCCATACAGGCTTAAATTTTGTTATTAATAATTAATTAATACAAATTTAATGGTTAGAGCTTCACTTCAATGTTAAGTTTTTTTAGGCAATTGGAAAATAATATTTCGTTTCATTATGTGATTTTTTAGCCTGAAAAACACGCAAATAGCATCGAAAATATGTTTCCTAAATAATTGCCTAATCGTTTGCAAATGAGCCTGTTTTAGCAAAATATGGAAATAAAAAAAGGACCTTCCGGTCCTTATAAAAATTTTGTTTCTGCTCCTTATTATGCTCTCTTTTTGGCTGCAGATTTCCTTTTTAATTTTTGCAAAGCTTCATCAATAGCTTCACTCAAATTATCAAAAGTAGGCTTACCGGTAAACGGTTCCCCGTTAATAAAAAAGGCAGGCAATTGCTTTACGCCTCGCTCCAATCCTTCTTTCAGGTCATCCTGTACCTGCCAGCCATATGTTCCATTCACTAAATCTTCCAGGAATTTTTTATCCGATATACCGGCTTCTCTGGAATGAAGTTTCAGGCTTACTGTGCCGAGGTGACGGCGATTACTGAACAGAACATTGTGCATTTCCCAAAACTTACCTGACTGAGCCGCAGCCACTGCGGATTCACTGGCTTTCATGCTGCGCTGGTGAATGCGGGTCAATGGAAAGTGACGAAAATTGAATTTGATCTTTCCATCATATTCATCCAATAGTTGTTTTACCACTTCGTTTGCTTTGGCGCAATCCTCATTTTCGTATTCACCAAACTCCATTAATGTGACCGGAGCATCTGCATCGCCGACAAAAACATCTTTTGGTTCAATGATCTCTATTACTTCTTTTTTCATTGCCATTTTTATTCTCCTTTTAATTTCTTTTTGCTCAGGGGTTTAACTTAATAACAAACCTCAGGCCATTTAGTTTATATGATAAATTTTTCTATGCCGAACCGGCTGAAGGTAATGTTTTTTTCCTGCCGGCAAAGACCGTTCACAACTAATTTCTTAACACGAAAACCCCAATTTTGAGAATCAGGAAATTAGAACAATTCAGCCCATCCTTTTTAAGACGGGCTGAAATCTGATACTACCGCAAATTACTATGTTTTATCTCCCTTTTTTGCCATTAATCTTTTCTACTTCCGGCTTTTCATTTCTGAAAACAACTGTGTTATCGAAAACGTCCACCAGCACGGGCTGAGATTTATCAATATCTCCTGCAAGTATCTTTTTACTTAGCTGGTTGACGATCTCTTTTTGGATCAGCCTTTTCAGAGGCCTTGCCCCGAATTGGGGATCGAAACCCTGATCGGCTAAGAACTCCAGCGCATAATCGCTAAATCTTAAATCAATTCCACTTTTTGCGATCAGTTGTTTCAGGTTATTCAATTGGATCTTCACAATTCCCATGATCTCTTTCTTCAACAAAGGCTGGAACATGATGATCTCATCTACACGGTTCAAAAATTCAGGGCGAATAGTTTGTCTCAGCAAATTCATTACTTCAACCTTCGCTTTTTCTGTAGCCTCAACAATATTTTTTTCAGTAACATTTTCAAATGCATCCATGATCAGGTGGCTTCCAATATTGCTGGTCATGATAATGATAGTATTTTTAAAATTCACAACTCTTCCTTTATTATCAGTCAGCCTACCATCATCCAATACCTGGAGCAATACATTCCAAACATCCGGATGAGCTTTTTCGATCTCATCCAGCAATACCACACTGTAAGGTTTGCGGCGTACCGCTTCTGTAAGTTGTCCGCCTTCATCATAACCCACATATCCCGGAGGTGCACCTACCAATCTTGACACAGTATGTTTTTCCTGGTATTCACTCATGTCGATGCGGGTCATCATACTTTCATCGTCAAACAAATATTCTGCAAGGGCTTTTGCCAATTCTGTTTTTCCTACACCGGTAGTTCCTAAAAAAATGAAAGAACCAATTGGTTTTTTGGGATCCTGCAAACCGGCCCTGCTTCTGCGAATGGCATCCGCTACTGCCGTGATTGCCTCGTCTTGCCCCACTACCCTTTCATGTAAATGATCTTCGAGGTGCAATAATTTTTCTTTGTCGCTTTGCATCATTCGTGCAACAGGTATTCCGGTCATCTTAGCAACGCTTTCTGCAATGTCCTCTGCATCCACTTCTTCTTTGAGCAAACGTTTTTCACCGGTTGATTCTAATATTTTACTTGTATCTGCAATGATCTTTTCCTGTTCTTTTATTTTTCCATAACGTATTTCCGCCACCTTTCCATAATCACCTTCCCGCTCGGCCCGTTCTGCCTGCTGCTTCAGGTTTTCGATCTGAGCTTTAGCATTCTGGACTTTTTCTACCAATTCTTTTTCCTCTTTCCATTTTGCTTTCAAGGTATCCCGCTCAACACTCAGGTTAGCAATCTCCGTATTCAGTTCTTTAAGTTTGACCTCATCATTTTCTCTTTTGATCGCTTCCCTTTCTATTTCCAATTGACGAATTTGCCGTTCTAATGTATCCAGCTCTTCAGGCATGGAGTTCATTTCCAGCCGAAGCTTGGCAGCACTTTCATCAACAAGGTCGATGGCTTTATCGGGCAAAAATCTATCGGTGATATAGCGATGCGATAATTCCACTGCCGCAATGATCGCCTCATCTTTGATGCGAACATGATGGTGCGTTTCATAACGGTCTTTCAAACCACGAAGAATGGAAATAGCATCTTCCACACTCGGTTCATCGATCATCACCCGCTGAAATCTTCTTTCCAGCGCTTTGTCTTTTTCAAAAAATTTCTGATATTCATTTAATGTAGTAGCGCCGATGGCTCTTAATTCTCCACGGCTCAATGCCGGTTTCAGAATGTTGGCAGCATCCATAGCACCTTCCCCGCCGCCGGCACCAACGAGTGTATGAATTTCGTCGATAAACAGAATGATCTCTCCATCGCTGCTGCTCACTTCTTTTACTACACTTTTCAATCGCTCTTCAAATTCCCCTTTATATTTAGCTCCAGCGATCAGTTGTCCCATATCCAAAGCATAGATGATCTTGGATTTCAAATTTTCCGGAACATCCCCATTTACGATACGATGAGCAATGCCTTCAGCAATGGCGGTTTTACCGACACCCGGCTCACCTACAAGAATGGGATTGTTTTTTGTCCGCCGTGAAAGAATATGAAGCGTCCTCCTTATTTCATCATCTCTTCCGATCACAGGATCCAATTTTCCCTGGCGTGCCATTTCATTCAGGTTCTTCGCATATTTATTCAGTGCATTGAATTCCTGTGTCTGCGTTTGAGAAGTTACTTTTTCTCCTTTGCGCAATTCTTTTATTGCTGCGATCAAACCTTTTTCAGTAAGGCCGGCACTCTTCAATAATTTTCCTGAAGCATCATTGCCCTGAACCAATGCCAAAAGCAAATGCTCCGGCGTCACGAATTCATCATTGAATTGCTTCAAAGCAGCGCCTGCTCTCAGCATTACATTGTTTGCGTCACGGCTGATCGATTGTGCCGGCTCGCCAGAAGTTTTAGGTAATTGATCAATAGCCTCCTGCAGTTTGTTCTCCAGAAGGTTCAAGGTGACATTATTTTTTTTCAGCAAATAATCCACCGGAGAATCCTGTTGTTCTAACAATGCTTTCAATAGGTGTTCGGTCTCAATATTCGGATTCTGTGAATTAAATGCCAGCTGTTGCGCCTGCTGCACAGCTTCGGCGGCTTTTATGGTAAAGTTGCTTAAATTCATAGCTTAAATCTCCTTTATAGTTAAACTGATGAAGCAAACCACAATCCAAGTCCCAAATTCAGAAACAATGTCATATAAAGTTAAAGCTATCTGCCTGAAAAGCAGCCTGCTGCTGGCTTTTCTGTTACTATTGCAGCCGTTATTCGGCCAATATAATTTTTCGGAATTAAATGAGACGCTAACTGCCAATCAAAAAACTTTGGGCAACAATGTAGTGTTCCTTTTGTGGAATAAAGATTCTCTTCTTTATAAAAAGGAAATGGGAGACTTCAACAGTAAGACCCAGGCTCCGATCGCCAGTTGCAGTAAATGGCTGACTGCAGCGTTGGTGATGATGTTTGTGGATGAAGGAAAAATCTCGTTGGATGATCCCGTGGTAAAATATATTCCCATATTTGGCAATTATTTTAAAAACTATATCACCATCCGCCAATGCCTTTCACATCAGACGGGAATAAAATCAGACGAAAATATGTTCAAGAAAATATTAGAAAGAAGGAAATTCAGTTCGCTGGAAGAAGAAGTGAATTCATTCGCCGCAAAAGATATAGAAGCAAATGCCGGAACAGAGTTTCGATATAGCGAAATTGGATTAAACATTGCCGGCCGGATTCTTGAAATTGTCAGCAAAAGAAAATTTGACCTGCTGATCAAACAAAAACTATTCAATCCGTTGGGCATGAGAAGAACCACCTTTAGCACTATAGATGGGAGTGCTGTGAATCCATCGGGAGGAGCACAGTCCACTCCGGAAGATTACATGAAATTCCTGCTGATGTTGTTGAATAAAGGCAAATATAATGGCCAGCAACTACTAAGCGAATCTGCGGTAGAGCAAATGATGCAAACTCAAACCACTCTCGACAAGATCAAATACGCTCCCAAAGTAGCACAAGGTTATAATTATGCATTGGGCAGTTGGGTGGAAGAGCAAGGTAAAGATGGCAAAGCTAATGTTCTTACAAGTCCGGGATTGTTCGGAACCTGGCCATTGATCGATTTTTGCCGGGGCTATGCATACATTGTTTTTGTAAAAAATTTATTGAACGAAGACAAGGCCGATGCAAACCTGGAGATAAAAAAAGCCATAGATAAACAAATTCCCCCGTCCTGTAATTAATTATTCACTCTTTATATTTCAACGCATGTACGAACATAAAAAGAAGCCGTTGGCGCCAATGAATGTCTTTTATAAAAGAGTGTTGAAGAATATATTGCTTTCTTCGGTGATAATTTTCGTGTGCCTTATGATCGGAATACTCGGTTATCATTATAGCGCAAATATTTCCTGGCTGGATTCTTTGCATAATGCTTCTATGATCCTGGCAGGTATGGGTCCCGTTGTGGAAATAAAAACAATTATCGGCAAATGGTTTTCTTCGTTCTATGCATTATTCTCAGGAGTAATTTTCATTACTAATATCGGGATCATACTGGCGCCTGTAGCACACCGGATGTTTCATCGTTTGAACCTGGAAGAGTGACGATCAAAAAGCTTTTTGATCCGAAGAATTATTTAAAAAATTTAAGAAGATATCAAGTACAATACTAAATTATCAGCCAGGAGTATTTATATACATTTACATGTTGTTTTCATTTTAAAAAATATATCCCTTCAATCGAACATATTTTCTTACAATATGAAAGCATAAGTTTGCAAGTCATTGAATAAAAATCTTGAACTCACCAACAAAAAATAAACAACTGATCAAAATCACATCGGACCGTCTTGGTTTTGATTATTGCGGCATTGCTAAAGCGGTAAGGTTGGAAGATGATGCCGTTCGTTTGGAAAACTGGCTTGCAAAAAGAATGCATGGCACCATGCACTATATGGAAAATCATTTTGAACTGAGAATAGATCCATCCAAATTGGTGCCGGGTGCAAAATCTGTAATCACTTTACTGAAAAATTATTTTCCTTCCGAACAACAAAAAGATACGGCGCCAAAGATCTCCAAATATGCGTATGGAAAAGATTATCATGAGGTGATCCGGGAAAAACTGCATGAGTTGCTGGATACGATCAAATCAGAAATAGGGAACATTAACGGAAGAGGTTTTGTGGATTCCGCACCCGTGTTGGAAAGAAGCTGGGCACAGCGAAGTGGATTGGGATGGATTGGCAAAAACGGAAACCTAATCACTAAACAAAGCGGGTCGTTCTTTTTTATTGCTACGCTGATCACTGATCTGGAACTGGAACATGATGACCCTTTTGCAAAAGATTACTGCGGCAGTTGTACCAGATGTATCGACAATTGCCCCACCAATGCCATTTTACCCGGCAATATAATTGACGGAAGCAAATGCATTTCATATTTCACTATTGAATTAAAAGAGCAACTTATTCCCGATGAGATGAAAGGGAAATTTGAAAACTGGATGTTTGGATGTGATATTTGCCAGGATGTTTGTCCGTGGAATCGTTTCAGTAAGCCTAATTCAGAGCCGGCATTCATACCCATTCCCGAAATTTTGGATCTCTCCACAAAAGAATGGCAATCCATGACAGAAGAATCATTTAAGAAAATCTTTAGCAGGTCTGCACTGGCCCGGGCTAAATGGAAAGGTATCCAGAGAAACCTGAAATTCATTTCGCCTGAATGATCAGAAATCACTTTCTTTTTTTATTCCGTTCAATATCGTCACAAATTCTGTCCATACTTTTTTAGCGTCAGGAAAACGATAATACTTACCAAAGAGCATTTTTGTCTGAACAAGATTTCTTCCAAAGGAATAATAATATACGGCAAGGTTCAATGCAAACTCTTTTCTTAATCCATCGTCCTGGTCCGCTTCATCCTGAAGTTTTTGGTAAGGCTGCTCTTTCAATTTACCGAGATTATCGATGATCGTGTTTTTTAATTCCTGGCCACCCGTCACTACCTTTAATTTTCCATTGTTGTAACGCAGTGCAATGGAATTTACTGATTTCGGACCTGCATCGGAACTATCAGGATATTCGCAGGCAAAGCAGGTAAAAAAATATCCGTATTGCTGATAAAAACTATAAATGAATTCATTTTTATCATTAATGCAAACATCGCCGGCAAAGGTTTTTGCCACGTATTGATACTTATTGGGAGCAATGTTTTTAAATATATAAAATTCATCGCAGCAATGTGCGCCACCGGTATAATCGTAGAGCACCAGCTCTTTTTTCCCATCATTATCCAGGTCTTTTAATCCTTGCTGTGTTCCTATTCCCATTGATGTATCGGCGCCGGTATATTTGAAAACATTTTTCAATGAAACTGCTTTTTGATTTTTTAAGATCAATATAGTTTTTGCGGGAGCCGAAACAGGCTCGCAGGACGCAAAGAATTTTTCATAACAATCTTCTGTATCAATACTGGTGTCTTGCGTTTGCTGCTGAAAAAAAAATTTTGCTGAAGCAGAAACTGAAAGCAGCAAAAAAGCTGGTAACAAAAACCGGAATGAGGGTTTCATAAAAGAACAGTTTTGTTATTAAAATTAACTATTGGCGGAGGAACCATCAAAAGTTTCATGTTAAAGGGATCCCGATCCCTACTGACATTTGAAGATCACTGAAAGTAATTTTTGTGAATCAGGATGACAAATATCCTTTGCGCCTACTGTTTTGAATCCGGCTTTTTTAATCATCAGTATCCAATCTTCCATTGTCCTGAAATACCATTGATAAGGCAAGACAAATTGATCAAATCCATCCCAGCTACCTTCTTTCCAGCCAGGCTTATAATCATCGATCACCTTTCTTAAAAAAGGATGTAATGTTTGAATAAATAAAATACCGTTTATCGAAAGATAGTTACGAAGCGCCTGTAATAATTTTTCTGTTGATTCTTTTCCGATCAGTGAAAAATTAGCAACGATAGCATCGAACTGTTGTGTAAATTTTATTCTTCCGGAATAAATGTCTTCATA
This sequence comes from Chitinophagaceae bacterium, assembly GCA_035545755.1. Lineage (GTDB taxonomy): Bacteria > Bacteroidota > Bacteroidia > Chitinophagales > Chitinophagaceae > UTBCD1. The sequence goes on along the minus strand of DASZXQ010000186.1, from coordinate 114 downwards.
CGAAGCGACGATAAATTCTGATTTTGATTTTTGCCGGGCTTGGGCAATCAATTCAGGTATGGCATCAAAACCGGTAACGGTCATTCCTTTATCATTCAATTCTTTTACCAACCA
>DASZXQ010000185.1:0-6403 GCA_035545755.1 Chitinophagaceae bacterium | reverse complement strand
CCCATTAACAAACTCTCCGCCGACATCCGTAAAAAATATATATCCCGAAAAATGATTTCCCCTCTTAGAATAGTTGATGGTTGAATCATCTTCACCAGTAGTTGAATAAATATGCATTAAAGCAGATCGTATGACCCCACTTTTTTTGTTCTTCAAAATCAATAAACGGGTTATGCCATGAATAATATTATTGGTATCCCTATTTGTTGAAATCGTAATCCCCGGGTTTTTATCAAACTTCAGAGGACATTCCACTATTTCATAGTTTTTATCATTGGTAGTAATCGCCTTGTTCCATTGTGGATAAAAATTACTGATTTTTTTGTCTCTTAGTGCTACCGCAGAATTACGCTGTTGGACAGAGTAACTTACATACCAGCTTTTTGCTTCAGCTACCGAAAAGCTATTCTTATCAGTCTCGGCCTGTTTTTCAATTTGGGACTCTTTGTTACAGCTAAAAATAATTAATAGGCTTACTAACAACGTAGTTGCAAAAAGGATAAGTTTTTTGGTCATAAGTTAAAGTTTTGGTTAATGATTTCCTACTTTTTATCGGCTTTAGGATAATGACCGGCCATTGCTGACAAATCAAATATACTATTACGGGGGGGGGTATTTCCAATACCACTTTAGTGGTATGTCTATGGCTTATTAAATAAAACTTAATAAGAGTATATTCTTATTTGAGTTTCTTTATTCTTCCATTCATCACATAAAACCAAGCCGGAGGAATTAATGACAAGATCATCATACCGGGATAGCCAGTCGGCATTTGAGGAGAGTTTTCATGATGGCGAAGCACCTGGTATTTGCGGCTGGCTAAATAGTGATGATCGCTGTGGCGGCTGAGCTCAAACAACATCAGCCTTTCGATCACATGATCGCTGTTCCAGCTATGTTCGGGCATGGCTCTTTCATATTTTCCATCATTCAATAATTTTCTTTGAAGACCGTAATGGAAAATCTCAACTAGTGCATTCGCTCAACGGCAGTTCACTGGCATTGCCGAGAATAGTGGCTTGCTTGCTGGAAAATAATCAAACTGCGGAAGGGATTAAATTGCCTCAGCTGCTGCAAAGTTATTTTGGCGCTGAAATCATTAATTAACGATGACGAACAGAACGCTGCCTTTAGTAGTTGTTTATTAAAAAATATATTATTTGCGTTTTTGCGTTGTTGGTGACGCAGATTGATAAATGCAGACACTTTAAATTAAAACACCAACGGCGTAAAGTTTATTCAATAAAGCTCATTTATCCACTGGGTGTGAAAGTGCATATTTTTCCCATTTGTTAAAAACTGTTCGTTCCTTCGGAGTAAAGCTGTTTGCTAAGAAAATAATTTCTTGCGTAAAATGTAACCCCGTTTTCATTGACGTAGGAAAACTATGCATTTTTACCAAAGGACACCCTACTGTTTTGCTGAGAAAAGGATCAAGATTAAATATTGTGCCTATTTTATCACACCTGAAATAACAGATAGCGACATAAGCAATACGAGGTTCTTGTGTCTGCCAGGAAAATCCAATTCTTTTATATTTTATTTTATTAATGAGAGTGTCTTGTAATGTTTCGGGGGGCTCGTTATAATTCCATTTTCGTAAATACTTAAAATTCCACCCACCAATTACTTGCACAGTATCATTATAAGAATACTCTCGGAGTAGTTTCGCCGTATCGCTAAAGTTCTTATATTCATAAACAGATCCATTTCTAAGATTACTGAATCTATAATACAGTACTTCCATGCTCTGTGTGGAGTTGTTCTTTGAGCCGGATGCAATATTTAGAGAGCTTACGGATTCTATAGCCATGCTATCTTTATACCAAACTTTATCTTTGAAAGTCATAATTGGCTTTGAAAATTCTTCTCCATGGATAGGATAATTTTGAACCACATATTCGATTACTTGAGTATTTTTATTAGAATTTTTTAATTGACTTGATACACAAGATGTGGAAGCCAATATATAAAATGTATAAATACATTTAATAAAAAGTCTCATTTTAAACCAAAACTATTTAAAATACTTAATTAAAATAACATTCATTTTATCTCCTGAGATTATTTGATCCGTTTTATAAGAGATTAGTTAATGAAAGACGGAAGCAAAATCATATTCTAACTCAGCATGAATATATAAAGGTGGGATTGTATTAGGAGGATAGACAACATTACCTTGAAAATCATCCTCAGCTGTATAGGTCGAATTCCAAATCCACATGCGATTTAAAAGTACTTGAAGATCCATTCCATAGTCACTAAAGTGTGATGTTTGAGGATACTCAACATGGACACCTGTAAAATGTCCGCCTTGAGGTTCACTAGAATTTCGTTGACCCTGAAAAAATTCATAGCCGAGCACCTTCGCAGAACTATTAAGATCATTCCAGTATACAGGAGATTTTTCTGCTTCAACTGCATATTCAAAATCCGAGTCATTTCCCCATCCACCTCCGCCGCTACTCCCATCCGGACAAATGCTTGCATACATTCCATCAGTACAGTCTTCGCTGCAAGTTGTTCCGACATATTCTGATGTTTGTTCAGTACTGCCATCAGCATAATAATAAGTTGTGACCAGGTACCAATCGATACAAATTGTCGTTAATCTACCTACGACATCATTAGAATCGTTTTTAGGTTTTATTAATCCGAAAGAAATCAGGCTGCCATCTTTATACCCTAATTGGTATTTCCATTGGCCGTCTACGCTTAAGAACTGAAAAAGGCCATTACTACTAACAGTTCCGGTATTAAATATATCATGGAAAGTGTTATCTGGAACTTTAGTGTTTGTTGTAACATTATCGGGTTTAAAAAGGACAACATTCCCTTTTCTGATATTTCCTGATTTGTCTATAATCAGAACCAAATTTGGAATAGTGCTTTTTTTATTAATTTTTTCCGTTTTGAATTTTTATTCAACAGGAATAATGACTATTTGCTCTTGCCCGTCAGAAGGCTCAATTCTAAGATTTGTAAAGTCAAGGTTGTTTTTTAATAGTTCAATATTATCAGCCTTATATTGTTTGAGGCCGGATTTTTGACTTTCTAGCCAGGAATTTACTTTTGCTACAGTCTCTTTATTAGAATCCTTTTTGATAGATGATATTTCTTTTTGACAGGAGTTAAGTAGTGTTGCAACTATAATACTGAAAAAAGAGCAATACGGTAGAATGAATTTCTCATAAAATAAGTTTTAGGTTAATGATTTCCTACTTTTTATCGGCTTTCGGATAATGACCGGCCATTGCTGGCAAATCAAATATACTATTACGGGGGGGGTATTTCCAATACCACTTTAGTGGTATGTCTAAAGCTTATTAAATAAAACTTAATAAGAGTATATTCTTATTTCAGTTTCTTTATTCTTCTATTCATCACATAAAACCACGCAGGAGGAATCAATGACAAGATCATCATACCGGGATAACCGGTCGGCATTTGCGGAGAGTTTTCATGATGGCGAAGTACCTGGTATTTGCGGCTGGCTAAATAATGATGATCGCTGTGGCGGCTGAGTTCAAACAACATTAGTCTTCCGATCACATGATCGCTGTTCCAGCTATGTTCGGGCATGGCTCTCTCATATTTTCCATCATTCAATAATTTTCTTTGAAGACCGTAATGCTCGATGTAGTTGACTGTTTCCAATAAGAGAATGCCGATCATCGCTGCTGCTAAATAATATAAAGTCACCAGCCATCCAAATACAAAAAAGATTAGCGCTACAAAACCGATTTGAATAATGGTGAACTGTATCATCTCATTATGCAGAGAAAAAACAGGCTTTCCCTTTTTCTTCATTTCTTTATTGGCAATATTCCAGGCGCTGAAATAACTGAGAAAGACCGTACGGAAATAAAATGCATAGATCCATTCGCCATACCTGCCACTGCTGGGATCTTCTTTTGTCGCCACTCTTTTATGATGTCCTTTATTATGCTCAATAAAAAAATGCATGTACTGCGAGGTGAGCAAAAGCATTTTTGCCAATGTCTGTTCAAATTTATTGACCCGGTGTCCCAATTCATGCCCGACATTAATACCAAATACTCCGCAGCAAAGCCCCATCACAAAAATTCTTCCTGCAATATCATAAACCGTCATCACATCATATTTCATCGCATAAAGAAACAAGACAAGTGCAGCATACTGAAGCGGCACAACGAGGTACAATAAAACATCATAGATCTTATCTTTTTTTACCAATTCTTCTTCTGCTTCACTCAAATTAACTGTGTCTGGTTTTAGAAATAATTCAATAAGAGGAATAATGATCCATGCATACGCCAGCGGCAGCCAGATTTGCCAGCCGGTTGTTGTAAAAGCCCTGAAAGCGCCGATATAAATAATAAAGGGAGAAAAATATTTGAAGGCCCTGACACTCATATTCCTTTCTTTTTTCATTTATTAAAAATAACAAAGGTTTTCCTAACGTTAATAGGGTGAATATTTTTGATTTTAATCAGGGATCTCCTCATTTTACGTTAAACTTCGTATCTGCATAATAGTCTGAAACAAAAACGTTAGCTCATGTCTTTGACTAACCAGATCAAAAATCAGCATCTTTTATGGAGGGCTGGTTTTGGGCCCGCAGTAGAACAGCTCGACGACCTTTCTAAATTTTCTACAAAAGAATTTTATAAATCAATGGCAAAGGCTTCCAAAAAAAGCCCGGATCCATTGAATGAAGCGCAAGGAACCATGCAGGGATTAATGATGGGAATTTCTGATCTCGGAAAAATTCAGCGTAATGAATTAAGCGCCGATGAAAAGAAAATGCTTCAGCAAAAATTGAGAGAAGGAGTGAGAAACCTGAACCTTGCCTGGATGCGGGAAATGGTGAACAGCGGCGCACAGCTCCGGGAAAAAATGTCTTTTTTCTGGCATGGTCATTTTGCCTGCAGAAATCTCAATGTATATTTTCAACAGGGTTTGGTGAATGTGATCCGTGATAATGCGTTGGGAAGTTTTCGTGACTTGTTGCATGAAGTTTCGAAAACAGCAGCTATGCTCAATTTTCTGAACAATCAGCAAAACCGGAAAGATCATCCTAATGAAAATTTTGCCCGTGAAGTGATGGAATTATTTACATTGGGCAGAGGAAATTATAGCGAAGAAGATATCAAAGAATCAGCAAGAGCATTTACCGGGTGGAGCGCCAATTTCCAGGGTGAATTTATTTTCCGAAGATTTCAACATGATTTTGGCAATAAAACTTTTTTGGGAAAGACCGGGAATTTTGATGGCGATGACATACTTGATATCATCCTGGAACAAAAACAAGCTGCCCGGTTTATTTCACAAAAGATCTATAAGTTTTTTGTAAATGAAAATACTCCGGATCCTGAAAAAACAGAATGGCTGGCGGATCGTTTTTACAACAGTAATTATGATATTTCAAAATTGCTGGAAGATATTTTTACCAGCGATTGGTTTTATGATGAAAAGAATATCGGCACCAAGATCAAATCACCCGTGGAATTATTAGTGGGCATACAACGAATGTTGCCGATGAAACTGGAGAATGAAGATGCCTTGATCGTATTGCAACGGATATTGGATCAAATGTTGTTTTATCCGCCCAATGTAGCCGGCTGGCCAGGAGGAAGAACATGGATCGATAGTTCATCATTGATGATGCGGATGCGGATTCCTCAACTGATCAATGACACCGATGAAATGAATGTAAGACCCAAGGATGATGATGACCAGATGATGGGAAGAAGAGATACTGAAGTATACGCCATGAAAAAACAGGGGATGGGGGGCATACCAAAAAAGCAACAAATCAATGCAACGGTGGATTGGGATCTTTACCTTAAGAATTTTGAAAAAACTGATAAAGACAAATTAATAGACAGCATTTCAAAATACCTGTTGCAGACAAAGAGTGAAGTGAGTGATGATACGATCCGGAATTATGTTGATACAGACAGCAGGGAAAGTTTTATCAAAACGGCAACTATACAAATCATGAGTACGCCGGAATACCAGTTATGTTAATATAGTTGTTAGCTGTTAGCCGATAGCTAATAGCTAACAGCCAAAAGCTAATAGCTATGCATATCAAACGCAAAGAATTTCTTCAGATCGGTTCGCTGGCCACAGCCTCGATGATGCTTCCGAAATTTCTGAAAGCATTTGAGAAAGGAAATATGGTGCCGCCGGGCAATAAAGTGATGGTGATATTGCAAATGAGTGGAGGCAATGACGGATTGAATACGGTGATCCCGGTGAGAAATGATCTATATTATAAAGCAAGACCAAAGCTGGGAATTGAAAAATCAAAAGCTTTGTTGCTGAATGATGAAGTGGGATTGCATCCGGCATTGACAGGTTTTAGGGATCTGTTTGACGATGGAAGTCTCGGTATCATGAATGCAGTGGGTTATCC
>DASZXQ010000184.1:0-16078 GCA_035545755.1 Chitinophagaceae bacterium | reverse complement strand
GTTTGTGAAAAAAGGCTGGCAGACATGAAGACCAGCAGCATCGTTACTACTAATTTTTGCATTGTTATTATTTTTTTAAAAAATATTTCAAAATATCTGTCTTTCTTCTGACAGATGTACCTTATGGTTCAGAGGTTGCTTCCTGTTCATTTTCCGTGCCATTTCCATTTTCTTCACGATCGTTCAGCCGGGTTATGGCAGCGATCTCATCTCCTTCATCGAGTTTGATCAGTTTTACTCCCTGTGTTGCTCTTCCCTGTTCGCTGATGTCTGAAACTTTCATTCTTATAGTGACACCGCTTTTACAGGTTATCATCAGGTCTTCACTTTCGGATACTGCCAACATGCCAACTAACGTGCCTGTCTTTTCCGTGACATTGATCGTCTTCACTCCCTTGCCACCACGATTGGTCATCCGGTATTCTTCAACAGCCGTTCTTTTTCCAAATCCTTTTTCACTTACTACCAAGACGGTTTTTGTGGTTTGTTCTTCCGGATTCACACAGATCATTCCAACCACTTCATCACCAGCTTCATCCACTTCTATACCGGCTACACCGATGGCGCCACGGCCGGTTGGACGAACCTTCACTTCATTAAAACGGATCGCTCTGCCACTTTTCACTGCCATCATGATCTCACTTTTACCATCGGTCAGTTTTGCTTCCAGCAATTCGTCTCCTTCATTAATGGTGATCGCATTTACACCGGTTTGCCGCGGACGGCTAAAATCTTCCAGTGCTGTTTTTTTGATAATACCTTTTTTGGTGCAGAGAACAATATTATGTGATTTTACAAATTCATCATCTTTCAGATCTTTCACATCAATGATCGCCCTTACTTTATCATCAGGAGGAAGCTGCATCAGGTTTTGGATTGCCCTGCCCTTGCTCGTTTTTTCTCCTTCAGGAATTTCATACACGTTGAGCCAGAAGCATCTTCCTTTTTCTGTAAAGAACAACATCGTGTGGTGGGTGGAAGCCACAAAAAGATGTTCGATATAATCTTCTTCCCTTGTCTTTCCGCCAATCACGCCGCGGCCGCCTCTGCGCTGAGACCGGTATTCCGTCGCAGAAGTTCTTTTGATATAGCCCAAATGCGAAATAGTGATTACAACGTCTTCTTCTTTGATCAGGTCTTTGATCTTTACTTCATCATCCAAATAAGTGATCTCTGTCTTCCGTGCATCGCCGAATTTTTCCTTGATCTCCAGTAATTCTTTTTTGATCACTTCAAAACGTTTTCCTTCATCGCTCAGCAGATCTTTCAGGAAAGCGATCAGCTTCATCAGTTCATCGTATTCCTGCTTGATCTTTTCCCGCTCCATGCCGGTAAGACGTTGCAGGCGCAATTCCAGGATAGCTTTGGCTTGTATCTCGTCCAATCCCCATCCGGCATTAATAAGATTTTCCTTTGCGATCTCCGGTGTGGCTGAACTGCGGATCAAACTGATCACTTCATCCAAATGATCCAATGCAATGAGATACCCTTGTAATATATGAGCTTTCTTTTCTGCCTCTCTTAATTCAAATTGTGTTCGACGCACTACCACTTCATGACGGAACTCCACAAACTCGCTGATCATTTCTTTTACGTTCAGCGTTCTGGGCCTTCCTTTTACCAGGGCAACATTATTTACACCAAAACTTGTTTGTAATTCAGTGTGCTTGTATAGCTGATTGACGATGACATTAGCTACTGCATCTCTTCTGAGATCCAATACTATGCGGGTGCCTTCTTTTTGATTAGATTCGTTGTTGACGTGTGCTATGCCATCGATCACCTTTTCATTCACGAGTTCCCCGATACGATTTGTTAATACATCACGATTGACCTGGTAAGGTACTTCTGTGATAATGATTTGTTCTTTCCCATTTGCTTTTGCATCTACATGTAATTTTCCACGCAACACTACCCTGCCTCTTCCAAAATGCATAGCAGCTTTCACTCCTTCCATTCCGTAGATCACTCCGCCAGTAGGAAAGTCCGGTGCTTTCACATATTGCATCAATTCTTCAATAGTAATATCTCTTTTATCAATAAATGCAATGCATCCATCAATGACCTCGCTGAGATTGTGAGGCATGATATTGGTCGCCATACCAACGGCAATACCGCTGGAGCCATTGATGAGTAACTGAGGTATCCGTGTGGGTAAAATGCTGGGCTCTTTCTCTGAATCGTCAAAATTCAATTGAAAATCCACCGTATCTTTTTCAATATCATCGAGCATATGCTCCGCCAGACGCTCTAATCTTGCTTCAGTGTAACGCATTGCAGCAGGGCCATCACCATCTTCATTTCCAAAATTTCCTTGTCCATCGATCAATGTGTAACGCATGCTCCATTCCTGGGCCATACGAACCATTGCATCGTAGACAGCAGTATCACCATGCGGATGATATTTACCTAACACCTCTCCTACAATACGTGCAGATTTTTTATAAGGTTTGTTATAATTCAACCCCAATTCGTTCATGGCAAACAAAATGCGCCGATGCACGGGCTTCAGTCCGTCCCGTACATCAGGAAGTGCCCGGCCTACGATCACTGACATGGAATAGTCAATGTAGGCGGTCTTCATTTGCTCCTCTATGTTCACCGGGATAATTCGGTTATTATCGCTTGTCTCCTGCGGCTGAAAAGTCTCGTCCATAGCTTATTTTACCAGTTTCTGAGGTTGAATTTTTGAGGTCTGCAAATGTACCGGAAATGACCTTGAAAACCTGACAAAAAAGGTTGTTTTTTGAATCGATTTTTTCCACTCTTGTGAATTATTTATCAACTATTTTTTTGGGAACTTTATAACAAGGCTTTGACACTCTCAGGCGTGATTTTTTCGTTGTAAAAACAGTACCAATAAAATGGATTATGGCTAGCTATCTGTTATTGCGTGACAATAAAGAAACAGGTCCCTATTCGCTGAATGAGTTGCTGGATCTCGGGCTCAAAGCATACGATCTGGTGTGGGTTCAGGGGAAAAGTGCCGCCTGGCGTTATCCCGGTGAAGTGGAAGAACTGAAAGCTTTTGCTCCTCCTGCAGAGGAACAGCCGTTTGATCGTTTTTATAAAAAAAATACAGAAGAAAAAAAACAGCCGGTTTCTTCAGAAAAAAATGAAACGATGGCATTCAAAAAGGCAGTGTTTGTAACCATGCCTTCTCCCAAAAAAGAAGTAGCCGAAGCTGAAACGGCAACATCACATTCGGGAAATTCTTATCAAAGAGTTAAAACAATTACCGTTACTGAAAACCCAGTTGCAGCTGAAATGAAATTTGCTCAACCGTTGGATGAGATCAAAGAAATGTATGTAAAAACATTGCAGCAGCGTAAACAAAAGATTGCCAGGAAAAATTTATTTTTTAAGAATCTAAAACGGGCATCTGTGTTTATTTATGTGCTGGCATTGGGAGTGTTAATAGGGTTTACGCTAAAATCAAAAACTTCAAAAAAGAATATTGCAGATCATCCGCTTATTTCAACGCAATCCTCTCCTGTTGATATGTCGTCTTCCGCCACAACTTCTGAGTTGCCGATACAGCCGCAGGAAATAACAGCAAATTCAGAACAACAAGAGCCTTTAAAAGGAACACAAAAAAATTCAAAATCAGTACAGGAAAAACAGGCTATTCAAAAAGAGAAATCAGATACGAAAAGTGAAAATGATTTGAAACCACCTTCAAAAAAAGAAACTATAACTGACCAAAACTCACCAGGAGTTGATGTGAATACTGTAACCGGCGAACGCAGCAAAAAAAGCCGGAACAGCAGCGATGAAGAAACTACTTCTACCTCCCCTAAGGAAGACATTTCAAACCTGGTATCGGTGAAAAGCAATGACTATAAACGTGGTGCTTTCGGCGGTATCCGTGATTTGCAATTGACAGTGACCAATGATTCAAAATATGTGCTCGATAATGTAGTGGTAGCATTGCAATATTTAAAACCAAGTGAACAGCCATTGAAAACAGAGAACATTTCATTTCAATCGATAGCTCCGAAAGGATCAATGACTATCGCTATTCCACCGTCTAATCGCGGGATAAAAGTGGCATTTAAGATCGTTAAGATCGAGTCGAAAGAATTAAGTGATGAAACAGCAGGTTTGTGAGCAACCCTCTTTCATGGTCCGGTTTGAATAAATGTCCTAATTTCCATCTTTGATTCAACCCGGATCTTTTTTATGCAAAACATTTTACTATTCGGCGCAGGCAAATCAGCTACGGTACTGATAGATTATCTTATCAAAAATTCTTTGGAAGAAAATTGGAAATTTACTGTAGTGGATGCAGATCTGCAACTAGCTCAATCAAAAATCGGGAATGCCAGTCGTGCCATAGCTATATCCTTTGATATAAAAAATTCTAACGAACGAATAAAACATATCAAACAAGCTGACATCGTAATCTCGCTCCTGCCACCCGCACTTCATTACCTGGTAGCGCAGGATTGTGTGAGTTGTAATAAAAATTTACTCACCGCTTCATATGTGGATGAAAATATTCAAAGCCTGAAACCCGAGATCGAAAAAAGGAAATTATTGTTCCTGGGAGAAATGGGGTTGGATCCCGGCATTGATCACATGAGTGCCATGAAAACAATTGATTCCATTCGTGAAAAAGGCGGGCAGATCATTTCATTCAAATCGCATTGCGGCGGATTAGTGGCTCCGGAAAGCGATGACAATCCCTGGCATTATAAAATAAGCTGGAACCCGAGAAGTGTTGTATTAGCCGGAAAAGCGGGAGCGCATTTCAGAGAAAATGCTGTTGAAAAAAAAATACCCTATGAAGAATTATTCACGGCTGATCGAATGGTGGAGATTCCGGAGATCGGTTTTTTAAGCTGGTATCCCAACAGGGATTCATTAAGTTATAGTGAAAAATATGGTTTGACCAATGCCCAAACTTTTATACGAACTACATTACGCCATCCTGATTTCATGTATGGATGGAAAAACATAATCGACCTGAAATTGACTGATGAAACGCCGCAATATGAAACTGACGGGAAAACATTGTACCAGCTTTTCAAAGAGCACATGGATAAAAATGGTTTTAGTGAATGGCTGAATGAAAAACTGAATGAACGGTTTGCCAAAACCAAAGACCTGCTGGAAAACCTGATGAAATTAATGGAAGTGGAACAAGAAGCCGAGGATGAAGAGCAATCGTTACCAGAATCATTTATGGCAGCTGACCAGGAAGGCAACCTGGAAACAATAGAAATTGATGATGTAAAAAATAATGCTGCGGCATTTGTGGCCCAAAATATGCATGAAGCAAACCTTACACTGAAACAACTTTTTTTTCTCGGAATGGATGACCAGGAAACTGTTGTAAATAAGGGGTTGTGCAGCCCGGCTGATATTCTACAATTCGCCATTGAAAAAAAACTGGCATTGCGGCCTTACGACAAAGACATGATCATAATGCTTCATGAATTTGAATATTTAATCCAGGATAAAAAATCCACTGTCAGCAGTTTATTAGTAGTAAAAGGAGAAAACAACATTCATACAGCAATGGCAAAAACGGTTGGATTGCCATTGGGTATTGCAGCAAAACTTATTTTAAATGGAAAAATAAAACTGACCGGCCTTCATATCCCGACAGCAAAAGAAATTTACGAACCTGTCCTTAAAGAATTAGAATTGAATAATGTGAAATTCCAGGAAGAATGGAAATAAATAAAATTGGTTTTAGTTGCCGTACAAAATTCTTTTCAATTCCTCCACTCCTTCTGTTGCCGGTTTTTCAATTGCAGTCAAATTATAAACCGAAGCGGTATAAGGTATTTTTTTGTCAATGATAAATTTCGGGACATCCCTTTTTGCATAGTTAATTAACCCGGCAGCAGGATAAACAGCTAATGACGTTCCAACAACTATAAAAATATCTGCATTATAGATCACCGGGATTGCTTCTTCGATCTTTGGCACTGGTTCTTCGAACCAAACAATAAATGGACGATATTGGCTTCCGTCTTCTGCCAGGTCACCTAATTTTATATCTTCCTTGATTTCACAAACCAATCGTTTGTCTTCACTGCACATTTTAAAAATTTCTCCGTGCAGGTGAATGATGTTAGTGGATCCGGCTCTTTCGTGAAGGTCGTCTATGTTTTGAGTAATGATTGTGACATCAAAATCTTTTTCCAATTCAGCCAAACCAAAATGTGCTGCATTGGGTTTTGCATCAGCAACATTTTTGCGACGCATGTTATAAAAATCCAACACAAGTTGTGGATCCTTTCTCCATGCTCGTGGTGTTGCTACATCTTCAATGTTATAACCTTCCCACAAACCATCACTGTCACGAAAAGTCTTGAGTCCACTTTCAGCACTAATACCTGCGCCGGTTAAAACAGCAATTCTTTTTTTACCCATAGCATAAAATTATGCCATACACGAGGTATGGCATAAATGTGTAGTAAAACTGAATTATGAAATTATTGTTTTGGCCAAACGCCATTCATGTTTTGCCCGGAACTATTCATGACATTTAAGACGCCATTGCCATAATCATCAGGTCCGAGAATGCAGATACGATTTTTGTACCGGTTAAAAACTGACACAACACCATCACCATTTGCAGTGGAAGAAACTGAAAGGATAGTGTTTTCGGATGCATTATTCACACCAAAATATCCATAATCACTTACGGTAGATCCGATTTCGTCCACAGCTTTTTCACTAGAGTTATATACTTTGATCTGCCCTGCTCCATTATTATATGTTCCGATATAACAAGAATATTTGGAATCTTTAGATTTGGTTAGTATCGCTCCGGCACCTGCATCATTCTGATATGCTTCCAACAATGTCGTCCCGTTTTGATCATACAGCCGGATATTACCTGCATTATCATAACTTTTCAATGAAACCAATGCCCTTCCCTGGTCATCCACTACCTGGAATCCTTTTGCCTGGATAAGATCGGGAACCTGGTTTTTTTTGTTGAAACCGCTTACTATAAGAAAACCTCCGGTAAGAAGAATAGAGATAAAAGCGAGTTGATAAAGACGAAGCTTTTTTTCAAGCTTTTCCATACGTTGTTCTAAAGTTGACATAAAATATGTTTTGGGTTAAGAATTGAAATGCAGCAGCACTGCAATCAATACAACGTTTTATTCCTTGATAAATTATTAAAATGAGATGAATTATTCAACGATGAAGTAAGAATCGTGGCGATTTCATTTTTCCCAGGCCAGTTCCAGTATTGTAGCCCACTCTTTATCAGTCACTGGCTGAACAGACAACCTACCTATTCGTACCAACGCCATTCCTGAAAGGCGTTTATCTTTTTTGATCTGATCGAGCGGAACTGATCTTTTTAACTTTCGGATTGGTTTTATATCTACAGCCACCCAGCGTTCATCATCCGTAGTAGGATCATGATAATGTTCCTTGACTACTTTGGCAATGCCGACAATATCGGTTCCCTCATTGCTGTGATAGAAAAATACGTCGTCGCCTTTTTTCATATTCATTAAATGGAGGCGGGCTGCATAATTGCGTACGCCGCTCCAGCAGGTGCTTCCCTCCTTCACCAACTGGTCCCAGCTATAGGTAGAGGGTTCTGATTTTACCAACCAATGTGCCATACGGAAAAATATTACTTGTGGATTTCAAAATTAAAATAAGTTGAATAAATAAATATTTTCTTTTTTCAATCTGCACTTCCGCCACTCTCGTATTTGTTGTATCTGTTACATGTGACAAGATTTGATCCGTTAAACCCAAACTTAAAACTCATATCATTTTTAAAACTGAAAAAATCAATTTATGAAGTCAATTAAATCAATCGCTTTATTTCTCGTCGCAAGCATTTTAATGAATAATGCTTTTAGCCAAAAAATGGCCAGCGAAAAAACTGTAATGGTTGGCGGCGCTCCGATGTATCCCTCGAAAAATATTGTCGAAAATGCAATCAATTCTAAAGATCATACCACATTAGTTGCTGCAGTAAAAGCTGCGGGATTAGTAGAGACTTTGGAAAGTGCAGGCCCGTTTACCGTATTCGCTCCAACCAACGAAGCATTTAACATGTTGCCTGCGGGCACAGTAGACAATTTGTTGAAACCTGAAAACAAAGTTAAACTTACCGGCATTCTTACCTATCATGTAGTTCCCGGCCGGCTCGATACAAAAGAGCTTGACGCATGGATCAAAAAAGGAAAAGGCACTGCTGAGTTAACTACCGTAGCAGGTGGAAAATTATTTGTAATGAAAAAATCAGGCAAGTACTGGATCAAGGACGAGAACGGCGGCATGGCATCCATCACTATTCCAAATGTGTATCAGAGTAATGGTGTGATACAGGTGATCGATCATGTACTGCTTCCGAAATAATTTCTTGGTATTTTCGATACAACCCCGGACAATTGCCGGGGTTTTTGTATTTAATAAAACTGTAAGTAATCTGACAATTCAATTAAGTCGCTCCTTCTAATTTTGTGTATCTTTCGCTATAACCAACGGACATCATTTCATGAAAAAAATTGTAAAGAAACATCCACTTGCTATTCGCTGGTTCCACTGGATCAATTTTCCAGTACTAATGATCATGATCTGGAGCGGCCTCTTGATCTATTGGGCCAATGATGTATATAAAATTGGGTTCGGCAGTAAAACATTGCTCAAATTCTTTCCCAACTCTTTTTATAATGCACTGCACATTCCTTTTCATCTTGCCGAAGGAATGTCGTATCATTTTGTGTTCATGTGGCTGTTTTTTATCAATGGATTTCTTTATGTACTCTATACAGTTTTTTCAGGTGAATGGAGATATTTGTTGCCAAAGAAAAATTCTTTTAAAGAAGCCTGGCAGGTCTTGTTACATGATCTGCACATTCGCAAAATAGCCCCGCCTCAGGAAAAATACAATGCGGCGCAGCGTATTGCTTATTCTGCGATCATTGTAATGGGAATCGGATCCATTCTTACAGGCCTGGCTATTTATAAACCCGTTCAACTGGGCTGGCTTTGTGCCATCTTCGGTGGTTATAAAATGGCCCGCATCATTCATTTTGCATTAACCATCGGTTATGTGTTATTTTTTGTCATACATATTCTGCAGGTCATTCGTGCAGGTTGGAACAATTTCAGAGCGATCATTACGGGTTTTGAAGTGGCAAATACAAAAGAGGATGCAACTGCAGAAGAACCAATAAAAAAATAAGTATGGCCAATTTTTTAAAGAATATTTTTACCAAAAACGGTAAGCTTAGTACCGATGAATTGATCGTAAAAAAAACGATCATTTCATTTTTCTTCTTTATTGTGTTGATGGGAGCAGGATTTTGGGGATGGAAATGGTTGCGGCATCAACCCGAAACTGCAAATGGAACAAGACAGCCATTACGAAATGTTCTGGATATGAATGAATCGCTGTTCCGGAAAATTTTATCCAACAGGCATCTTAGCAAAGAATATTCAGAGGCAGATGCGGTAAAAAAAGTCCGGGTGAACGGTGATGTAGGTTTAAAAAGCAAATTCGATACATCTTCATGGCGATTATATGTGATCAGAAAAAATGGCGACACATTAACATTGAAATTGGATGATATCAAGAAACTTCCCAAAACAGACATTGTGTTTGACTTTAAATGCATAGAAGGTTGGGACCAGGTTACACATTGGGCCGGTGTAAAATTTTCTGACTTTGTAAAAGCGTATGGCTTGACTGGCGAAACACAAATGAAGTATGTAGGAATGAGTACACCGGATAAACAATATTATGTGGGCATTGATATGCCCAGCATTTTACATCCCCAAACAATTTTATGTTATGAAATGAATGGACAACCATTGCCTCTGAACCAGGGTTATCCTCTTCGACTTATTATTCCCGTAAAATATGGTATCAAACATCTGAAACGTATTGGAACTATTTATTTCTCCAACAACCGTCCTCCTGATTATTGGTTTGAAAGAGGATATGATTATTATTCGGGATTATAATTCACCATCCGGACGCTAATACGTCAGCTAAATGAAGTGTTTGTAAAGAATATCCTTTGTTCTTGATATAGCCTTGTAAATGCATGAGACAGGAAAGATCTGTCGAAATAACATATTCAGCGCCGGTAGCCAACGCATTCTCCACTTTCTGCTCTCCCATTCCAATAGAGATCGCCTCGAATTTTACTGCAAAAGTCCCACCAAAACCACAGCAGGTTTCCACATCATTCATTTCCGTTACTTCTAAACCTTTTACGTTCGATAATAATTTCCGGGGCTCCGTTTTTATTTTACATTCTCTCAATCCTGCACAACTATCATGATAGGTAGCTTTACCCTGCAACACAGCACCAACATCTTCCACCTGCAATACTTTTATCATGAATTCAGAGAACTCGAAAATGCGTTTGTTCAGGTCTGCCACATCATGATGTAGTGAAGAATTGTCGAAAAGTTTTCCATAATAATTCCGGACAAAGCCCACGCAACTGGCACTGGGTCCAACAATATAATCTGTTCCGGAAAAATCTTTGATGAATTTGGAGCAAACAGCTTTGGAATCATCCCAGAAGCCGGCATTAAATGCAGGTTGCCCGCAACAGGTCTGGGAAGTATTATAGCTAACTGTGCATCCCGCTTTCTCCAGCACCTTGACCATATTGAAAGCAGTCTGCGGAAAAAGCTGGTCAACAAAACATGGTATGAATATCTGTACGTTCAAATTTCAGTAACTGTAAACTGGCCCCTTCTTAATCTGCATCGTACACGCCCAACTGGGCCAAATATTTGTCTGCTTCAATTCCTTGCTGGGTGGCAGGATATTTTTCTTTCAGCTCTTTGTACAACGAAATGGCTTCTTTGGTGTCCTTCATCACTTTATCAGCCAAATAAGCTGCCATGAATAATGCTTCTGCAGAATTAACCTGATCTTCTGTGAAATGATGTGCTGCTTTTTTGTAATAATCCAGCGCATCAGCATTTTTCCCCATATCGGCATAAGCATCACCCAACAATTTATAGGCTCTTGCCTGGATCTGTTTAGCATTGCTGCTGAATTTTTTCAGGTATTTGGCCGCATTGGCGTTGTCGCCCATTTTGAGATAACAACTGCCTGCATAAAAACATGCAAGATTCGCTGCATCTGTTCCGCTGTATTTATTGATCACGCTGAGGAAGCCTGGATATTGCCCATCTCCATTCAATGCTAATTTCACTGAATCCAAACGGTAATATTCCTCTGCTTTGAAAATTGCATCAGAAGCTTTTTCTTCTTTTGGTTTTTTAATGAAATTCTGATAACCGAAGTATCCGCCGATTACTACTAGCAGCGCCACACAAACGATCATCAGCGGCTTGCTGTATTTATCCCAAAAATCTTTTGCTTTCGCTACAATTACTTCTTCTGTAGTGCCGGTATGCTTAGTGTCTGCCATTTTTTACGGTATAATTTTTTTTGAAATTGGAATTGAATGTTCGTTAATCCACTATGAATGGATAGTCTTTATCCATATAAACATCTTTGAGGACCTCGCTATCATCAGGCCATGGGCTTTCTTCTGCAAATTTTACTGACTCAGCTACAATGCCCGCTACCCTGTCGTCAATAGTTTTAATTTCCGCTTCAGTAGCAAAACCATTTGACAATATCGTTCTCAGAATTTGCTGAATGGGATCTTTTTCTTTGTATTCTTCTACCTCTTCCTTACTTCTGTATTTTTGCGGATCGCTGATTGAGTGACCTTTATAGCGGTAAGTTTTCATTTCAAGTAAAGTAGGCCCACCTTTTTCCCTAGCCCTTTTTACCGCTCGACTTACACCTTCATGCACTGCTTCAGCGGTCATTCCATCAACAGTATCGGCTGGCATTTCGTAGCCATCAGCCAGTTTATAAATGTCGATCACATTCGAGGTACGTTCCACAGATGTGCCCATTGCATAATTATTGTTCTCGCAAATAAACACTACCGGCAATTTCCACAACATTGCCAGGTTAAATGTTTCATGCAGGATTCCCTGGCGGGCAGCACCATCTCCAAAAAAGCAAAGGACCACATTATCGCTACCGCGGTACTGTTCTGCAAATGCTAATCCTGCTCCGGTTCCGATCTGTGCTCCAACTATTCCATGACCACCATAAAAATGCACAGCTTTACCAAAGAAGTGCATACTGCCTCCTTTGCCTTTGGCATTGCCGGTTGCTTTCCCATACAACTCTGCCATACAACTATTCACAGAAACTCCTTTTGCAATGGCCAAGCCATGATCACGGTATGCTGTAATGAAAGGATCTTCGGGTCTTGTTGCAGTCATACAGCCTGCCGCGATGGCTTCCTGGCCTACATACGCATGAAAGAATCCCCTGATCTTGCCTTCCATTTTGTATTTTTCTTCTGCCATCAGTTCAAACTGGCGGATCAGTTGCATCAACTCATACCAATACAGATAAGTTTCTTTGGAAAACTTAGTTGCCACGGGCCTTGCTGTTTGTGTTTTTTCTATCATCCGGTAGTTGGATTAAGCGGGTGCAAAAATAAGGCTAAAAAAGGAAATAAATGCTTTTGATTGTGTGGACTTTAGCAGTTCCCGGATAACCTTTTATCTTGCATGACACATGCTTCAATTAAAGGATATATCACTCACCCAATTCAAAAATTACCGGAGCCGCAGTTTTGAATTTACTGATCGTATCGTTTGTATCTGCGGCAACAACGGCACCGGCAAGACCAGCCTGTTGGATGCGATCCATTATCTCTGTTTTACCAAAAGTTATTTCATACGTTCTGACAGTAATAGTGTGCAGCAGGGGCAAAACGGATTTAGAATTGAAGGCGATTTTTTCCTGAATGGTAAAAATGAAAAAGCAGTTTGTATCCTTCGGGAAACAGGGAAAAAGGAGTTTTCCGTTAATAATGAATCATATGAAAAATTTTCACAGCATATCGGCCATTATCCTTGCGTCATCATTGCGCCGGATGATGCCCAATTGATTACAGGAGGCAGCGAAGAAAGAAGGAAATTTTTAGATGCTTTATTGTCCCAGTTGGATGCAGAATATTTAAAAAACCTGATCACATATAACAAAATATTACAACAAAGAAATGCACTGTTACGCTCCTTCGCAGAAACTGGGACTACTAATTTTTCATTATTAGATGTGCTGGATGATCAACTAATTGATCCATGCACTCATATATTTAATAAAAGAAAAGAATTCCTCATCAACTTCCTCCCTTTGGTCAGGCTCTTGTACCATGATATCGCAAAACAACAGGAAGATGTTAGCTTTTTATATGAAACTGAATTATTGAGTGCTTCAATTACTGAATTACTGAAGACAGCAAGACAAAGAGATTGCAGGGCCCAACGAAGCACTTGTGGCATTCACAAAGACGATATTGAGATCAACCTGGGAAACTTGCTTTTTCGCAATATTGCCTCGCAGGGACAGCGCAAGAGTTTATTGTTTGCAATGAAATTAGCAGAACTGGAAATTTTAAAAAAAGAAAAAGGATTTACTCCCCTGCTACTGCTGGATGATGTATTTGAAAAATTAGATGAGGACCGCATTGCAAACCTGTTGCAAAAAGTTTGTGTGGAAAATGATGGGCAGGTATTTATTACGGATACAAACAGAGAACGAGTGGAACAACACCTGAAATCTTTGGCCCGATCCTATCAGTTGATTGAATTATAAATTCAAAATTAAAAAGTAAAAAATGGAATTCATTTTCCATGCTTAAATAATGAGTTTTGATTTTTGTCTTTTAACTTTCTACTTTTGACTGTAACTATGGGTGAGTTTTCAATTGGCGATGCCATTCAGCAATTCCTTCAACAAAGCCGCATCAAAGGCGATATTCAGGCATTGCAAATTGAAGATGCCTGGGAACAAATCATGGGTAAAACCATTGCCCGCTATACGGAAAAATTGCAGATCATCGGGGAGAAACTCATCATTACCACAAATGTCGCTCCTTTAAAAAATGAACTGATCTATCAAAAAGAAAAGATCAAATCGAGAGTAAATGAAGCTTTTGGGAAAAAAATAATTTCAGAAGTGATCGTTCAATAATCGCTGATGAAAATTAACCGGTCTCTTTGTTCGTCAAAAATCTCTTCCCGGTTCTTCACTGCTTCCTGCAAAATATCATCACTGGATATCACGCCGCAAAAACTAAAATTTTCAAAAACCGGCAGGTAATGCACTTTAAATAATTGCATCAATTTTAAACAGCTTTCTACTGTTTCTTCCGAATCAACAATCGGGATTCCGGTGTTCATCGTTTCTTTCACAGTCATCTGATCCAACGGAAGTTTTTTCATCATTGCTTTGGAAAAAATATCATGCTCTGACAATACTCCCAGGAACCTGTCATTATCCATTACGATGAGGTAATCAGTGTTCTCGCAATTCATTTTATGAAGGGCATCATTCAGTGCAGTATCAGAAGAGACTGTATTGAAGTAAGGCTGCTTTCGGGCTAGTATCGTAATCACTTTTTCCATAGAATGCATTGAAACCCGTTTTGCCTGTAAGAGAGTAAATTGTTTTTCGTTTTGTGTAATTTACAAAATATCGGAATTAAAAAAGCTGATTAACAAAAAATTCAAGAATTGATGACTTTCCAAAAACCAAGGTCAACGGATCCTGACCCTCGGATCCACGATGCCATAAAGTATATCGGCCAGGATATTGATGATAATAAAAAATGCGGCTGTGATCAGGACAGAGCCCATAACTACCGGGTAATCCAGTTTTTCTAACGCATCAACGGTTACTTTTCCAATACCCTGCCAGCCAAAAATATATTCCACAAAAAAGGCGCCCGCAAGCAATTCTGCAAACCAACCCGTCACCGCAGTGATCACAGGGTTCAATGCATTGCGCAAAGCATGTTTCCAGATTACCATCCCTTTTGAAAGTCCCTTAGCATAAGCAGTTCGGATAAAATCCTGTTCTAATACATCCAGCATGGCGCTTCGTGTCAGTTGAGTAATAATAGCCAAAGGACGAATGCCTAATGTAATGGCAGGAAGAATAAGATTTTGCAAAGTCAGCCTCCGGGCACCGGTAGTATCATCCAGGTCAAACCAGTTTCCGGAAATATGCAGTCCGGTCCAATCGCTCCATAAAAAACCAAAAACATATGCGATGATGATACCCATGAAAAATGAAGGTGCTGAAATACCCACAATGCTGGAAAAAATGGCGGATGTGTCCAGCCAACTGTTCTGCCTGACAGCAGCCAATACTCCCAATGGAATGCCGAGTAATGTAGCTATCAGCATAGCAGCAATAGCCAGCATCAGCGTTCCCGGTAATGCCTGCATCAAAATATTCCAGACATCTCTTTTGCTTTGATAAGATTGCCGCAGGTAAGGAATTTTCAATCCAACCCGATAGCTTCCGGGTTTTTGATTCCATCCAATAAATATTCCTTTCAGTTTTTTTTGTCGTATCTCTTCTGTGCTATGTATGCAAATAGGTGAAACATCATCCAGGTAAAATAAAAACTGTTTCCATTTTGGTTGATCGAGATATAATTCTTTTCGGATATTGGCTTGTGTTGTGGAATCACCTGTTTGCCCCATCACTAACCGTGACGGATCGCCGAAGCCCTGGAAAAGGAAGAAAACGAGCATCACCACTCCGATTAATACAAGCAGGCTGTACAAAATTTTTTTGGCAATGAACTTTATCATGATCATTGATTACCGTATGAAGGCAATTTTTTTATAGCATTGTTGATGCATTTATAACTCCATTTTCCCATAATCGTTCCTTGTTTCAATAAATACAAACATGGATTCGTTCTCGCCGCAGTACGTATTGCAGTATAATCACATTTAAAAACAGGAATATTGGCAAAAGAAGTTCCTGCAAATGCCGCAGCAGCCTGATCCATGCGAGCCGTCACGACATAAGCAGGAATGTTCTTTTCTTTTGCTTTCATGTATAATTGGGAAAAATCTTTTTGCCAGCGGGAAACTGGTTCTGAAAAATCCATGCAGAATAATAAAATGGCGTAAGATTGATTTAATACGATCTGGGTTGAATCTATATCTGTGCTGCCTGATAATGTAAATCCTTTTATCGACGGCTCATTATTTTTTC
>DASZXQ010000183.1:0-1851 GCA_035545755.1 Chitinophagaceae bacterium | reverse complement strand
TGATTGAAAGTAATCGTTCCACCGACATTTCCGGCCCCGGTTCCCGGGCTTGTGGCTGTAATGAACACGGGGCTATTCAACCTCTCCTGCCCGGTTGTGATGTCTAATGCATGTAGATACTGTACATATGTCGATCCGTCATTTGATACGCTTCTGGCTACTACAAATAATGTGTTGGTGTTTGTATCGATAACGGGGGTACCTACGATACCGATTTTTCCGGTAAAATCCTTATAGTTGCCGCTGCAGGCACCGGCAGCAGACAAATCATCATTGGTAGGTACCCGGTATCCGGGAGGGTCATAGGTTAAATTTACTTCCCAATAGGGGGTATTCTTCGCGGAATCGTCTGCGTCGAATGCATATACTGTGTTATTCACTGTTGCAACATACACTACATCATGAGTGCCTCCTCCGATTGATACATTACTAATTACCAGTGGCTGGGCATAAATTTGATCATCCACCTGACGGGAAAAGATTTTTCCAAAGTTTCCGTTGCTCACATTGCTTTGGGTAAGGGTAGTCTCAATACGATCCCAGCCTGGTCTCTTCAGATCATTATGTTGGGTGGTAACATTCGTTTGACCCGTCACGTTAATAACAAAACAGGTAACTATGCATGTAAGGATTATTTTTGATACCAGATTAGCCTGCTTCATAAGATTAAAGTGGGAGGATTAATGACACAAGGATACAAAAATATAATGTTTTTATTGCAAAAGAAAACGACGTAATGATTTTTTATCTCTTTTCAATTGCATTTACCTTACAGATAGCATACTAAAAATGCCTTAAATTCAGGAGTATTCTTAATTTTATTCAAAAGCAGAAGATATGAATTACTGGCTTGTAAAATCAGAACCATCTGCCTATAGTTGGGATCAGTTGGTTAAAGATAAAAAGACAACATGGGACGGTGTGAGAAATTATGCAGCGCGGATTCACCTGCGCAATATGAAAAAGGGTGATGAGGTTTTATTTTATCATAGTAATGAAGGAACGGAAATTGTCGGAATAGCAAAAGTGGAGAAAGAAGCTTACCAGGATCCTACCACCGCTGATACCAACTGGGTTGCAGTAGATATAAAAGCATTTAAAAAATTAGAGAAGCCTGTAACGCTTGCTCAAATTAAGGCTGACAAACGTTTGAAAGAAATGGCCCTCGTAAGAATCGGCAGATTGTCTGTACAGCCTGTTACAGAAAAAGAGCGGGATATCATAATGGAAATGGCGGGAGAAAAATAGGTTTTCATTTAAAAAAATTTAACGGTTACTCTTTTCACCGGCCCGTATCAATATTTATTTACGATAAAACTTTTTGATATGAAAAAGTATCTCTTTGCACTTATTGCATTGGTGCTGGATGGCCGTTATGGTTGCTGATTTTTGCCGCTTTCATTTTTTAGAAGAAGCATAA
The DNA here is from genome assembly GCA_035545755.1 of Chitinophagaceae bacterium. Classification (GTDB taxonomy): domain Bacteria; phylum Bacteroidota; class Bacteroidia; order Chitinophagales; family Chitinophagaceae; genus UTBCD1. Next base: position 431 of record DASZXQ010000183.1, on the reverse strand, counting down.
CCGGAAACCGGTTTCACCAAAACAAAATCAATAATTTTATCAAATGAAAAATCTGGTTGTACTGACGGGAGCGGGCATCAGTGCAGAAAGTGGTTTAAAAACTTTTCGCGACAGCGACGGATTGTGGAACGGGTATAATGTATATGAAGTGGCTACTCCGGAAGGCTATCGGAAAAATCCCAAGCTGGTTCTTGATTTTTATAATATGCGAAGGAGGGAAGCAGCCAGGGCTTTGCCTAATGCAGCACACAAAGGAATTGCAGATTTACAGCAACATTACCATGTAACCGTTATCACACAAAACATAGATGATTTGCACGAACGTGCAGGTTCGGAAAATGTAGTGCATCTGCATGGAGAAATATTCAAGATGCGCGGAGAAAGAGATATGAATGCTTTCTATGAAATACGGGGAGATATTAATATTGGAG
>DASZXQ010000182.1:0-35690 GCA_035545755.1 Chitinophagaceae bacterium | reverse complement strand
GCTGACCGTGTATTGGGATTGAAAAAAGGCGCCGATGATTATCTCACCAAACCATTCAATCTGGAAGAACTTTTGTTAAGAGTTCAAAAACTCATTGAAAAAAATAAAAAGCTGCAGGATAAATCCACTCTTGCTGACAGTTATACTTTTGGCGACAATACAATTGATTTTAAAGCACAGGAAGCCACTACAAAAGGCGGGAAAAAATTGCAACTCAGCAAAAAAGAAACTATGTTGCTGAAACTACTGATCGAGAATAAAAATGAAGTAGTGCCAAGAGAAAAAATATTACAGGTAGTTTGGGGTTATAATGTATACCCAACCACAAGAACAATTGATAATTTCATTCTGAACTTCAGAAAATATTTTGAAGAGGATAGCCGCAATCCAAAATATTTTCACTCAGTAAGAGGTGTAGGCTATAAGTACAGTGAATAAGGTAAAAATTTAAAAGGAAAAACAATCAAATGTCTCCCAACAGCGGCCGCATTAAAATTTCTTCCACACAAGCCTGCGGTGAAAGTTGAGAAGCGGCGTAGATCATCTTAGCAATATCTTCTGCTTCCATAAATCTTTTCTCTTCTATTCCGCTGCCAGCCCATGAATCCGTATATGCAGCTCCGGCAATGACAGCAGTTACCTTAATACCATGCGGCATCATTTCCTCCCGGAGATTTTTTGAAAAGCCAAGCAATGCAAACTTGCTGATGCTGTAAGCACCGCCATTTTTATACGCCTTTAAGGAAGCAACAGAACACATATTGAAAATATGACCGCTTTTTTGTTCCACCATTTTTGGTAAAAGAGCTCTTGTCAAATGATAAGCGCTGTATAAATTCGTTTCTACCTGGTTCTCCAATGCTCCGTAAGGTTCATCATGTACACTTCCGGGTACAAAAGAACCTGCGTTATTAAATAAAACATCAATTGAAATTCGCAAATTCAAGATCCAATTGCCTAATGCAATGGCGTTTTCTTTTTTACTTAGATCAAATGGCTTGGCTTTGATCGTTATTGCAGGATATTTGGTCATCAGTTCTTCCACGGTTTTATACAATGCCGTTTCGCTTCGGGAAGTCAGATACAAATGATGGCCATTGGCAGCAAATAATTTTGCTGTCGCTTTTCCTAATCCGCGGGAAGCTCCGGTGATAATAACATTCATACTTACAATATATGATTTTGAATCTATGTATAAGCAAGTTACTTATGAAAATCGTAAATCGTAATTCTTATATCGTAAATTGCAGCGATGAAATACCGCCATCTTTTCTTCGACCTGGATCATACACTCTGGGATTTTGAGGCTAATGCCAAGGCTACTTTCTCTGAACTTTATCATACACTTGGTTTAAAAGAAAGAGGAGTAAACGATTTTGAACAGTTTCATAAAAATTACCTGGTACACAACGAAAAACTTTGGGAACGTTATCGCAATGGCTTCATCAAACAAGATGAATTAAGAGTTAAAAGAATGTGGCTCACTTTGCTGGATTTTAAAATTGCAGATGAGTCATTGGCAAGGGAAATGAGTACGCAATTCCTGGATCTGTTACCTACCCGCAAAATCCTTTTTCCTCATGCAATAGAAATACTTGAGTACTTGCAAAACAAGAATTATGAGTTGCATCTCATCACCAACGGATTTGAAAAGACGCAACATAGTAAATTAAAAAACTCCGGCCTGGATGTATTTTTTAAAGAGATCATTACTTCTGAAGGATCTAATAGTCTAAAGCCGAATAAAGAAATATTTGATTTTGCATTGGAAAAAACCAAGGCATCAAAGAATGAAAGCATCATGATCGGCGATAGTATTGAAGTGGACATCATCGGGGCAATGAATGCCGGCATGGACCAGGTGTTCGTGAATCATTTAAAAATTACGACGGATATCAAACCGACTTACACTGTTCATTCTTTAAAGGAAATGGAATCAATTTTTTGATAGAGAAATTACCAGGTTGCAATAACTGATACTCCACCTTGAACTTTATCTCCGATCTTTACCTGCACTTTTGCATCCAATGGCAATAAAAGATCTACGCGGGAGCCAAATTTTATAAATCCCATCTCGGCGGTTTGTTCTACTTTTTGTCCGGCTTGCAAATAGTTGACGATCCGTTTTGCCATAGCGCCGGCAATTTGTTTTATTAATATCTCTTTCCCGTTTTTCCTATATACAACCGAGTGCCGTTCATTTTCGGTGGAAGATTTCGGATGCCAGGCTACGAGGTATTTTCCTTTATGATATTGGCTATACAAAACGTCACCGCTGACAGGATTACGATTCAAATGCACATTCAACGGGCTCATGAAGATGGAAACCTGTATTCTTTTATCTGTGAAATACTCATCAGCTTGTATCTCCTCAATTGCTACCACTTTTCCATCGGCAGGTGCAATGATAGCATCTTCCCGATGCGTCAATACTCTTTTAGGAACCCGGAAAAAAGAGATCATGAAAATCAACAAAGCCAGCGTAATAATCAGAACGATCCAGCAAACAATGGGTGAATTAAGACTGAAAATATAAAACGAAAGAATATTGATTGCCACAAAAAGTATCACGGTCCAGGCAATTGTTTTATATCCTTCTTTATGTACTGTCATGAAAAATTATTGAACTGCAAAGGTAGTAAATGACCGATAGCGGAGGGTTAATTAAAATTTATCGAAGGAAAAAATAAACATATAACCACACAGCGGGAACGGTCAGCAATAAAGAATCGAAGCGATCCAAAAAACCGCCGTGGCCGGGCATGATATGACCACTATCTTTCATTCCCGCCATTCGTTTAAGTTTCGATTCCAGAAGATCGCCAAATGTGCCCACGATGGAAGCTATTCCCGCAATTATTATTATCACTTTTATATCAAAATGAGAAAGCCAGGCAATGACACCAGCTACTATGACCGCAAGAACAATTCCTCCCAATGTTCCTTCCCAGGTTTTTTTCGGAGAAATTTTTGAAAGCGGTGTTTTACCTATCAAAGAACCCACTATGTAGGCCATAGTATCATTGATCCAAATGGAAAAAATTACTGCACACGGAACAATTACCTGGTGCCACCCAACAAGGGATTGATCAACCACATCAGTTTTAGAAATAAAAAAGTCTCTTCGCAGATCGATCATTAATCCCCAGCTCAGTGAAATATAAAAGAGGCCGGGAAGTGCTGCCCCCAGTGCTGAGGCTTGAATTTTTTTTTGCAGAAAAATACCAATAGCTATCAGAACAAAACCCGCTAACGATAAAGGCAGGAAAAAATTCTCTCTTAATCCATAATCTCTGATCTCATATGTTGGATCGCAAAACCACAACATTAATCCATAACCCAACAACATCAAACCGATCTTAAAATAAATATGAAATGAAGTATTCCGGATCTTCTCCATCAGTTTAAGATACTCCCACCAGCAGCCAAAATGAATAATAGAAAATAAAATGAAAAAACTCCAATGGTTCCAGAGCAAACCGGCCAACATTACCACTACAAATATGACAGCAGTAAGTGATCTTGTCCGGAATGTTGACCAGTTGAATGCCATATAAAACGAAAATGATTATGAAAATAAATTTTCGGAAGTATTCTGAACCGGCGGTATTGGTTCCAGTCTTTCTTTGTCTTTCCTGGAAATATTATAAAACCATACAAACAAAGCGATCACTATTGGCAAGGCTAAAATACCCCAGAAATTATCTGAGTTTTCATTCATAGCATCTTTCATCGATTTTCCATTCAATGTGGAAACATAAAGAACGGTAATAGCGATGCCGTTATTCAGAAAATGTCCAAATATATTCAGCCAGATCTTTCCGGAATATTGATACAGCAAACCCAGCATGATGCCAAGAAATAACCGGGACAAAAACCCATAATAAGACCAATGCGCCAGGCTGAATAAAATACTTACAATGATTACAGACAGCCACGGCATTTTTGTAGATCTGGTAAGAAAATTTTGCAGTCCGCCCCTGAACAAAGTTTCTTCACACACTGCCGGTAAAACGGCCAATATGAACAATGCGATCAGAAAATCAGAAAAACTTTTAAGGCTGATAATAGATTCTACGCCGCTGTTATAATCGTTTTCCATTTTATCAAAAGAAATTCTCCAATTGGTTGGAATCGGAAAATGGCTGTTGAGATAAGAAAGGCCGGTAGAAACCAACAATCCAAAAAACACGATCAACAAAACTAAAAACAATTGCATCCCTTTCGGCGTTCCGGCAAAACCGATCAGCTTCATCGGTTTTCTATTTAGCAAGAATGCCGTCAACACTGCCGGGAAGAAAAACCCTACCATTGCCGTGATGATCTGGATTACTTTAAAAGCATTGGCATAAGCAGGATTATCCATTTCTGTCGAGATTTTTTCAAAACTTGTTCCTGTCATACTGGTCCATACAGGAATGCTGATAACTCCTGCAAGCAAAATTCCAGCAATAACAAACCCGATAAGAATAAAAAAGCCAGCTGTATAAGAAATACCTTTTGAATTGCTGTCGTACATGATTTCTGCTATTAAATGGTAAATTTGCAGGTTCAAATGTAATCAGCAATTAATAATTATTAATTAATAATTGTCAATTAGGTCAAATAACGTGATGATCAAGATAGGAAACATAACTCTGCCTGATTTTCCATTACTTCTGGCGCCAATGGAAGATGTCAGCGATCCGCCGTTTCGTGCCGTATGCAAAGCCAACGGAGTGGACCTGATGTTCACGGAGTTCATTTCTTCTGAAGGATTGATACGTGATGCAATCAAGAGCAAACAAAAGCTGGACATCTTCGATTATGAACGTCCGATTGGTATCCAGATATTCGGCGGCGATGAAGAAGCGATGGCATTAAGTGCAAAAATTGTAGACGCCGTTCAGCCGGATCTTGTCGATATCAATTTTGGATGCCCGGTAAAAAAAGTAGTGACCAAGGGAGCCGGTGCTGCTGTTTTGAAAGATGTGGACCTGATGGTTCGATTAACGGATGCCGTAGTGCGATCCACTACATTACCTGTAACGGTAAAAACAAGATTAGGATGGGATCATGATTCGATCAACATTGTGGAAGTGGCGGAACGACTGCAGGATGTCGGGATAAAAGCATTATCCATTCACGGACGTACCAGGAACCAGATGTACAAAGGCGAAGCCGACTGGACATGGATCGCAAAAGTGAAAGAAAATCCACGCATCCACATTCCCATTTTCGGCAATGGCGATATTGATTCTCCGGAAAAAGCATTGGAATATAAAAACCGGTTTGGTATTGATGGTATCATGATCGGCCGTGCTGCTATTGGTTATCCATGGATTTTTAATGAAATAAAACATTTCTTCAAAACAGGCCAGCATCTTCCACCTCCAACCATTGAACAAAGAGTCGAAGTAATTCGTCAACACTTGCATCGTTCTGTAGAATGGAAAGGATTGATTCCGGGCATCAATGAAATGAGAAGGCATTATACAAATTACCTCAAAGGGCTTCCAAATATAAAAGACTATCGCTTGAAACTGGTGACTGTAAGATCTGTGGAAGAAATTGATGACACATTGAATGAGATCATAAGAGTTTATTCCGGCTACCAGTTTCAGAGAAGGGTGGTTGAAATGGAAACATTAGCTTACAGCTGCGGATAGATCTCTTATCCGGTCAACTCAATTTTATTCTCATCACTCTAATAAGCCCATAAATGGAAACCAACACACATGTTCCTTCCAGGATCACAAAAGGCCAGTAATCAATAAGAAAAGAGGCATAACAAGCCAATGCTGCCCCGATCACATTCATTACAAAAAATAATTTGCCGTTGACGGTGATCGCTTTGGTGGTGTTCAGAAAATAAGCAAGAAGTATCAGCGCCACACCGACAGTGCCGATAATATCATTGTAAGTCATAAAAAAATTTTAGTTGGTTGATCTATTTCCCTGGATCGCTTTAGTCACATCTTTGCTTAGTGGGGAAATGGACGATCCGAAATAATTGGTCAGCATTCCGTTTTCATTCACCAGGTATTTGCAGAAATTCCAGGAAGGTTGTTTACTATTCCACCCGTTTTTAGATGAATCCGTTAGCCATTTAAAAACTTCATTCTGCTGATCGTTTTTGATCACGACGCTTTTTTTCATTAAAGGAAATGTGACCCCATAGTTCAATTTGCAGAATTGAGCAATCTCTTCATCTGTTCCTTTTTCCTGCTCTTTGAAATCATTGGCCGGAAAACCAATTATCACCAGGCTATTGTTATATTTCTCATACAATTTTTGCAAATCGTCATATTGATCCGTGTATCCACAATCGCTGGCAGTATTTACCAATAATACTTTTTTCCCTTTAAGCGTTGAAAAATCCAGCTCATTTCCATTATTAAGAACTCCACTCAATGAATAAAATGAAACCGGTGGTTGAACTGTGTTATTGGAAAGTTCTGTTTTATTGGTACCTGTAATACGGCTCCACCACATCCATGCCGGGTAAACAGCTTTCAATACTTTTTGCCTGTAGGTCATGTGCTTTGAATTTAAATTTGCCAATTCCACATATCCGGAAAAAACAAGAAGGAACATAAATAAAATGATCCCAGCCTTTTTCAGCCAACGATATTTTCGTGGTTTATTCATTCAACACATATCTTTTAAAAATGTTTATCTCACTACCCATTTAAATAATTTCAATTTTCCTTTGAACGGCGGGTACTTGATCTTAGGATCAAACCATGTCGGCGTTTTCATCACAGCCTTTTTATGACTGAATGCATCAAATGAATATTTGCCATGATATTGGCCGATACCGCTGGATCCTCTCCCACCAAAAGGCAAATGATGATTGGTAAGATGCCAGCTTGAATTGTTTACACAAGCGCCGCCGGCAGGAACAGCCGACAACCATTCTTTTTCTTTTTTATTGCTTGATGTATAAACATAAAACGACAACGGATCCGGGTTTCGCTGAATGATCTGTTTTGCTTCGTCCATTGTTTTAAATGCGATCACCGGCAATATCGGGCCAAATATTTCTTCCTTCATTACTGGTGCATCTAATGGAACATTCTCTAAAATGGTCGGTTCTATAAATAATTTTTCTTTATCAGTTCTGCCTCCATAGACGATTGTACCATTTTTCATATATCCGGCCAGTCGGTCAAACTGCTTTTCATTTACGATCCTGCAATAATTATAATCCTGCTCCGGTTTATCGCTGAAAAAACTCAACAACGCATCCTTAATAGAAGTAATAAATTTATCTTTTACCGATTCATGCACCAATACATAATCCGGCGCAACACACATTTGCCCGGCAGCAGAAAATTTCGTGATGCCGATCCGCCTTGCAGCAACTTTAATATTGGCATCGCTTTCTACCACGCAGGGACTTTTTCCACCCAATTCCAGAGTAACCGGTACTAATCGTTCTGCTGCCATTTTATAAATTATTTTTCCAACGGCAGTACTGCCGGTATAAAAAACAAAATCAAATGTAAACTGATTCATAAGCTGTGGCACTATCTGTGCTCCTTCGCCCTGCACATATAAGATATATTCTTTGGGAAAAGTTTCTTCGATCATTTTTTTCATCACGGCATCTGTCGCTGGCGCAAATTCACTTGCTTTTAAAACCGTGCAATTCCCTGCAACAATCGCTCCAACCAGCGGGTTGATCAGTAATTGGAAAGGGTAATTCCATGGGCCGATGATCAGCGTCACCCCCATTGACTCATTCATTATATAACTGGAGGAAGGAAGATTCAGAAGGTTGGTAGTAACCCTTTTAGGTTTCATCCAGCTATGCAGTTTTTTTATAGCCACATTGATCTCTGAAATCACCATGCCCAGTTCCGTCACCCAGCTTTCTTCCGGGCTTTTTTTCAGGTCAGCATTCAAAGCTTCATAAAGTTCTTTTTCATATTTCAGAATAGCCTGTTTCAGCTTTTTCAACTGCTCTTTTCTGAATGAATAGCTTTGAGTGGCGTCGGATTCAAAATAGCGGCGCATGTCGTTTAAAATTTCGGGGATCATAATTATGTGGATGAAGACCGTAATTTACAAATACTAATGGTACAGGAAAATCACCTCCGGTAAAGTTTCACATTTCCCCACAGTCTATTTCATCTATTTTTAGTAAAATGAAGTGACATGCAGCATGTTGAATTTTTTCATACAGGGCATTTTGAACATCATTATTACCGGTATGGACCACCACCTTCACTCGAGCATTTCATTGATTTTTTCTGGGAAACAAAATTTGATTCACTATGGAAACAATATCCGAAAGGTTTTTCTGATGCGTTATTCCCGAATATCGGTTACACGTATCTTATTAATCTCGGCACACCATTCGTCATGCAACTGGATGAGAAAAAATTCAAAATGAGGTCAGATGGTTTTTTGCCCCGGCACAAAGCCATTGAATGTTATCATCAGGCCGGAAATAAAATTTTCGGGATCAAATTCAGGATCTCACCGGTGATCTTTGAAAAGAAAGTGAATTTTTCAGAATACCGTGAATATATCTTCCCGTTAAGCTATCTGCTGGATCCTTCTGTTATCAATAAAATAAAAAAAGCCGCTTCTTTTGAGGCAAGGGTGAAAATAGCAATATTTTATTTTGAATCTATTTTAAAAAAATATTCCGGTTCCTTGCAACCGATCAAGATCGTAACGGAAATTGTGGATCACTGCAACCGTCACAATGATTTTACAACATCGATAGATGATTTTGCCAATCAGTATGGTATCAGTTCCCGAACGCTGCAACGGTATTTTGAAACTGCTACCAGCCTCAGTACGAAAAAAGTTTTGCAGATACTGCGCATCCGCAAAGCAGCATCAAATCTTTCCAGCTCGCCTGAAAATTTTCATTTTAGCAAATACGGATATTACGATCACAGCCATTTCTATAAACACCTGAAGAAATTTTTACAAAAAAGCACCTTGAAAAATCTGCAACCGCATCTTCGCCTACTAGAAAATTTGCATCAGTAACAGTAAATGCATAGTTTATTGTCCCGCTCTTTGCCGTTCTTCTTCAGAGCCGGTCGTTCTGCGACGGGCAGCTTGTACTTTACTGTTTCCAAAACGATACGTAAATGTGAAATTAGCTACACGGGTGTCTCTATATGCGTGCCATTTCTCGATGTAATTATCATAAGTAACAACGGCCTTAGGTAAATTGGTCCAGAAAATATCTGTGATGTTGAAACGAAGAATGCCCTTATTCTTTAAAATAAGTTTTTGTATGCCGGTACCGATTCCCCATTGAGGATCCAATACCATGAAACCATATTGACCACCTGTATTAAGAGAACCATTTAATTCTGCTGTCCAACCTTTTTTGAAAGTAAATGTATTATTCGTTCTGATATCAGCAGCTGGTTTCCCGTTATTCAACCTGGTGCCGCTAAAATATCCGTTGAATTTTTGATAATACAGATCCGCATTATTGATCATATTCCACCATTTATTGATCCGGATTGGAGCTGCAACGGTGACGCCAAAATAATCGGACGACTTGAGATTGATCGGTATCTGAACAGTAACATTATCTGCCGACGGAATATTTGGAAATACTTCTTTAAATCGGGCCAGTGTTATATTCTGTTCATCTTTGGTATGGCTGTAGCTTAATGAGAAATTGAGGTTCTTCATAGTATAACTCAGTTCATATGACCAGGTCAATTGCGGCAACAATCCGGGATTGCCTGTTGCGTATGTTGATACATCGATCAGGAAAAGAAATGGATTCAGATCAGCATAACCCGGCCTATCGATGCGACGGCTCACGGATAATCCCAGCGTTTGATCGTCCTTTAGCTTGTAATTGAAAAATGCACTGGGGAATAATTGAAAATAACTGGAATCAAATTTTACATCCCCTATCTCCTGTTTGGTGCTGATATTGGTTTGTTCTCCTCGAAAACCAACCTGTATATTGAATTTTTTAAACTCTTTGCTGAAGTTCACGTATCCTGCGTTGTTATTTTCATGATATAAAAAATGATTCGTCTTATTTACATCATTTTGCGGCGTACCACTGCTTACATCATAAAATTTTGCATCATTATCAGATGAAACAAAACTGAGTTTGAATCCGGCTTCGAGTTTGGTTCCGTTTTTTAACGGATCCACATAATCCGTTTTAATAGTTTTAAAGTTGAGTTTTCCTTTTTGATCACCATCTAAAATGTAATCAGGCTGCAAACTGGAACCATCCAGTTTGTAATATTTAGTTCCATTTACCGTCAGTGATGTGGAATGATAGCTCCCGTAGTCAAGATCTGTTGTTATTTCTTTCCCTGTACTGTCAAATGTATGCTTGAAGTTGATATTCGCGACGACATTATTTCCATGATCATTATTGGTAGCGTAAGAATCAAACGTACTTGATTCCTTCTTTTGCGGATCTATTACAATTGAACTGTTATTATTTATCCGGCTGTAATGATTGAAATTCCCGTTCACCACAAAACCTATGATCGTTTTTTTATTTGGAAAAAAATCGGCACCTAATCTTGATGTATGGGTATTAAACGGAGATCTGGAATAATTATCTTTAAGATCCCCTCCGTTATAAATGCCATTGTCAAAGAAACTCCGGTCCAGCAACAGGTGATTCAAACCGACACGATAAGCATAATTATAATTTCCGAAAATATTTAGTTTCTTATTCCTGTAGTTGAATGTACCGCCTGCGTTGGCTTTGGGATAGATGCCTTGCCCATAGCCGGTCGTTAATGTGCCGTTAGCGCCCAGCCGTTGATCTTTTTTCATACGGATATCAATGATGCCCGCATTTCCTGCTGCATCATATTTTGCGGAGGGGTTGGTGATAATGTCAATTCGTTCAATAGCGGCAGAAGGCAGTCCTTTCAGATAATTTGTGAGATCTGCTCCGGACATCGCTGTTGGTTTTCCATCGATCATAATGACCACACCGCTGCGACCCCGAAGGCTGATCACATCATTTTGATCAACATTTACTCCCGGTGAACGCTCCAATACATCCATTGCAGAACTACCTGCACTGACAATGCTGTTCTCTACATTGACTACGATCCTATCATTCAATTTTTGAATAAAAGGTTTGCGACTTATCAGCGTCACATTGCTCAATTGTTGTTCAGAAAAAGTTAAATTGATCTTTATTACATCGGTTTGTGAAGTAGATAAATTGATCTGAGATGAAAAAGAAGTGGTATAATTGATCAGGGAAACTTTTACAAAATAATTTCCATAAACAATATTATCGAACTCAGCCAACCCGCTTTTATCAGTCAGCGCAATTTTTACCAATGAAGAATCTTTACTTTTCTGTAATTCCACAGTGGCATTTTCCAATGCATTATTCTGATCGCCGGAAATATTTAAATAAATTGTTCCCCGCCCGGTTTGAGCTCTCAGGATTGTAACGACACAAATACATAATACAGCAACAACGATCTTTTTCATGGCTCTTTTGATTTACGGCAAATATTGAAGAAACAGGAGGATCCTCACAGCAAATATTTACCAGCCGTGGCATAGTAATATGAGTGGGTCAAGAATTGTTAAAGGCTGTCGTATTTTTACATCAATTCAGTTTTACGCTCCATTATCTTTCTAAAAACGAATTTCTATACGTAATGACTTTCCAAACCAGTTCTGCAGAGAGCAGAGAAGCCAATGCAAATAATGCCGGCAGCAACATTTTCTCCGAAGACATGAAAGCACTGGAAAGCGCTAATGCATAAACAGCAACAGGCAGCAGGATCAGAATACATAATCCGAAAATATTCAGCGGAATTTTAAATGGCCGGTGCTGATCGGGAAATCGTACACGAAAAACGATCAGGCTGATATATTCAAGAAATAATGCGGCACCATACAATGTGACATCAATGATCAGCAGATCACCAAATGTCCAAAAAACCATGGCGCTGACAATAAAAGCACACACGATGATCGAAACATAAGGTGTTTTGTATTTTGGATGAAGTGTATGCAATTGTTTTGGCAATAAACGATCAGCCGCCATTACTTCAGGAACACGGGAAACAGAGAGCAATACAACAGAAAATATTCCTAACATACTGGCCATTCCTCCTGTTGCCACTAAAATTCCCAGCCATTTGCCCCCGATAAATGAACCCAGCGCAGGAAACCCTTGTTCGTCTAACAATGAGATATTAATTCCAGAGTTTTGTGCAGTAATGACTGCAATAAAATAAATAGCGAATACCGTTAAAAAAGCAATACCGGTTGAGACCAGGTATGTTCGTACAGGTTTATTTACTTCTTCAGCATAGGTTGTAGTATTATCCCAACCGATAAAATTCCACATCACTGTATATAATCCCATTCCCAAAGAAGAAAACCCGATCTTATTGAATGAGAGTGACGGTATGTGAAAAGTATTTCCCTGATGAGAAAAATGCACAATAAAAAGAATAATGAACGGTATGATGACAACCGCACTGAGGAATAAAGAAGTTCTTCCAACCGGGACAATACCCACAATATTCAATCCGGCTCCGAGCCAAATGATGCCAAGGCAAACAGGAATTTTGTAATGAGCAATTTCCGGGAAAAAGAAAGAAGCATATTCCACAAACAAGACAGGATAAATAGCCAGATCAACAAACGTGTAGAGCCAGGTCCACCATCCTTCATACCACGCCCAGCGAATGCCCAATGCTCTTTTCACCCATTGATAATATCCGCCTGTCACCGGCATCATGCTATTCAATTCCATCACAATAAAAATGGTGGGAATATCCCAAAGCAATGGCGTAATGATCAGTAACAATAATGCAGCATGCTCGCCACCGTATTCAAGCAACGATTCCAATCCGTATGGTCCGCCTGAAACTGTGAGAAAAATAACCGCTGCCAATGGCAGTATTTGCAATTTCTTTACGCTGGCGGATAGTGATGACATTACAGAATAAAAATATCAGATTTATTGACAAATCAAACACTTTCGTTTTAATGAAATCAAATTCAGTGTAAGAATAAAAAAAGGGTGCTCTTAATAAGCACCCTTTTTTTGATCGATTCAATTTTATGATTATTGCTTTTTTGCTCCCGTTGGCTGTTTGGTAGCAGGTTGTTTTACTGCGTCGGGGTCATCACCAAGATACAGCAGATCCTGTGGTAACTGGGTCAACTTGAGTTCTTTTGCTACAGAGATAAAAATATTATCGATAGGAAATCCCATTTCATAACTATTAGGCTTCAGAACGAGATTATATTTTTTTGTGTCTAGTATTTTTTTATAGGCGTCTGCCACCTGTTTATACAAAGGCTGCGCCAGTTCATTTCTTTTATTATTCGATTTATTTTGCGAGATCTGTTGCCAGTAAACAAGGTTCATTGCCATATTTTTACGGTCGGAGGCAACCATATCAAATTGTGTTTTTGATTTTTTGCCCTGGGCCACTAAAACTGAATCGGATTTAAATGTACTATCCAGGCGTTGGTATTCGCTCATATAATATTTGTATTCTTCTGTCAATGAATCCCGTTCATATATCTGCACGAGGCTGTCCACCTGACGATAGCCCGGCATAGCCTGTACCATAAGGTCAAGATCAAATACACCAACTTTTAGTTGCTGTGCGTCCAGCTTATTAAACCCGAAAAGCATTCCTGCTAAAAGAAAAGAACCTAAAAGAAATTTTTTCATAAATACACTATTGATTTGATAATTATTTAAATCCGTTTCGCCCTGCATGGTGCCCGGCTCGATCACGGGGCGGTAAATATAGGATTTATTCTCTCATTAACACCTGCATACAAACACTGATTTACCCGATAAAAAAATTTAACTTCGGTATAGCATGACTGATGAATACTATATGATGCAGGCTATTAAGGAAGCGAAGAAGGCCGTAGAAGACGGAGAGGTTCCTGTCGGTGCTGTTGTGGTCATGAACGAAAAAGTGATCGCAAGAGGTCATAATATGGTAGAGAAATTAAATGACCCTACAGCCCATGCAGAAATCATCGCATTGACATCAGCTTTTAACCTGCTTGGCTCAAAATATATTCCTGAAGCAACTCTTTACATTACAGTTGAGCCCTGCCTGATGTGCGCCGGAGCCATTTATTGGAGCAAGATCGGTAAGGTTGTTTATGGAGCTGATGACGAAAAGAACGGGTATAAGAAAACTGCCGGAACCAATTGGCCTTTTCATCCTAAAACAGAATTGATCCGTGGTGTATTGAAAGATGATTGTGCCAAATTAATGAAAGATTTTTTCAAAAATAAAAGATAACTGTTTTTAAAAATTTTTAAATCTTTCTTTATGCGAATAGACGGAGAACAGGAAAGCACCAACGTAGATGACCGGCGGGGCATGTCCACCGGAAAAGGACTTGCGATCGGTGGAGGAACTCTCGGTATAATTTTCCTGATCATAAAATTACTTCTCGGCGGCGGCACGGACGACTCACTGAACCAACAGTTGTCTCAACCCGGCACTACACAGGAAATGACAGCAGAAGAAAAAGCTGCTGATGACGAAAGGGCACATTTTGTAAAAGTGGTGTTACATTATACAGAAGATGTGTGGGATGATCTGTTTAGAAAACAAGGAAAAGTATATACACATCCTACATTGGTTTTGTTCCGCGATGGAGTAGCTTCTGCGTGTGGTTATACCAGCTCAGCCTCAGGCCCCTTTTATTGCCCCGGAGATGAGAAATTATACATTGACCTTTCATTTTACCAGGAATTAAAAGATCGCTTTCAATCCCCCGGAGATTTTGCGATGGCGTATGTAGTAGCCCACGAAGTGGGGCATCATGTTCAAAAACTGCTGGGGATTTCAGATAAAGTGGATCGGCTGCGACAGCAATTAAGCGAGGAAGAATACAATAAATATTCTGTGATGATGGAATTGCAGGCAGATTTTTTTGCGGGAGTATGGGCGCATCATGCACAGGAGATGAAAAATATTCTTGATCCCGGTGATATAGAAGAAGCGCTGAATGCCGCGAATGCAATTGGAGATGATCGTTTGCAAAAAGAAGCGCAGGGCTACGTGGTTCCTGAATCATTTACTCACGGCACTTCTGCTCAACGTGTTTATTGGTTTAAAAAAGGATTTGAAACAGGCGATATGAACCAGGGAGATACGTTTCATGATCCTTCGCTGCAATAAATTATACTGTGCGACTTCTTTCGAAATAAGGAACAATTCATTATCTGCAGTTTCATTAAACTACATCTTCTTAATTTTGTTATCCTTTCAGAAACTATATTGATCATTTCAAAAATTTACATTTATGGCATTCACATTACCCCCACTTCCTTATGCTCATGATGCGCTGGAGCCTCATATTGATACACTGACCATGCAGATCCATCATGGAAAACATCACCAGGCATATGTAGATAATCTTAATAAAGCCATTGCCGGCACTCCCAATGAAGGAAAATCACTGGAAGAATTAGTTGCTCATGCAGGAAAAATATCTGTGGCGGTTCGCAATAACGGCGGCGGCCATTGGAACCACAGCTTCTTCTGGGAAAGCCTGGCAAAAAATGCAGGTAGCAACCCTTCGGGAAAATTAGCGGATGCGATCAATTCAGCTTTTGGTTCTTTTGATTCATTCAAAGAAAAATTTAACGCTGCCGGCCTGGGAAGATTTGGCAGCGGCTGGGCCTGGCTTATTGTAAAAGATGGAAAATTAGAAATCACTTCCACACCTAACCAGGACAATCCTTTGATGGATGTGGCAGAAGTAAAAGGCACTCCAATTCTGGGAGTAGATGTATGGGAACATGCCTACTATCTCAAATATCAGAATCGCCGTGCCGAATATCTTGGCGCCTTTTGGAATGTGATCAACTGGAAAAAAATTGAAGAACGTTTTGCAGCAGCAAAGTAATTTCTTCTTCAATAAACCGCTCTGTTTTTTGCAGAGCGGTTTATTATTTAATCTGCTTCTTTCATGTACGAACTTATCTTAAAAAACATTTCCCGTTTTATTCAATTGACAGAGGAAGAAAAAAAATTTTTTACTTCTCTGCTCAAAATAAAAAAGCTGCGTAAAAAACAGTTCTTATTACAGGAGGGAGAAATCGGTAGATACCAGTATTTTATCAATAAAGGCTGCCTGAGAACATACACCGTAGATGAAAAAGGCCAGGAACATATCATTCAATTCGCCATTGAAGATTGGTGGACGGGTGATATGTATAGTTTTCTTACGCAAACTCCGGCAAAACTGAACATTGAAGCAATTGAAGACACAGAATTGCTTTGCATTGATAATCCATCACTGGAGATCCTTTACCAGAAAGTTCCAAAGTTTGAACGCTTCTTCCGTCTATTATTACAAAATGCTTTTATTGCCAATCAAAGCCGCATCATTGAATCTATGAGCCTGACGGCTGATGAACGCTATTGTAAATTCATAGAACGATATCCATTAATGGAACCCCGGTTGCCATTGAAACATATCGCTTCATATCTTGGTATCACTGCAGAATCGTTAAGCCGTATACGAAGCCAGTATAATAAGAACAAGAAAGCTTCTTAGTTTTTGCAAGCTTATTTAGTATTTCATGGAACGGGGTCATACCCACTTCCACCCCAGGGATGACAACGGGAGATCCTTTTTATAGCGAGCCATAGTCCTTTGAACACACCATATTTTTTCAAAGCTTCCATTGCATAATGTGAACAGGTTGGCGTGAAACGGCATTTAGGCCCGATCCATGGAGAAATGATCCACTGATACAGTTTAATCAATGCGATAAACGGAAGGCTAAGTATTTGCAGAACTATTTTCATCAACGATCTTCTCCAGTTTCTTCAAAGCTACAGCTACTTTTTCTTTAGTGAGATTAAAATCGGGAAGCTCTCTTCCTGTATAAATAAAAAAAATAAGCAGATGCTTTTTTATTGCCTTCAGTTTTTGCTGCAAGGGGATCTTTTGTAACCGGTATGCTTCCCGTGTCAACCGTTTGATCCGATTCCTGTCCACCGCCCTTTTAAAATTTTTTGCTGAAACAACAACTCCAAATTGAATAGTATTTAGTGTTGTATCGGAACCGTTGTTGACCAGGTAATAAATATAGTAAGGAGATACGGCAGTCTTTTTTCCTTCACGAAATAATTCTTCGATCTGTTTGCGGCTTTTTAATCGTTCCTGTTTTCCTAAAGTGAATTGCCTGGCCATTTTGCAAAATTAAAATAGTCCCGCCTGAGGCGGGACCATTTAATCAACTAACCCATCCCTTTTTCAAAGGGAGAATTATTTCAATTTCCTTTCATCAGAGATCGTTAATTTCTTACGACCTTTCCTGCGACGGCTTGCCAAAACTTTGCGGCCATTGGCAGTCTGCATACGTTTACGAAATCCATGAACGGATTTACGGCGACGGCGATGAGGTTGAAATGTACGTTTCATAATATTTTACTTTTTCACTGTTTATCTTCCTTGGCATAAGCTTCAGAAGATTTTGAAATAAGATCCGGGAGAACGGACCAGGTTTCAATTTTTACAACAGGCCACCACACCCATTGCTTGTGAAAGGATGGCAAAGGTAAGAGATGCAGTTTAGATTGAAGATTTTAGATCACAGATTTTTGCAAGAATCTTGAACGACTTTGAATTAAAGTCAACCCCCTATAAATCAATATGCTTAGCTGTTATCTCTTCTCCAAAAAACTTGGCAGCATGGCTATTGAAATCTTCAACCGAGTCGGTGGTATAAAAAGATCGCATACCGTTTTTACTGCATTTGTTTTCAATTTCAGGATGCCGCTGAAGATAATCTTTAAGACTATCCGCCACAATTTCTCCCTGAGATAACAACTTAACCCCAACAGGAAGATGTTCTTCGATTTTTTCTTTCAGTAATGGGTAATGTGTACAGGCAAGCAGGATCACATCTATGTTTTCTCCTTTTTCAAAAATGTTATGGATATTCTTTTTGATAAAATAATCTGCGCCGTGACTGTGGTATTCGTTATTCTCCACCAATGGCACCCACATGGGACAAGCTTCCTGGTACACTTTTATATCGGGAAAAAATTTTTCAATCTCGATAGGATAAGAATTGGAAGAAACGGTTCCGTTAGTAGCCAGAATTCCTACACTTTTAGATTCAGAATATTTACCAATGATCTCTGAAGTGGGCCGTATCACGCCTAACACTCTTTTACCCGGCGCTATTTTGGGAAGATCTTTCTGTTGTATAGTTCTTAATGCTTTTGCTGATGCGGTGTTGCAGGCAAGAATTACAAGAGAACAATTCTGATCAAAAAACCATTTGACACATTCCAATGTGTAGCGATACACCGTTTCATAAGAACGATTTCCATAGGGAGCCCTGGCATTATCACCTAAATACATGTAATCGTAACCTGGAAGTGTTTTGACAATCTCTTTCAATACCGTCAATCCGCCGTAGCCGGAATCAAAAACACCGATGGGGCCAGGAGTTTGCATATACAAAAATAAGAATGACCCCGGCGCTACCGGCCCGGGGTCATTAATAATTTTAAAAAATCAACCTTTATTTTAGTTACCGGTTGGTTTAATCGTCTGTGTATTCAAGCCTTGCTGGATCTGAGGTGGTAATTTTACATTAAGCTTTTGTGCGACCAACGGCAGAATATCATCGCCGTCGGGGGCGACCAGGAAGGCCTCTTTATTAAAGATGTGCGTATATCCCTTTTCTTTTGCTACGGCCTTAATGGCATCCAGAACTTTTTTATAGATTGGTGCCAATAATTCGTTTTGTTTATTCTCCGTTGCCTGCTGAGCAATAGACTGCCAGTTTTGTAATTCGTAGGCACTATTTTGCATTTCCTGGCGAATCTGGTTCCGAACTGCTGCAGGCGTTTTCGATGAATCTTTGCCATTCACAATACTGTCTTTGCGAAGGTATTCTGACAGGGTGTAATTATACCTGGGTTGCAACGAATCTTCCTGATACTGCTGAATCAAAGAATCCACTTTGGAAGTTTCGGGCATCAGGCCAACCATGTTATCTACGCTGATATAACCGATTTTTACCTGGGCGCCGGCAGTGGTGGCTACAAACAAGCCCAGCGCTGCTACTAATACTTTCAACTTTTTCATAAGTTTTTTTCTTTATCGTTTTTCTGATTAACAATCAACTGAGATCAGTGATCCCATTATTTAAGATTTATAAAAAAAAGAATGTGTTGCTTGATATTTTATTTTAACAATTTTAGTTCTTTACTCCCAATTCTTTCAGGATGTCTTCGCTCTTGTCCAGTTTTGGGTCGGCAAAGATAACAGTAATTCCTTCACTTTTGTCCAGCACAAAATCATAGCCTCTTTGAGCAGCGATCTTTTGGACAGCGTTGTAAACTTTATCCTGAATGGGTTTGATCAGCTCCTGTCTTTTTTTGAACAGATCACCTTCAAATCCAAACCGTTGGCGCTGCAGATCCCTAAGGTCTTTTTCTTTCTGAAAAAGCTGGTCTTCTCTTTTCTTCTTCAGGTCATCGCTGAGCATAACCTGTTCGGCATCGTAATCCTTATACATTTTGTCCAATTCTGCCTGTTTCGCATCTATTTCTTTTTGCCAGCCGGCAGCAATGGCATCTAATTGCTCCTGCGATTGTTTATACTCAGGCAGCCTGTCGAGGATGTACCGGGTATCAATTATGGCATATTTCTGAGCGTGAACTGAAAATGCTGTTACTAAAAAACAGCTTATTATCAGCAAAAACTTTTTCATAGACGTTCTGTTTAAGGATGAACAATTTTATATCGCAATTGGTGATGAAACTGTAAAACCGATCAGCAATATATGATAGTGTCATCACATGTTTTATTCAGGTTCATAACCGAGCATAAAGGTAAACCGTGAAGCATCTTTAAGACGGGTACCGGGAGTAAGGCGGTCAAACCCTACGCCATAATCAAATCCGAGCAAACCAAACATAGGCAGGAAGAATCGCATACCCACGCCGGCGCTTCTCCGTAAACGGAAAGGATTATAATCATTATAATTATACCAACCATTTGCGGCTTCAAAGAATGCCAAGCCATAGATCGTACTTCCCGGATTGGTCACCAGCGGGTAGCGCATTTCCAAAGTGTATTTATTAAATATGGTAAAGAATTGGGTAGCACTTTGCTGATCCGGATTTACGGTAGGATCTGATGTTTGATAAACAGGGTAACCTCTTTGCGAAATAATATCATATCCCAACAAACCATAATTATTGGTCAAGCCGGCATCACCCAACTGAAAACGTTCGAATGGAGAGAAATCAAGTTTGCGGTTATATCTACCCATGAAGCCATATTTAGCTGCCACTTTCAATACGAACTGACGGCTTTTGTCGGATCCCGAAGGGTGGCCAATTGGCACATACCATTCTGCATTGAAGCGCCATTTATGATACTCCGGATTTTTATACGGATTCTGAGAATCGATGAGGCCCGGATCCAATAAAGAATAAGGAGGCGTCACTTGTACACTGGCCATGAAATTAGAACCGCTTGTCGGATAAATCGGGTTAGGCCCTGCAGAAGATCTCTGCAATGCGATCCGTAAATTAAAGTTGTTCGATACTCCATTGCTGAGGTTCTGGAAGATCGGGTAATTCCTCAGTTTATACTGCGTAAAGTTGAGCGTATATACTAAACTAAAATAATCATCCGGCCATTTCAGTTGTTTACCCAATGACACCGAAAAACTATTTGCTTTTAAGTAATTGGAATCAGATTGCGCTTTATTAATAGTTCCGGTAAGAGGATCAAATGCATTAGAATATTTACTGTTGTT
This sequence comes from Chitinophagaceae bacterium, assembly GCA_035545755.1. Lineage (GTDB taxonomy): Bacteria > Bacteroidota > Bacteroidia > Chitinophagales > Chitinophagaceae > UTBCD1. The sequence goes on along the minus strand of DASZXQ010000182.1, from coordinate 14,920 downwards.
ATAAGCGATCGTCAATGAATTTCTTTTCTTGCCGCCCAACCAAGGTTCTGTAAATGAAAAACTATAAGAACGGAACGCACGGCCGTTCGATTGAACACGAAGACTTAATTTCTGACCATCACCCTGCGGCAAAGGATCCCAGGCAGATCTTTTAAAAATATTATGGATCGAAAAATTGTTGAATGATACACCCAATGTTCCCGTCAATCCGATCCCACCTCCCCAGCCGGCAGACAATTCCAGCTGATCAGAAGATTTTTCTTCCAATTTCCAGTTGATGTCAACGGTTCCGTCGTCAGCATTGGGCACTACTCCGGGATTGATAGATTCCTGGTTAAAATATTGTAACTGGCCAAGGTCACGCTGCGAACGAATCAGGTCAGCCCGGCTGAAAAGATTGCCGGGTATTGTTGACAATTCACGGCGAATTACATAGTCTTTGGTTTTCTCATTGCCTGAAATTGTGATATTCTTTATTCTTGCCTGGGGGCCTTCCACGATCCGGATCTCATGATCGATGGTATCGTTATATACTGCGGTTTCTACTGCATCAGCATGATAAAATAAATAGCCATCGTCCATATAAAGGCTGCCGATATCGCCACCTTCTTCTGAGGCCTGTTTTCCCAATCGTTTGTTCAGGATATCGATATTGTAAACATCTCCTTTATTGATGCCGAGAATAGCACTTAGCAATGTATCGGGATACTTGGAATTCCCTTTCCAGGTAATATTGCCAAAATAATATTTATGCCCCTCTTCCACTTTGATGCCAATATCTAGGTTGCCATTGCTGGCTTTCGTAATTGATGTGTCAACAATTTGGGCATCACGATATCCTAGTGAATTATAATATTCCAACACCTTATCCTTATCCTCTTCAAACTTTTTAGCATCGAATTTTGCTGAGCTAAATAATTTAAACCGGAAATAAGGATCGAGCAGCAATTTTGTCTGACTGAAAGAAAGGAAGCCCCAATTTTTTACATACTGCCTGAAGCTGAGATTTCTTTTTACTCCAAAACGGCTGGAGTCTTTAGTGGGATACAAGGTGAGCTTACTCATTTCTTTGGTGCCCTTCATCTGCTTTTTGAGTTTGAGCTCATCTATTTTGGTATTACCATAAAAATTGATCTCGTTGATATGAACTTTTTTCCCTTTATCAACATAGATCGTCAGGGAATTGGAATTAGCAAAAGAAGTATCAGGCTTTTCAACTATTGAAACTTTTACATTCTGATATCCTTTGTCTGCAAAAAATTTGGTGGTGACTTCTTTAATATTACGGCGAGTATTTTCTGAAATGATCGTTTGTTTGGCCAATTGTATTTTGCCCTGCAGATCTTCCATCTCCGATTTTTTTACCCCGATAAATTTATAATTGCCCAGGCGGGGCAATTCCTGAACGTTCAACTCCACATAGACTTTGTCTCCTTCGATCTTTGTAACAAAAACCTGTATGTTGGAAAAGAGCTTTTGACGCCAGAGATTATTAATAGCTTTTGAAAAAATATCTTCGCCGGGGTGATTGAATTTATCGCCAACCTGCAAGCCGGAAATAGAAAGTATGATTGCCGTATCCAAATGACGAACGCCGGTAATTTCAATGCCTGCGACCGAATATTCTTTTACGATCTTTGCATTTTGCCATTCCAATAATTTGGGATCAATTGATGTGGGGCGGGTTGTATCCTGCGCATGTACGGAAATAGCGGAGATCAACGCTACTGTAACAAAGGCACAACATCTTGAAAAAAATCTTCGCATGTTTGGTTGTTCTGTTCAATCTTATCCTGCAGTTGCAGGACTGCAATCAATTTATTTTCTTTATATTATACAAAAAACGGACGCTTTGTTCCGGCGGCAAATTAAAGGTAAATATCGAAAGTCTTTGTTAAAACAGCTTTGTTTCCCTTTCTGGAGGGTATTTCAGGAAATTTGTTCGCTGATCTTGCCAAATCTTCTTTCCCTGCTTTGAAAATCAAGGATGGCCTCGTACAGATTATCCTTTCGGAAATCGGGCCAGCGTACATTAGTAAAATATAGTTCAGCATAGGCCAACTGATACAGGAGAAAGTTGCTGATGCGGTATTCGCCGCTGGTTCTTATCATCAGTTCAGGGTCAGGGAAACCGCTGGTACAGAGATACCGCTGCAGGGTATCCTGATCGATATCTTCTACTTTCAGATTACCTTTTTTTACTTCGTAAGCAATATTTTTCACGGCATTCAGCAGTTCCCAGCGTCCGCTGTAGCTCAGGGCCATGATGAGATTCAGGCCAGTATTGTCTTTGGTGATTTCCAAAGCTTCCTGCAATTCGGTACGGGCATAATCCGGCAGCATATTCATATTGCCGATCACATGAAGCCTGATATTATTCTTGTGCAAGGTTTCTGCCTCGTCGCGAATGGTGTTCACCAAAAGCTCCATCAATCCTATCACTTCATATTCGGGTCGTTCCCAATTTTCGGTCGAGAAAGCATATAAGGTCAGGTATTCAATTCCCAATTCTGCACAGCCTTCTACTATATTGCGTACACTTTCCACGCCGTGCACGTGGCCGAACAAACGATCCTGCCCCTGCTCTTTTGCCCAGCGTCCATTTCCATCCATAATGATGGCGATGTGACGGGGAAGATGCTGCTTATCTATTTTATCGAGCAATTGGGACATACCAGATCATTTATTCTTTTAAATCCGAAGGAGTGCAAAGTTACCCAGATTTAAGAAAATGGTGAGTGTTTACCAGGCTGGAAGTTTTAGCTGCATTAAATTTCTTCGAAAATGTATTTCATGTGAATAAAGATTATGATAGGGTTGTGAACCATATTGAAGGGTATACTCTCCGACAATTAAAATTTACTATTTCGCAGTTGGGCATTTATACGACTGCAGGTTGAAGCTGATATATAACATGGCTGTGGCAAACTGATCTTTTTGTTTGCTGTTTCCGCGTTGGCGGCCGGGTATTCCAATCGGCTCACCCAACTCGTAAGATCGATCGCTCAGCAACTGGGCATCAGAAGGGCTTCCATCAGGATTGGGAGGAAAGGCTGCCGGATCAACATAAGTTTTACTTACATCATCCAAATAATCTGTAGTGGTAAGCCGGTGTAAGATCTCAAAGCCGATATTGATCCGCTCATTGAAGGCATACTTGATTCCCACACCAATCGGTACAGACATTGCCGTGGAACCATAAGGTTTCCTGTCCGGATAAAGAGGACTTCCCTGCCCTTCGGTGCCCAATGGCCGCAGGTACACTTTTCTTCCCTGTAAATACGCATATGGATCGTAGCTGAATACGCCCACACCAAATGTTATATAAGGAGTAAAACTTTCTGTCGGATCTCCGGGCATGAACCTGAAAAAATTAAAATCGCCTTGCAGGGACAGTTCCCACACATTGGTGTTGAAACTTAAGTTGCGCCGGTACATGTACTCATTATACTTGTTATAAATATCAGAGTATCCCAAGCGGGCAAAAGTGCCGGCAACACGAACGGCTATATAGTTGTTAAGATTTTTCCGGAAAAACATGGAGGCGGCAGCTTTAGGTCTGTTCAGCCTGGCCCGGGTGTTCAGATCTCCGAAATAGTGGCCTGCGCCAAGACCAATCCCAAATTCGCCTTCCTGGTGAATAGCGTATTGGCCAAAACTTTCGGCAGCAGGAATGACTGTGATGGTCAGCAGAACAACGGCGGCTATAAGGCTTTTAGTCATACATCCAAAAAGGTTTCGGGATTATTTAGAACGGAAAAATAATCAATTTCTTGCTAAGCAGCTTGTCTTTTTAATTACGCTTATCCAATCCCCACGTCAATTTGTTGCGGAGTGTTTGAAGAAAATTATTCTCACTAAGCCGGACCAGGTTTAATAAAAAAGACTCTTTCCGAACTGCCAGCTGGATATTTTTATTAACGATCTCTCTCCTGGAATCAAGTGCACAAATGATCTTTTCGGTGCGGCCCTCCACTTCAAATGAAATGATATTATCATCGGGGACGATGATGGGACGGACATTAAGATTATGCGGCGCCACCGGAGTGATCACAAAGCTGCCGGTATCCGGAAATACGATCGGGCCATTACAACTGAGTGAATAACCGGTAGAGCCTGTTGGAGTAGCCACGATCAATCCATCGGACCAATAGGTATTTAAAAATTCTCCGTTCAGGTATGTATGTATTTTGATCATGGAATCGGTGTCTCTTTTATGAATTGAAAATTCATTCAACGCATAGGGAACATTTCCGAAGAGCGGAGAGCTGGCATCCAAATGGATCATGGTTCGTTTATCTACAATGTAAGTCCTATTCACCATTGCTTTTACGGCAGCTTTCACTTCGTCACGTCCGATGCCGGCTAAAAATCCCAGCCTGCCGAAATTGATACCCATGATGGCAATGTTTTTATGGCGTACCAGCGTTATGGTATCCAATAAAGTTCCATCGCCGCCGAGACTGATGATGAATTCTATTTCTTCTGTTAGTTGTTCTGAGAGAGAAAAGGTGACGGAGCCGGAGGGTAATTTTATTTTTTCCCTGATCTGCTCAAAAAAATGCTGAAAAATAACCGGTTCAATTTTTTGCTTGGCCAATTCATCAAAAAAAAGCTGCACATCTTTCTGCTGATCTTCTTCCATTACCCTGCTGTAAACGGCTACTTTCATGCGTAAATTTTTTATGGCTCATTTCATGAATTCAGAAATTTGAACTTCTATGTAAAAATAGCCCGTTTTCGCCTAACTGGTTAAATGTGACCTCCAGCTTAATGGTAAAATCGTAATAAGTAAGAATATCTATTCCGAACCCGGCGGAGTAGAGCATTTCATTGACGAGGAAATTATCTCCCGGTTGCGGATTGTATACATAACCGGCATTGCCATAAATTTTTCCATATACCTTAAGTGGTATATGCAGGGGTTCATTTCTTTTTCTTTTAAGAAAATTCCCGCTGACGGATAATAATTCTCTTGTGAAAGCAGCTTTGAGATAACCGCCGGCCACACCGTCGATGACATAATATTCATATCCCTGCATAAAGACGTCACTATAACCTAATAAGCCCTGGTTAAAATAAGGCTGCTTGAATGGAAGCTTGATCGTACTGTAGGAACGAAGATTGAGGTATGTTTTCGGCCACAGATGCCAGTTCGCAGAGGCTTTTACACTAAGCTGCCAGACGTTAATTATGTTATTGAATCCCTTTTTGCTAAAAGTAACTTCGGCGGCATACCCTTTGGTTGGATAAGGAATATAATCGAGATCAAAATAACTCATGGAATAATAAAGTTCCGGATACCTTATTTGAGTGCGGCCAGCAGAAAAGTAAGAGGGATTCAGTTCCGCAATTGTGTCTTTGATACTCTGAGTATGATATCCAATACCGAAACGATGCCTTGTTTTAATAGCTCTTCGATAGGTAAGTTCCAGATTGGCATCCAGAAAACTTTGCAGATACTGGTTGCTATCTTTTACAAAAGCCTGCTTATTGTCAATAGTGTTATAATTAACCTCCCTGGTTTTGCCTACGGCAAAATTTACATTCATTCCCCACTTCAAAGCTTTATCAATATAAAGACGATCATAATTAAAGGACAACTGATGTGTATATCCGCTCACAAACCAAAACCGTAATTTATCGTTGCGGCCTGTAACATTATTGTAAAGGACTTTTATTCCATAATCGACACGGTCCAAACTAGCTTTTTGTTCGACCAGCCATTGGTTGAAATTTCTATCTACCGGTTTAAAATAAGGAATAGGAAACAGGTACCATCGTTCTTTGACCTCAATGAGAACATCTACATTGTATCCTTCAAAACTTTTCAACGCTACCACCACATCATGAAAGAGGGAAGTGTTCATCAGTTGTTCCCTTGCCTGCTGAAATTTTTTTACAATATCCTGTAAGAGGAACTGATCTCCCGACTTGAATGGAAGTTCTCTTAAAATAATATCAGGCCTGGTTTTTTTATTTCCTGTGATATAAATATTCCTTACAACAAAAAGAGTGGAATTGGGATGATTTACCACTTCACTGCCGGGAGCCAAAGCAACTCCCTGAGAAATGTTATCATTAATTGAATTTTGCGCTTTCAGGACATGTTGCCCAAATAGCAAGATTAAGAACAGCCAAAAACCATATTTCATTTCCCTCTGTTTCAAAAGCTGTGAAAAGCAATAAGTAAATTAATGGTAATTTCTGTCCTGTCAAAAAAAGCTGATGAATTTCCCTTTTCAGATCTTCAGGTAATTCATGAGGTTGTCGTAGTTGGTTCGTAGCTCGTTTTCATAAAGTTCCTCTCCGGCGTAATATTTTACATTGTATTCGTAGCGTTGAAAAGTGGCTACTATTGCAGCTATTTCCGGCTTGTTTACTTTTATGGTTACCTGCATGATCCCGGTACGGGAATCGGTGGAAGTATTCAATTGAACGATCTGTGCATCGTTTGTCTCGACCAGCTTGCTGATCTCGTTAAAGGAATATTGTTTGTTCTCCATTTCCAACACGATCAATCCACCCGGCTCATTCAAACTCATAAACTCTGCCGCCTGCTTCAGCAAATCGCTGTAAATAACTACGCCTGTGATCTCATTTTCCTCTTCCACTACCGGTAAAACACTTAAAGCATTTTCCCCGGCAATACGGATGGCTTTCAAAAAATGTTCTTCACCCTTTATAGATATATTAGCAAAAGATTGTTGCAAGGTGTTCAATTCTGCATGATCATTGTCCGACTGCAAAAGATCTTCTTCACTGATGAGACCGATGTATTTATCTCCTTCCACAATGGGAAGATGAGTGACATGATTATCATTCATCAATTGCAAAGCCAGATACACCTTATCATGCAGGTGAAGGTAGGGAAGTGACTGAGACTGTAACTCTCTTGTTAACATGGATAGCGGCTTTTATTCATTCAGACCTCAGCATTCAGGAAACTGTTGCAGGCTGATTAAGCTTTTTTAAAAATTTATGCAAAATAGCATTGAACTCATCCGGAACTTCCATCATTGGTGCGTGGCCACATTTATCAATAAAATATAATTCACTGTTCGGAATAAGTTTGTTAAACTCCCTGGCTACAAACGGCGGGGTGATAGTATCATTATTTCCCCATACTAATAACGTAGGTTGTTTGATCTGATTGAGTTCTTCGCCCAGATTATTACGGATGGCACTTTTCGCCAGTGAAATTATTTTGATGGCTTTCAGGCGGTTGTTTACGATCCCGTACACTTCATCTACTAATTCTTTTGAAGCCACTTTAGGATCGTAAAAGGTCATTTCCGTTTTTGTTTTGATATACTCGTAATCGCTTCTTTTCGGATAGCTGTCTCCCATTCCATTCTCAAACAATCCCGAACTGCCGGTAAGAATCAGTGATTTTATGCGATCCGGATGTTTCAGGACATGTTTCAAGGCAACATGTCCTCCCAACGAATTGCCCAAAAGATGAACATTGGTATATCCTCTTGCTTCAATGAACCGGTGAACGAATTTTTCCAGACCACCTACTGTAGTATGTAAAATATCAAGCTCAAAAAGAGGAAGTGATGGAACAATTACTTTGTTGTAGTTTTTGAAATAATCAATAAGACCGTGAAAGTTGCTTAGTGCACCAAATAACCCGTGCAAAAGCAGTAAGGGTTCGCCTGTGCCTTCTTCAACAAATCTGAACTTATCCTGCTGTTTTATTTCGTACTTGGTTTCCACTTGCAGCGCCTAATTTTTGCTAAAATAAACGATTTGCTGCAAATATGCTATGGAATTGATTATCAGCGAAACAAATTTTGGCCAACTATGACATTTTTTGGGAAAGATTTCCAAAAAAGTTCTGCAGGTCAGTAAACATATTTTTAAAAACCGGAACTACGTAAGCAAAACTGTTAATGGCCTTAGGACCCCAGGGCTGCACAAAAGGATAGGTGGCCGATTGATTGATGGTCGTGGGTTGAATGATCCTCATTTGTTCCATGTAAAAAAGAACCACACTAAAAATAGTCACATATAACGCAATATAAAACAGCATTCCGCCCAGACGGTTCAGCCAACCCAGCATCACTATTTGTACACTCTTTTCTATAATGCGGGCAACGAGGTGCACCAGCAGCACAACAACGAGGAACACCAGGGCAAATGCTATGAGCGGCAACCATTGTTCCGAAATCTTTACAGACTTACCAATGTAACCGGCTACTACAGCAGAAAGTTTGATGGCTGCTGCCAGCCCTACAATAAGTGCCACAAATGAAAATATCCCCACTATCAGCCCCCGCTGATAGCCTCTGATCATAGCGATGATGACCACAAGAGCAAAAATAATATCGAGGAGCATAAAACTGAGCGTTGGTGGATATAACAGGAACGTAGTAAGCCGTAGTAAATTTTATTACTCTGCAGCCGCTGTCATTTATTTAACAACTCCTTCACCACAGAAGAAATGGTTTTTCCATCTGCTTTTCCTGCTAATTGCTTTGTGGCAACTCCCATCACTTTTCCCATATCGGCAGGAGAAGAAGCGCCAACCTGTTGGATAATTTTTGATACTTCTGCCTTAAGTTCAGCAGCAGAAAGTTGTTTGGGCAAAAATTTTTCTATCACTTCAATCTCTTCCTGTTCTTTTTGTGCCAGGTCAGCCCGGTTCTGTTGCTGATAAATCTCCAATGAATCTTTTCGTTGCTTCACCATTTTCTGAAGCATCTTTATCTCATCATCTTCTTTTAATTCTCCGCCTGCGCCTTCTGCAGTCTTTGCCAGAATGATCGCAGCTTTGATCGCTCTCAGTGCACGGGTAGTTTTCTCGTCTTTTGCGAGCATCGCTGTTTTCAGCTCTGCCATTATTTTTTGTTCCAGGTTCATACTAAAAATTTTTTAGGCTTTGTTTTGTTCCATCTGTTTGTGTTGAAATTTATGATAAAAATCCCGGGCAAATTTTTTCATGTCTTCAGCCTGGTCATCGTAATGAGTGGCCCTGCTGTATGTATCCGCCATCGTCATTAAAGTTTGATAAAAAAAATCAGCCATTTCATCCACCATCATTTCTTTGGTCCAAAGGTCAATTCGCAACGCTGTTTTTTCTGCTCCATCCCAGAACGCCAGCATCATGGCCCTTGCCTCCTGTGCTTTATCAATTTTAGCGTCACCTGCATTCCATTCAATTGCCTGCGGCATGCGATTTTCATCCAGCGTTACTTCTATTGTTATTGTTGATTTTTTCATATTGTAGTATTGAGGGAGGCAAAGTTAGCCGAAATCATCCGACTGCTTTCAGGATGCTTTGCCAAAGAACTTCTGCTGTCCGATCCCAGCTATATTGACCTGCGATTTCCCTTCCTTTTTGGATCAGTTTTTTTCTTAGGTTTTCATCTTTGTACAAAAGCATCATTTTATCAGCAATATCATTGTAATTGGAAGGATCGCTATACAAAGCAGCCCCATGAGTGATCTCCTGCATGGATGAATTAGCAGAAGTGATCACCGGCACTGCGCAACGCATGGCTTCCAATACAGGCACGCCAAATCCTTCGAATAATGAAGGATATACCATTGCATAGGCCGAGCCCAACAGGTTGCATAATTCAAGATCATCAAGATAGCCGGTCATTACAACATCATCACGATACTTGTATGTTTTCAATTTTTCCATGAATGGCTCATACTTCCACGCCAATCTTCCTGCCAGCACCAATTTCATTCCGCTTTGTTGCCGCTTTTTAAAAACAGAAAAAGCTTTCAAAAGGTTTTCCAGGTTTTTTCTGGGATGAACAGCTCCAACGTATATGAAAAATTCTTTTCCAGCAGTGTATTTTTCTTTTATCAATTTTTTTTCATTTTCATCAACAGGATTAAAAATTTCTTTTACGCCACTGTACAGGACATCAATTTTTGAAGCAGGAATATTTTTATAGTGATCAAGAATGTCTTTTTTTGAAAATTCAGAAACAGTAGCAATGGATGCAGCTTTTCCCAAAAATATCGGAGTATACCTTTTATAAAAAATAGTGTGTGATTTTTTATTAAATGCGGGATAATGAAGAAAAGAAAGATCATGCAGCACCATGCATTGAGGGATTTTTGTACCTAAAGAGCAGAATCCATCGCAGGATACGAACACATCCGCTCTGTATTTTTTCAGCACAGCCGGTATCTTGATATCATACCACAATTTCCACAATAAAGGATGACGGGCAGGCGGGCCGACTACAACCGGTTTTATATTTTCTGCAAAAATAAATTTGGGATCATAGGCCCTGTCGAAAATAAAAATGAATTCGTGTTCAGGATGATCATTAATAATACGATGGAACGTTTCGTAAATAAAATAACCGTACCCTTCCAGGTATTCTTTAAGTAAAAATCTTGTATTAACTGCGATCCGCATCAGTAAAAAGTGCAAAGGTAATTTTTGCCTGTATCATTTTCGTGGGAAAATAGCTTTACTAAAAAATTAAAAAGGGGTGGTTCTAACATCGTAATATCTCTGTAAAACCAGCTTCTTTAACTACTAATTTTTACCTGTGGCATCACACTAATTTTCTTTCCTGCGCAGCGCAATCAGCAAGAACATTTTCTGTGTATAAATAAAAATGAGCGGTAATTCAGGCAAGCGTTTTTCCAATTGTTTGCAACAGAAGATCAGCTTACTTTTAATATTGCTAATCTATAAGTGAAAATCCAAAACTCCGACCTATGATAAACACTTACACAAAGATCTTTTTCTTTTTGTTGTTTGCTTTTATGCTTCAATGTTACAATCATCAGTTGAATGCACAATGCCCCGGCGGTGTTGTAACGGGAGCAGTAGCCTACGATACCACAGTAAGTACCGGCAGTGGTAATTACAGTACTCAATTCAGTTTTCCAAAATTTGATCCTCAGAACGGGATGGTTACCTGTGTCAAACTTTGTCTTACCATCACCGGAAGAGTGACCATGTTTTTAGAAAATAATGTGAATGCAGCGGCTACCTATAATATTAATTATAAAAGAAAGGACACGCTGACCGGCCAGGGATTAAGTTCACCGTTGACCAATAATATTTCCGTCAACTATGGACCGTATGATCTTGCTGCGTCTGACGGAGTTCCTTTTTCAGGACCTGATTTTATTAATATCGGGCCAGATACGGTTTTGCGTTCCGTCAGTATTTGCATAACGCTGACAGACTCTGTTGACCTTTCGCAATTTTATGGACATGATTCTGTAACCTATAACTATTCGATCAATGCAGGAGCAACAGTTACAGGAAGCGGTGATTATCTTTTTTCCGTATCAACCCAGGGCAGTGTAAATTATCAATTGCAATATTGTTATTGCCCCACTACAGTTCTGCCCCTGAACATTCAGAATTTTACATTAACAAAAAAAGGGACAGACAGGGCCGCATTGCAATGGATCGGGCTAGATGATCATAGTTCCAATTACCATTACGAAGTAGAAGTAAGCAGGGATGGGTATCATTTCTCATCTGTAGGTTCTTTGCTTATTAACCCGGCAAGCACAGATTACAATTATTTATTTGTGATGGGAGAAAATCCAGGCGGCAGGTATTTTTTCAGGATCAAACAAGTTTATTCCAACGGATACACACGATTCAGCGAAGTAAAATATGCGGATCTGGATAGATCAGTATCACCACAATTTACTTTATATCCGAATCCATCCGAAGGTATTGTTGGTATCAAATTTGATAATATTCAGTCCGGACAATTGATGGTTCAGATATTTAATACACAAGGGCAAAAGATCATGCAAAAAGAAATTGAAGCGGCGGGATCTTCGTACCGGCAGTTAACGGTGCTGCAAAAAGGCATGTATTGGCTGAAGGTGACGGATGCCACGAGCCGGCTGTCCTGTGTCAATCAACTTTTCATTAAATGACCTCTTAGGTGGAAGAGGATGGTGGCTTGTAAAAGGGGCTCTGGTTCGGGGCCCCTTTCTTTTTGCAAATGCCGTCCGGAACAATCATTTTGAATCATTCTTTCAACTATTGAACTCTTTTTCTACATTTGTTGCTGTACAACAATTTTTCATGGAATATAATACTACAAGAAATGATCTGGTGATGCGGGAATATGGGCGTCATGTTCAAAAAATGATCGAACACCTTTTATCCATTGAAGATCCGGAGCGGCGGCAGCGCAATGCACAGGCTGTGATCGAACTGATGGGCTTTCTAAATCCACATCTTAAAAATGTGGAAGATTTCCGCCATAAACTTTGGGATCATTTGTTTCTTATTTCCGATTTCAAATTGAATGTAAAATCTCCTTATCCCATCCCTACAAGAGAAACATTAAAAGCAAGACCCGAAATACTTCCGTATCCAAAGCGTCATCCCAGATATTCTCACCTGGGCAAAAACCTGGAGCTAGTCATTAAAAAAGCGTTGCAGGAGGAAAATCCTGATAAACGGCTGGGCTTTGCCAATGCTGTTGCTTATTATATGAAACTTGCCTACAGCAACTGGCATAAAGAAATGGTGCATGATGATGCCATTCAAAGCGAGTTGAGCAACATTACAGACAATCAACTTACATTCACCAATACGCCATTTGTAAAGGCATTTCGTCCTCAACAGGAGAACCGGGATAGAGGCGGATATGGCAAACAAAGAGGGAAGTTTCAACAAAGAGGTGGCGGCGGCAGAAGAAATGATAATCGCAATGGTGGTGGTTATAAAAAGAAAAGATATTGAGATAAATCTCATAGAGTTCAAAATTTATTTAAAGCTGACAGCATTTTCCTGTCAGCTTTTTTTTTAACTAACTTTCAGAAAAATATTTTTTCATTATCTACGCTCCTATGCATTCATTCGAAGTAAAAGGTGGCAAAAAACTTTCTGGAGAAATAATTCCTCAAGGCGCCAAAAACGAAGCGTTGCAGGTCATCAGCGCTGTACTGCTAACTCCTGAAAAAATCACTATCTCCAATATTCCTGATATACTTGATGTGAACCTGCTGATCGAATTGCTGGGAGAAATGAATGTAACAGTAGAAAGACCACAACGGGATACCTGCATTTTCCAGGCGGCAGATGTGAACTTAGATTATTTGCGCAGCGAGACGTTTAGAAAAAAAAGCGGAAGATTGCGTGGATCTGTGATGCTCGCCGGTCCGATGTTGTCAAGATTTCGAAAAGCATACATTCCAAAACCGGGTGGAGATAAAATCGGGAGAAGAAGATTGGATACGCACATCACCGGGTTTGAAAAACTCAGCGCTTCATTTAATTACAATGAAGAAGATGGTTTCTTTCATTTGGAAGCTCCTAATCTTCAAGGAACTTATATGTTACTGGATGAACCGTCGGTAACAGGTACAGCCAATATCGTGATGGCATCGGTGATGGCGAATGGAACTACTACTATTTACAATGCAGCCTGCGAACCGTATGTGCAACAACTCTGCAGAATGCTTAATAAAATGGGAGCTAAGATCAGTGGGATTGGAAGCAATCTATTGACCATCGAAGGCGTAACTTATCTCGGCGGAACAGAACATCGTTTGTTGCCGGATATGATCGAAGTAGGTTCCTTTATCGGCATGGCTGCAATGACACAAAGCAATCTCACCATCAAAAATGCCGGCATTGATCATCTTGGCGTCATTCCGGAAAAATTCCAGCAGCTCGGTATTCAAATGAATTTTGTTGGAGATGATATACATATCCCGGAACAGGATTGTTATGAGATACAAACTTTTTTGGATGGCTCTGTGCTTACTGTGTATGATCATCCATGGCCAGGGTTTACGCCTGATCTGCTCAGTATTGTTTTGGTAACTGCTACGCAGGCCAAAGGTTCTGTATTGGTTCATCAGAAAATGTTTGAAAGCCGTTTGTTCTTCGTGGACAAACTGATCGATATGGGAGCAAGAATTGTTCTTTGCGATCCGCACCGGGCGGTGGTGATCGGTTTGGAAAGAGAACAACCTTTGCGTGGCATCACGATGAGTTCACCGGATATTCGGGCTGGTGTTGCTTTGCTGATCGCTGCATTAAGTGCCGAAGGAAAAAGTGTGATCCAGAATATTGAACAGATAGACCGGGGTTATCAATTCATTGATGAGAGATTGAAAAAATTGGGAGCGGATATAAAAAGAGTGGAAGGATAGATCAACCGTGATAATAAAACCTGATTTTTACCACATAGGAACATAGATACATAGTTCACACATAGATTTTCCATGAATATTTTCTATTGTGCTCTGTGTGGTTCGGTGTTATTCATTTAAGATCTTTTGGTTCATTCAGCCAAACAGCCACTATACATTTTATTTGTTTCGCAATACCATATTCTTTCGAATCTTTAGCTTTTAAAAGTTTTTGAATAAAAAATCTTTGTGGCAGATACCCTTGCCACGGATTAGAACCATGACAGGGCTGTCATAATTTTCTTTGCTATTTTTCTAATGGAGTTGTCTTTCGATTCAAATTCTTTTGCTATTGTTTAAACGCATTTGACTATTGTTCGAATGTGTTTTGCAATTGTTCAAATGTCTTTGACTATTGTTTGAATGTTTCTTGCAGTTTTTTAAATGTCTTTGACTATTTCTTGAATGTAATTTGCAATTGTTTAAATGTATTTGACTATTTTTTGAATATAAATGCCTTTTGAGAGACTGTAAATGGGCTTTGAAGCATTGTTTTTGAGGGTTTTAAAGCTGAAAAGCCTGTTTTTGGGCTTAGATCATGGGCTGAAGCCATAAAAACCCCTTTTGCTGAACAGGCAGATACAGGAACGGAAGTGCTTCTTTTTCATTCAGCGCCAGCCTCCTCTCCTGCGACGGGAAAGAATAAGAAATTGCGGAAGCAATAAGGGCCGGTTTTGCAGGTTTTTAGGATTTCAGTAATTTTTGCTTTTAAACCCTTAACCTATATGCTGAAACTGAACCTTATTTCCCTTTTGGA
>DASZXQ010000181.1:0-5884 GCA_035545755.1 Chitinophagaceae bacterium | reverse complement strand
CATAAAATTTACCCAAATTCCACGGCTTTTCAACACCGACCCTGTTAATACATCCCATAAAATATCCATTAGCTGCTGCATGTGCCGGCTGTTCCAGCTTCCATAAATATTGCGACAAGCCAGCAACAGTTGCTGAAGGGTTGTAAACGATCTCGGCTCCATTTAATCCCAAACATCTTGCTCCATCGGGAAAATGGCGATCATAACAAATGTAAACGCCAACTTTTGCATAGCGTGTTTGAAAAACAGGATAACCGAGATTGCCGGGCTTGAAGAAAAATTTTTCCCAGAAACCACTTGTATGCGGAATATGATTCTTCCTGTACTTGCCGAGATAAGTTCCGTCAGCATCAATGACTGCGGCAGTATTGTATAAAACTCCGGCCTGTTCTTTTTCATACATCGGAACGATCATTACCATTTGATATTTTTTTGCGTACTCCTGCATTCGTTCAGTCGTCGGACCGGGAATGGATTCAGCGCCTTCATACCATTTGGGATCTTGTCCCGGGCAGAAATATGGTGTATTGAAAATTTCCTGCAGGCAAAGTATCTGCACACCCTGCTTGCCGGCATTTTCAATAAAAGGTATGTGCTTCTGCAGCATGGCTTCTTTGATCTCAGCAATTGTTCCTTCGCCTTCGGTTTTTGGGAGAGACATCTGTATCAATCCGGATTTGATTTTACGTGGCATTTATTTGAGTTTAGAGTTTATAGTTAAAAGTTTAGAGTTTAGGGTTAAGAGTTGTTGTTGAAATATCTTTCTTTTGTTGTGATTATAATACTGGTCAGCATTTTAATGATCTCGTTACATTTATTATTTAGCATTTCAAATTCATCCAGATTTATATACTCGCTGTCTTTTAATAAATTTAGCCAATAGTCTGTTTCTCTTGCTTCTTTTAAGGCTATATTCAATTTATGAACAAAATCTCTTTTTGATTGTCCTGCTATGGCTTCATTAATATTTGCTCCGATTGAAGTTCCTGAACGGAGTAATTGTTTTGATAAAACATATTCCTTTTTATCATTAACGAGTAACTTATATATTTTCACGATTTGCAAAGCAAACTCGTAGGCTTTGCCAGCAATTATACTTTCGCTTTTTACTTTTTCTGTACTCATAACTTTAAACTATAGACTCTGAACTCTAAACTATCTGAGCAACTTTACTTCTCTTAATAAACTTCCCATAACCTTTATCCACTTTGCAATGATTATTTTCTATGGCTACTTTTCCTCTGAGTAAAACTGTTTTCACTTTCCCCGTCACTTCCCAACCTTCATAAGTGGAGTAGTCAACATTCATGTGATGCGTTTTTGCAGAGAGCTTATGTTTTTCATTTGGATCGAAGATCACAATGTCGGCATCGCTTCCTACTGCAATTGTTCCTTTTCTCGGAAACATGCCAAATATTTTTGCAGGATTAGTGCAGGCTACTTCTACATATTTATTCAAAGTGATCCTGCCTTTATTAACGCCTTCGCTGAATAAAAGTTCCATACGATTCTCAATGGCAGGATGACCGTTCGGTATTTTAGAAAAATCATCTTTGCCCATGAGCTTTTGTTCCCATTTAAAAGGGCAGTGATCGGTTGCTACAACCTGCACCAAACCCTGGTTAATTCCTGCCCACAAAGTTTCCTGGTCTTTTTTCTGGCGGAGTGGGGGACTCATCACCCATTTAGCTCCATCTTCTCTTTCATATAATGAGGCATCAATTATTAAATATTGAATACAGGTCTCAACAAATGTTTTTTGATTTCTTTTCGTTGCATTGCGAACGGCATTTAATGCTCCTTCACATGTTAAGTGAACAATATAGCCGGGACAACCGGTGTAATAACTCATATCCACAAACCGTTCGCTGGCTTCTGCCTCGGTTATTTCAGGTTGTGATAAATAATGATACAAAGGAGAAAGTTTTCCTTCTGCTCTGTGCT
The DNA here is from genome assembly GCA_035545755.1 of Chitinophagaceae bacterium. Classification (GTDB taxonomy): domain Bacteria; phylum Bacteroidota; class Bacteroidia; order Chitinophagales; family Chitinophagaceae; genus UTBCD1. The sequence goes on along the minus strand of DASZXQ010000181.1, from coordinate 3,940 downwards.
TGGCAACGAGATAATCAATCATGTCACCATTGGTTGCATGTACATTTATTAATCCACCGCATTTTTTTACTTCTTCCATTAGTCCGATCATCTGGCGATCATCAATCATCAATGCCCCTTTGTATGCCATAAAGGTTTTGAAAGAAACAATTCCTTCTTTTTCGATCAATCCTTTTATTTCTTTTTTCGTGTTATCATTAAAATCAGTGACCGCCATGTGAAAACTGTAATCACCTACGCAGTTGTTATCGCTTCTTCCTCTCCATTCGTCCAATGCTGACTGTAAGGAGTTGCCTTGTTTTTGTAAAATGAAATCAATCACCATTGTGGTACCGCCGAACAAGGCAGCTCTTGTTCCGGTTTCATAACTATCGCTGGAAAAAGTTCCCATGAAAGGCATATCCAGATGCACATGCGGATCAATACCGCCGGGAAAAACCAATTTGCCGGAAGCATCAATTTCTTTATCGGCTTTAACATCCAGATCTTTACCAATGGACTGAATTGTTTCGCCAGTGATAAAAATATCAGCGACCTGATCGCTATCTGCAGTAATGATGTGTCCGTTTTTGATTAAAATTGACATAAATTCAATTATGAGTTATGGATTAAGAATTATGAATTTCCGAAAATGCATTTATAACTCATAATTCTTAATTCTTATTTGTTTCTTTTCTTCATTAAAATCCAATAAACAACCCCGCTGACAAAGAAGCCAACGAACCATGCGTAATTATATAATTGATTTATCCATTCTGGAAATGTATCTGCGGCAATCAAATTCACCTGTAATAAAAACCCCGGCAGGTTGGGAAGAATACCGATCAATAAAGCTACGATCGCTTTTGAATTAAAACCATTTCGATATTTGTACTGTCCTTCATGTTCATACAGTTCATTTACGCTTAATGTTTGTTTGCGGATGAAATAATAATCTGCGATCAAAATTCCCCCGATTGGTCCTAATAAACTTGAATAGGCGATCAGCCATGTAAAAATATATCCATGCGGATCAGCATAGAGTTTCCAGGGAAATATCAAAACGCCAATGATGCCTGTGATATAACCACCGATCCTGAAATTTATCTTCTTTGGGGAAAGATTGGAAAAGTCATTGGCAGGGCTAACAATGTTTGCAGCGATATTAGTTGCCAATGTTGCAATGATAACCCCGATCATGGCGAATGAGACCATTAATTTGCTGTCAAATCTTCCCGCCAGTTTCACCGGATCCCATTCCGGGCTTCCATAAATAATAGCACTTGCTGAAGTAACAACAACACCCACAAAAGCAAATAATGTCATGGAAGGAGGAAGCCCGATTGCCTGTCCTTTTATTTGTGCTTTCTGAGATTTTGCATAGCGGGTGAAATCAGGAATATTTAATGAAAGTGTTGCCCAGAATCCAACAACGGCTGTTAATGCAGGAAAAAAGAATTTAAAGAATGATGCAGTATTTGAAAATTTTGATGGTTGTTCTAATATCGGCCCTAAACCTTTTGCGGCAACAACAGCCCAGCAAAATAAAGCCAATGCCGCTAAGGGAAGAAAAAAAGCTTTAAATACTAACAGCTTTCGGATTATCTCCACTCCCTTGTAAACAATAAACATATTGAGCAGCCAGAATAAAAAAAAGCAGATCATCGGCAGCATTTGCGGAAATAAACTAACACTATCAATCTCTGCTAACGAAGGCCTCCATGCTCTTATCAAATGATACAATGATTCACCACCGATCCATGTTTGAATACCAAACCAACCGCAAGCAACAACAGCACGAAGCATCGCCGGAATATTAGCGCCACGAGTTCCAAAGCTTGCTCTTGCAAAAACAGGAAATGGAATTCCATATTTAGCACCGGCATGACCATTCAATAACATCGGTACCAGAACAATTGCATTGCCTAAAAAAATTGTGAGAATGGCCTGCCACCAGTTCATTCCGCCATTGATCATGGAACTTGCCATTGTGTAAGTCGGAATACACAAACTCATACTGATCCAGAGAGCAGCATAGTTCCATGTTCCCCATGTTCGTTTTTCAAATGGAACAGGAGCAAGGTCTTTGTTGATGAGAGAAGAAGATTGTATGGTTTGGTCTTCGTTCATGTAGTAATGTATGAGTTATGAATTTAGAATTATGAATTTCTAAAACATTTATAACTCATAATTCTAAAATTCTTAATTCGTATTCTCATCTGCAATCTTTATCGCTTCACTGATGATCGCTAATCCTTCATCGATCTGTTCTTTTGTTACGATCAATGGCGGTGCAACGAATATATAATTCCATCTCACAAACGTATACATTCCCAGTTCCCTGATCTTCGCTGCTACTTTATTCATTACCGACATTTCAGTTGCATTCGCATTGAAAGGCGCCATCGGTTCTTTTGTTTTTCTATTCTTAACTAATTCAATACAGCCCAACAAGCCAGTATTTCTGAAATCGCCGATGCTTGGATGTTTATGTTTTAACTTCTCCACTTCTTGTTCCATGTATTTTCCCATAGCTGCTGCATTTTCGATTAAATTATCATCTTCGTAAATTTTCAATACTTCCACTGCTGCAGCGCAACTGACAGGATGAGCCGAATAGGTGAGCCCGATAGGGAGATATGCATCATCAAACTTCGAGGCAATTTTATCCGATACCATCAAACAACCCAACGGAAGATAACCACAGGTTAATCCTTTTGCCATGGCGATCATATCGGGTATTATATCGTGATGCTGAAATCCAAACCATTTACCTGTTCTGCCAAAACCACTCATGACTTCATCTATGATGAGCAGGATGCTGTGTTGAGTACAGATCTCTCTTACTTTCTTCAGGTAACCTACAGGATATTTCATACAACCTGAAGAACCTGATTCACCTTCCAACACAATGGCAGCAATGTTTCCCGGTCCTTCATAAGCGATGATACGCTGCAATTGTGCAACAGTTTCTTTCAATAAATTTTCTTCTCCATAGTCCCAGCGATATAAATAAGGAATTTCAAAATGAACAAAATTAGTAGCCTGTTGTGAGTCCACAGGCAATTTCCTCGGGTCACCACTTACAGACATCGCTGCATTTGTAGAACCGTGATACGATTTATAACGGCTTAGAATTTTATGTTTCCCTGTATAAAGTCTTGCCAACTTAATTGCGTTCTCAATTGTGTCGGCGCCTCCGAGAGTGAAAAAAGCTTTATTCAGATCACCAGGACAGATCTCCGCTAATTTTTTTCCCAACTCACCACGAGCTTTCGTAACACAACTTGGAGTAACATATGCTATTTCCTGCATTTGTTTCACCACAGCATTCGTCACTCTTTGATCACCGTGGCCGATGTTCACATTCATCAACCCTGATGAAAAATCAAGATATCGTTTGCCATTGTAATCGTAGAGGTAAACGCCTTCTCCATATTTTACAGGAATAGGATTTGTTCCTTTTTGTTTGCTCCAGGAAAATATGCTGTAATCCTGGTTGTCCCTGATAATGTCTTGTGCTTCGGTCCCGATAGGTATCGGGATTGTTTTTGTTTCTGCCATGATTTAGTATTTGAATATTAAAGGGATCATTCTTTTTTTAAAGATTGGTGCTCGAATCGTCGGCAGAAGGCCCATAGATCGATGGAACTTTTCCTCCTGCCATGCGAACATACACCGACAACTGGCCACGATGATGAACCTGGTCAAATAACATCATCATGGCAAAACGATCGGCAGTGAATGTTGTTCCGGCAAACTGAACTGTTTTGCTGAGATCAGCATCACTGAGTTTTTGAATACGATCTATAACTGTGGTCGTTTCTGATTCAAAATCAGCAATGAGTTCATCAAGCGATTCTTTCGAATACTGTTGAAATGCGGAACGATCTACTGTTTCTCCGAGAATAAATGACCTTAACAAGTACATCTCAAACACAAAGGTTGCCATTAGCCTTTT
>DASZXQ010000180.1:0-3615 GCA_035545755.1 Chitinophagaceae bacterium | reverse complement strand
TAAGACGGGTAGGCATTCCGCCTTCTGCAGGGACAATATATACCTGGTCAATACCTGAACGGTTTGAACTGAAAGCGATCCATTTGCCATCGGGTGAAAAATGCGGATTGCCTTCCACTGCTGCGGTACTGGTGATGCGTCTTGCATCGCCACCATCTTTGGATACGATCCAAATATCTCCTGCATACTCGAAAGCGATTTGTGTGGCGCTGATGGTAGGTTGTCGCAGAAGTCGTGTGCCCTGTGCCAGCAAATGCGTCGGTGCAATAATAAGACAGACGATAAAGAGAGACTGAATAATTTTTCTTACAGGTATCATGGTATGGTTGATTTTATGTTGCAGTTATTTTTTTGCCAACTGCATTAAATAAAAATATTTACTTCAGGGTCATCTTGTAAGTCTTAAAGAGGGTAGAGGAAGGAAGATACTAAGCTAAATCATTTTTTGAAATTAAAATAACAAAAGCTCTGTTTCGTGGCGACACGAAACAGGACTAAGAGTTTATCAAAAATTTAATTTGGAAAAGGGCTGGCAGTCAGCTCATCGATTGCCTGCTTTTTCATTGTTCAACGGGATGGTTTTTTATAAGCTCAGTCACCGTCAGATTGGAAGAAGTATAGGTTGATATAATTTCAAGCAAAGTCTTTGCAATGCAGAACGTCATGTATATTGATTCAATTGTTTTCGCCTTATCACATTTTTCCAGAATAAACAGTGATAAAATCTCAACGAAGCATATAAAACTTATGCAATGATAACGATGAAAAGAAGATGCCCGCCAGCAAGATAAACGATCTGACCCAGTTCATGGTATTCCATCCCGACCATGCTTTCTTTATTGTTTCAACTTCCGTTAGTTGAGCTGTCTTAAACATAATATCGTTCCTTGGATAGAAATAAGCAAAAGTGAAAACATCAACAAGCACAAAAAGAATGAATGCAGTGAGAAGGCACCACCTGATAGCAGGCGACGATTTCCAGAATAGTATAAGAACTAATAATACAAGCACCTGGTTGATCGGAGAAAAGATTCTAAAAAAGTTTCCGGGATTTATTTGGCTGTAATAATCTCTTGCAGTTGCGATTGATTGAGGAATGGCACTTCCCCATGACCTGGCATCAATAAGTGAATTGTACACATTAGTTAAAAACAATCCACTCGCAAGTATGATAGATGCAAAAAGAAGTATCGTTTTCATGATTGTTTCTTTTTTCAGTCAAAGTTGAAGGAATGATGAATAGGAGAATTGTATTTAACGGACATTATTTATTTCCGTAAATATGGCCCGGCACATTACTTTTTTGTTCCCGGTATTCACCAGGTGTCATCTGTGCGAATGCTCTGAAAGATTTTATAAAGTGGGATTGGTCAGAGAAATCACAGTCATAGGCTATTTTTGTCAATGATAATGGAGTAGTATGAATTAGATGAACGGCACGAAGATATTTTTTATACAACAATAATTGTTCGGTGCTCATGCCGGTAAGCTCGTGGATCTTTCTTGATAAATGCCTGGGCGAATAACACAATGCTGAAGCATATTCTTTTACAGTTGTGGTTTTTTGCATAGGGTTGCCCACAAAATTGTTTAAGAGATGTTCCCGGGAATGTAGTACTATATCTTTACTTTTTATCCATTCTAAGATCACATTGGTACGTTGAAAAAAAGAATAGGACTCTTTTAATTGATACCAGAGTGAATGGAATGAGGCATTCACAAGACTAAGATCAATCGCATAATTCGCAAACTCACCTGCGGGGACTTTAAATAAACTAGTAACGGCACTTGGTTGAAATTGAATGCCAAAAAATGAATGCCGTTGTGGAAGGTGCAGATGAATAGGATAGGTGTTGAAACCACTGATAAAACACCTGGGAAGGCTGATGTCTTTGTCATTAAGCTTTGCATGTACTGAATTGCTTTCACCCAGATCAAAAATAACTTCAACAACTCCTTTTGGAATAATGGTCTCCCGGTTCAATTCTGGCAGCCCTTCCACTTGCCAGATTGAATTTATTGCTGAAGCTGAAATTTCTTGTCGTGGTATGTACAAATTATTTTTCAATCGGAAAATTTCACGGTATTCAAAGATAATTTTTTAAGGCGTTGAAGCCGATATGTCATGATATTTTGACTTTGTCAACATAGTGAAATTCCTGTTGACTTTATTTTCGTTTCAATAATCTTTCGCCTGATACATATACTAAAATATGATAAACAACAGAAAGAATTGCCATGGCCCAGGCCCAAATGATGGATCCTGTTTTGTAAAGAGCGATAACTGCAAGCCCGCAGATCAGTAACTCCTGTATTAGCCTAAACATTTCTCCACAGTTGAACTGGTGAAAATCAACAAGGCCCCAGAATCCGAATCCAACTAATGGAGCAACTATACAAAGAATGATCTTCGCACTATTTGTTTTTCCAGTCTCATATCCCCAATATCCAAATGTGATCACAATACCGGCTTCCATTACAGCCCGCAACCCAAGATTTATCCATTTTAGTTTTGACATAATAATAATGATAATTAAAATCTTAAATCTGTTTTAATCGAACTACTCGATTTGCATCAGCCCAATATGCCCATATTACAAATAACCATTGCAGTTCACCTGCCCAGGCAATAGCTGAAACATTTGGAGGAGGAGATCCGAAAATGTTAGCGAGATGAATTCCGATCAATACTACGATCAATGACCAGAATACGAAAATTCCTTTTTTGTTTACAGACTTTGTTGTTCTTACATAGAGTACCAGCCCTATTAGAAATATCAATCCTTCCACAATAATTTCTAACGGAACATTATTCCAAAGCCCAAAACCAAGCAAAGGAGAATGACCGGGATAAAGAGGCAAATCTTTAGCATGAACAATCAAGTCGAGTATCCAATGGCTGATCACACATAAAAAGAGAATTACTGCATTTTTATAATTTCGTTTAAAGAGATAATACACGAGTCCGAAAAGCAATCCCCATACAAATGCCATCAGCAGGCTATGAGAAATAGGATAATCAGTAAAATTCAGCGGCGCCAATTTTGTGTGTCCGGGTTCTATCTTAACATGTTCCCAGCCCAACAGAATAAATGTGGGCCACAGCAAGTCTAAAAATTGTGCAGCAAGAAATAATGTACCAAGAGAAATTCTTGGAGCGGCTTTCTTAGCTCCCAGGCCAAAACCAAAATGACCAATAAACATAAGAAACATATTTAGAGGTTATAAGATCGGGTTATGTCGGGTATTAGTTCACCGGATGCAGAAAATAAAACAAGATCATCTAACGGTGCGGATCATGAAATGTTCTTACGAAATGTGAAGAATTTGAAGAAGCAAAGTTATTGCATTCAGATAAAAATTTGCGTTTTGACCATTAACTTTTACAAAAACAATATATTTACTTAACCTTCACCAAACAGCCTTACCATGAGCAGTACTGCGCCAAAAACTCCCGAATCAATGATCATCTCGTACATGACCTTGCGAAAGATCCTCGGCTTTCTGGGAATTTCGTTGGTGCCGATCATGATCATTGGTTCTGTAGCCATTGATCATACTAATCATATTGAAATTTCGGTTAGCGCTTATTATTATACCAGCATGAGAAACGCT
>DASZXQ010000179.1:0-25944 GCA_035545755.1 Chitinophagaceae bacterium | reverse complement strand
TTTCTTCCCGAAGCTAACCGGGTAAAAACGTTTGCACACGGATATTTTTCTGTAATTTGTTTGCCTTAAAACCATTGCCATGCCTGCATCCAACGAAACGAAGAATTGCCTGTATTGCGGCAAGCCACTGAAAGGAAGAATTGATAAAAAATTTTGCGATGATTATTGCCGTAACAATTACAATAACCAGCAAAAAGCCAAAGGAAATCACAGTGGCCATGTACGAAACATCAACAATGCATTGCTGAAAAACCGGAAGATCCTGGAATCTATTTTGCCAAGCACAGAAGAAACAGCCAAAGCAAGTAAGGATAAACTGCTGAACCTCGGCTTTCAATTCAAATATCTTACACATGTATATACAACGAAGACAGGAAAAAAATATCTTTTTTGTTATGATTACGGTTACCTGCCGCTGGAGAATGATTGGTTTTTGATCGTGAGGAAAAAAGAAGAATAGTTCATTGCTCTTACATTTGCAATATGTCCAAACTGGTTATTTGTATAGGAGCTTCGTTGGTAGATGAATTATTTCATGCAAAAGAAGAATTGCTTTTAGCAACCACAAATGACGCATCGGTTACAAAAACCGCAGGAGGCGTAAGCCGTAATATCGCACAACAATTGGCATTATTAAATGTGCCGGTTCAGCTGATCAGCGTATTCGGCAATGACAGTGATGGTGATTGGCTGAAACAGGTTTGTAAAAACGCCGGAGTGCAATTAGATGCATCCATCACCAAAGATGGCCTTTCGGGAAAATATACCGGCATATTGAGTCCCGATGGTTCTTTGTATTCTGCTTTCCTTACTAATGCAGCCAATTTCCTTATTACCCCAAAACATTTACAAAAGCATATTGATCTTTTAAAATCCGCTTCTTATTTATTAGCTGATGCTAATATAAATGTAGAAACAGCGGAATGGTTGCTCGATTTCAGTAATAAAACAAAAATTCCTTTTGTGCTGGAGCCGGTTTCTGTTCCACCTGCAAGAAAATTTAAAGATGCTGACCTAAATGGTCTTTTCCTGATCACTCCGAACGAAGATGAACTACCCGTGCTTTGCTCCGAAAAATCTTTTTTTACCCAACAACAAGTAGATGAATTATTGAATCGTGGTGTTGAGAACATCTGGTTGCATAATGGCCAGCATGGTTCTGCATTATACAATAAAGAAAAAACGATCACCCTTCATGCGCCGCAAATACATGTAGTGGATTGTACCGGTGCCGGCGATGGTTCCTTGTCCGGTTTCATTCTTGGAAAACATTTGGGGAAAACCGATATAGAGTGTTTGAAGCTGGCACATACGCTTTCTGCAGAAATATTACAGGTGAACGGCGCCATTGCCACGCATCTGAACCAGGAAAAACTTCTGGCTTTGGTAACAAAATATTATCCCGATTGAATTCATTTTTAGAAATACACCCGGAAGTACAGCAGGCTTTGCTTGAACAAAAACCTGTTGTTGCGCTGGAGTCCACCATCATTGCCCATGGAATGCCTTATCCTCAAAATGTGGAAACGGCTTTGGCGGTTGAAAAAATCATTCGTGAAAACGGAGCTGTGCCCGCTACCATTGCCATTATGAATGGAAAATGCATGGTGGGTTTGAATAATGAGCAATTAAAAATTTTAGGTAAAGAAAAAGATGTCTGGAAAGTAAGTTTACGGGACCTGCCCTTCGTCATCTCAAGAAAAATATATGGCGCCACAACAGTTGCCGCTACTATGAGGATTGCTGCAATGTCTGGAATAAAAATTTTTGTTACCGGCGGTATCGGTGGCGTTCATCGTGATGCAGCAACAAGCATGGACATCTCTGCGGATCTTACAGAAATGGCGCAGACTTCGGTGGCCGTTGTTTCTGCAGGAGTAAAATCTATTCTTGATATCGGCTTGACATTGGAGTATTTGGAAACAATGGGAATTCCCGTTATTACTATCGGCCAGGATGAATTTCCAAGTTTTTATTCCCAAACAAGTGGTTTTCTTACTCCTCTACGCATGGACACTGTTGCTGAAATTGCCGGCCTGTTAAATACAAAATGGGAATTGGAATTGAATGGATCGGTATTAATTGCGAATCCGGTTCCGGCGGATATGGAAATCCCTGCTGAAGAAATGGAAGTTCATATTGTAAAAGCATTAGCTGCCGCCAAAGAGAAAAAGGTCACCGGAAAAAATGTTACACCTTTTGTTTTAAAATACATCGCCGATCACAGCAAAGGAGAAAGCCTGGAAACAAATATTGCTTTAATCAAACACAATGCAAAAGCGGGGGCGGAGATTGCTGTGGCTTATTCGCAACTAACAAAAAACCCGGCATGATGCCGGGCTTGGGTTGTGGTGTGGGGCGGGATCGAACCGCCGACACAAGGATTTTCAGTCCTTTGCTCTACCGACTGAGCTACCGCACCATCCTGTTTGTGATTTCCCGATTTAAGATTTACGATTACTCGTTCGTCAAGCGGGGTTGCAAATATAGAAGTTTGGCCTAAAAATCTGAAATCCAAAATCGTCATTCTGAAATTCGGCCTACATCCCGTATTCACTCAAAAACTTTATGCGCATGATCTTGAGTTGCTCCCAGTTGAAATTGTGTTCAGATAGTTCTTCCTGCGCCACCTGCAATGATGAGGTTTCACAACTTTTAAAATAATCAATGATCTCTTCCTGTTCGTATTCGTCCAGCATTTCGTCAATAGCATAATCAAGATTAAGCTTGGTGCCGCTGGCGGCTATGGTTTCCATTTCTTCCAGCATTTCATCTATCCGCCAACCTTTGTTTTTTGCAATGGTCTCCAGCGGCATTTTTTTATCTGTCTGCTGAATGATAAAAACCTTATTGCCGCTTTTGTTCACCACACTTTTCATCACGAAATCATCAGGACGCTCAATGTTGTTTTCTTCTACATATTTGGCAATGAGTTCTACGAATGGTTTTCCGAATTTTAATGCTTTGCCTTTGCTTACACCCTGGCATTTTTCCAGTTCATTCAGATTGGTGGGATACAGCGTTGCCATATCCTGCAATGAGGATTCCAGGAAAACAACGAATGGGGGCAATCCCTTTTTCTTGGCTTCTTTCTGACGAAGTTCTTTCAGCATTTCAAAAAGCCTTTCATCTGCAGCAGCGCCGGAAGACGCTTCTGCTCCTTCTTCATCATCTGCATTAGCATCTTCATAAAGATTATTAAGAACGATCTTGAAGGATTTTGGTTTTTTCAAAAAGTCTTCGCCTTTTTTGGTGATTTTTAAAACACCATATTCTTCTATATCTTTTTTCAATAACCCTTCCAGCAGCATCTGGCGGATCAGAGAATTCCAGTAATGCGCCGGCTGATCATTTCCGATTCCAAACACATTCAGTCCATCGTGTCGGTACATTTGTATTTGTGGTGTCAACTTACCAATAATAATATTCACTACATAGTTAGTAGCAAACCGTTCGTCAAGGGCTTTGATCGTTTTTAATGCCGCAACAACACTCTCTTTTGCCTCCACTTTTTCTTTCGGGTGTTTACAGTTGTCGCAGCTGCCACAATTTTCCTGCTTGAATTCTTCTCCGAAATAACTCATCAGCGTTTTGCGGCGGCAAACACCGCTTTCTGCGTATGCAACTGTTTCATTGATCAGTTGGGCGCCAACCTCTCTTTCGCTTAATGGCTTGTCCCGCATCAGGTGTTCCAGTTTTGAAACATCTTTGTGGGAATAATACAAAATACATTTTCCTTCGAGGCCATCTCTTCCGGCCCTTCCGGTTTCCTGGTAATAATTTTCTATTGACTTGGGAATGTTGTAATGAATAACGAAGCGGATGTCCGGCTTGTCAATCCCCATTCCAAAAGCAATGGTAGCAACGATCACCTGTACATCTTCATTTAAAAACTGGTCTTGCCGTTCTGATCTCAACTTACCATCAAGGCCCGCATGATAAGCAACCGCTTTGATGCCATTGGCCATTAATATATCGGCGAGTTCTTCTGTTGTTTTTCTATTCAATGTGTAAATGATCCCGCTTTTTCCCTTCATTCCTTTGATGAAGCGAACAATGCTTTCATCGGTTTGAGATTTTTTAATCTTGGGCTGTATCTCGTAATAAAGATTGGGCCGGTTAAATGAAGAAATATAAATATTTGGATTCCTGAGGTCCAGGTTCTTGATAATATCGCTTTGAACTTTTGGCGTTGCGGTCGCCGTCAGTGCGACTACCGGAATATCCGGGTTGATCTGCACCATCATTTCACGAAGGCGCCGATACTCCGGCCTGAAATCATGTCCCCATTCAGAAATACAGTGAGCTTCATCCACGGCGAAGAAAGAAATTTTCAGGTCGCTGAAAAATTCGAGATTCTCCTGCTTGGTCAATGTTTCCGGAGCCACATACAACATTTTCGTTCTTCCGGTCAACAGGTCGTCGTGTACTTCTTTGATCTCTTTTTTTGTCAATGTAGAATTTAGAAAATGGGCCACATCGTCTTTGCTGCTGTAGCTGCGTACCAGGTCCACCTGGTTTTTCATTAATGCAATAAGCGGAGAAACGATTATCGCAACTCCCTCGCTAACCATCGCCGGAAGCTGATAACACAAGCTTTTGCCGCCGCCGGTGGGCATTATCACAAATGTGTCGTGCCCGGCCAATAAAGACTCAATTGCCCTTTCCTGGTTGTCTTTGAATTTATCAAAACCAAAATTTTCCTGCAGCGCCTTGCGAAGATTGAACCGTTGACCGCCAATCTTCCCTGATGTACTATTTTCCTGTTTGGTTTGTTTAGAACTTGTTTTTCGTTTTTCTGTTGATGTCGCCATTGCTCAATCGCTCCTTCTCTGTTTTGCGGTATTTAATTTAATAAGATACGGATTTCTGTTGAACCTCCCTGCGGAAAAAATATAATTTTATTCACCTTGTTTTTCCGGAACCCTTTTTCACACAAGCTTTCGGCCCGATCTAAAAACTATTCCGGGGTTCTGGAAAAGGGGGTAGCGAATTTACGAAAACCCGGGCTTTGTTCATTGTCCTCAAAGGTTAAAATTCAAAGTATATCGTTTGCGTAAGGATTTCTTCTTATGAAAACCTCTAATTTTGGCGCTTCAAGATGAATTCTTCCATTAAAGAAATTGCCCTCCGCACCATTCAGTTGGAAGCCCAATCCATTTCGGGCCTTATTTCTTTTGTAAATGATGATTTTGAAAAAGCGGTTCATGCTATTGCAAATTGCAAGGGCAGAACGGTGATCAGTGGCGTAGGAAAAAGCGCTGTGATCGCTCAAAAAATTGTTGCCACATTAAATTCCACGGGATCTCCCTCGGTGTTTATGCATGCTGCCGATGCAATTCATGGCGATTTGGGGATCGTCCGAGAAGGAGACGTCGTAATCGTTATCAGCAAAAGCGGCAATAGCCCCGAAATAAAAGTTTTGGTTCCGCTGATAAAAAACTTTGGTAACACGCTCATCGGAATGGTTGGAAACACAGATTCTTTTTTAGCGAAACAATCGGATATCGTTTTGAACACAACGGTGGAACAAGAGGCTTGTCCCAACAATCTTGCTCCCACTACCAGCACCACAGCGCAATTAGTAATGGGAGATGCGTTGGCTGTAACGCTGATGGAACTGAAAGGATTCGGCAGCGACGATTTTGCAAGATTTCACCCCGGCGGAACATTGGGAAAAAAATTATATCTGCGTGTCGCCGATCTTTATGTGATCAACGAAAAGCCAAAAGTTTTTCCGGACCAATCCTTAAAGGAAGTGATCATTGAAATAACCAAAAAAAGATTGGGTGCAACAGCAGTGGTGGATGATCAAAATAATTTGCTTGGCATTATCACCGATGGAGACCTGAGAAGAATGCTGGAGAAAGACGGCGATATTGAAAAGAAATCAGCTAAAGAGATCATGACGGCCACACCAAAAACGATTTCTCCTGATGCATTAGCCGTGGAGGCGCTGGACATGATGCGTAAAAAAGAGATCACGCAGCTGGTAGTTCTTGATAATGGAAAATATTCAGGAATCATACATTTGCACGACCTGATACGAGAGGGATTAATATAGTTGATAAGTTATTAGCATGAACAAACATCATTACGTAGCAATCATGGCGGGTGGAATTGGAAGCCGTTTCTGGCCAATGAGCCGCACTGATCATCCGAAGCAATTTCTTGATATCCTCAACACCGGCGAAACACTAATACAGCAGACTTTTGCCCGCTACAACAAGTTGGTACCCGCCGAAAATATCTACGTGGTAACATCTAAAGAATATGTTTCGGTTGTAAAAAAACAGTTGCCTTCAATTCCCGAAGAAAATATTCTGGGTGAGCCTTCAAGAAAAAACACCGCCCCCTGCATTGCATACATTGCTCTAAAATTATTGAAAAAAGATCCGAAAGCGTTGATGATCGCAGCTCCTGCTGATCATTTGGTCCTTGAAACTGATCAATTCTTAAAAACATCAGGAGTTGCATTGGACTTCGTGGATCATTTCAATGCATTGGTCACAATCGGAATCAAGCCCACTTATCCTAACACCGGCTATGGTTACATTCAACACGATGCGGTTGCCGCGGCTCCCGGTATTTATAAAGTAAAAACCTTCACAGAAAAACCTAATCTTGATTTAGCAAAAACATTTCTTGCCAGCGGAGATTTTTTGTGGAATGCAGGCATTTTTGTGTGGAAAGTAAAACACATTGTTGATGCGCTGGAAAAATATTTACCGGAAGTTTACGAGGTCTTTGCTTCAGAAAAAGATAAACTCAACACGAAACAAGAACAAGAGGCCATCGAATTAATTTACCCGCAATGCACTTCCATTTCCATTGACTTTGCAGTAATGGAAAAAGCAGATAATGTTTATGTGATCCCCGCTTCTTTCGGCTGGAGTGATCTGGGCACCTGGAACAGCGCCTGGGAAAATATGGAACGGGATTATTTGGATAATGCCGTTGCAGGAAAAAACGTAATGATCATTGATGCCACCAAATGTATGGTGCATGCCCCGGATAATAAACTAGTGTTGCTACAGGGTTTGGATGATTGTATTGTGGTGGACACAAAAGATGTGCTGCTCATTTGCAAAAAAGAAAAAGAACAGGAGATCAAAGAATATGTGGCCGAAGTGAAGCGGCACAAAGGAGATAAATATCTCTAAGAATAAATATCTGCGGCTAATTCATCGGGGTTTAATACTTTTAAGAAACTTTTATTCTATGGCTTCTTTCCCCGTCAACAACATTTTGTTTCTCGACATTGAAACGATTCCCCAATACTCTTCTTATGCCGAGCTGCCCGAAGACTGGAAGTTGCTGTGGGATCATAAAGCTTCGTTTTTACTGAAGAATAAAGAAGATGAAACCGCAGAGAGTATTTATCCCAGGGCCGGCATCTATGCAGAATTCGGAAAAATTATTTGTATTGGTTGTGGTATCATATCCGGCTCCGGGGAGAATAAAAAGATCTTGATAAAATGTTTTTCAGAAGATGACGAGAAGCTGTTGCTTTTTCAATTTTCTGAAATGTTGAATAAATGGTCGCCGGATGGCGCCAAATATCTTTGTGCTCACAATGGAAAAGAATTCGACTTTCCCTATCTCTGCAGAAGGTTTGTGGTGAATCAAATTCCAATACCGTCGGCCCTTCAGCTTTCCGGAAAAAAGCCATGGGAAGTAAATCATATCGATACGTTGGAACTTTGGAAATTCGGTGATTATAAAAGTTATACCTCCCTCGATTTGTTGGCGCATACATTAGGTGTTCCTACTCCTAAAGACGATATCGACGGCAGTATGGTTTGGGAAGTATACTGGAAAGAAAAAAATTTGTCCCGGATTGTAACTTATTGTCAGAAGGATGTGATAACCGCTGCACAGATCTTTTTGCGGATGCAGGGCGAATCCCTGATCAAAAACGAAAACATTGAATTCAAATCATAATGGAAAGAACAAATTATTCTTCAGGCGCCAAATGGGAAGATATTGTTGGTTATAGCCGAGCGGTTAAAATCGGGAACACGGTCGAGGTAACGGGAACCGTTGCAGTAGACGAGAATAATAATTTGATTGGAGGTAACAGCGCTTACGAACAAACCCGTTTTATCATTCAAAAAATAGAATCTGTATTACACAAAGCCGGCGCATCACTGAAAGATGTGGTGCGAACCAGGATGTTCGTTACAGACATTTCCCGGTGGGAAGAATATGGAAAAGCTCATGGAGAATTCTTTAAAGATATTAAACCGTGTACAAGCATGATCGAAGTAAAGGGATTAATAGCTCCCGAATATTTAATAGAGATAGAGGCAACTGCAATTGTTGGCTGACATGAACATTGAATCGCTCAGAGAATATTGTTTATCTAAACCCGGCGTTGACGAATCGCTTCCTTTTGGCCCGGATACGTTAGTATATAAGGTCAACAGAAAAATCTTTTTACTTACGGGGCTCGATGAAGAACAATTAAGTTTTAATGTAAAGTGCGATCCAGATAGGGCAATTGAATTAAGAGAAGAATTTTCCTGTGTGCGTCCCGGCTACCACATGAATAAAAAACACTGGAACACGGTTGTTGTTGATGGTTCGGTTTCCTCAAAACAACTAAAAGAATGGATCGATCATTCATACGACCTGATCTGCGGAAAATCAGCAACGAGCCGGCCTTCTAAAAAATAATATCCATTAATTTTACTGCGCTTTCAATTTTGTCATTCTAAATTTTTCTTTTGACACAGCTACACATTTCTTCTAAGCTTCCCGATGTGGGAACTACTATTTTCACCGTAATGAGCGGTTTGGCTAATCAATATAATGCCATCAATCTCGGCCAGGGTTTTCCGGATTATCAAATGAGCGTAGGATTAATGAATAAAGTTGATGAAGTAATGCGCAAAGGGTGGAATCAATATGTGCCAATGCAGGGCTATATGCCGCTAAGAGAATCTATTTCAGAGAAAGTGGAATTTTTATATGGAACAAAAATTTCTCCTGACACACAGATCACAATTACCCCCGGCGGTACTTATGCTATTTATACCGCATTGACAACGATCCTTCAGCCCGGAGACGAAGTGATCATTTTTGAACCAGCATACGACAGTTATATTCCGAATGTTGAAATCAACGGCGCCATTCCGGTTTTGATCGATCTGAAATTTCCGGATTACAGAATTGATTGGAATGAAGTAAAGAAAAAAATTTCTCCTAAGACAAAAGCCATTCTTCTGAACTCGCCGCATAATCCCACGGGCTCGGTGCTAAGCGAAAAAGACATAGAACAACTTCGTTCGGTTGTAAGTGGCACAAATATTTTCATTGTTTCAGATGAAGTATATGAACATCTCATTTTTGACAACATTCCGCACCAGAGCATTTTGCGTTGTCCCGATCTGCTGGAAAGAAGTTTTGTTTGTTTCTCATTCGGCAAAACATATAATTGCACCGGCTGGAAATTGGGTTATTGCATTTCTTCTCCCGAATCCATGATTGAATTCAGAAAAGTGCACCAGTTCAATTGTTTCAGTTGCCACACACCATCACAGGTAGCATTGGCAGAATTTATGAAAGACAAGAACGAATATCTTTCGCTCAGCGGCATCATGCAGGAAAAGAGAGATTACTTCTCCAAATTGATGAAGAATACCAAATTTGATCTGCTGACAAGTCATGGCAGCTATTTTATTTGTGCCAGATATGATCGTATCAGCAATGAAGCCGATAGGGATTTTGCGATCCGGATCACCAAAGAATTTGGTGTTGCCACTATTCCCGTTTCTGTTTTTTACAAAAACGGTACTGATAATAATGTGCTTCGCTTTTGTTTTTCAAAGAAGAAAGAAACTTTAGATGCTGCTGTAGAACGATTATCAAAGATATCATGACCGTTCACCACAGATATCGGGGGATTTTTTACATGTTGTTGGCCTCACTTGGTTTTGCTACCATGGGTGGCGCCGCCAAATCTTTAAAAGGAGAATTTAATGCCGGCCAGTTGGTTTTCTTTCGAAACCTTGTAGGTCTTATAGTGCTGATCATAAGTTTTTCATTGCGTCGCCCCGTCAACCATGGAAAAAAGTTTTATTTGCTTATTTTCCGGGGCATCATGGGAACGGTGGCGCTATATACGCTGCTGTATTGCATCTTGCACATTCCCCCTGGTACGGCAATGACCTATAATCTTACTTCGGCGCTTTTCATTGCTGTTTTTTCTTTTTTACTTTTTGGTGAATATCATGGTCGCTATGTTTTGTTTGCGGTAATGCTTGGTTTTTTTGGCATGCTCCTCATATATAAGCCGGCTATTCATTTTCCCTGGTATTATCATGCGGCGGGATTGCTTTCGGGGATCACTTCAGCGCTTGCTTATATCACCGTCGGAAGACTGAATAAATATTACGACACGAGGATCATTGTGCTTGCTTTCGTTTTGTCCGGAGCAGCAATCCCCTTTGTCTTCATGGCTATTCGCTGGATCTTTCAGTTACCGGCCGATGATGTTTTCTTTATTCAGTGGAGATTGCCTTTCGGTATTCAATGGTTTCAAATTGCACTGTTGGGCCTTGCGGCTTTATTCGGACAATATTTTGTGACACTTGCCTATGGTGCTGATAAGGCAGGAATTGTTTCGGCAGTTAGCTATGCCAATATCATTTTTTCTGTTTTTATCGGCATGGCGCTGGGCGATTCTTTTCCCGACCTTATGTCCTGGGTCGGTATGTTCTGCATCATTACCGGCGGTATCATCATCTCGCTTGTAAAATGGCGGACTCCCGCAGCACGATAAAATTTTGGGGGTGAATTTTTATTATCGTATATTTGCGATATAAGATAATACAATGGCGATACATAAAAAAGAAGAATTCACACAAAAAGAGCAGGACCTGGCGGCGTTTGCAAAAGCCCTCAGCCATCCCGCACGTATTGCTATTTTAAAAGTACTGGCGCAAAAAAACGAATGTATTTGCGGAGAGATAGTGGAAGTATTGCCGCTTGCTCAAAGCACCGTGAGCCAACACCTTAAAGAATTAAAAATAGCCGGCCTGATCAGCGGAGAAACAGATGGGCCGAGAAGCTGCTATTGCATCAACTGGAAAGCTTTTGAAAAATTCAATTCTGATTTTAATTCTCTTTTTGAAAAGCTCAAATCCGTTAATGCCAAATGCTGTTAGTCATTTATTCTATAACCATAAAAAATAAAGCCATGAACACACAGACGAAAGATCCCGGAAACGGCGGTTGTTGCGGCGGCATCGGCTGCTGCTAAAATTATGTGCCGCGGCGAATCGCCGCGGCACTTCTTTTAAAATATAAACATGCAAAAAAAACTTTCTTTTCTCAACCGCTATCTGACTCTTTGGATTTTTTCTGCCATGGCTCTTGGGGTAGCCGTTGGTTTTTTCTTTCCCCGGGCCGAGACCCTGATCAATTCTTTTCAATCAGGCTCTACAAACATTCCCATTGCAGCGGGATTGATATTAATGATGTATCCTCCTTTGGCAAAAGTGAAATATGAAGAATTACCAAAAGTTTTTGCCAATAAAAAAATTTTATTGCTCTCGCTGATCCAGAACTGGATCGTTGGCCCGCTACTTATGTTTTTGTTGGCTATTCTTTTTTTGAGAAATGATCCGGGTTATATGACTGGGCTTATTCTCATTGGCATTGCCCGTTGCATCGCAATGGTGATTGTATGGAACGATCTGGCTAACGGCGACAGCCTTTATGCGGCAGGTCTCGTTGCTTTTAACAGTATATTCCAGGTTGTTTTTTACAGCGTTTATGCCTGGATATTTATTACAAAACTTCCTCCCTTGCTGGGCTTGAAGGGATATGAAGTAAATATCACTATTGGTGCAGTGGCAAAAAGCGTTTTTGTTTATTTGGGAATACCTTTTATTGCTGGTGTTGTTTCGAGGTCTGTCTTAATTAAACAAAAAGGTGAGACCTGGTTTCAAGAAAAATATTTGCCCGCCATAGGTCCGATCACCCTTGTCGCCTTGTTGTTTACGATTGTTGTAATGTTCAGTCTGAAAGGAAATTTGATCATTCAAATTCCCAAAGACGTCCTACTAGTCGCCGCTCCTTTGATTTGTTATTTCATTATTATGTTCTTTTCGGCTTTTTACTTATCCAAAAGAGCGGGAACAGATTATGCAAAGTCCGTCTCTCTTGCTTTCACGGCGGCCGGAAATAATTTTGAATTAGGCATTGCGGTGGCTATTGCTGTTTTTGGTATTAATTCCCAAGCTGCGTTTGCCGCAGTGATTGGCCCTTTAATAGAAGTGCCGGTATTAATATTGCTGGTCCGGTTTGCTCTTAAACAGCAAAAATATTTTTCATTATCTGAAACAAAATAATTTGTCCCGTTGTGCCAAAGAAAAAACTACTTTTTGTCTGCATTGAAAACAGTAACCGTTCTCAAATGAGTCAGGCTTTTGCAAAAATACTGGGCGGTGATACTGTAGATGCTTTCAGTGCCGGATCCCGTCCCTCGGGGAAAGTAAATCCCAAAGCTATTGCTGCTATGAAAGAGTTGGGTTACGATCTTTCTGCACATTCTTCCAAATCGCTTGACGAAGTAAAAATGTTTGCTCCGTTTGATGTTGTGGTCACAATGGGTTGTGGGGATGCTTGCCCCTGGATGCCGGCAAAGAAATTTGTTGACTGGGATATTCCTGATCCGAAAGAAATGAACGAAAATGATTTCAGAAAAGTCAGAGATTTAATTGGAGAAAAAGTAAAAAAACTTCTTCAAACAATTTAAAGTCCGGCCTGCTTGCTTATCTGCAACATTCGGTCGATCGGTTTTTTTGCCGCCAGCCTTAACTCTTCATCCATTATAATTTCCGGTGTTTCGTATTCCATGCAGAGGTAAATTTTCTCCAGCGTATTGCGTTTCATATGAGGACAATCGTTGCAGGCGCAACTATTATCCGGTGGTGCGGGAATGAATGTTTTATGAGGAGATGTTTTCATCATTTGGTGAAGGATGCCTGTTTCTGTTGCCACAATGTATTCCTTCGATGAATCGGTTTGGGTGAACTTTAATAATCCGGTTGTACTCCCGATATAATCTGACATTCGCAAAATAGCGTCTTCACATTCAGGGTGAGCGATCAGTTTCGCATTCGGATGCCGCACTTTCAGTTTGGTTATTTTTTCCAAACTAAAAATTTCATGAACCATGCAGGCACCATTCCACAGCAGCATGTTTCTTCCGGTCACTTTATTGATGTAAGCACCGAGATTTTTATCAGGTGCAAAAATGATCGGCTGCTCTTTCGGAAAACTTTCTACCACAGCTTTTGCGTTACTGCTGGTACAGATAACATCACTCAAGGCTTTGATACCGGCGCTGCAGTTGATATAACTCACCACCACATGTCCGGGATGGTCTTCCTTAAATTTTTTAAACAATGGAGGAGGACAGCTATCGCTGAGTGAACAACCAGCTTTCAGATCAGGGATCAAAACTTTTTTTTCCGGGTTAAGAATTTTTGCTGTTTCTGCCATGAAGTGCACTCCGGCAAAAACGATCATGGATGCATCTGTTTTTTCTGCTTTTTGCGCCAAACCCAAACTATCCCCGATGTAATCGGCCACATCCTGGATATCCGGCTCCTGGTAGTAGTGCGCAAGAATGACCGCATTTTTTTCTTTTTTTAATCTTGCGATCTCAGCAAACAGATCCAATGCCGGGTCCAGCTCGATGTCAAGA
This sequence comes from Chitinophagaceae bacterium, assembly GCA_035545755.1. Taxonomy (GTDB): domain Bacteria; phylum Bacteroidota; class Bacteroidia; order Chitinophagales; family Chitinophagaceae; genus UTBCD1. Next base: position 12,224 of record DASZXQ010000179.1, on the reverse strand, counting down.
AAACCATTCAGGTATAAATCTTTTTTAGCAATATCAAAAATTGAAGTATCCATTTTTACAATTCAGGATGGCAATATTCAAACAACTAATTCAATTTTTAAAATAAAAAATTTTTCCCGACGATTATTATTTTATAATAGTAATAGAATATTTTTTATAAAAAGAGCTTATTATTATTACCACTGTTGATTTGTTGAAAACAAAATCTTAATTGCTTTTGTAAAGGTACGATCATAAAATAATTCACATAAAAGTCCGGGTAATTCACATAGCCAAAAAGGTCATACCAGAAGGAAGAAATTTTTTTTTCACAAGTATGTTAATAGGAGTGCCTGAAAAAAATATTGATATTTTATGTATTACCCTTTGTGGATATCGGCTGCAAAAATTCATTCAATATCACAAGCAAAAAGAATTTCATTTACCACAAAAAGAATTCGATCTTAAAATTCAGTTTCATATTCACGTTTCACGATGGATTATTCACATAGATTTTTATTTATTAACTGCCCGGCGTGTAAAAAAAGTTGTGTTTGGGGATCTAAACAAAAAGGTCGTTCTGGGCCGACCGGATCAAAAACAAAAAGGTAAAAACCCCTTAAAACGCACCAAAATCAATGGTTTTGGAGGTTTTTAAGGCGCAAAAATTGAGAATTCTTATCTATTTTACCCTATTTTTGCCGTCCTTTAATAAACATATATATAATTATGTCCGTCATTCAGAAAATCAGGGATAAATATGCTCGCATTGCGGTGATATTGATTTCTGTGGCACTGATCGGTTTTATTTTGATAGACTATGTATCAGGCCGCAGCAGCGGATTGTTTAAGGGCGGTATGTCAAGTGCGGTCGGAAAGGTAAATGGCAAATCGATCAACATTGATGAATTCCGCCAGAAAGTGAAAGAACAGGAAGATTATGAACAGCAAAATCCAAATCAGTTTGGGAAAAGAGATTTTGGCCAGATCGTCGATGGAGTTTGGAACCAGGAAGTAAGCCAAACATTATTGAATGACGTAGTGGATAAACTTGGAATGCAAATCGGCACCAAAGAGCTTAATGATATTATGTTCGGAGCTAATCCTCCGGACGATATCAAGCGACTTGGCACCGACCCACAAACAGGATTATATAGCAGTGCGCAAGCGGTACAACAGATCAATGCCATTAAAAAAAGAGGTACCACCGAAGATAAAGCCCGCCTGAACGAATATATTCATCAACTGGAAGTGCAGAGATTGCTGGATAAATACAGCTCATTGCTGGCCAACAGTTCTAATTTTCCAAAATGGTTTTTGGAAAAACAAAACACCGATAACAGCCTGATGGCAAAAATTTCTTTGGTCAGGGTTCCTTATACCGATTCGATGTTTGTGGACAGCACGATCAAAATATCTGATCAGGAAATTGCCGACTACATTCAGAAACACAAAGATGATTTTAAACAAAAAGAAAGCAGGAGCATAGAATATGTGGCATTCAGCGCTACAGCAAGCGCTGCAGATACTGCTGCCACAAAAGAACAAATCGTTTCCTTGAAGCCGGCATTTGATACCACAAAAGACGTACAATCATTTCTGGCAGTAAACGGAAGCGCTATTCCTTATTTTGATGGCTATGTTGGAAAAAGCCAAATGCAGCAGCAATATAAAGACAGCATTACCGCCCTTTCAAAGAACCAGGTGTTTGGTCCTTACCTCGATGGATCAAATTTTGTTTTGGCAAAAATGATCGACATTAAAACATTACCCGATTCTGTAAAATGCCGGCACATATTGATTGGAACCACCAATCCACAAACAGGCCAAACCATAATGGATGATTCGACCGCTCACAAGCGGGCAGACAGCATTGCGCAGGCTATTCGGAATGGCGCCAACTTTGATACACTGGAAACCAAATTCACCACAGACATGGCAGCGCATAAAGATAAAGGTGTAATGACCTTTTCTTCTGTAGACATCCAGGGTGAAAACTTTGCAAAAGAGTTCGGTCAATTTATTTTATTTGACGGAAAGCCCGGCGATAAAAAAGTGGTGAAAACATCTTTCGGCTGGCACTACATCGAGATCCTTAGTTTTATAAAACCAGAGCCGCAATATAAGGTGGCTTATATGGCAAAGGCAATTGTGCCAAGCACCGAAACAGATAATAACGCCAACAATGCTGCTACGCAATTTGCAGGAAACAGCAGGGATATCAAATCCTTTGATGCGAATTATGAAAAAGACCTGAAGCCCAAGGGGGTCAATAAGCTTTTTGCAAATAACATTGATCCGAACGCTTATAGTATTGATGGCATCAACGGCACCGACAGACAATTCATAAAAAATATTTACAGCGCAGATCTTGGTGATGTATTGCAGCCGGAACGTATCGGCGATCAGTATATCGTAGCGGTGGTAACAGAAATAAATAAAGAAGGAACGCAAACTCCGGCGAAAGCCCGCCTTCGTGTGGAACCGATTTTGCGCAACAAGAAGAAGGCTGAGATGTTTAAACAAAAAATCGGCACCATAACCACCCTGGAAGCAGCTGCAACAACACTCAAAAAAACAATTGAAACAATAGACAGCCTTCGCATGGAGCCCAATCAAAAAGTGTCTATTTCCGGACACGATCCAATAGTGATCGGCGCTGCATTCAATCCTGCCAACAAAGGGAAGGTGATTCCCCAGCCACTTGCCGGCACATATGGCTTGTATGTGGAAAGAGTAGATAGCGTAACGGCGACAGCGGTAGAAAACGCTGATGTTTCCATCCGGCAAAAGATGCTCTATCAAAACGCCCTGCAAACAGCCAAATATTCTGATCCGCTCGGCGCACTGCGCAATGCAGCGAATATCAAAGATTATCGGTCTAAGTTTTATTAATCTCATACGACGCAACCAAAACTAACATGCAGAAACCCCGGACATTGCGCCGGGGTTTTCTTTTGCTGATGTCGTAAACAAAGCCCCGGCAGAAATGTTATTTTTACAGATTCATTTTCATCGTAATGGCAGAGCCGATCATTAATAAAGTAACTGAAAGCGGATTGATCACATTAGACCCGGAACAGTATTATCCGAAAGGAGAGACTGCCGTGTTCGACCTGAAAGATTTTTTATTCATGGGCCTGATCTTAAAAGAAAAAGATTTCAGGGAAGCGCTGAAAAATTTTGATTGGGAAAAATTCCGCGATAAAAACGTGGCCCTGTTCTGTTCTGCCGATGCCATCATTCCTGTGTGGGCATACATGCTGGTAATGTCTTACCTCCAACCGGTGGCCAGAGAAATTGTGATGGGCGATGAAAAAGAATTACACAAACAGATATTCCTGAAAAATCTTTCTTCAATAGATGTGAATGATTTTGCCGACAAACGAATTGTCATAAAAGGGTGCGGCGAAACGCCGATCGAAGATTTTGTATATGCAGAGCTCACTAAAAAATTGCGTCCGGTTGCCAAAAGCATCATGTACGGCGAACCCTGCAGCACCGTTCCTATTTTCAAAAAGAAATAAACGATCAGAACCAGCCCCGCTTTCTGAATATCCATAACATCCACACGGGTATCAGCAGCATCATGCCCACGGCGATGAAAAACCCATAAGGATTATGCAGCCAGGGAATGGTTTGAAAATTCATTCCGAAAATGCCACCGATCACCGTGGCCGGCGCCAATAAACAAGTCACAATGGCCATCACCTTCATCACTTCATTCAGCTTCAGGTTTACGTTGTTGATGTAGAGGTCATGCATGTTGATCATCATGTCACGATAGTTTTCTGTAAGATCATTGGCCTGCACTATATGATCATATACGTCTTTGAAATATTTGTTGGTCCTGTCGTCAAGCAGGTCGCTGTCGCTGCGCACAAAACCATTTACCAATTCACGAACAGGAGGAATATTTCGTTTTAAAACGATAAGTTCTTTGCGTAGCTGATTAATGCGGCCGAGAGTGATCGTATTGCTGCTGCGCACCACTTCTTCTTCTAAAAGTTCGACCTGTTCACCCAATTGCTCCATCACCAGGAAATAATTGTCAACGATAAGATCGAGCATGGTATAGCAGAGATAATCGGCGCCCCGCTGGCGGATACGACTGCTGTTGACCCGAAGGCGATCCCGCAGCGGGTTAAAGACATCTCTTGTGGCATCTTCCTGGAAGCTGATCACATAATCTTTTCCCAATACAATGCTGATCTGCTCCTGCTCCACCGTACTGTTTTCTTCATTATAATAAAGCATGTTCAGCAGGCAAAACAAATGATTGTCCACATCATCCATCTTGGGCCGCTGGTTCTGGCTCAGAATATCTTCGGCAATCAGCGGGTGGATCTCAAAATGATTACATACCTGTTCCACATCTGCTTTTCTCAGGCCGTCAATATTGATCCAGCTGATGCGGCCGCTGGTCTTATAGGGAAAACAACCGGCCACCTCGGTAAATTTTTTTTCTTCCACAGCATTGACATCATAGTCGTACACATAGACAGAAACGTTTGCCGCTTCTTCACGTTGCGAAACCAGCGTGGGGTTCACCGAAAGGATTTCTTTGGTGCGCTGCGTGCCGAAGAGGTTCGGCGGGTATAGATAGCGCAGGTATTTTTTCGGACGTAGTTTTTTTGAAGCCATGATGGGTGAAAGTTAATAAATCCGAAGAAGAAGATGGAGGGGGGGTGATGCCATTGTTGGTTGCGGTGTCTATGTTCCGACACGATAAATTGTTAGGATAAGGATGACTGCCATAATTGAAAAATAGATCAGCTTTGTATATTCTGCCAACCGGTTTGGAAGGTAAATATCAAAATTTTCTTTGGTCGGGCTTGAATACTTTCGGGCTATTATAGTCAAAGGGCAAAAAGATCTGAAGACAAGCAAAACAATACCCTCAAGAAGGACAAGAAAATAACCGATCCATAACCATATATCTATCTTGTCCGCAATTACAGCATACAGTATAAAGAATATGACGATATTAAAAAACACCCAAATCAAAGTATGGAAGACTTTAACTATAATAAGTTTTGTCGCACTTTGCGTAGCGAATCAATGTGAGCTTTAATTAAGGTACGCTGTGGCGGATAGAAGAAAAACACCTGCCAGGGCGGAAAATTATATAAGCTTTACCACAACAGACAACTCAAAGCCATTTCCGGGCGAAGAACTGATACTAACTTCCCCGCTAAAAAGTAAAGCCCTGGCTTTGATATTCATGAGTCCGATACCTGTTGGCTTTTTTGACATGTCAAAGCCTATTCCATTATCCTGTATTGTCAATGTCAGGTTCTCATGATTCTGAACAATTTTCAGCAATACGGAGGATGCTTTTGCGTATTTAAGAATATTATTGAATTGCTCCTGGATAATGCGATAGATGGTCAGCCGGAGTTTTTCGGATAGCTTCTCCTCATCCAGCCCGGCCGCTTCCATATTAATTTTTATTCCGCTGGTACTTGTTATGTTCAATATAACTTTTTCGACAGCTTCTTTCAGGGTAGTTTTCTCCATAAACGGAGTAATCATAGAATGCGACAAATTTCTGATCTCTTTAATGGCAGACAAGATCATTTGATTCGTTTGTTGCAGGTATGAATTGCCTGATTCCGAAATGTTATTTTTTTTGACCATAGAAAGAAAGAGGCGGGCACTAACCAATATCTGTTGAATATTGTCGTGCAATTCACGGCCAATTTCCTGTCGTTCGTTTTCTTCAGCGCTAATTACAGCATTAGTGATCTCCAACTGCTTTTCCATTCTTTCTCTCTCAAGCTGATTTTCTAACAGCTTTCTTTCTGTTATGTCTGTACATGCCAGCACGAAACCAAATATTTCTTTATCATTATTTGGAACGGGAAAAAGTCTTATATGATACCATAAGGGAGATTCATTTTCCAGATCATACCTGGTTTCAAAACTGATTTGTTCTCCTTTAAGAGCCCTCCGGGCTCTCTCTGTAAAGAGGACTTTCCTATCCACAGGAAGAAAATTATACACATTATCTCCTGTTTTCAGATTCCAATTAAATACCTTTCGAATATAATCGGATGCCCGATGGTTAAAAAGAAGTATTGACAAGTCGGATTCAAGTAAGAGATAAGCGGTATCGGTGGCGTCAAATACTGTAAGGAGCCTGGCTTTTGTTCTTAGAAGCGCATCCTGTGTGATTTTGTGCTGTTCAATCTCGCTTGCTAATCTTGCATTAATAACAGTAAGTTCCTTCGTACGTTCTGCCACTTCCTCTTCCAGTTCTTTTTTTTCCCTGGCCAGTTGTGATTTTGTTTTTTTAATTGCCGGAACTTCCACAATTTCCCAATCGCCTTTTCTTCTTGTCAGGGCTATCTCATGTACTTGTGAAACGTCAAATACTGCATGTGCATCACATTTGGCAAGCGGATAGGTACAAAGAACAATCATACGATGATCTTTGAGGCTGTTATTCAGGTTTCGTTCATAGTCAATGAAATTCTTCCAAACGTCCCGGTCCAGCCAGGCCTCATTGCCGCTTACCCGCATTCCATCAAACCCTTTGTTCAATGATTTGCTAAGCTTTTGATACCAGCCATTGATAACAATGTCCGGTACAAATATTTTATCTTTCAAATACCAATCTGCATGCGAAAGTATTGTGATTTGCTCCTTACTTTCATATTTATCAAAATCCTGAATCTCTTTTCGCAATGCTTCATATGCGGCTTCCACAGTCACAGGAGCGGATGTTATCCAGAGACAAAATTCATTATTTACCAATCCGGCCTTGAAATAGGGAATAAGTATTTGGAGCAGGTCTTCTTTTGATTCAAAAAAATTGCAGAAATGTGAACCCCATGGCAGTTCTCCAATAGCTTCTATTCCGGAATTTCTAAGTTCAGCTTGAACGCCCTGATTGGCAGAATCGTTGGGCATAGGAGAGTATTTTCATTTAAATATACACTATTTGTACCCCCCAAATGGATTTTAGTTTGCTTGGCATATTACAGTTTGCCCCTCCAAATGATGAATATTTGCGTAAGCAAGTTTAGCATTGCCGCTAACGGTCAGGGCTTGCTGTGCTGATATTCCGTGATTCGTCAGCAAGGATAGCAGAAAACCCCATCCTATGTTGTGTGCAGGAATTTTTTGAATGCGTTTAATTTAAGGAACTAAACCAAACTTTTCTATTATTGCCTTGCCTTGTTCAGGAAAAAAGGTCAAGCCAAATTCATCATGAAGGTCTTTTGCCCATTTTGAAATCAAAGGGTCATCGGCATTAAGATTATGTTTTGTCATATAAGCAATCCGGTTAAGAAAGAGGTCCTCCAAATAATCATCAAAATTTTGATTACAATATATCTCAAAAAAACGCAGCGGTTGCTCAGATGGATTCCAAAATGAATGTATGATGTTGTGAGGTCGCAATGAAAAACCGCCAGCGTTTATTTCCTTAAATTCTTCGCCTACCATTACACCTAATGTGCCCTCTACTACATAAGAAATTTCGTCGAGGTGAGCATGAATGTGAGGGGCCGCCCCCATTTTTTTGGGTGACATGACCAACTCAACACATGAAAACTGATAATTAGTTTCTGAGCTTTTTACCAGAACCCGCATATTTACACCTCTGGGTCCTGGTTCCAAAACTTCTTTTCTCGGCTGAATGAATAATGGAAGTAGTACATGTCCGAGGTTATTTATAGTTTCACGATTAATGCATTTTACCATAACGGGTATTTTAAAGACTTAAGAAAGGCTATATATTAAATCTATATGAGTACGAACCGTCACACATACTTGCATGCAACGAGCAGGGCTCGGCGTTTGTTGGGGAAATCGGGTTCCGTCAGCCGATAACCGAAGGCGATGATTGCAATATTGCAGATGTTTTGTTCATAACTCAAATTTATAAAGTCAAGCTGGAACCGAAGCTGAACAAGACAAACAAAAAGTTGAGATTTATTCCGTCAAGCCCCAATAACACCAAACTCAATGTTGGCAGAAGTTTTTATTGCAACAACTCTTTATTTGTCAAAAGTATGATTACAAAAATAATTGCGATTAAAATTGCAAGTCCTACAAGTCCAATCCAAACCGCTCTCCAAACTGAATATGTTTGTCCACCTGCTGCAATGTGTGTCTTAATAGCTAACCCTTGATATTTCTGTACTAAAAATTGTGCTATGCCTGTATAAATCAACGGGATTATATAGTTTGGGACTTTCTCAATATTGGGAATTAAAAAAACTGCTCCGAAAATTATCATTGTAGCTAAAATTGCAATTATCCAAGTTGTCTTAACCCTGTCTGTTTGTCCAAGTTGTTTAAAATTTTCCGCCGCTAAATATCCTGCAACTAAAGGTCCACCAAGAAACGTTCCTACATAAATTGCTCTGTCCTTATACAGTTTAAAAGCCGGTGTAGATGGAAATAAATTTTCTTCCATATTTTGTTAGTTTCAATAATTGTCCGCAGGTTATAATTTTAAAAAAAATTTCAGTATGAATGTTGTTCCAACATTTCTGCCAACACATTAATATACGCCACTCCCGGCATAAGTTTTTATTGATAATTATTCTGAATTTATGCCAGCAAGCCGCGTAAATGCAATTTACAATTTCCATAAATTATTTTCATCCCACCCTGCAGATCGGGCTGAAGAATGTAAGAAATGCATGGCTTTTTTCCGATAATAATGAAGATCCCCTTCCTCTTAAAACCGTTATTCACCAGGGTCATTTGCATTATCGTTTGCCAATTTCAGGAAAGCGCATCAGTTACAACGCTCTTAAAAAGGGATTGATCAAAAAATCAATTATCATTCAATTGCCGCTGCAGTTACTTCCTTTCTGAAATGATTACTTTGCCATTAGCCAATTTTTATTTCTGCAGAGGCTACAACCTATTTATACCACGGTCGGTGTTTCTTCCAACAACCACACGAATTGAGGTTGTCATCGCAATTAACAGGGTGGCTGCCGGAGGGTAAATGAAAAAGCCCCGCCACGGCAGAAAAAGAACCTATATCGCTCCCGTACTCAACGGCTCAGCAAAAAGGATTTTGATGGCTTCAGCCCATGATCAAAGCCTCAAAAACAGGCTTTTCAGCTTTAAAACCCTCAAAAACAATGCTTCAAAGCCCATTTACAGCCTCTCAAAAGGCATTTACATTCAAAAAATAGTCAAATACATTTAAAAAATTGCAAAATACATTCAAAAAATAGTCAAATACATTTAAAAAACTGCAAGAAACATTCAAACAATAGTCAAATGCTTTTCAACAATTGCAAAAAATATTCAAACAATAGTCAAGTACATTTCAACAATTGCAAAAGAACCTAAAGCAAAAGACAACTCCATTAAAAGAATAGCAAAGAAAATTATAGCGTCCGAGCTGCGGTTTTAATCCTTGGCGTGGGTATTTGCCACGAAGATTTTTTATTCAAAGACTTTTAGAAGCAGAAGATTCGAGACCGTATGATATTGCGGAAAAATAAGATCACGTGGCAAAATAAAAGATATTGTAAGACAGAATTTATCTACCCTTTCATCTTTTTTATATCCCGGTGTTTCGAAAATAATTAATGCTGATAATGCCATTTCGATTTTTCGGGATAACATTTTTCATCTTATAATCTTTCAAAAAGCTTTCTCAGCTTCTCTCTCGTCATTATTTTTTCCCAATCTTTTCCCAGCGCATTTTCCCAGAGTGGTTTCATGCCCAATGAAACGTTGATCATGGTGTCAAACTGTTCATCGCTTAATCCTTTGGTGATATGCTGCGGAATATCAATTTTATTTTTCTCTACCATGTATTTGAATTCTTTCACGCCGGCGGGATAATATTCTTCCAGCTTGTCAAACACGATGCAATTGCCGATACCGTGTTTGGTTCCTAATAAATATGCCAATCCATAACTCACCGCATGTGCCACACCTACCTGCGAATAGGCAATGCTCATGCCTCCGGCATAAGATGCCATCATCAGCATATCGTCACAGTCATCATCCCAGGATTTTTTTTCTACAAAAACTTTTTGGCAAAGCTCCAGCGCTTTGGCGCCATAGGATTTGCTGAATTCATTCAGGTAAGTTCCGTTTAAGCTTTCGATGCAGTGGATATAACAGTCCATGCCGGTGTAGAATCGCTGATTCACGGGAGCATTGGCAGTTAATTCAGGATCCAAAACAATCTGATCAAAAGGGGTGAAGTCGGAATTCATTCCCAATTTTTTTGTCGGGCCGGTGAGCACACAGGTTCTTGAAACTTCGGCGCCGGTGCCGCTGAGTGTGGGAATGCCCACTTTATATACACCGGGATGTTTTACCAAATCCCAACCCTGGTAATCGGCAGAAGAACCGGGATTATTCATCATCAATGAAACCGCTTTGGCAAGATCCATGGTGCTGCCGCCGCCGATGCCGATGATGCCGCTTACTGCGCCAAACTTTTCTTTCAGTTGTTGCGCCAGCTTATCCACATAAGATGTCTTGGGTTCATACGTCACATCTGCAAAAATGATCTCATCATTTCCACGAAGTGGGATGCGCTGCGCCAATGGTTTGTTTTGAAAAAAATGATCCAATAAAAAGATCATCGGCGCATTATTCTTTCGTTGCGGCGCCAGTATCTCATCCAATTGATCAAAACAACCACGGCCATAGATCACATAGCCCACCATTTTAAAGTTTCTGAATTTCATATTTTTAATTTACCACAGATTACACGGGTTTTTTCACTGATAACAAGGCAAAAGTATCAAATGGAAACAAACCTCCGAGCAATCTGTTAGATTTTATCTGTGTTTTCTGTGGTTAAGTAAAAAGGTTTTTACACAGATTACACGGATTTTTTTGATATAACACGTTTTCAGTCGGCAACCAACGCTGCGGCGCCAAATACACCGGCACTATCCCCGAGGCTTGGTTTTACAATGGGCACATCAACGCCGTTATTGAAAATAAAATTTTTAAGAGACCGCAATCCTTCTGTATAAATCGAATCAATATTTCCGACACCACCGCCCACGACAATTACATCAGGATCTAAAATATTGGTGATAACAGAAACCGCTTTGCCAAAAAAACAATGCAGGCGATCGATTGTCTGAACAGCGGCAGCATCATGTTGCGCATATTGTTGAACAATTTCTTTCAAAGAACTGTTCTTTCCGCTAAGGCCGGTATAAAAGCGTTGCAACGCCGGACCGGAAATAATTGTTTCTACACAGCCTACTTTTCCGCAATAGCAAATGCCACCAGAATCATCTAAATAATTATGTCCCCACTCGCCGGCAATGCCGTGGTGACCATTCCATAGCTTTCCGTTTATTACAATCCCGCCACCTACACCAGAACCCATGATGATGCCAAAGACAACCGATGCCGAAGAAAATTTTTCTTTTACAATTCCCCAATGTGTTTCTGCCAACGCAAAACAATTGGCATCATTTGCTATGCTGACAGGAACCTGTAAAAGTTTTTCCAAATCTTTCTTCAAATATTTTCCATTAAGCGAAGTAGTGTTACAGTTTTTCATGGTTTGTAATTGCGGATCCAATACACCCGGAGTACCAAAGCCGATCTTTTGCGGAGCAAGGCCGGACTTTTGCTTCATTTGCACAATCAATTTTTCAATTTGTTTCAAAATATGTTCGTAACCCTTAGATGATTCTGTATCAATTCTTGTTCTGACAACAGGAATTGGATCATCAAGTGAAGGAAGAATGACGCCTTCAATTTTTGTTCCGCCAAGGTCAATGCCCCAAAGAGGCTGGTTCATATTTGTCGCTTAAAGATTGAAATTAGTAATGGACCTCATAGCAAGCCGGCAGCTTTTTGTAGATCTTCCGGAGTGTCTATTTCTATTCCCATATAATTTGTTAATACCATTCGAAGGGGGACCCCATTTTCTAAAAATCGAAGACATTCTATTTTCTCCGCTGCCTCCAGCGGAGTCATTTGCCAGTTAGAAAAATCCAGCAAAGCTTTTTTGCGAAAAGCATAAACACCGATATGTTCGTAATAAGTGACAGGAATATTTTTTTCTCTCGGGTACGGAATCACACTGCGGCTGAAGAATAATGAATTCATTTTTTTATCAACCGCAACTTTTACATAATTCGGATCTTCTATTTGGGCTTGTTCTTTTAATACCTGCATCAATGAAGCTACCTGCACCGAAGGATCATTAAACTGCAATAATAATTTTTCCAGCGGTTCTTTTTTTACAAAAGGCTCATCACCCTGTACATTCACGATGA
>DASZXQ010000178.1:0-11863 GCA_035545755.1 Chitinophagaceae bacterium | reverse complement strand
TGCATAATATCGGGCTTTTTTTGCACTCAAAGATTAGAGTCCGTTTTCTTCAATAAGGAAGTTCCATTCATTTATTCTTTTGTCCATTGCTATTTGATGTGGTTCACAACACTTCAGTCCGATGTAAGCTTCCATCCTTATAGTCATCTTGTAGTAAAATTTAATGGGAAAACAAAATTCCTTCAATTACAAATAATTGTTTGATATGGATAAAATCTGTAAACGACCTGTTAATGCTGTTAATAAACTCTGTCGGCAAAGTACTTAATTTTAAAGCTACTTATCGCAAAATAAATGAAACTACTTTCATGAAGATAACGATAAGATTTTCCAGATAGTTTGTACCCGATTGGCCGAATTTTAAAAAGGAAAATACATTAAAAATTAAGCCACCTTTCTATGACAAAGAGACTTCTCAAACTGATATTATGGGATCTTCTACCCAGGATTATAAAATAGAGTTATCATTCAAAATAAACATGGTATATGAACATTAAAAAAATTATACTTTCCCTGATTTGTATCGTTAAGCTATTTAATGTGACAGCACAGCAAAAAAAAGAGTTATTTACGTTAGCGGACACACTTAGGGGAAGTATTACACCTGAGCGAGAATGGTGGGACGTAATGAGATATGATATTTCAATTACTCCGGATTACCTAAACAAATGCCTGAACGGAAGTAACCAGATAACCTTCAAAGTCATAAAATTGAACGGATCTAAAAGAATGCAAATAGATCTAAAGGATCCTCTTGTAATTGATAGCGTGATACAGTCCCAAAAAAAGGTAAAGTATTATAAGTCAGGAACTGTTTGGTACCTGGATATAAGGCCCGATAAAATTTCGGGCATCCATTCAATAACCATCTTTTATCATGGAAAGGTACATGAAGCTGTACGACCTCCCTGGGAAGGCGGTTTCATATTCGCTAAAGACTCACTAGGACGTCCATGGATGACAGTTACTTGTCAGGGCAAAGCGGGGGCATCCATTTGGTATCCCTGTAAAGACCACCAAAGCGATGAACCCGATGAAGGGGCATCTATTACCATGACTGTTCCGGATACGCTGGTAGGTGTTGCAAACGGGCGTCTTGTTTTCAAAAAGGAAAATGGAAATGGAACGGCAACCTACAAATGGGCAGTGGTAAATCCCATTAACAATTACTGCCTTATACCTTATATTGGTAAATATGTAAACCTCTCTGAAAAATATAAAGGTGAAAAAGGAATACTTGACATTAATTACTGGATCCTTGATTATAATAGAAACAAAGCACTGGAATATTTTCCAGATCAGGTACATAAAATGCTAAAGGCATTCGAGTATTGGTACGGGCCTTATCCTTTTTATGAAGATGGTTATAAATTGGTAGATGTGCCCCATACAGGTATGGAACACCAGAGTGCCGTTGCTTATGGCAACTATTATAGATTTGGATACAGGGACAGAGACGTATCGAATTCCGGCTGGGGTTTAAAATTTGACTTCATAATTATTCATGAAAGTGCGCATGAATGGTTTGGCAATAATATCACATCAAAAGATCTGGCTGATATGTGGATTCACGAAAGCTTTGCTAATTATAGTGAAACGCTATTTGTTGACTATAATTTTGGGGAGCATGCAGGAATTGAATATAACTATGGCTCAAGGAAGGGAATTAAAAATGATAATGTAATTATTCCCGTGTATGGTGTAAACGCTCAGGGATCAGGAGATATGTATGCTAAAGGAGGCAATATGCTGCAAACTATACGGCATAGCCTTGGCAATGATTCTGTTTTTAGGAATATACTTCGTGGCTTGAACAAACAATTCTACCATCAAACAGTAACATCATCCCAAATAGAAAATTTTATTTCAACCAAAGCCGGATTTAATTATAAAAAAATATTTGACCAATATTTAAGAACCGTTCAGATTCCGGTATTTGAATATTACTTCAATAAAGACAGCACAAAGCTGTTTTACCATTACAGCAATTGCGTTAAGGGTTTTAATTTGCCGCTTTTCCTATATAATGAAAACTCAAGGATTAAAATCTATCCCACAGATCAATGGAAGGTCCTGAATTGTAACAAAGATCAGGCAGCAATGTTTTCTTCTCCGATCATAGAGGAGATGTATTATATTAAGACGAGTTTATTAAAAAAGCCTTAGAAGTTTTACCGGGCGGAATTCGTTTTGCTTTGAGTACACGCTGCAAATTAATCTTTGAACCATTACATATCAAAAAGGAATATGCTGAATCCAATAATGACAAATGTATCTTGGTGAATGGGTAACCCGCTTAATAAGCATATCTACCCTCGTCTCTCATCTCCGTCCATAATTTTGCCATAATCCCTTTAAGAGAATTTACGATTCGCGGCTTTTCTGCTGTCAGGTTGTGTTGCTGAGCTGGATCTTTTTTTAGATTGTATAACTCATATTTGACAGGACCGTATTTGAAAAACCAATCATTGATGGTCATGGAATCCGGCTTTGGAGGTAACCATCCGATCAATGTATAATCACCTGAACGCATTTCCATTTCTGGTAACCTGAAGTAGGTATCCTCATAGTTAGGATAAAACCAGGTGTCAAGAATTTTCCTATCAACGGATTTGTTTAAAAAGGCATTAAAATTTGGAACACCATCATACTTAACACCATCAGGTAATCTTATTCCTACCAGCTTACATATTGTCGGAAACAAATCTGTTCCGTCAAATAATTTATCGCTTTTTATTCCTGGTGGTATCACTCCAGGAAACCTGACAATCCCCGGAACACGATGACCACCTTCGTATACAAATCTCTTCATACCTCTGTATATTCCTGGTGTTCCAAAACAATTATCCCTTATAGGATCGGTCCATTGTCCCAGAGATTCTTCATTGGTTACAGGATTCTCTGGTCCATTATCGCTCGTGATAAAAATGATAGTATTGTCCCTCAATCCTAAACTATCAATGGTCTTTAATAATCTTCCAAAAGCATTATCGAGCTGCGTAACGGTACCATAGTATAATTTTTTATTGGATGATATATCCCTTGTAGGTCTATTAACGTAGCCATACTTAATAGTTTTTTCAAGCGAATCAACTTTTGGTGTATCATACATATCGCTGTATTGTTTGGGTGGAGCGATTGGAGTATGAGGTTCATGAGAAGCGACGTAAAGAAAAAATGGTTTTGTCTTATCCCGCTTTTCCCGTAACCAGGTGCTGGCTTCATCTACTATCACATCACAAAACCAACCGTTAACCTGGCCAACCGGAACACCATTTCTTATAAATTCTTTAGTATTTGCCGGACCATCAAATGCATTATGAGTGGTTCCCATCCAGTAATCGAACCCCTGGTCGCCCGGTCCGGGTTGATTTACTTTTTTCTTCTCAAGTATGGATAAATGCCATTTCCCAACAAAGCAGGTAGTGTATCCATTGCTTTTTAGGAGTTCAGCTATAGTTATTTCTTTTGACCTAAGGTATATTGGGCCGCCCTGAATATTATAAAAACCCATTCTGTAAGGTTTCCTTCCGGTGAGCAAGGAAGCACGTGAAGGAGAACAAACAGTCCCACCGGAATGGCAATCCGTAAGCAGTACGCCTTCTTTTGCAAATTTGTCAATATTTGGCGTCTTAATAATCGGGTTACCGTAGCAACCAAGGTCGCCATAACCGAGATCGTCAGTAAGAAAAACGACGATATTGGGTTTCTTCACGCCTTTCATATTTTTTTGGGACCAGCATACAATGGTTGGCAACAAAATGAAACCTGTAAAAAGTAGTTTACAATTAATATTCATGAGTTATAGTATTAATTGATTGTTTCCATAATTATTCAATTTGAGTTCTATATACGATTTGGGTTCTATAATTTAAACTTACAACTATCATTACCGAACAAAACTTTTGGACACTTAACTATATTCTTAATTGGACACGAACAATTCTAAATGTTGAGATCATATCAGGCGGAGATGCCACTGTGATCCATAAATCCAATTTTTTTTATCTGGCCTATCCCGTTCGCCTATACAATAAGAGTAAATACAAGAAATTATCCGGGCTGCTGCCATGTTATTTTTAAGGTCCGGGATTAAAACTAATCAATATGCAAGCAATGACTTTTTCGAGATTCTTTGCAAAGGATTGTTTTCGCTTTTATGAATTTCAAATTATGCCTAAATAATAATATTTTAAGCATCGAAAAAGTATTCGCCGTGGTACTCAGCCAATTTTTTAATTAACTATAGAAAATGCTTCAGTACTTTTTTACAAAATATCTTGTTATACCGTACCGGCTATAACCAATGAGGCCGATTCCAGATAACTAAGTATTTCATGCCTTGTATTAATAGCGTCAGTTATCGTTTGCAGAATTCTTTCCCTTTCCTCTCCCGCAAGCCTCAATCTTGGAGCCCTGACATATTCACTTCCCAAGCCGGTCTGTGTGGCTGCAAGTTTTATGTACTGAGCAAATTTCGCATGAATATCCAGTTCTAGAAGAGGCATAAACCATCGGCAAATTTCAAGTGCCTCATGAAATTTGCCAGCTTTTATCAATCGGTAAACAGCAACTGTTTCTGCAGGAAAAGCGTCCACAAGGCCAGCCACCCATCCGTCAGCTCCCAAGATCAATTCTTCAAATGCAAGTGTATCAACTCCACAAAGGATTTTAAATCGGTCTTTGAATCTGTTTTTTAGCCTCGTTACATTAGAAACGTCTCTCGTCGATTCTTTTATTGCCTGAATAGTAGGAATCTCCTCAAGTTCACCGAACATATCTAATGTAATTTCAATCTTATAATCGTAGGGATTATTATAGATCATGATGGGAAGAGAAGTATTGGAAGCAATTCTTCTGAAATATTCAAGCGTTTCATTTTTATCGGCATTATAACGCATCGGAGGCAAAACCATCAACCCGTCAGCACCATTAGATTCGGCATTTCTGGCAACCCTGATAGCTTCCTGCGTTGATTGTTCCGCAATATTCAGCACCACAGGTATCTTATCTTTTACTATTCTTTTGGCATGCGCCAGTAAAGATTTTTTTTCCTCAAATGTTAACGTACTTGCTTCACCCAGAGATCCGCCTAAAACTATACCATCAATCCCAGCCTCAACTTGCGAGTCAATGTTAATTTCGAAAAGTTTAAAATCAATGCAATCATTAGTATCAAAAGGAGTAAGCAAAGCTGAGTATATACCCTCCCACTTTATACCAGTCATGAAATCGATATTTTGTGTTCAAAGCTAATCTTCACTTTCAAATAAACTAGTCGATAAATATCATTAAATATACAATAATTAACTAGTTTAATATGCAAGCTCAAGCGATTATTCAATTGAAGTTTTTAAAAAACAAATTGACTTTTTACAACAACTAAAAAAAAGAATACTATCATTTTTTTCAATCATAGGTTTTAATTTCTGACGCTGCAGAACAATGCAGGAAATCGTAAATCAATCTTGCTATTAATAATTAAAAAATTAAATACAGCTAAAAAAAATCCCTAGTCGAATTTTTCCTAAATCCTGACTCCTTTTTATTCATAGCAACTCGGCTTTTCATTCAATTGATAAAATTTATTGCTCCTCAATGAATTCAATCCTTGCCAGTAAAACAGTTCGTGGATCAAAAACTACCTTTTCTGGCTTCGTATCAGCTGGTATTTCAAACTCAGCGGTTTTTGAGTTCATTCGGAATTTGTATATTTTTGGAACAGGAGTGTTACTTTCATAAATTCCTATTTCAACCGGAACATCGAACACATAATTATTTTTTGGTAACTGATTCAATCCAATAACTACCTTCTTTTTTACTGCGTCATATTTCCAGGTTCCTTTTAACTCAAGGTTCTCGCTATGATATAGCCATTGATCAAAAAAAGCTTTCAGGTTTTTCCCGGATGCTTTTTCCATCTCCTGCAAAAAATCATCGGTTGTTGCATTGGAATTCATAAAGTGACTGTAATAAGAGCGGATACCTTTTTGAAAATCTTCAGTCCCTATTGAATCCCGCAGCATATGAAGGAACCAGGCACCTTTCTGATAAGTAATTGCACTGGTAACAGGTCCGTTTTCTGCAGATCGGTCGGCAATAACGCTATAATCAGGATCCTTTTCATAATAGGCATAAACCATTTTTTTTGAATTTAACAGGTCTTTTATGTACTCATCATGCCCATAAGTGTGCTCTAAATATAAAAGGGTAAAATAAGTTGCGAAACCTTCACTTAGCCATGCATCATCCCATGTAGATTCAGTTACTGCATTACCAAACCACTGATGCGCCAACTCATGAATAACAACATTTCTTAGTCCCTCAGTTCTTTTTCCGGTAATTAAACTTTCCGTATAAAAAATTGCAGTCGCAGTTTCCATACCTCCGTGACTGGTGGCCTGAATATTCGCAATTTTTTCATACGCATAGGGTCCGATATAATCTGAAAAAAACTCAATAACCGATTTGGTTGGTACTGCAAGGTCATAAAATCCCGCATCCCGGTCTTTGGGATAGACCCAGGTTTGAATCGATTTACCATAAACCTGATCCACATACTGTACGGCAAAATCTGCAACACCTAAAACATACAACCAGCATGAGATCGGTACCGATTGTTTCCAGTGTGTAAGTCTCGTTGCGGAATCAATGTTACTCTCTTCCAATAATAGGCCGTTGGAAATTACCTTATAATGAGAGGGAGCTTTTACAATGAATTCGCTGGTTGCTTTATCGTAAGGATGATCAATGCATGGGAGCCAATGCCTGGTTTTATTCGGCCAGTTTTCACTGAAAAAACTTCTCTCTCCATATTTGGTCGGGCCGATCCTGAGTCCGTCCGCAGGAATTCCATGATATTTTATAACAAATACCAAGACGGTACCTTCTGCTGAGCCATTTGGTAATTGTATTAACAATTCATCCTTCGAATGGGTGTAATGTACCGCTTTGCCGTTAAGCAATATGGAATCAACCTCCATTCCTTTGCCATTTCGCTCGACAGTTTTATTTGCAAAATCCAATCGGAATTGCCGGATAGCATCCTTTTTAAATAATATGGTAATAGAAGCAGTCCCCTTTATTTCATCTGTTTTATCTGATAAAGTAAGCTCAAAAGAATAGTGAAGAATGTCAATAGAATAATTCTTGGGATATTTATCAGCAAATAAGAAGGTGGATAAATGTAAAAACAATAGTAAAAAAATGAATGATTTAAATCTATTGATCATAAATTTTAAAATTATTTTTTCAGCTTCACTTTATAATTTACCTGCAGGCCTTCTGTTTCTACCCGGCCTACCGGTGAGATCATCTCCAAGGTCTTCCCTGGCCTGTTCTACTAACTGTAATAACTTTTCAATTATTTCAGGATTTTGGTCTTTTACATTGTTTCTCTCTCCCGGGTCTCTTCTTAAATCATATAGTGCATATCCGGTCGAATCCATATGAATTTTGCCCGGCCAGCCGTCCTTGCCAGGCGGTTCGTTTTCGTTCGACTCAATACGGTGAGGTAAAACTAATTTCCAAGATCCTTCTCTCACTGCCTCCAGGCTATTTTTATTATAGTAATAATATAATTGGTCCCTGGGATTAGCTTTTAGATCACCTTTTAATAATGAAAGTATACTAACACCATCTATTTTATTTGCGGGTAATACAGCTCCGGTAATGGCTGCAAGCGTTGGCAGTATATCGATACCGCATGCAAGTTTATTGCATACTGTTCCAGCAGGTATTACGCCTGGCCAACACATAATGGAAGGTTCTCTCTGCCCGCCTTCAAATGTGGTCATCTTGCCTTCTCGTAATCCTCCTGCAGAACCTGCATGGTTACCAAAAGTTAACCACGGTCCATTGTCACTGGTAAAAATAATTAAGGTATTCTTGTCAAGCCCATTTTCGTGAATTGCTTGCATTACTTGACCAACTGACCAATCTATTTCCATCATCACATCTCCAAAGAGACCCTGTTTGCTTTTCCCTTTGAATTTGTCAGATACCGCGATGGGAACATGAACCATCGTGTGAGCCAAGTAAAGAAAAAAAGGTTGATTCTTATGCCTGGCAATGAAGCTAACTGCTTTTCCCGTATAAAGTGTCGTCAGCATACTCTGATCGTCCAGAGTTTTTAGATAGCGAATCACATTGTTCCCATCCATTAATGGCAAAGGAGGATATTTTGAGCGATAATCATTGGTATCTTTTATGGGATTCCCATCATAATTGATTGGCCACATATCGTTGGAATAAGGGATTCCAAAATATTCATCAAAACCATGTTGAAGTGGAAAAAATTTTTCAGTAACGCCTAAATGCCATTTGCCGATAATTCCGGTTGCATAACCTTTCTGTTTAAGCATTTGAGCAATAGTAACTTCATGATCACTGATACCGATTTTAGAATAGGGCCCCAGAGCGCCAGACAAACCAATTCTATTGGGGTAACATCCCGTTAATAAGCCTGCTCGTGAGGCAGTACAGATAGGTTGAGCTGAATAAAAATTGGTAAACCGCATACCCTTAGCCGCGAGTTTATCGATATTGGGAGTAATGTAATCAATCCCCCCATAGGCATCAACATCACCATACCCCATATCATCCATAAGAATGAGTACGATATTGGGGGTTGATTGCGGCGGGTTGATTTTTTGTGCGAAGCTGGCAGTACGTAGTGCAAGTACCGTTAAACAAATTAAAGTTGCATTGGATGAGATTCTTCTCATATCACATGAATATTAATTTATCAGACTATTAATAAGATCCATGACGCTTGTTGTTAATGTCTCTGGTAAAATTCGTTTAGAAAAAGATTTAATACTATAAACTTTAACCTCTTCTGAATTAGATTAGATCAATTCGTCAAAATGAATGTAAATAAAGATAGAATGATTGCGGTCCAATTATTATTCAGATTTTAACCAGTCCGCAGCCGATTTTCTCTAGTACAAATGAAAGCTTATTGAGATCATCAGTTAAAAATAAATGAAAAGATTCAAACAAATCTTAACTGCAAAATAGCAATCCAGGAGAAAGTGGCCGCCCAGCCTGTTTATACAGGCTGGTTAAGACCACTCACATCTACGATTGCTTATAAAAACTACTACAGAGAGAATTCTTTACAATAATTTTCTTTTACTCTGCCAATGAACTGCGCCCGGGCAAAAGGATTTCAAATTTTCATCTCGGAAATTAATTGTCAAACCAAAACTATGATTATAGGATTGAATTCGAATTTCAAAAATTAATAAATTGTAAACCGATTTTATCCATTTGTCCTTGCAGTACAATTGTTGAATACTTTTTATCCAGAAGCACTATGGCTCCCAATTGAAATTATAATATCGTAGGGCAACTACTAAAAGTTTTAAAAAGCCGATTGCCGTTGTATTTATTTTTTATTCGACAATGAAAATTGAGGTAATGGTACATTCCCTTTATCCATGATATTCATAAACCCCAACAACCCACCCCAGTTATAAAATAAATCACAATTCCTTACATCATCGCATTCGCCTGTTTTAGCATTATAATTTTCGCAGACATATCCATTTTTCACCCACTGTTCAACTAAAAGGTTCGTTGATTTTTGAACCAAATCCTTTCGTGCTTTATCAAGGTTGTAATTTCTCAATCCAAGATAAACCAGAAAATTCATCGGTGCCCAAACTCTTCCACGCCAGTAATTGTTTTCATATCCGGAGTCATTAAACGCAATTGAAGGCATTATATATTTACCCCAAAATTCATCCGGGTTATAAAAATGTTCTTTAATCATTCTTTCAGCTTGCTTTTGCGTTGGCACTTTCGCCAGCAATGGATAAAAATTTGTTGGCGAAATTTCCTTACTGAATGCACCATTATCCAACCGTTTATTAAGATAGATGCCTTCCTTTTCGCTCCACAACTTTTTTAAATTATTACGGTATTTTAAAGCTCTTGCCAAAAGTTCTTTTTGTATCTCAGGTTTGTCCAGAGCTTCTGCTATATCGGCCAATGCTTCACAATCCATTATATACAAACTCATAAGCCCAACATCAGCAAGTTGTAACTGATTTCTCAATGTATCAAAAGGAATGTTATCATACATGGGAGAGTTATCAAGGCCCGATTCCAATGCGGCACCAAACCTGGAGTGTGCATTTTTATCCAGGTTTCTCAGGTAAGGTTTAAATGGCGAAGAACCCCAGCATAGAAAACCATTAGTATCCCTGTTTGTTGCCCACCAGCGATTCCAGGTAAGCAGCTTCGGAAAAACTTCCCGGAGAAACCACTTCTCCCGGTAATGCCTGTATATTTCTCTTACAACAAAAGCGCCGATCGGAGGCTGCGATCTGTCAGAAGATTTAATTCCCATTGCAGCACTTAAATTGGGAACAAATCCTGAAGGGGTTATCGCATTGGTTATTTCAATGGCATTGGCATAAGCAAGCTCTTTATTATCCAGCGAATGCATATAGGCTGCAAAATAATTATCCCAACAAAAGATCACGAAGCCGCCACGATCAACATTCCAAAGCCGGCTTACAGTTGTCAATTCACGTTGCCCCTCCGGATCATAGATCATATCCCACGCTAAAACATTTTGCATGGCATGATATACTTCTTTATTCGTTCCGTATTTATTTTCATTGGCTTCATAACGGTCTTTGGCTTTCATAATCTCATCTTTGATGGCTGCAACAGAAAGATTCGTTTTTGTGGTTATAATAATTTCAGATGCAGCAGAAAAAACAAGTTGGGATGAAAGTGAATCTTGCCGCTGCAATACATTTCCATTTGCGTTAAGCACTATCTTTCCTGATGGTAAATCAAAAATGATCCTATTACTGTCAATATGAATTTTACCATCTCTTTTCCACCATATTTTACAGGGATTTACTAATACTTCATCGCCGTCATTAGCACTTAACGGCGTTAATAAAAAAGTGATATCCCGTTCGCTGGAGCAGGTTTGAATTCTTAGCTTTATACCATTCCATTCAATCACTAATTCAGTATAGGATCCATCATAAGCGTGAGCCAGTGGCAATACTTTCTCCGCATCTTTACCCATTTTCCCAACTAAAGCATCTTTTAAAATTTTACCATCCTTATCCTTTAAATAAAAATCGATTGCAATAGCTTCAGGAAGCAAAACATGTGATAAAACGCTATTGGTATTCCAGGTGTTCCACCCTTTTGTGAGTTTAGATTTTAGTTGAATGTATTCGGTTCCTGTATAAGCAGCGTTAGAATTTTTTTGAGCATTGCTTATCGAACAATTCAATAATAAAACAAGAATAAAAAAAAATAACCTCATAATGGATTCAATTTTTTTATCATAGTGGCGCAACTAATTTTCTGAAACTCTCTTTTTTAAAAATTATTAATAGCTATTTTATAGTTATAAGTCTCGTCTTTTACTTATAAAAAAATTACCGCAGTACGAGAATACATTGGATGCTGATAACGCTTAAAAAAAGAAGCAACAAACATTTCAGGCGCTACGTAATTCGTTTAATGCACTTACCAAATGATCCAAATCTTCAGGTGTTGTATAAATATTGGGGGTAATACGGCATCCATGCACATTCGCCTTTTCATTATCAATGGCAACTGTAAAAATTTTATATTTATTCATCAACACTGCTGCAAGGTCTGCCGGTTTCATTCCCTTAATGCCTACATTGGCGATGCCACAGGAACGCTGCATTTCAACCGGTGTATTGATGATTATATTTTCAAGATTTCTCACTTTATCCGTCCAATATCGCTGCAGGTAGCGAAGCCTGGCTTCTTTTCTTTCTGCTCCTATTTTTGAGTAATAGTCTAATGCATTGGCGATAGATAAATTGGTATGCATAGGGTTGGTACCCGTATG
>DASZXQ010000177.1:0-8049 GCA_035545755.1 Chitinophagaceae bacterium | reverse complement strand
CCCTTGTGGGGGCTCGCAGGCACGTCCGGTCGTTCCTGCCTCCCGTGCCTTACGGCGGCTCGCCTCCAACGCTTCAGCGCCGATCCCGATACTTATCGGGACGGCGCAAGGCTACGCTTCTTTTTTGCCGCAGGCGCTTTTACCGAATTCCCTTTTATATAAAACCTTTCTTATCTTTTACACTAAATAGTCAGCAATGAATCTCAAATTTTATTCTGGTCGATATAATCTGGCTTTTGGTCACCCATATGTGATAATGTCTGTTTGGAATGTTCCGCAAAATTTCTACAATGAAGTATTCATAATATTCGATACCTATCACAAAAAAAAAATCGAAAGCATTAGATGATTATAATAAAAGGTGCTTTACCATCCTTGTCATTCGGAGTTTATAAGAATTTCATATACGATGGTATCTATTAACCCGGTAAGATTTAGTTATGCGTTTCGCTTTGCTAGATAATCAGAGAATTGAAGCAATTCCAAAAGCCAAAGCACTGTGCCAAGGATGCCTTCAACCTGTTGTTGCGAAATGTGGTGCACAAAGAATCCATCATTGGGCCCATCAAAGTAAAAAGAACTGTGACTCATGGTGGGAACCGGAAACAGCATGGCACCGCAGTTGGAAAGATAAATTTCCGCTCGAGTGGCAAGAATGTGTGATGCGTGATAAAAAAACTGGAGAACTTCATATAGCAGATATTTATACAAGCAGCAGCATTACTCTTGAATTTCAACACTCTCACATAGATCCACAAGAACAACTATCTCGGGAAAAATTCCATCAGAATTTAACTTGGGTTGTTGACGGTACCCGGCTTAAGCGGGAGTATAAACGCTTCATAAAAGAGAAAGACAATTATTCCACCAAATTGAAAGAGGGTGTTTTTCAGATAGACTGGCTGGAATTTTGTCTGCCTCCTGCTTGGATCAATAGCAAGGTGCCTGTAGTATTTGATTTTTTGGGTACAGATACCGCCAATCAAGATCGTGAGCGAAATACCCTATACTGCCTGTTTCCAGGTAGAATTGGTAGTTATGCGATAATTGCGGAAATATCAAGAACTGCCTTCATAAGAACACTCACAAGTGGAGAATGGATAATAAGGGTTAAAAATTTTGTGACATGGATGGCAGAGATTAGAAAAGAACGACAAATTCAGGCAGCCAAAGAACAGGAAATTCAAAATAGTATCAATTCTCAAATATTTTATCGGAACATGATTAATCGTTGGCGGAGAAGACGACGCTTCTAATTATCATTCTTTGTTTTCAGCTATGCATTAGGATCATAAAAAACGTAGCAAAGTTAGCCCCGGCACAAAGCCAACGCTGCGCAGCATAAACACACAACCCAACGCACAAGGCCATCATTTATACTGCCACCTGCATCCGGGGCTGGTAAAGAAGCTTTCTTTTTTTTCTCTTTTTTTCTTTTAGGGTTTGGTTATAGAGCGAAGCGATACAGCCCGAAAAAACTTTACAGCTATGATGTTCCCAATGATTCGATGTTATCACGAAGGCGCTGCAGTTCCTCCGTATTCATTTTTCATTCTTTGCAAAGGCTGCAATGCCGGCAAGCCAGGGTTTCAGCCCTGGACAAATTCCTTTATTGTTATCTGTTCCAATCAGCAGTATTATGATTTTTATTTCTGGCTTATCAATGGTTTGCATCAGTCCGGAAAATTCAAAATCCGTCATCGTGGATCCGTGATCCCTTTTATAAATCTCGAAGATGTTCGTGACCTCATTCGTGAAGTTGCGCCAATGATTCATCCCGACTGGTCTCGCTTCCAGGAAATAATTTCCTATCTCGATAAATTAAACAACATAAAATCTAGATTGGCTCAGCAGCTGGTGGCCACCGAGCAGTTGCAGCGTTCTTTGTTGCAGAAATATTTTTTAGAGCTAGAGCAATCACGGCAATAATATAAAGAGCGTTGTTTTATCACTCACTGCAACAGCTACACCACAGCTAACGACACGACGACGAACAACAAACAATTAGAAAAAATAAAATCACTGCAAAGTTAGCTTCGGGCACAAACCCGACGCTGCGCAGCATAAACACAAGACCCGACGCACAACGCCATCATTTATACTGCCACCTGCAATCCCTTCGCTGAGAGAAGGCAGTTATTTTATTTTTTCATTTTTAATTGTTTGTTTATGTCAGTTCGTCGTCGTTCTCATTGTCGTTTCGCTGGTCGTTACTGTGTGTTTCGTTCTGGCGGTTTTGTTACTGTCCGTTTGTTTGCTTTGCCTTCCGGCTTGTGGCTTCATCTTGCCGGTGGTTCTGCCTTCCTCTCTTCTTCTATTGCGCCTCCTTTTTAGGGGGCTTTTAAAACAAAAAAAGCCCCGATGAAAATCGAGGCTTGTAACACTTCGGTCACCACAATCGAAGCATTTATTTTTTCAATCGCTTTACAAGAAGCTTGAGTAAAAGCGTTACGCTAAAACTTACCACTGCGCCGATCGCTGCAAGTATTGCGGTCTTTAAAAGATCTCCGCTGTTGATATTCGCAAATATCGAGAGCAATGTCCCGCCTGCAGTTCCGGCCTTAGTTGTATTGTCAAACACCTGGTTCATTATTCACCTGCCTTTGCGGTCTGACTGGTGCCGCCTAATACGCCACCGGCCACTACCAGGTAACCCGCAATCTTCACAACGATTGCCGGCAGCGCTATCGGTGCAGCTATGATCGTTCCTGCTATTGCTGCAACAGTAAGACCAATGTTTCTTAGCTTCTTAAAAAAGTTTGGGGTGGGTGAGCTCACCCGGTTCAGAATTTCGTTCATGGTTTATTGGATTTGATTGTGATAAAAACTTTGTTTCCTTTTTCCAACTCAGGAAAAACCAATGAAGTGATTTTTCCCAATGCTACTCTTGATTCAGATCCTCTTCCCTCTGCAGTCAAAATAGAAACCGGAGCGATACAGCCTTCCAGTTCTTTCAGTGCATCATTCGCCGGATGCATCAGGATCAGATCTCTGCCTGGTACATTAATTAGCTGCAGATGCCATCCAAACTTTGGGCTGTATCTTTTTATCAATTCATATCTGCCTTCTGGAACACATGACACCTGATGTTGATTGCCGAGCCAGGGCAACTCAATTGAGTTGCATAAATGAAGGAGGACGTCTCCATTCGTGCCGTTAGGGAAATATGTTCTGATTAACTCCAGTTCCATCTTTCATAGGTTTTGGATTCAAAAACGGATTAAGCCGGTGGACCTTCCACCTTCACCAGGTTCAGCGCATTGTATGCACCGTTTTTCAGTGAATACATTTGGTTATTCACTTGCTGATAAAACTCGATGCCGAGTGCCAGGAACAACGGATGAGCGCTGTTTGCTGTCACTGCATTGGCCAGGTTGATCACAGCCGTTGCATTCGCATCCCAGGGAAGGATCCCTGAGTCTTTTGCATCCACAACAAATACTCCGTTTTCAAAATCAACTTCTGCACCTGCAGAGATAATTTTAAAATGAGTAGTGCCTGCAGGAGCTGCGATCATGTTTACCGGGATGAATGCAGGAAGATTCGCTGTCAGCGTTCCCGCAACACGATCAATCGTTGAAGTGAAGGGAGCATACAAAGTTGTTCCCAACTTTCCATTGATGTTGAAGTCAAAGCCTTCCAACAGATCTGCTTCACCATCGATCACATTACGTTGTCCACGGGGATTGACTGCATCTTCCTGGATCACGTCGATGAACCGGGTCGTTAACCGGCTCACCATTCTGCTATCGGCTGCATTCAGCAACAATGCACGAAGTGCATTGCGCAAAATTTTACCGGCTTTGCCTGCACGTCCGAACTCAGCGCCGTTCTCACGGGTCCGCTGAAACACCGGATCGTTTGCAATACGATCAGCAGATACACCGCTTTTTTCTTTCGCCAGGTATCCGTCTTTCGATTTGTAAAACGTTACTCCGGCAATGGTTCCTTCCAGTTTCAGGATGCCTTTCTGTTTAGCCATCTTTCATTAGGATTTAGATTAAAGAATCAGAATGTTCAGGTACATTCCTTCAAACCGCTTACATGCTTTGCGCTGCAAATCTTGAAAAGAAAATTATTACTTGCATCATTGCATTATCGCTTTCAATACATTTTGCGAAAACATTCATTTATTGCTATTAGGAGCCGTAAATGCTTTTTGTAAATTTGTTAAATGCTTTCAGCATATTTGAACCATATGAAAGCCTTGGAAGCTCCCTACTTAGTGCATGAAACAGGTACAAACAAGACTGTGTATTTATCCAAAAGATGTTCAGCGCATCACCGGCAAGAGTGAAAGCTATGGTCGCTTATTGCTTAAAAAAATCAAATCTCATTTCAAGAAAGAAGAACACCAGGTCATTACAGTAGATGAATTTTGTCAGTACATGGGATTAAAAAAAGAAGATGTTCTTTCATTCATTTGTGAATAAAAACTTGTTCAAAAAATGGTCTTCCGATTTGTTCAGCAGTGTTGAATATAGTAGCTTTATTATGTTGTCAGTTCATTTAAACTATTGGTATTTGCATTGAATTGAGAGGGAGAAAATTCGGGTTCTCGAATTTTATGTCTCAATGAAACATAATACTGGAGAGGGTTGTATAAGGGAGTTCAAATCCCTCTCTCTCCGCTGATCAGCAGCTTTAGGGCTGCTTTTTTATTTTCTTATTTTTGAAATTCGGGAGAGATGCCAGAGTGGTCGAATGGGACGGTCTCGAAAACCGTTGTACGGGCAACTGTACCGAGGGTTCGAATCCCTCTCTCTCCGCAGTCATTCTTTATCCTTCTTGAAGTAAAGGTCAGCGAAAGAGAATTGTATATTCTTTTTTTTACGATCAGGTCGCAGGCTGATTTACAACTAGTTCACTTTTCAAAACGATCTTTTTTTCCGGATCAGGAACAGCGTCTTTTGAATTGATAATACGAAACAAAAGCTCGGTGGCTCTTTCTGCCTGCTCGTAAGGAAATTGCTCTACCGAAAGCAAAGGACGATCGTCAAGATAGCTGGTTATAGGCAGGTTAGCATAACTCGCAAAGAAAATATCTTTATTGATCTTTAAACCATGAGCACGGGTATATTGAATGGCATCCAGCGCTACATAATCATTGAAGGCAATCACCGCAGTCGGACGATTTTTTAATGCCAGCAGTTTATGCATGGCATCCTGATTTTTCTTTTTGCTAAGATCCGTCTGAACCACGAAAGCACTTTCAAGTTTAATCTTGTTTTTTTTCAGGCCTTCATAATACCCATCAAGTCGCTGCTGCGAATGAATGATCGTATCCGGCCCTTTTATGAAACCGATCTTCCTATGTCCTTTTTGAAACAACCAATCCACCAGTTCAACAGAACTATTCTCCAGATTGCAGGATACACTGTATGCATCCGGTTTATCCGGTACCCGGTCAAAAAAAACAACGGGTATTCCGTATTTCTCCAACTCATCAAAATGTTCGAATGATTTTGTATTTTTTGAAAAAGAAACGATCAGGCCATCCACGCGATGCCGGCGCATGGTATCCACAATTTGCTTTTCCCTTTGCCAATCGTCATGTGATTGACCGATCAGCACTGTGTAATTATTTTTTGTAGCCACATCTTCAATGCCATTGATAGCCATGGAAAAATATTCTTCTCCAAGATTGGGTAAAATGACACCGATAGTCAGGGTCTTTCCCTGCTTGAAAGAAATGGCAGCCTGGTTAGGTACATAACGCAGTTCCTCCGCCAATTTTTTCACCTGCATTTTCGTGCGAAGCCCGATACTGGGATGATCATGCAGTGCCCGGGATACGGTGGAAACGGAAACTTTTAATTGACGGGCAATTTCTTTGATTGTGGCGGGCTTTTGATCCATAAATTAAAGATAACAGAAGCTTTCATACAAGTTACCTAAAGAAAATGATTTTAATCTGCATGATTTTCTGACTGCAATCATAAAACTACAAAAGAGCCATCAAGGTTTATCGAAATCCGATGAGCATATCAATTTTCAATGCAAAAAACTTAAAAATATTTTTTTTGAGTCCAATATGTATTCTTCGTAAATTTCACAAAGAAAACTTAGCCGTATGAACAAAGTTGTTTCCATACTTTCCAGAAAAGGGAGATCCGTTGTTTCAATTTCGCCGGTGACCACAGTTATTGACGCGTTGAAACTGATGTCTGAAAAAAATATCGGCTCTGTAGTAGTAATGGATGGAGAAAAATATGTCGGGATCATTACGGAAAGAGATTATTCCCGCAAGGTAGCGTTGAAAGGGAAAAGTTCTACGGATACAAAAGTTTCGGACATTATGAGCACCGACCTTCCGGCAGTTAGCCCTGAAGATAGCATTGAACATTGCATGGAACTAATGAGTGATAAAAACATCCGCTACATGCCGGTATTTGATAGCAATAAAATGGTTGGCATCATTTCCATGAGTGATGTGGTAAAAGAAACAATCCTGATGCAGAAAGAAACGATCAGCCATCTTGAAAGCTATATTCATAGCAATATCTGATTTACTATTCCATTAAATATAGCGGAGCCCCGTAAGGCTCCGTTTTTTTTTGAAACTATTTTCTGTTTCAGTTGTTATTGGATTAAATTAAGCTTTCTGTACTAAGCTTGCAAAACATATTCTGTTATCGCTGTAAATTGCACAGCATTTTACATTTAAAATGAAGATACTATGACTGAAACAGCAACTTTTGCCAACGGATGTTTTTGGTGCACTGAAGCCATTTTTACTGACCTGAAAGGAGTGATGAGCGTTACTTCCGGGTATACTGGCGGCACGACTGAAAATCCCACTTATAAACAAGTATGCACCGGTGAAACCGGACATGCGGAATGTTTGCAGATCGTATATGACCCTTCTAAGATCAGTTTTGACGAGTTGCTGGAAGTGTTTTGGAAAACACATGATCCTACTACACTCAACCGGCAGGGCGGCGATGTAGGAACGCAATACCGCAGCGCAATCTTTTATCATAACGAAGAACAAAAACATAAAGCCGAAAAATATAAAGCAGCGCTTGATCAAAGCGGTGCATTTGATAAACCTATCGTTACTGAAATAACAGCATTTACCAAATTCTATCCTGCGGAAAATTATCACCAACACTATTTTGAAAATAATGAGAACAACAATCCCTACTGCACGATGGTGATACGTCCCAAAGTGGATAAATTCAGAAAAGTGTTTAAAGAAAAACTGAAAAACTGAAAAAACATATAAAATTTAATCGGCAACTATCTTCAACACAACATGAAATAAAAACGACTGCAGCTTTATGTTGCAGTCGCTTGCATTTTTTTGCATTCAAACTCAGTGGAGGTGACGAACCTTGAGCAGCTATTTTTATTATATCAAACACCAATTCGATGAAATACAGTACTGCACAGCGTTTCAGCAGACATAGATACCTAAATTTTCAATCATGAACTTTGATAAAATTGCCCATGTCTCTAAAAGTACACCAGACTGTAAAGAACTATAATGAAGTTAGACATTTTATGTCCAATTTAAAATAACCAGTCACTTTTATTTTCGTAAAATGAAAACTTGTTTTTTTAATTTGAATTCATTTTTTTATCTCGATCTTTTTCTTCATCACTAATGATTATTTTATTTTGAGGAATCTATTCAAAGTAACTACGAAAATTTTTTGTCCAAAATCTAATGAAATGACATCAGAATTACTAACACACGAGCAATTCCTGAACAAAATAAACTCTTACATTATTCAGGAAGAAGAAAAATAAGAACAAACCCTGTCTCGGCTGGGTGAAGAATTCTCAAAAACCCGAAAAATATTTCTTGAAACCAATATAACTGATCTAATTGGAGTTAGAGAAAAAGATCCAGATACTTATGTTGAGTTCCTTTTAAATATCTGTAAGATAGTTTGCTTTTCCGCTAGAAAGATATTTTTCAAAAATTAATAGATGGTTTACCTCTGGTAAAAATCGAAGAAAAATTTCAAGAAATCAGGAATGACGATATTGTCATTCTTCAAAACTATGCCCTGCATAATATCGGGCTTTTTTTGCACTCAA
>DASZXQ010000176.1:0-51681 GCA_035545755.1 Chitinophagaceae bacterium | reverse complement strand
ATGATGCAAAGCAGAAAGATTTAGCCGGCGTGTTTTTAACTGCAGCAATTGCATACGATAAAAATGGGAAGGCCATTGACATAACGGACAAAGTTGCTGCTGACGGGACATTGAACTGGAGAGCAGATTCAAATGGCCCATGGCAAATAGTGGCAGCATTTAATGCCAAAACACTTCAGTTAGTAAAAAGGGCGGCATTGGGTGGTGATGGGTTGGTGCTGGACCATTTTTCCGGTACTGCATTGGATCATTATTTCAAATCATTTGATTCCGCTTTTGCTGCATCTTCTTATAAAGTGAATGCATTTTTCAATGATAGTTATGAAGTCTTTGGCGCCAATTGGACTCCGGATTTTTTTGCGGCATTTAAGAAAAGGAGAGGGTATGATCTGAAACCTTACCTTAAAGAATTATTTTCAAATGACAGTTCTGGGATCGTAAGTAGGGTCAAAAGTGATTACCGTCAAACTATGAGCGATCTGATGCTTGAAAATTTCACCCACAAATTTTCAGACTGGGCCCACTCAAATAATTCCGAAAGTATTGACCAGGCACATGGATCACCCGGAAACTTACTCGACTTATATGCAGCCGCTGATCAACCCGAATGCGAAACTTTTGGCAGCAGTGCTTTTCCCATAAAAGGATTAAGACGGGACAGCGCAGATATAAAAAATGTTGATCCCGATCCGGTATTGTTGAAATTTGCTTCGTCGGCAGCTCATGCTGCCAACAAACCATATACATCATGCGAGACATTTACCTGGCTTACTGAACATTTCAAAACTTCATGGAGTCAGTGTAAACCCGAAGTGGAGCAGGTTTTTTTATCCGGTATTAATCATGTTTTTTATCATGGCACCACGTATTCACCAAAAGACCTTGCTTTTCCCGGTTGGTTATTTTATGCATCAGTAAACTTTGTTCCGGATAACAGCCTTTGGCCTCAATTGAAAGGATTGAATGAATACATCACCCGTTGCCAGTCTGTTTTGCAGGCAGGTCAGCCCGATAATGAAATAAAAGCATATTGGCCGGTATTTGATGAATGGAGTAATCCCAAAGGTTTGGAAATGACTTTTCGGGTACATGATATAGATGCCTGGCTGCAGCCAACAAATTTTTATAGGAATATAATGTTGTTGCAGCGCAAAGGTTTTTCAACAGATTTTGTTAGTGACAAAATGATCGCTGATCAACTGAAGAAAAATCTTCAGAGTAATTCAGCTCAACATGCTGTATATCTTGTCTCGCAATGTAACCTGATGCCGGTTAGTACATTAAAAAACTTAGTTGCTTTGGCAAAAAATGGTAACATGGTGGTGATGCAGGCATTACCCGCAGATGTACTCGGATTATATCAATTGAACGAACAACGAAAAGAATTTAAAGAAATAATTAATTCGCTGTTATTTCAAAAAGTGAATGATGATGTCAGTGAATTCATTACAGGGAATGGCAGGATCATCTTGAGTAATGACGTGCAAAAAGGGCTCGAATATGCCGGGCTGAAAAGAGAAACATTGACCGACTTTGGTTTAAAATTTATCCGTCGCAGGCTTCCGGATGGTAAATATTATTACATAGTAAACCATACGGCAAAAGCGATTGATACAACGATCAGTTTAGAAACTCCAAGCCAATCAATCGCTATTCTGGATCCGCAAACCGGTGCAATTGGTTTGGCAAAAAGTAGTTCTGATAAAAGCGTAAGCAACGTAAAAATAAAATTACGATCCGGTGAAGCATTGATTCTTCGGACATTTTTAAAGAAACAACTATTGCCGGCATGGAACTATCTACATCTGACCAATGAACGAATTGAATTGAATAAAAATTGGAGCCTGCACTTTATTACCGGCGGACCTAATATCCCGGCAGATAAAAAACTCTTTACGCTTCAAAACTGGACAGAACTAAATGATAGCAACTGCCTGTCCTTTTCTGGAACCGGAGCCTATACCACCACATTCTATATTAAGAACAAAGATGCGGATGATTACCTGTTGGATCTTGGAAAAGTGAATGAGTCGGCACAAATTATTATCAATGGTATAAATGCAGGTATCATCTGGAGTATTCCTTTTACCATGAATATTGGTAAATATTTGAAAAAAGGGACCAATACTATCAAAATTGAAGTTCCTAACCTCATGGCAAACCGGATTCGTTATATGGATCAGCACAAAATTGTCTGGCGCAAATTCCATGACATAAATTTTGTAAACAGCGCTTATAAGGATTTTGATGCTTCGGGATGGAAGGTGCAGCCTTCAGGATTGGAAGGGCCGGTAACTATAACAGGGTTAAAAAAAGATTGAAAATAATTATTCGATCCTATTTGCTTCAATTGGAGTATGAAGAACTAATAATAATCGCAGGTAGCTGATTCAGAAATCGATTTTGAAAAAATATCAATGGCAAACCTCACTTTTCTTATTTATAAAGATCAATTTGTGTCAACTTTTTTTAAAAATAAATTTAAAACAACAATAACATTATGCGCCGCCTTTTTCCAATTGGCTTTTAATGCGGCGGCTCAAAGAGTACCGGTTCCTGTTTTTATTTCCGGTGCCGACGGTTATCAGGTATTTCGCATACCGGCAATTATCCGTTTGCCCAATAAAGATCTGCTGGCATTTTGTGAAGGAAGACTTCATGGTGGCGGCGATTTTGGAAATATTGATATTGTAATGAAACGAAGCAGCGACAATGGTAAAACCTAGGGACCGCTACAGGTAGTTGCTGATGCTGGTGATCTTCAGGCGGGTAATCCGGCTCCTGTTTTTGATAATACCGATGCTGATTTTCCGGGAGGAAGAATATTTCTTTTTTACAATACCGGGAATGTGAATGAATCAGAAATGCGGCAGGGGAAAGGTTTGCGTGAAGTTTGGTATAAAACTTCCGATGATTTTGGGAAAACATGGAGCGCTGCGGTGAATATTACGATGCAGGTACACCGGCCAAAGCAGCCCTTAATAGATTCGAGATATAATTTCTCGGAAGATTGGCGCAGTTATGCCAATACCCCCGGGCATGCGATCCAGATCATGCATGGAAAATACAGGGGAAGAATATTTGTTGCCGCCAACCACTCGTCAGGAAATCCAAAAGGAGGATTTGAAGA
Organism: Chitinophagaceae bacterium; assembly: GCA_035545755.1. Taxonomy (GTDB): domain Bacteria; phylum Bacteroidota; class Bacteroidia; order Chitinophagales; family Chitinophagaceae; genus UTBCD1. Next base: position 48,551 of record DASZXQ010000176.1, on the reverse strand, counting down.
TTATGAAGCGCATGGATTTTTTACCGATGATCATGGAAAAACTTTTCATCTGGGCGGAACAGTGAATATACCCGGCGGGAATGAGTCAATGGCAGTGGAATTGACCAATGATAAGTTGATGATGAATAGCAGGAATCAAAAAGGTAAGCCTAAAAACAGGATCGTATCGATAAGTAGTGATGCTGGTAAAACCTGGGATACGAGCTATTATGATCCTTTTCTGATTGATCCGGTTTGCCAGGGATCTATACTTAGGTTGGGCGAAAAACATCATGCAACGATAATTGCATTTTGCAACGATGCAGACACGGCATTACGAAATAATCTAACGCTTAGTATCAGTTATGATGAAGGTAAGACCTGGGGAAAAAAGATCATTGTTGATAAAAGTGCTGGCCCACAAAACGATTATACCGCATATTCCGATCTTGTCAAAATTTCCAGAAATAAAGTCGGGATTTTATATGAAAGAAATGGATATGCTGAAATTGTATTTAAAGTAGTGAGGTGGAAATGAAAAATTGAAAATTTGATCCGTTTCTTTTTTAAGAAAATTATATATTTAAAAAAGGCTTTGAAGAAATTCAAAGCCTTTTTTGTAGCCCAACTGGAGAAGAGGAGGACAAAAAGGGAACCTGGAAATTCCATTGTTTGATGAAGGATATTCTTACAGGCCTGCTACGGTAATTCATCTTGATAAAGGGAAAAGCACCATTCTGATCAAAGCACCGGTTGGAAGTTTCAAAGGTGCTGATTGGCAAAATCCGGTAAAATGGATGTTTACATTTATGGTATTGGATTCTTCTGCAAAATGTAATTAAATCTTCAAATTCATAAAGGTTTTGAAATTCGCTTTCGAATTAATTGCTACTAAAGAAAATATGGAGATCATGTTGAAAATGGAGACACAACAGTGAATTAATTTATTCAATTAAAATTGTAGCCTTCCCTGATTTTGAGGCCAGACGTGGGTTGCAGGAGACTATGACAATAAACAACGATTACAAAAATTTATTTTTTCATCCGGAATTCTGTGTGATAAGAAAACTGATCGTGTTCGAACCAATGAGACAAATAGCTTATTCGGTTCAATCCCGCCATTGGTAAAGGTTTTAGCAGAAAATAGAAAAGGCAATCCTGAAAAGAATTGCCTTAAATCTAGTTTTGTGCCCAGAACAGGAATCGAACCTGCACAGTATTGCTACCGCTGGATTTTGAGTCCAGTGCGTCTACCAATTCCGCCATCTGGGCTTTTTAATGGGGCTGCAATATTACATCATTCCGGCTAATTGACGACGAATGCGCTGCAGGTATTTTTTTTTGTAGTAATAGGCTTTTACTTGCAACAACTCTTCTTCGGAAGTAACACCTTCCTGATAGTGCTCCACAATTTCTTTAACAGGTTCATAAATTTCAATTTGAAGGTTTTCCACTTGCGAATGTAGCCGTGATTTTAGTTCCGGGTCATCCTCAGCATCCATTAACTGTTCGTTGATTTCGAGCACTTCCATTAAAAAATCCGGTGGCAACTCATATTTTTCCTCTTCCTCCAACAGGCCTTTCAGTTGCAATACATATTTGATAGTTTCGTCCGGATTTTGAAAAGTTTTATAGGCTTTGTTCAGCAAGGCGGATTTTTCCAGGGCATCGGCCTGGTCTTTATTTTCTTTATTTACAAAATAATCCGGATGAAATTTCCTGCTTAGTTCAAAGAATTTTTCAGCTAAAGCTTTGTTATCCACTTTTAATTGTACTGGTATTTCAAACAACTCAAAATAGTTCATGCGATGTTCTTAATTTAGCTATTCGTTAAATGGCCTCTGCAAAATTACAACAATGATCAGGATCGGACTTATTAAAGAGGGAAAAATACCTGCAGATAACCGGGTGGCACTGACACCGGCTCAGTGCAAATGGATCCATAAAAATTCGGATACTGTAAAAGTCATTGCGCAAAGTTCTTCCCATCGTTGCTTTAGCGATAAAGAATACCAGGTGGCAGGCGTGGAAGTGACAGATGATCTGAGCAACTGTGATATTATTTTAGGCATAAAAGAAGTTCCTGTTGATCAATTGTTAGCTGGAAAAACATATTTATTTTTTTCGCACACCCGGAAAAAACAGCCATATAACCGCCGGATGCTGAAAGCAATTATTGAGCAAAAAATCACTCTCATCGATTATGAATGCCTGGAGCATGAGGATGGCGAGCGGATCATCGGTTTTGGATTTTTTGCCGGTGTGGTTGGCGCTCATAATGGCATTATGGCCTATGGAAACAGAACCGGAGCTTTTAAACTGGAAAGGGTTTACAAACAGAGAAGTTTCCGGGAATTGATTCATACTTATTTTGGATTGAAACTTCCGAACCTCAAAGTTGTAGTTACCGGTTCCGGAAGAGTGGCGCATGGAATCATCGAGATCATGAACCTGATGGGACTTTATGAAGTGGAGCCCGATGAATACCTGGCGAGAGAATTCAGTTATCCGGTGTTCACACAATTAAAAGGAGGTGAATTGTACGTTCATAAGGAGAAAAAAACATATAGCAGGGAACATTTTCATGCACATTCTGAAGAATATAAATGCAAGTTTCTTCCATATGCATTTAATAGTGATATTTTAATGAACGGTGTTTTTTGGGATAAAACTATCCCACGTCTTTTTGAAAAAGAGATCATTCAGGATCCGAAATTCAGGGTACTGACTATTGCTGATATTTCGGACGATGCCAATGGTTCTGTTCCTATCAATCTCGGTGATCAAAGCATTGAAGATCCTGTATACGGGGTGGACAAAATAACATTTCAGAAAACAGCACCCTATCTTTCCGGCTCGGTGGATGTAATGGCTGTTGGTAATTTACCTAACGAATTACCCCGTGATGCATCACGGTATTTCGGAGAACAACTGATCAAGCATGTATTGGAAGATCTCGTTGGGAAAGGTTCGGTAGCCATTGATAAAGCAACTATTGTTAAAAACGGAAAGCTCACCGTTTATTTTGACTACCTGGAAGATTATGTGAACGGCGATACCAGGTAACCTCATTTTATAAATACAGATAATACTCTCTCAGCAGATTTTTAAATTCTTCGGTGTATTGCTTTTTTTCATTCCAGACCGGGATTTCATCAAAATAGAATTCCGAATGTCTTTTGGTTTTTATTTTCCCTTTCAGCATGATCCGAAAATAATCATGCGTGACGGATTGCCGGACAAAAGTGAGATGCAACAGGTCTAGATCGTGATCTTTAAATAATGGCCTTATCTCATCTTTCCGTTTGTACGGCAGTAAGAGAAAAAAAATCCCTTCCGGTGAAAGATGATACTGGATCAATCTCAACACATCATCAAAAGATAATTCGCTGCCGTGTAAAGCGATATTTCTTTTTGAATCTTCTGACTTTAATTCATTTTCATAAAAAGGAGGATTACCGAAAATCACATCGTACTTTTTTTTGAATTCAAATTTTTTAACATCGGCGTGAAATGATGTGATCCGGTCCTTCCATGGAGACATGGCGATATTTTCTTTTGCCTGCTTAAAAGCGTCGTTGTCTATTTCAATAGTATCTATCTGCAATTCCGATTTCTGTGCTACCATCAAAGAAAGCAAACCGGTTCCGGTTCCGATCTCAAATGCTGTTGAAAGTTCTTTTTTTTCATTTTTAATATGATGAGCCACCCATGCCCCGAACAAACAGGCATCTGTGGTCACTTTCATGGCGCATTGATCCTGATGAACAGTAAATTGTCTGAATTGAAAATAACTGTTAGACACTTTGGCTGAACTTGAACCTCCGAAGTTCGAGGTTTGCAGGAAAACAACCAACATCAAATTCGGGAAAGATTACCAGGCTGCTCTTGCGGAAGCGCTGACGGAAAAATCTGAGAATTCACCTGATAAGTATTTGTAATAGCAGGTGATGGCGATCATAGCAGCATTGTCAGTGCAATATTCAAATGCAGGGATGAAGGTATTCCAATGATATTTTTCTCCCATTTCTTTAAATGCTTTTCTCAACCCGCTGTTCGCAGATACACCCCCGGCAATGCAAACATCTTTAATGCCGGTCAGCAAAGTGGCTTGTTTTAATTTATGCAATAATATATTTATAATGCGATGTTGAATTGAGGCACAAATGTCATTCAGGTTTTCAGCAATATAGTTGGGATCTTCTTTTGTGTTTTCCTTTAGAAAATAGAGAATAGAGGTTTTCAGCCCGCTGAAACTAAAATTCAAACCAGGTATTTGCGGTTCAGGAAAGTAAAACTTTTCAGGATCCCCTTCTTTAGCATATTTGTCTATCAACGGACCGCCGGGGTAGGGAAGGCCCAGCAATTTTGCTGATTTATCAAACGCTTCTCCGGCTGCATCATCCATTGTTTCTCCCAATATTTTCAATTGAGTAGGCGATTCGCATATTACAATTTGAGTGTGTCCTCCGCTTACGGTCAAACATAAAAATGGGAAGGACGGTTTTGGCGAGGCGATCAGGTTGGCGAGTACGTGCGCCTGCATGTGATGCACGGCTATCAATGGTTTGTTCAATGCCAATGCCAGTGATTTTGCAAATTGTGTCCCTACTAATAATGCACCGATCAATCCGGGAGATTGTGTAAATGCAATTGCATCCACTTGCTGTAAATGGCAGTTAGCATTTTTCAGAGCTGCATTTACTACAGGCACGATATTCTGCATGTGGGCTCTCGATGCTAATTCAGGAACTACACCTCCGTATTGTTCATGAATTTTTTGACTCGCAATGACGTTGGATAAAATTTTTCCCTCGCTGCACACAGCAGCTCCTGTTTCATCACAAGAGGATTCTATGCCTAAAACTATAATGCTCAAGTATCAATTTTCAATTAACAAATTTACTTGAACATTGAGCAATATTGATTGCGAATTGAAAATTTATTTTGATCGTATCGCTACCACCGGATCCATCCTTGCTGCCTGGGAAGCGGGAATAAATCCGGCTATTACGCCAACGAAAATGCAAATGAAAATGGCCATGATCATATTGGAGGCAGAAATAAAAACAGGAAAATGCAACAAGCCGGAAAGTATTTGAGTAAGTACAAACACAAGGAACAAACCGATCAGCCCGCCGACGATGCAAAGAAATGCAGATTCTAAAAGAAACTCTGCCAATATCACTCTCTTTTTGGCGCCAATTGCTTTTTTCAATCCGATCTGGCCAGTTCTTTCCCTAACGGTAACAAACATTATATTCGCAACTCCAAACATTCCAACGATCAGTGACAACGCTGCAATGGCCCATCCTCCGATATTCAAACTAACAAAAGCCTGGCTGATGGCGGCACTGAAGTCATTAATATCGTTTAATGTAAAATCGTCTTCCTGCGTCGGACTTAATTTGTGTATCGCACGAACAACGCCAGTCAGTTCATCTTTAACAGCTTTGCTGTTGAGATTATCCTGTCCCTGAATCATGATGAGCGGATCAGATCTTCTTTCGTCCATGATAGTACGGGCAAATTTGTAAGGTATTACAGTACTTTCATCAAAATTCCATCCGCCGATCATCGTCTTTCCCTGTTTTTTAAAGACACCAACCACTATCCCTTTCTTTCCCCTGATGGAAATTGTTTTGCCAACGGCTGTTTCTGCATTTCCCAATAATTTTTCAGCAATTTCATTGCCAATCACCACTGAATTATTTCCGTATTCAAAATCTGCGTCGGAAATGTAACGGCCTGTAGCAATATCTACCGGTTGTATATATTGAAATTCATTGCTGACCCCGTAAATATTGACGCCGGATAGTACACTGTTTTCAAAACTGATGTTATCGTGAGCTTCAATTTTAAAAGCCACATATTTGGCGCTGGGAGCTCGTTCTTTTACTTGCTTTACTTCATCATACTCCGGCACGGGCCGCTTCACATATTTCCACCAGGGATAATCGGGACCGCCACCGGCGCTGTAATCCCATTTATCTAAATAAATAGTATTAGTGCCAAGTGCTTTGACTTCGTTTTGGATATTTTGTTCTAGGCTATTGACTGTAGCCAGAACGCCGATAATACAAAAGATTCCGATCGTAATACCGAATAAAGAAAGAAAAGTACGGAGTTTGTTTTTCCACAATTCCTGCAGCGCCATTTTAAAACTGGTGCCAATAATTTCTATGGTCCGGCGGATCATAGCGCAAAATTAAATTAAGCAGGCGGTGTACTGAAAGATTTTATTTGTGTGGTGACCGGCCGCAGTACTACTATCAGTCCCGATAGCTATCGGGATTGCGTCGCACACTTCGGGGTTCTGTAATTCTGTTCAACATTTTTAAGACTTTCAACCTTACATCTATCGACCATAAAACTTACCTTTGCGCCTCAAAACGTGTATGCCATCCGCCTAAGGCGCATGGCATACCTTGTTAAAACAAGGCATGAAATATCATAACGAGATACAGCGCAGACGCACTTTTGCCATCATCAGCCACCCCGATGCCGGTAAAACAACCTTGACAGAAAAATTATTGTTGTTTGGAGGAGCTATACAGGTAGCTGGTGCAGTAAAAAGTAATAAGATCAAAAAATTTGCGACCAGCGATTTCATGGAGATAGAAAGACAAAGAGGAATTTCGGTAGCTACATCTGTGATGACGTTTGAATACAAAGATGTTCTCATCAACTTGCTCGATACACCCGGTCACAAAGATTTTGCGGAAGATACATTTCGGACATTAACCGCAGTGGATAGTGTGATACTGGTAATTGACAGCGTGAATGGGGTAGAGGAACAAACACGAAGATTGATGGAAGTATGTCGCATGCGGGATACTCCAGTCATTGTTTTTATTAATAAAATGGATCGTGATGGGAAAAATCGTTTTGACCTCCTGGAAGAGATCGAGAAAGAATTGAAAATTTCGCTTCATCCAATGACCTGGCCGATCAACAGTGGTAAAGAATTTAAAGGCGTTTATAATTTGCATGATAAAAACTTGCTTCTTTTTACAGCCAACACAAAAGCAACAGAAGAAGACAGCATTTCCATCTCAGATTTAAATACTCCTGTACTGGATCAGAAACTGGGTGAAAAAGATGCGGCACAACTAAGAGAAGATGTCGAATTAGTGGATGGAGTGCATGGGCCATTGAATGTGGACGATTACCTCGCCGGCAAAGTGGCGCCTGTATTCTTCGGAAGCGCCATTAATAATTTTGGTGTAAAAGAAATGCTTGATACGTTTATTCATATTGCGCCAACACCGAGGAGCAGGCAAACTTCAACAAGGTCGGTTGATGTGGAAGAAGATAAAATGAGCGGCTTTGTTTTTAAAATTCATGCTAATCTTGACCCCAAGCATCGGGATCGTATCGCATTCTTCCGGGTTTGCTCGGGAAAATTTGAGCGAAATAAATATTATCATCACGTAAGATTGGATAAAGAAATTCGCTTCAGCAATCCTTATAGTTTCATGGCAAGGGAAAAAAATATCATTGAAGATGCTTATCCCGGCGATGTAGTGGGTTTATTTGATACAGGTAATTTCAAGATCGGCGATACGCTGACGGAAGGTGAGGATTTTTATTTTACCGGCATTCCTTCTTTTTCTCCAGAAATATTCAAGGAAGTGGTAAACAAGGATCCGATGAAGACCAAGCAACTCGAAAAAGGTTTGCTGCAATTGACGGATGAAGGAGTGGCGCAGTTGTTCACACAATTTGGTGGTAATAAAAAAATCATTGGTTGTGTTGGTGAGCTTCAGTTTGAAGTGATACAATATCGTTTGCTTCATGAATACGGCGCTTCTGTTATATTTAATAATCTACCTTTTTATAAAGCCTGCTGGATCTACAGCGCTGATCAAAAGAAATTAGAAGAGTTCACCCGCTTCAAACAGGCCAATATAGCAGAAGATAAAGACGGGCATCTTGTGTACCTGGCACAAAGCGAATGGTTCCTGAACACGGAACGTAACAACAATCCCGATATTGAATTCCATTTTACTTCTGAAATTCATAAAGAGGCAGTATGATCGTTTTCGAAACTGAAAGACTGATCGTTCGTCATTATACCGAAGATGATAAGGATAATTTTTTTCTCATCAACGGGGATGAAGAAATTATGCGCTATATCAGGAAACCTAAGACAAGAGAGGAATGTGATCAGTTTTTGGATGGGATCCTTGCAGGTTATACTGGCGCAACTGAACAGGGCCGTTGGGCAGCTGAAGAAAAATATACTGGAAAATTTGTTGGATCATTTGTTATTATCCCGATCCCGGAGCAACCGGAAAAAATTCAACTCGGATATGCTTTGTTGAAAGATCATTGGGGAAAAGGATATGCGACTGAGCTGACGAAAGCCGGATTGCATTTCGCATTCGATCAACTTGGCCTTGAAATTATATACGGAGTTACAGAAGTTCCAAACGTCTCTTCTCAAAAAGTATTATTGAAATCCGGGTTTAAAGAAGCAAGCACTTTTGTTGAGAATGAAAAAGCACTTCTTCTTTTTTCAATTAATAAAACCGACTGGGTTTTCACCGGATCAAAGTAAAAGTTCCTTTTCTGAAAACATACTTTTCACAGATGGTTTTTGCTTTGATCATGTAAATATATACATCAGGATTTTGAGGTTGACCGTTGAAAGTTCCATCCCAGCATTGGCCGGGCTGGTTGGTGTGAAAAATTCTTTGCCCCCAGCGATTGTAGATGCTGAAATCTAATTCAAGAATGACTCCCCAGTATTTGACCCCATAGCAATCATTTTTCCCATCGTTGTTTGGCGTAAATGCATTGGGCATTAAATAACCGCCTTTATTCAGCCCTGTGACATAAACAGTGATCGTATCTATATTGTTACAACCTGAAGCATCCACTCCTTTGACAGAATATTGGGTAGTTGTCGTTGGCCTTGCGATCGGGTTTTGAATATTTGGATTATCCAAACTTCCTGTAGGAGACCAGGTATAAAGAATGGCTCCGGTTGCGTTCAATTGACTCGCATCGTTGCTGCAATCAATATCATTGGATTTGCTGGCATGAACGTCGGGTGGAGGAAGAACTGTTACGGTAGTAGTAAGTGTCGTTGAATTATTGCAAGCCGTTTCTGTGATTTGAACGGAGTAATCTGTCGTTGCAGTTGGGGTTGCAATAGGATTTGAAATATTGGGGTCGCTCAATGAAACGGCCGGTTGCCAGGAATAAATATCTCCTCCGGTTGCTGTCAGTTGTGTGGAATTATTTTCACAAATATTAGTGGCAGGGGAAATAGTAAATACAGGATCAGGCCGCACATTTACCATTACAGAATCGATATTAGTGCAAGTATTGGCATCAGCAACAGTTACATAATATTCAGTGCTTGAAGTTGGAGTTGCAACGGGATTTGAAATAGTAGGATCACTTAAAGCAGCAGGAGGCGACCAACTATAAATGATACCACCGCTGGCAAACAATTGTGCCGTTGCATTTTTACAGATCAACGTGTCATTTGATTTTGTGATTACAGGTTTTGGATTGACGGTAATGAGAACTGAATCTTGCGAAGTACATCCACTGAAATCAGTTCCTGTAACGAAATATCTTGTAGTTGACAAAGGTGAAGCAACCGGATCGGGAATATTAGAATTGCTGAGACTCGTAGTAGGTGACCAACTGTATATTGATGCTCCTGCTGTATTTAGTTGCACCTGAGCGCCGGCACAGAACGTAGTGTCGTTGTTGGTTCTTATATAGGGTGAATCAACATTGATCACAACTGAATCTGTTTTTATATAAACAGGTGCAAAAGAAATATCATCCAGTGCAAAGTCGTTTCCATCAAACAAAGTATTCTTATTTATTATAGAAATTGAGGCAGTATTGTTATTGCCTGAATTCCAAATGACGTAAAACCTCTCCCACAAGCAACTTGTACTGCTTGCCTGAAAAATATTACCTAATGGAATACCATTTATAGAAAACTGAAGCCTTGCAGGATTAGTATTAGTAATGTGTTCTATCCAGGTTGAGAATGCGTAATTAGTATTAGGCTGTACAGTCACTGTTTCCGACCAAACTTTTATTCCTTCTATTTCAGCTCCATTTACAAGCATCATGTTACCATTTCCACTTGTGTGATCAACGCAAGCAGGCATTCCGGGATTCCATGTCTTTGGATTTGTACCTACAAAATAAACTCCGGGAGGTAAACCGGAGGCAGAGTATTGATAATCTGAAATAAAACCCGTATTTCCGGCACTAAAATCTCCGTTTATTATTAAATTGTCTCCCTCCACTTTTGCTGTATGATAGTAAGTAATATCATGTGGCGTTGATGTTGTAGGTGTTGGAGAGTTCGGGTCATCAAGGTAATCAACCGGATTCCAGCAAAAATTCAAAGATGACGTTGTACGAATTTGTTTTGACGAACCAAAACAAATGGTTGTATCATTGGTACTTATTAATTGATTATCCTGTAATACATTTATAGTTATTACTTTTGAAACTGTATCGCTGCATGCACCGCTATTCACAATCATTTTTACTGTATAATTACCATAATTGGTGTATGAGTGCATGGGATTTAAGTCGTTAGTTAAATTATTCCCGTCACCAAAATCCCATCCGATAGAATCGAAAGATACCGCAGTTGGCTCAAATGATACTGAAAGAGGATTACACGTTGATTGCTGAAAAGTAAAATCATGATTTTTGTCACAAGAAATCTGGCAACTGTCTGCTTTAAAATCACAATCGGGATTTGTTGCATTGATCGAAGCGGTTCCTCCTAAAGTCCCGTTGTATGTTGCATTTCCTTGTTTATTTGTAAGATCATTAAAAACATAATAAGCTAATAAGCCAGGCTGTGTAGTTGGATTAGATAAGGAAGAATTCATGTAAGTCTGAATTTCCGACTGCTTTCTCGCTACATTCCATATTCGAACTTCGTTTATGTAACCTAGAAAATTGGTATTCCAGAATGTGGCATCGTAGTAGCCAATTCTTGTATTAAAATCGTTTTGATAAAGATTGCCGGTCGCAGGTATGCTGCTCATCAGGAATCCATCTCTGTAATATTTAAGAGTAGCTCCATCATATACCATTGCTATGTGATATGTTTTATTTAATTCAATATCGCAAACGTCCGGCGTTGCAAAAAAGCCATTTGTTGTAGTGATATATGCATGATTAGGTCGTAAAAGATAATTGACATTTGAAGGATCGTTATGCTTCGAAACGATGTCGCCTTCTGTATTATTACCTGTTCCCGGAAGATAAGGTTGTGTGCGATTGATCAATGCTTCAACTGTTATTTTATCACCGGGTATATCAAGATCTCCTACGCTGACATAAGACTGGTAGGAAGGGGTAGAAAGCCAGTTACTACAAGAAGTACTAACACAGTCACCGTAAGTATTTACTTCATCTTGATTTAACACTCTATCGTAAATTCTTACTTCATCAATCGCTCCGTTGAACCAATAAGGATAAGTTGGATCGTTTATTTTTCCAAGAAAAAGGTCATAACTATTGCTAAAGGAGACTCCGTTAGCTGGGATAGAAGTTTTTAATTCACAATTCACATATAATTTTAAAGTTGTTCCGTCAGAAGTAAAAATAACACTATACCACTGGTTAGTTTGAATAAAGGGATTATAGCCTCCATTGGAGACAGTACCATTAATACTATGAAAATTTTCGTGATTAATGTCTGGAACTGCTATGGAGCAATTTTGAAAATTTGTAAAGCCTCCATCGTCAAACCTTAATAAATAATTTCCGGTAAGAAAATCCTGATCACCTTTCATTATAATACTATTTCCATGACAAGGACCCTGATAAAATCCATTTACTTTTACCCACGCACATATTGAAATTTGGTTTGAGGGATTTAGAGAAGGGCTGTTTGGAATCTGAATATAATTATCAATTCCGTTAAATAAATATGCGCTATTGGGGTTCCCGAAACGATCTGCAGTCAAGGAAGCATTATTGAAAACTGGGTTATTATTATTCCCGCTGGCATCATTTGCATTTCCGTTGAATGGATAATATGCCACCAGGCCCTGGTTCAGATTTACCTGTGCAAATAGAGAATGGGATAAAAAAAATAATACAAGAAATAAGGTTCTGGTCATTAATGGTTGGATGGTTCAATTTTTAAATTTACACAAAAATTTAAAAATTTCTAAGTTCATAGAACCAGTTTTCGGGGAGTAGTACTTAAAATTTCTGAACACTACCTGTATAATTGCTCGGGCTTATCTTTTTTAATTCTTTCTTCAACTCATTATTAATTTTCAAACTATCGATGAATTGATGGATAACTTTTTTATTAATATGGTCGGCTCCTCTTGTCAGTTCTTTTAATGCTTCATAAGGTTTTGGATAGTTTTCTCTTCTCAAAATGGTTTGAATGGCTTCTGATACTACTACCCAGTTATTTTCCAGGTCCTCATGTATTTTTGAATTATTGATCACTAATTTTTCAAGGCCTTTTTCGATAGAACGGAAAGCGATCAGTGTATGTGCAAATGGGACTCCGATATTCCGTATCACCGTAGAATCGGTCAGATCTCTTTGTAATCTTGACACAGGAAGTTTGGACGATAAGTGTTCAAATATTGCGTTGGCAAAACCTAAATTTCCCTCGGCATTCTCAAAATCGATCGGGTTTACTTTATGAGGCATTGCAGAAGAACCAACTTCTTCTTTTTTCGTTTTTTGTTTGAAATATTCCATGGAGATATAAGTCCAGATATCTCTGCAAAGATCTATTAAGATAGTATTGATCCTTTTCAGGCAATCGAAATGAGCGGCAAGATTGTCATAATGTTCGATCTGTGTAGTGAATTGCTGGCGGTGCAAGCCTAATTGTTCTACAAATTCGTTTCCAAATTTGATCCAATTGATCTTGGGAAAAGCTGCATAATGTGCATTGAAATTTCCAGTAGCACCGCCAAATTTAGCTGAGAAAGGAATGAGGATAAATTGTTCAACCTGGTTTTCTATTCTTTCAACGAAGACCATGATCTCTTTGCCCAATTTTGTCGGGCTCGCCGGTTGCCCATGTGTGTGGGCCAGCATCGGGATGTCTTTCCATTCTTTGGCCAATAGTTTTAATTGGGTATTCAGATTCAGCAATGTTGGTAAGTATTCATATTCTATTGCCTGTTTCCATAAAAGAGGTATGGCAGTATTATTGATGTCCTGTGATGTCAAACCAAAATGTACCCATTCTTTTGCTTCTTTCCCTCCATAATTTCTAAGTTCATTTTTCAGGAAATATTCCACTGCCTTCACATCATGGTTGGTCGTAAATTCAATTTGTTTGATCTCCTGTGCATCCTCGGGGCCAAAATTTTCCGAAAGCTTTTCCAGGTGGCGAATGGTTTTGTTGGAGAGTTGAAAAATTTTTTTCTTTTCAAGAAAAAGCAGGTACTTGATCTCAACAAACAAGCGGTATTTCATTAAAGCGTATTCAGAAAAATATTCATCAAGATGTTGTATGTGTTTCCGGTAGCGTCCGTCAACCGGTGAGATAGCTGTAAGAGAGCTTAGTTCCATGATTTGATTTTAAAGAATTTTCTTCCTTTACCTTTGCTCCGCAAAATTAATTCAATTGGGTAAGATACGAGTCGGAACAGTAAATTATCTGAACACAAAACCTCTGGAATACGGTTTGAAGAAACCGCCGGTTATGAATATGATCGAGTTGATCGAAGATTACCCGGCACATTTGGCGGATATGCTTATGCTGGGTAAGATTGACGTGGGGCTGATACCTGTTGCCGCCATTCCAAAGCTTTCAGAATATCATATCGTAGGCGATTACTGTATCGGAACGGAAGGGGAAGTGGCTTCTGTTTGTCTGTTTAGTGAAGTGCCGGTAGAAGAGATTAAAAAAGTATATCTCGATTATCAAAGTCGCTCTTCAGTGGCATTACTGAAATGGCTGATGAAAGAAGCCTGGGGAAATGATGCTGAATTGGTTCTCGCCAAAGACGAAAACTACAGAAATGAGATCAGAGGAACTACTGCCGGATTGGTGATTGGCGATAGAGCGCTGGCACAGCGCAAAATTTCTACATTTATTTACGATCTCGGACTGGAATGGAAAAAAGTAACAGGGCTGCCATTTGTGTTTGCTGCATGGGTCAGCACCAAAAAACTTCCGGATGAATTTGTTGCGATCTTTAACAAAGCCAATGCACTGGGGCTGGAACACCTGGATGAGATTGTAGCAGCTAATCCTTTTGAAATCTATGATCTGAAAAAATATTATACCATCCACATCAATTACAGCCTGAACGAGAATAAGAGGAAAGCTATGCAGAAATTTTTAGAATTGATTGCATAATTTTTTATTTTGTAGAATGTTCCGGGATCTTATTTTCAAACCGGCTCTCATACTTTTCTTACTGTTGCCGAACTTTTGCCCCGGCCAGCAATTGTTATATCAATTCCGTCAATATACTGCAAATGATGGTTTGCCAAGTTCTGAGGTGCACCAGGTTTTAAAAGATTCCAGGAATTTTATGTGGTTTGCGACAGATCATGGCGTTTGCCGTTATGATGGATATAATTTTGAAACGTACAATCTTTCTGATAATTCAATTTTATCTCTTTACGAAGATTCTAAAAAAAGGATTTGGGCAGCTTCATTTTCGGGACAACTGTTCTATTATGAGAACGGAAAATTTTATGATTACAAGTATAATGATCTTGTCGTTCGGGCCATAGATCAACTCGCAATCAACCGTTTTTATGTAGATAGCATGAATAATGTTTTTGTGAGTACTACAGCCCCGGATTGTTTTATGATTGATAGAAATGGAAACCTGAAAGAATTATTTCAGCCAAATATTAATTGCACATTCGAAGTTTTTGAGAATGACATTGGTGGTTTTTTTTCTTATACTTCAGGTTGTTTCATTGAAAAAGGGAAATTACTGATCGGGGGCGGTTTGAAACACACTTCAATTATATCAATTAAATCAAAGAAAAGAACTTATGAAATAAAATTTCCTATTGTAATATCTGGACGAAAAACCGGGTCTTTAAAATTAAGTGATAGCAATATTGTCTTTTATGGAAGCTATTATTTGTTTAGAATTTTACCTAATGGTAAATATGTTTCTAAAAAATTCCAAAATAATATCCTTGATGTTAAAGAATATAATTCAAATGAATTGCTTGTCGCAACTATTCAGGATGGCTTATACAGTATTAATGAAAAAAGCGAATTAATTCAGCAATATTTTTCTGGCTTGACTGTTACATCGATTGAAAAAGATTACGAGGGCGGTATATGGATTTCTACGACTCAGGCAGGGGTATTTTACCTGAATTCTATGCAGATGAAACATCTTGCTGATAATGGGCAAATTATTAGCAGTAAAATTCTTTGTCTTGAAACAGATTCCAATTCTGGGTTTTGGGCAGGCGAAGAAGGTGGAAATGTCTTGCATTTCAGTAGCAAACAGAATTTAACTTTTTATGATTTTCCAGTAATTTCGATTAATGGGATACATTGCGGCGTACTTCCGAATACAATCCTTATTTGTGCTGGCGATTTCATTAGCAAAGACGTTCACCACTTGCTAGCCTATAATTACAGTGGGAATAAGTTTGTTATTGCCCAAGGGATTTCTGATATTATTCCTTTGGGGAATCATCTACTTTCAGGAGTTACCGGGGGAATTACTGTTTTGGATATTCATAAGCTGAATAACTATCGACTCAATAACAACTTTTTTAGGGTTTCTTCATTGTTTCGAGACCATAGCAATAATATTCTTGTTGGTAACGTGTTGGGTTTATGGAAATTTATTAATGATACCCTACAGCTTTATGATAGCTCCAATGCTGTTTTGAGGTCTAGGATTACTGATATAAATGAATATAAAGATCAATTCCTGCTGTTAGGAACAAGAGGAAAAGGTTTGTTGATTTTAAAAAATGATAGTTTACGCCAACTAACGTTTAATGATGGGCTAGCCAGCGATAATATCCGTAAAATATTTATTGATGAAAATATTATTTGGCTCGCGACTAACAAAGGAATATCACGTCTCGAGTTTCAATCTTTTAACCCTTTTAAGTATTCTATCCAAAATATTTCGGTTCAGGATGGGTTGCTCTCTAACGAGGTAAATGACATCAAAAGATTAGATTCAAATATTATTGCTGCAACCAATGGCGGGATCAGCGTTTTCAGCCGCAATTTGTATGCTCAACGAAATGGACTACCTGTTCCAATATACATTACAGGTGCAAAAATAAATAATCTGGATACCGGCATTTATGATCATTATGATCTGTACCGATCCAGCAGAAATTTTTCTATTTCTTATGTTGGATTGAGTTACAGAAAGAGCTCAAATATTGAATATCGGTATCGTTTATTAGGTATTGACTCAAATTGGGTGTATACTGCAGCCCGACAAATTCAATTCAATCCTATTCCATATGGCAGGTATACTGTTCAAATCGAGGCACGAAGGCAAGGAGAAGAATGGAACGATAGTAATACTGCATCGCTATCCATTGATTGCAGGGCCCCTTTCTGGAAAACAATTTGGTTTTGGATAACCACTTTTCTGCTGGTAGCGGTTGCAATGCTGTTATTTTTTATAAATCGGACAAGAAAGATCAGGCAAAGAGAAAGGGATAGGACCGCATTAAATAAAAAGCTCGCTGAAATGGAACTGAAGGCATTAAGGGCGCAGATGAACCCTCATTTCATTTTTAATATTCTGAATTCCATACAATATTTCATCATTCATAATGAAAACGAGGAAGCGCAAATCTACATGAGCAAATTTGCAAAACTCGTAAGACTGACGTTGGATAATTCCAGATCTACCTTCATTTCATTGGCCGATGAATTGTCTTTACTTAAATTATATATAGACCTGGAGAAGATAAGGTTTGAAGACCGGTTTGATTATCGGATCGATGTGGATGATGATGTAAATATCAATTCGATAAAAATTCCTAATATGTTGTTGCAACCTTATGTGGAGAATTCTATAAAACACGGTTTCAAAAGCAGACAAACAAAATATTTTCTAAATATTTCTGTTTCTAAAAAAGATGACAAGATCACCTGCACTATTACTGACAATGGCATTGGGCGTGAAAAAGCAGCGCTGATTTCCAGCACAGAACTTGAGAAACATGCTTCTACCGGAACGATCATTGTAGAGGAAAAAATCGAAGCACTGAAATTCTATTATAATTATAACCTGGGTACACATACAGAGGACCTGAAAGATGAAAAAGGAAATGCTGCGGGAACCAGGGTTTCTCTTATTTTTCCTGAACAATTTGACCCAACAGATATGCTATGATCAAGGTGTTACTTATCGATGATGAGAAGAAAAGCACGTTGACGTTGAAAAAGTTGCTTAACAGGTATTGCACTGATTTTGTCGTGCAAGGCGAGGCGGATAATATCCGTGATGCGTTGGGGCTAATTAAAGAAAAAGACCCGGACGTAGTTTTCCTGGATATTGAAATGGCTGATGGAACGGGCTTTGATCTTTTGAAAAGATTTGATGATCCTTTTTTCAGAATCGTTTTTGTAACGGCGCATAGTAGGTATGCTGTAAAAGCTTTTAAGTTTTCTGCGATCGACTATTTGCTAAAACCTGTGGACATTGATGACCTCAAAAGGGCTGCAGATAAAATCAGGAATTCTGTAAGGGATGGATTGTTATTAAAAGGAAAGCAATTGGGAAGAGGCGAAATGCTGCAATTGCGGGCTAAGAAAGATCATTTAACCGTTTCTACGAATCATATCATACGAATAAAAGCCCTGGGTAGCTACTCCCGGATCACATTGCTTAATGGGGAAGAGCACTTGGTATCCGCTCATTTAGGAGCCCTAGAAGAAAAAATAGATGATAAAATGTTTCTTCGTATTCACCGATCAGAAATTATCAATATTAATCATATTGTTAGGATTATAAAAAAAGATGCTTTATATGCAGAATTACCGGGAGGAATAAAAGTGGAAATATCAAGAAGAAATAGGGCTACGCTATTTGCAGTATTAAAGGAAAAGCAATCTGAATAACCGCTTATGAAGAAATACTTGCCGCTTGTTAAAAATCTTATACTCTTAGTAAATGAATATTTATTTTAAAATACCTTTAATTCAATCAGTCCTTGATATAAAAAACTTTCGGGGGTATTTTTAAACCTTATCCGATTGCACATAAAGCCCAGTTAAGAACCATTAACCAGCCAGATAGAATACCCCCCTTTTTTTCATCTTTATTTAATATCATCCAGGTTAATGTTGAGATTTATTATTTCAAATCTTCTAAATTTTTATAATGAGGGGGAAAGCACTGATTTCTAGTTCTTAAGCAGAGATGAAATGAGTGCAATGATTCCAGAGAATTGGATATGGGTTTATGGTTATGGAATAATAGCTTTATAGGCTTCTTTTCTGCAGAAAATTGTATTTATATAGGTATCAGCGTAAACGAAATATCCCATTCCTTGAAGGAAGTTAATTAACTCACGGTTTTTAGTTTCTTTATTATTTGTTGCATACTGTAGAGTTTCAACGCAAAATACTTCGGGTTTGTATTTTTCGAAGTCCAATGTTTTGATTATTTCTAAGTCAAGGCCTTCTACATCAATCGTGATAAAATTAGGATGTGGTAATAGGTATTTTTCAATTATTTCATTAACACTAATAAGTGGCATAGTAATTTTTTCTTCAATTTTATGCTTGCCAATTTCAGCTGTGCCTGTGTTTTCCCAAAATTCCGCATCAGTTTTCGAAAAGGTGTTCAATCCATGGAATTTCTCCGGAAAAATATAATAAGTAGCCTCCTTTTGTTCATCAAATGCCACGCCGGTATTGATGCAGATATCTTTACTCCTCTTCCTTAAAAGCTTTTTGAATAATACCGGATTGGGTTCAACGCATACCCCATGACTACCTCTGGTATAGAGCCTGTAGGTGTTGCTAAGTGCAACTGGATCATTTGCCCCTATATCCAAATAGCTTGGCTTATTTATTTGAAGCCTGGAAAATAAGTCACTGATTATTATATCTTCGCCACTTTGTGAGTAGCTTCTTCGCATATTAGCAAAGAAAAGCTTAGTTAGAGGTCCTTTAATTATAGCTTTTAAAGAAGCCATAGAAAAAAATTTTTATATATTTCGTTCTAAGATATAGCAATCTTTCTTTTTGTTAAGAGAAATGCGGTATTAAATTAATTGATCTATGAAGGATTTAATAAGAAATGTTTTCAGAAGATTTGGTTATGACATTATTAAAACAGGAGTTCCTTATGTTTCTAAAAGTAAAAAGCCAGTAACTATTAATGTAGGCAAATTTAGAATTGAAATGCCGGGAAATAATATACAAAGGTCCAATTATATTATTTTCCCTGACTTGAATGCTCAGTTTGGCCGATTAGCCTCGGCAATCTGCTATAAATATTCTGATATGGCAGCCATTGATATTGGTGCAAATGTTGGCGACACAATTGCCGTTCTAAAATCATTTGTTGAAATACCGATAGTAGGCATAGAGGGAGATGAAATATCATTTAAATTTTTGAAGAAAAATATTCAACAATTTCTGGATGTTTCTATTGTAAAAGCTTTTCTTGGAGACAAACCTGAAACTATATCTGCTAATTTCAGTAGCGTTGGCTGGAATACTACAATTTCGCCTTCAGAAAAAGGGGCCGACCAAGTTTCAATTAGAACTCTGGATGATGTTATTTCAAGCGAAATTAAAAAAGACTTGTATTATAAATTGCTGAAGTCAGATGTCGAAGGTTTCGATACAATAGTACTGCGGGGAGCTACTAAAATAATCAATAGATTTAAGCCTGTTTTATTTTTTGAATATAATAGAACAATAATGAAAAGAAATGGTGAAGAGGGCCTATCCACAATTTTTTCTTTCAGGGATTTTGGGTATGATAAAATAGTTTTTTTTGATCATGTGGGAACATTATTGCTTTCAACATCTCTTGCAAATAAAGAAGTGATTACGCATTTACATGAATATATATCTTCTGATAAAAACTTATTAGGATACTTTGATATTGCCATCTTTCATGAGTCAGATACAGATATTTCTGAGCAATATGTTGAAGAGGAACGTAAATATTTATGATTCAATGATAGTTACTTTTTTCATTCAGCTGCTTCACGATTTTTTCAAATTGTGGCTGATAACAAAAATCATAAGCGTCATCTCCTTCAGGAATAACATTGGGATTCTCGAAGCATACTTCAAGAACTCTTTTCACTTTAAGAGCTTCTGCTAACGAATAAGGGAAAGATTGATTGCCAATAAAAAACCTGCAGCCTGCAATTATTTGTGCTAGTTCAAGAAAATCTTTTACGGGGTGGTATTTTATATGAGGAATTGATCTTTTCATATCCTCGTATTCTTCTTGCAGCCCAACGAAACCAATGTTGCTATATTTATTCAAAAAGTCATAGCTGATGCAGGGAGCCCGGTACCTGAAACTTCTTCCAATTAATATCTCATTTTCAAATCCTTTATCGGGAACAACATTCAACCATGGCTTACTCAGGTCAGCAGAGATACCATAGGTTAAAAAATACCAGCGGCATATATGACCCATATTATAATCAAATGGATACTTTCTGAAATCATCCAGGTCGAAATCAATTTGTTGGTTGGTATAAATATCACAACATTTTATTTCCGGTTGTGATAAAAGAAGCGGAGCGATCATCTCAACACTTTTTCCTGTCAGTATTTTACCCTGATTATAATGGCGCATGCTTTTTTTATAAAGAGAAGGCTGGTCAATGTGCAAATGGAGATGAATTTCCTTCCCCTTAGCCAGAACTTTCATGGCGGGTATTGAGTAGATAATGTCTCCGATAAGGCCGAAATGTTTGAAATGAACTGCATTGCCATTTATATCCGGATTAAGATTGGGTGGTTTAACTTTTGATAAAGCTCTCAGGTAAAAATATTTTTTTTGATTTTTAAAAATAGCGAGGTATACCCGCCGAAAAATATTCATTTCTTACTGAGTTTTTTACTTGAGCCAAAAGTAATTGATTTTATGTTACCTGTAAGCTATTGTAAAGAGCCTTTATTTATGTGGGTAAGGAAAGTGATTTCAAAAGTAGCGGCTTTGCTTCTTTACCTTATTTTTGTTAAAAGCCTGCTGCGACATGGTACATAAAATAAGTCAGCTTTTTTACTACCTGTTTCAATTTCCCTTTTATAGGTTGACAATGGGTAAAATCGGGTCGAGTTCAAGACTGGTGAAAGCTAAGATTGATGGACATAAGAACATTTACATCGGGTCAAAAGTTTTTGCTAACGATCATGTTTGGTTAGCATGTTTGCCCCTAACAGGAAACAAAAACTGCCGGCTTACCATAGGGGATGGAACATACATTGGCAGATTTTGCCATTTTTATTCTACTTCTAAAATTGATATCGGTATAAAAGTGTTAATTGCCGACCGGGTTTATATTGCTGACAACCTTCATGAATTTTCTGACGTTAAAATTCCGGTAATTGATCAGGGCGTCAGGCAAACTCATGAAGTAACAATAGGAGATGGGGCATGGTTGGGTGAGAATGTTTCAGTGATCGGTGCATCAGTGGGGAAACAATCTGTTATTGGTGCTAATTCTGTTGTTACAAAAGATATTCCCGATTACTGTGTGGCAGTGGGAGTTCCGGCAAGAATCATAAAAAAATTTTCTATCGAAAAACAAGAATGGTTACAAACCGATCCTGAAGGTAATTTCTTAAAATAATTGCAATGAAAAAGGTATTGATTACGGGAGGAGCTGGTTTTATCGGATCTAATCTTGCTTTGTCTTTACTTCAAAAAGGGTATGATGTTACTGTTTTAGATAACCTTTCAGAACAGGTTCACGGGAAAAATCCCTACGTATCTTCTCCTTTGTTTAATTCTATAAAAGGTAAAGTAAAGTTTATACAAGCTGATGTTACTGATGGTTCTTCCTGGAAACAGGCAATTTCAGACAATGAAGTAATAGTTCACTTAGCTGCTGAAACAGGCACTGGCCAATCAATGTATCAGGTAGAACGATACACTAAAGTAAACATTGGTGGGACCGCAATTATGTTGGATTACCTGGTAAACAATCAACACCGGGTTAAAAAAGTTGTTGTTGCATCATCCAGGGCTATATATGGTGAAGGAAAATATTTTTCTCCGGAATTAGGATTTGTTTATCCAACCTCCCGGCTTCCTGAAGAAATGGACCGTGGAAACTTTGAAGTTACTTATGCGGGTGCAGAACATCCTTTAGAACTTGTAGCTACAGATGAGGAATCAAAAATTCATCCTTCATCCGTATATGGAATTACAAAATATAACCAGGAACAAATGGTCATGGTGGTGTGTTCTTCTATTAATATTGCTCCGGTTGCTTTCCGATATCAAAATGTCTATGGGCCAGGACAATCGCTCTCAAACCCATACACAGGAATACTTTCTATTTTTTCTGCCAATATCAAAAACAATAAAGCTATTAACATTTTTGAAGATGGAAAAGAAAGCAGGGATTTTGTATTTATAGACGATGTGGTAAATGCTACGATACTTGGTATTGACAAAGAAGAAGCAAATGGACAGGTATTTAATGTGGGATATGGCAAACCTATTCCTGTCATGGAGGTTGCCCGGGCATTAATTAAAAATTATGGTATAGAAGTCCCGTTACAGATCTCGGGAAATTATAGAATTGGAGACATAAGACACAATTTTGCAGACCTGACAAAAATCAAAAACAGGTTGGGATATACTCCTAAAATATCTTTTGATGAAGGCATCCGGAGATTTGCACAATGGGTGGACAAACAACAGGTAAATGAGGTCAGGTACGAAGAATCATTAAACGAAATGAAAGCAAAAAAATTGCTGAAATAATTTTGTATGAGTAAAATTGGACTGGTAACTGTTTTATATAAGAGTGATGAAGTATTGGATGGATTTTTCAGAACTGTTTCTTTGCAGGATTATAAAGATTACTGCCTTTATCTTATTGATAATTCTGTTAATGATAAAACAGATACTTTGATTGAATCACTTATTAAAAAATTTCCGGTTACAGCATATAAGCATATCAAAAATAGTGACAATATTGGTGTGGCGGCCGGGAACAATGCAGGGATCAAAATTGCTTTGTCAGAAGGATGTTCTCATATTCTGCTTTTGAATAATGATATTGAGATCCCCCAATCATTTTTATTCAGCAATCTTGTTCAAATATCAGAAAACAAAGATGAAAGTTTGATCGTTCCTAAAATATTTTATTATCCTGATAAAAAGATCTGGATGGCCGGCGGGTATATTGACAAGCTAAGAGCATTGGGGGTTCACTATGGATATAATAAAAATGACGCACCAAAATATAATATTCCTATGCATGTGTCGTACGCACCCACTTGTTTTATGTTGATTCGGAAAGAAGTTTTTGAAAAAGTAGGAATGATTGACGAAAAATATTTTGCTTATTACGACGACACTGATTTTGTCTTCAGAGCAGGGTTAGCTGGTTATAAAATTTATTATGAACCTTCTCTTTACATTCTTCATAAAGTTTCTTCAATAGCCGGAACAGAATCGCTTTTCTACGTCTATTATTCTAATCGCAATAAAATTTATTTTATCCGTAAAAATTTTCGAGGTTTTTTCAAATATTTTTCTTTAACCTATACGCTTACAAGCAGAGTTGCTTTCTGGCTCAAATATGATAAGGAAAGAAAAAAAAAGTTGATTAAAGGATTAAGGGATGGTTGTAAAATTCCAATAAGTAAATAAAAACCTCATTTTATTATATCCACCGCCTTTTTCACAATACTTCCCCAATAATAATGATCATAATATGCAGCGGGAGTTATTGGCTTGTCATTGGCGTAGTGCAGGACAGTATCAGCAAACCCATTCCAATCGTTGTCAGGCAAGACGATCAGTTTTTCGCCGCAAAAAGTTTTATCAATACCGATTGCTCCGTTAGTAGTTGAAATAACGGTTGTCCCAAACGCTATCGCTTCAACCATCTTGGTTTTAATACCTCCGCCACTTAATACCGGGTTTAGAAAAAGATCGGCTCCTTTAAAGTACATTTCAATATCATCTACAAAACCAGCATAGATAATATTTTTATCTGCATGATCCTTCAATTCATTTAATTCAGTAGGCAAACCTTTCCCGCATAAAATGATTTTATATTTAAAACCCGTTTTGGAAAGAAGTATGGGATTAATGAATTGAAGAATCGCCATCACCGCATCAAGGTTGGGCTTGTAACCTAATAAGCCATTGAAAAGAAATATTTTTTCATCTTCGTCAATATGATGAATAGTGCAAATCTTTTTTTTGCACGCTGCTTTATCCAAAGGGAATTGTTTTATTTCCACACCGAATGGAACAGTGAAGCATTTTGCCGGATCTATTTTCCATTTGGAAATTGCAAACTCCCGGTCGTCATCAGAAATGAAAAAAAGAATATCCGATCCTCTGAAGCAGTTTCTTTCGTAGTTTCTTAAAATCGACCACCACCATTTGCCGTAAGATTGAAATCTTTGGTATTCGATATTATGAGTGTGAAAGATGGTTTTTATACCAGTCTTTTTTTTTATTCGCTTTGCCAGCCACCAATAATAAGGATGTTCCCAGATAATTGTATCAAAATTATTTTCTTTAATAAGTGAAGTTATGCTCCGGATCAAAGAAAGATCCAGGTAACGGGAGGAAGATTTTTTCAGCAATGGAATGCCCGAGTAATTTTTTGCCAGTGTCCAATCATTGGTGATAGTTCCTGCCACCGTAAGGTTCACTTCCTTTCCCAAATGTTCCAAAAATTGACCGATGGACTTTTGACCTCCGGAAAACCAGGGCAGGTAATTATAAGGAACTATGTCAAGTACTTTCTTCAATCTTCATTGCAGATTTTGTCCCAAAATATTTAATATGTTTCCGGTTTGACAAATGACTACTAACTCCCGACTCCTGACTCCTGGCTCCTGACTCCTGGCTCCTGTCTCTTCCTCCATTGCATGAACAATCCTCCAACAAAGAAGATCAAAATGAGATAAGAAGCCATATAACCGATCTTCAATCCTTTTTTGTAGGATTCCGGTTCGAAAATAAATTTGATCTCATGTTTGCCGACAGGTAACGACATGCCACGAAGAATATAATTGACCTTGCAATAATCTGTTTTCTTTCCATCCAGATAAACGTTCCATCCAAATGGATAATACACTTCGCTGAATACTGCAAACTGGGGTTTATTGCTTTCGGAGGAGTAGAGCATGGTGTCATTATCAAAATGAACAAGTCTGATGGATGACGTGGAATCCCATTGCGGTTGAGTAACAAATTTGCTGAAACTTGTTTCCACGATCGCCGTGTCTTTCAGATCGGTGCTGCCAATTGCATTGATCTCATCAACTAATCCGTTTACCAGTTTTACATTTTTCACCAGCCAGCAAGATCCATAGGCATCCGGATTGGGCACCAGTTGCGGTTGATTATTCTGCTGATTGGGAGTGATCATGTATTTTGTGTTTAGCATATTCAATACATTCTGATTGAAAGGACCGGACAAATATTTATCAATAATGTCCTGGTAGATCCGCAGTTTCGCCGGGTGGTAACCGCCGATCGATTTAAAGAAATACGAAGTCCTTGATTCGGTGTAAGGATTTCCGCTTGCCAGGTCAAATACCCTGAAGTCAGGATCTTTGTCCTGCATGATTTGTTGGTCAACTGCAGTAGGAGTGAAATTCTGCACAGTGATCTCATCCGGTGAGACAAAATTATCTGCATTGAGATATTCTTTATCGACAACTAAAAGATCAATGACGCTTACTAATCCCAATGCAATGGAAACTACAAGAGGTTTGATCTTATTTTTCAGATACAAATAAAGAATTCCGATCACCAATGCTGCAAATACTACCGTGCGGAGCAATTGCCCGCCGAACATTGCCCTGCGATCTGCTTTCATTCCTTCTACAATGATCCTTCCAAATTCATCGCTTCCGTTTTTGTCCGTGTATCCAGCAATTATTTGTTTGTCGATTGCTGAATTGTAATCCATCATCAGGTACATCAGTATCAGCAGGCCAAACAATCCACCTACTGCATATAATATTTTTTTGAAATCGGCTTGCAGCAATGCTTTACTGTTGTCTGTATACAAAATTTGTTGTAAGGACAACACTGCCATAAAAGGCAAGGTGAATTCTGCGACGACCAGCGTCATTGAAGGTGCTCTGAATTTATTCAGCAGGGGCATGTGATCAAATAAAAATGTATTGAAGCCCGGAAAATATTTTCCCCATGCCATCAATATGGCAAGGACAGTTACAGCCAGCAATGCCCAGCGGATTGGTTTTTTTATAATGACAAATCCTATCAGAGCAAGGATGCAAATAATAACTCCAACGTAAGGTGGGCCTGCTGTAGTTTCTGATGGATCAGACATTCCTCCCCAATATTTTGGAAGGCTGGATGCCACCTGCATAGCTTGCGCCTCGGGAATTCCTTTGGCAGTAAGTTTTTCAACAACATGAGAATTTTCTCCCAATTGTTTACCACTGCTTCCGCCAAATGCTTCGGGCATTAATAAAACCGTTGCTTCGGGTTTGCTGATGCTCCAGCGCAATGCATAATCAGCATCAAGGCCAGATGTTTTTGCTGTAGTTACTTTTCCTTCCTCGATAGAAATATCTTTTCCGCCACGCATGGTGGCTTTCACATATTCCGAATTCGTCATCAGGCTCATGGCAGATCCGGCAATGCCAACAATGGCAGCAACAGCTGTTGTCGCTGCTGCTATGATTAGGTGTTTCCATTCTTTTTTCTGTATCCATGTGATAACATAAGCGATGGTAACCGCTGCGGCAACAAGGAAAAAATAGAAATTGATCTGCGGGTGATTTACTGCAATTTCCATGTACGTTGCTACTGTGGTCAAGGCCAAACCGATCCAGTATTTTTTTTCGTATATCAACAATAGTCCTGCCATCAATGCCGGCATATATGCTATTGCATACATCTTTGTTTCATGGCCTACACCGATGATGATCGGGTTATATGTGGAAAAAGCAAATGCCAAACTTCCTAAAACAGCGATGACAGTGTTTGCTCCCAATACGAGACAAAGGATATAAAAACTGATACAGGCGAGAAAGAAAAAATTAATGGGTTTTGGTAAGCCGAGTGTGAATACTTTATTCAGATCGGGAAGCACCGATTTTCCTTCCATCGCAACCTGGTAGTTGGGCATGCCACTGAAAAGATTAGGATTCCATAAAGGGAAATGTCCAAACTTTTCTTTGTACTCAAAAGAATTCTGAGCCATTCCTTTCCATCCGGAAATATCACTTTGGTTCAACACATTTCCTTCCAGCGCCGGCTTGCAAAACAAAGCCGATATAATAAGAAATATGGCGATAGCAATGATATGGGGAATTGCTTTTTGTAATAATGATTTTTTCATACCGGAGCGATATTAGGCTGACAAAATAATGCTATTTTACACTAAATTCATTCATGCGCTGGCTTTTATTTTTATCTCGGCTTTCATTCATCTGCGGTTTTTTTTTCCTTTTGTCTATCTCACTGCGTTTTTACAATTGGACGCATGATGAGGCCATTACTTCTACTATCATCATCATTGGGTATTTTATGGGGCTGATTCTTGTACCAATAACCAATATTTGTTATCTGGTGGTATGGATTGTCAAAAGAAAGTTGAAAGGTATCGTACCCTGGTGGCTGGTTCTTATGAATGTATTATTTTTACTCGCATTAGTCTATTACATATTTTTTCAGCATGATCCATCAAATTCTTAAAGACAAACCCACCAAGTTATTCCTTGGATTTATGGCTTTTTTTTGTTGCAATGCATTGATCGCAGAAGCGATCGGCACCAAGATCTTTTCATTGGAAAAATTGTTCGGATTTCACCCGGTCAATTTCACGATGTTCGGACAAAGCGGATTGTCTTTCACATTGACTTGCGGGGTTTTGTTATGGCCGCTGGAGTTTGTGATCACTGATATCGTGAATGAATATTACGGCCCCAAAGCCGTTCGCCGGATATCTCTTACCGCCGTTATTTTAATTTCTTATGCCTTTCTCTTATACTTTGTTGCTATAAAAGTGCCTCCGGCAGATGTGTGGCTGAGCAGCAGCAAACAACAGGGTGTAGAGAATATTCAAAATTCTTTCAACGCCATTTTCGGGCAAAATATGCGGATCATTATTGGAAGCTTAGTTGCTTTCCTTGTGAGCCAGCTGGTGGACGTAACCGTTTTTCACAGAATAAAAAAGATCACTGGTGAAAAACATATCTGGCTGCGGGCAACCGGTTCTACTATTGTATCACAATTGGTGGACAGTTACATTGTACTTTTTATTGCATTCAGCGGAGTATTCCATTGGCAATTGATCCTTGCCATTGGTATGATGAACTACATTTATAAATTCACGATGGCTATCATTCTGACACCGCTCATCTATTTTGTAGAAAAGAAGATCGAGCATTATGTGGGCCATGAAACTGCTAAACGAATGAAACGTCAAGCGATGGGATACGAAGATGATGGGTTTGTCAATATTCCAACAGCAGGATAGGGCCAATTACAATCTTTGTTTGATGATTTCTGCCACGATCTTGTCAATAGGCAAGGTGAAACATTCTGCTGAAAAATCTTTGTGATCAATGAGGCGAAGCGATTCTGCCTGTCCGGTTTGTTTGTAAATAGTTAATTGCTGTTCATCAAAATCAAATTGTTTTTGATGAACAGGAACTTTGATGGGTTCCAGCGCTTTGGCATAGTAATAAATGGAAATGATCTGGTGCGCTGGATTAAATGCAGATATTTGAAAGTAATCTGTTGTGTAAATATGTTCTCCAATCTCTGATTCAATACCCAATTCTTCTTTTAATTCTCTTTTCAGGCAATCACGGGTGCCTTCACCGAATTCCATTCCGCCACCGGGGAATTTGGTATAATAATTACCCCGGATGAATTCATCACTTACCAGTATCTGTTTGTTTTCATTAATAAGAATTCCGTAAACTCTGATGTTGAACATGCGTATTTTATATCAGGTATAAATCAAATTTCCACTTCGCCTTCATATACTTTTTCAGCGGGGCCGCAGAGCCAGATATTTTCATAATGCCCGTCATTGAAGCGATCGAACTCTACTGTAAGTGAACCGCCCAAAGTTTTTACTTCCACATCATTAAAACCGGCTTCATTGTGAAAACAGACAAGTGCAGAAGCCGTCACTCCGGTGCCGCAGGAGTATGTTTCATTTTCCACTCCTCTTTCATAAGTGCGAACAATGATCTTGCTCGGATCGCCGGAAAGTTCTACAAAATTTACATTGATGCCATCTTTGTCAAAATTTTCACTGTGCCGTATATCCCGGCCTGTTTTATTGACATCAATATTCATTACATCGCTAACTATTTTTACATAGTGTGGCGAGCCGGTGTCGAGCACAAAATCGTTGTGAAATTTCCTGATCTGTTTCACATCTTTCATTTTTAATGAAATGATGCCATCAGTATCGATCTCTGCTTCATGTTTGCCATCGGCAGCAAGAAATTTATAAACATCCCTGTGGATGCCGAGATGGTAAGCGAACTTGATCATACAGCGTCCGCCATTTCCACACATGCTTCCTGCTTTGCCATCGGAATTATAATAGCTCATTTCAAAATCATAACCTTCCTTTTGACTTAATATCATCAGTCCGTCGGCGCCTATTCCAAATCTCCGGTCGCACAAACGGCGTATCTGCTCAGCGGTGAGAGCAGGATATTCTTTTTTACGGTTATCCAGAATAATAAAATCATTCCCGGTGCCCTGGTATTTATAAAATTTCAATTGCATAAGGTGTGTTGCATAGATTTTAAAATTGTTCAGAGAAAACTTCCAGTGTCCGTACGATTAATTTTTCGATTGCCGCTTTTGGATCTTTGGAAAATTGTTTATTTACCCGGTCAGCAATGATCGCATTCAAAGCAAGGCAATTATGGTTCAATAATTTTCCAAGCCCATAAATGGCGGAAGTTTCCATTTCAAAATTCGTGATCCGATGCTGTCCAAATCGAAAATCTGTCAAGCGATCTACTAATTGCGGATAACGAATGCCAAGCCGCAAGACTCTTCCCTGCGGTCCATAAAAACCGGGGCAGGTAACAGTAATTCCCTGGAAAAACCCTTTTACAAAGTGTTTGAGCAGCGATGCTGCAGCGCTGCTGATATACGGAAAGATCATTTGGCCATGCATCTGAGTATGTGTAACAAATGAATGCAATAATTGTTTTTCTTCTTCATTTTGCTCCAGCCGGTAATAATTGAGCAGGTTATCCAATCCAAGCCCATGAGTAGATGCAACCAAACTATCCGGAATAATATCGCCTTGCAAAGAACCGGAAGTTCCAACCCGCATAATGTTGAGTGAAGTGAGTTTGGATTTTATCTGCCTTGTAGTAAGATCGATATTGACAAGAGCATCCAGTTCGTTGATAACAATATCAATGTTATCAGGCCCGATGCCGGTGGAAAGGACGCTGATCCTTTTCTTTCCGATGTAACCGGTATGAGTAATAAACTCCCGGTGATGGGATTTTACTTCTATCGAATCAAAATGTTTGCTGACCTCTTTTACACGATCGGGGTCGCCGACAGTAATGACGGTTCCTGCGATCTCTTCCGGGCGGAGGTCAAGATGATAGACAGCGCCGCGGGGATTAATAATTAATTCTGATTCTGCGATACGATTCATAAGCAAATATCGTTTATAAACAATCAGCCAAATGACGTATCTTTGGCCGCTTTCTGATTCAAATCTAAACTGTAAAATTTGAAATCAGAAATATCATAGGGTACCGTGGCCGAGTGGCTAGGCTGAGGTCTGCAAAACCTCCTACAGCAGTTCGAATCTGCTCGGTACCTCGAAAAGTGTAAACAAGCACACGCAAGATCCTGCTAATTCATTTTAGCAGGATCTTGTGTTTTATATCTGTGGTTAAATGTGCTGTACATTTGATCGAATTATCTTTGAACATCCTGTTTAGTAATTTGATATTTCAATTTTAGGCTTTTTGCATAAGCTTTCATATGATCAATAAACTGTTAATAGCATTTCTTTGCTTCAGCTGTTTTCTTTTTAAAAGTAAATCGGGTATAAATTTTTTAGTGGCAAACAATTTCATATCCCAACCCGATACAGCAAAACAAGTCGTTCCGTTAGGTGGCAACTCCTGGGTTACTGTAAAAGCACCCGGAGAAATTGAGGAAGTCACCAATGATGGATGGATCAATTGGAAAAACCCTGACGCAGTATTCAGTACTTATATGAAACTGGCAAAGCCCGGAACATTGAATGTATATGCTTTATTGAACGTTCCCGATGGAAAAAGTATAGTTGAATGTAGTATTAACAAGATTTCAAAGAAAGTAACTTTGAGCGGAAAAGAAAATCAAGAACAATTTCTCGGGACCTGGAATATTTCATCGTCGGGTTATATTAAGATTGATATAAAGGGAATAAAAAGAAGCGGAAAAATTTTTGCCTCGGTAAGTGAATTACATATTTCCGGTTCGGCTGTTGATGCCAATACAGCTTACGTGAAAAATAATGATGGCAATTATTTCTACTGGGGAAGGAGAGGGCCTTCTGTTCATATTAACTATGATACAACGGAGACGGGCAATGATGCTGAGTGGTTTTATAATGAGATCACTGTTCCTGCCGGCAATGATGTGATCGGTTCCTATTTTATGGCAGATGGTTTTAAAGAAGGTTATTTTGGAATGCAGGTCAATTCACCAACAGAAAGACATATTTTATTTTCTGTCTGGAGTCCTTTTCAAACGGATGACCCTGCTGCTATTCCTGAAGACAAAAAGATTATACTAATAAAAAAAGGAACAAATGTTCATGCTGGTGAATTTGGAAATGAAGGTTCCGGCGGTCAGAGTTATCTGAATTATAACTGGAAGGCAGGAGTTACTTATAGTTTTTTGTTGCATGCGCAACCTGAGGCGAATGCTCATACAATATTCACTGCCTATTTTTTTACACCCGAGACAAAAAAGTGGAATCTGATCGCAAGTTTTAGTCGCCCGGCTACAGATACTTATCTGAAACATCTTCATTCCTTCCTTGAAAACTTTGAACCATCAACGGGATATATTACGAGGAAAGCTTATTACGGTAACCAATGGGTCGCAAACAAAAATGGTGAATGGAAGCCGATTACTAAAATGATATTTACGGGTGATGCAACGGCGCAAAAAGGATACCGGCTGGATTACAGCGGCGGTGAAGAAAATAATTTATTTTTTTTGCGTAATTGTGGTTTTTTTGATGATAATACAAAATTGAGATCACAGTTTGAACATAAGCCGGCTCAAACACCACCTTCGGTTGATCTTAAATCACTTGAGTAAAACAAACACAAAAAATAAATTCATGAGTTTCAAATTAAATAGTGGTAAATATTTCTTAGTAACAATTGTTTTAATAACTATTGCATCAGGCATCCAGGCGCAGCAGTTAAAATATGCTGATGGTAACAATTCATGGGATACTGATTCTTTGGGTAACCATCGGTTCATCATACAACTTTCGCAATCAGAATTTCAAAAGAATAAAAGCGTAGCTCATGTCATCATCCCATGGCGTAGAAGAGATTTTGATCCTGAAGCAAAAAGGATCATTGTTGTAGATGCTGCTACGAGTCATCGTGTATTGAATGTTCTTCCGACAGACATTCGGAGAGAATATGGAGAAATTTTCTTTGAACCAACTACCGGCGCTGGTACTTATTATTTGTACTATTTGCCTTATAAAAATGAAGGAAGATCAAATTATCCCAAGGGAGTTTACTTGAAACCGGGTTCAACTACTTCCAATGAATGGTTGAACAGCATTCATAATTCAAAAAATTATTCCGAAGCTCATGCTACGGAATATCAAGCGATCAATGCATTCAACAGTTTTTATCCTATGGAATTTATTGCAACAGCAGAAGAGACAAAAAAGCTGGTTCAGGAAAATAGCGGAGCTGCTTTTCTTGTATTTCCTGAAGACCGTTTGCATTCCATCCGAATGAAATATGATCTGCCGCAGCGATGGATCCAACAAGGACTTCGAAATAGTTTTACCGATACGGCAAAACGAGGAGAGAATTTTACTTTTCAATTAGGCGTTTACGCTTTGCAGCATCTCGAAGATGTTTCTATCAAATTTTCGGATCTTAAAAATGCCAATGGTAAAATTCTTTCATCAAAAAATATGTATTGTTTCAATACCGACGGAACAAACTATGATGGGTCTGTTTTACATAAAATAGTTGATGTTATTAAAGATGAAGTGCAACCAATGTGGTGTGAAGTAGATGTTCCTGAAAATTTAACTCCGGGACGCTATACCGGCAAAGCATTCGTGCAAGCAAAGGGAACTGCGGAAAAGGAAATTTCAATTGATCTTATTGTCAAAGATGAGATAGCTAAAGATGGTGGTATTAGTGAGCCGCAAAAAATGACAAGACTGAAATGGCTCAATTCAACAATGGCACAGGAAAACACAGTGATCCCGCCGTACACAGCATTGAAGATTGATGATTCAACGATCTCATTGCTGGGAAGAAAAGTGATCTTAAAAAGAGATGGACTTCCGGCACAGATACAAACATTCTTCACTCCTGAGATGACTTCTGTTTCTTCGCAGCCGAATGATTTGTTTACAGAGCCTTTGCATTTTCATTTTTATGATGCATCGGGAAAACAAAGTTTGCGCTGGAAAAATGAAAGTTTTGTTTTTACCAAAAGAGAACCCGGCACAGTAACATGGAAGGCGACCAGCACTTCCGAATCATTGCAGATGGAAGTGGACGGCTCAATGGAATTTGATGGTTTTATGGCTTATCAAATTAAACTTACCGCATTGCAGGATGTTTCATTTAGCGGGATCGATTTCCATTTGCCGATACAACCGGAATCGGCAAACTATTTAATGGGACTGGGATTAAAAGGAGGTCTTCGGCCAGATACTGTTCACTGGAAATGGGATGTAGCAAATAAAAACCAGGATGGCGCCTGGATCGGGAATGTCAATGCCGGACTTCAGTTTTCTTTAAGAGATGAACATTATATCCGTCCGCTTAATACTAATTTTTATTTACAAAAACCTTTGCTGCTGCCCACATCATGGGGAAATGATAATAAAGGAGGCATTGATATTTTTCAAAAAGGCAAAGCTATTTTGGTCAATGCTTATAGCGGAAGCAGAACGATGAAGAAAGGAGATACGCTTTATTATAATTTCAATTTACTGATAACGCCTTTTCATGTTCTCAATACCGATTTTCAATGGAGCACCCGTTTTTATCATAAATATGATAACCTCGATACCATAAAAGCTAATGGTGCTACGGTGATAAATATTCATCATGCTACACCGATCAATCCCTGGATCAATTATCCTTTTATCGAGTGGAAAAAGATGAAAGCATACATTGATCGGGCACATCAACTCGGTTTGAAAGTAAAAATTTATAATACGATCCGTGAACTTTCCGATAGGGCTTATGAATTATTTGCGATCAGAAGTCTCGGTCATGAGATCTATTCTCCGGGGAAAGGAAGTAGTTTCAGTTGGTTGCAGGAACATGTTGGGGATGATTACCTGCCCGGATGGTTTGTTCCCGAGTTGAAAGATGCCGCATTAGTGAACAGCGGTGAAAACCGCTGGCATAATTATTATGTGGAAGGAATGAATTGGCTGGTGAATTATGTCGGTATTGATGGAATTTATTTGGACGATGTTGCATTTGACCGTGTGACGATGAAACGAATTAAAAGAGTGTTGACACAAAATGGTCATCCGGGCATTATTGATCTGCATTCGGCAAATCAATATGACAAGAACGATGGGTTTAATAACAGCGCCAATTTGTACATGGAGCATTTTCCTTATCTCAATCGGTTATGGTTTGGGGAATATTTCGATTATGAACATAACGGACCGGATTATTTTCTTACCGAGGTCAGCGGCATTCCTTTTGGACTGATGGGAGAGATGTTGCAAAATGGCGGCAATCCCTGGAGAGGAATGATCTATGGGATGACCAATCGTTATCCCTGGACGGAGGATGCTGACCCCCGACCGATCTGGAAAGCATGGGATGATTTTGGAATGAAAGGAACGGAGATGATCGGTTATTGGAGTGATAACTGCCCGGTGAAAACTGATAATAAGAATGTATTAGCGACAGTGTATAAGAAAAAAGGAGCAGCATTGGTTTCTATTGCCAGTTGGGCCGATACAACAGTCAATATTCATTTAGTGATTGATTGGAAGAAATTAGGAATTGATAATTCGAAAGCATCAATTGTTGCACCCGAAATAAAAAATTTTCAACCAGCAAAAGCTTTTAGATTGGATGATCCTATCGAAGTGCCAAAAGGTAAGGGATGGCTTTTGGTGATAAAAGAGAGGTGATCGCAATATTTGAAGTAATGTAACAACTCGGTAAAATTTTTTAAAATAATAACGACAAAGATTTTATTTCTTTACCTCCATATCTCTTATTCGGTTTTCTTTGCAGCAAACTTAACAGGTTATATTATAAGATATCACTCTACTATAAAAACAACTAATAAGTAAATATCGTTATGGATTTTAAACGATTCACTTTGAGTAGCATTATTGCAGTATTCCTATGTTTTAATGTTTGTGCACAGCAGAGACCATCTAAATTAAGCCGTAGTTATATTGATAGTTTTATGAAAACAAAGGATTCCACTTATAACTATAAAAACGTATTATATATCGTTGATGGTATTTCATATGATTCAACAACACTTGATCAGTTTTTGAAGAATTACACTTTGAAAGACCTGGTTAATGTGAGTTTACTTTCACCAAATACCAAATCAAATTTTTCCTTAAGAAGTTGGATCGTTATTGTCGAAACAAATCATCCTTTGAGAACACTTGATCCGGTGACAATGATATCTTCTTTACATGCAGAAAAAATTTCACAAACAGGAAGAAATATTATCAGCATTCCCGGCGATCAATTCAGTAAACTGCCCATTCATTCTGTGGATGAGTTGTTGCGTTATGTTCCGGGAATTGAAATTCAAACAAGAGGGCCTGAAGGTTCACAAAGCGATATTGTTTTAAGAGGCGGAACTTTTGAACAGGTATTGGTGATCCTTGATGGAATTCGTCTGAACGATCCGAACACAGGACATTTTTCAAGTTACATTCCTATTGCAGCTTCTGAAATTGATCATATTGAAATATTAAAAGGAGCTTCTTCTGCTATTTATGGTTCAGAAGCAGTGGGAGGTGTGATCAATATTGTGACCAAAACATTTGTTGCAAAAAAGAATCAATCAAGCAAACAACTCAGCGCTGAAGGAACTGTTGGTGCGTATTCATTAATAAATGGAAACGTCGGGGGTTTCTATCAAAAAAATAATACAGCTCTTGCAGGCGGATTGTTAAGTGATAACAGCAATGGTCAATTACAAAGAGGAACAAGAGGTTTTTTCCATAACAATACCGCATCTGTTTCTTTGAAGCAATGGCTCAACGATCATTGGAATATCGCTTTTCGAACTTCATTTGATTCCCGTGATTTCGGGGCACAGAATTTTTATACCACGTTTGCTTCCGACACGGCTTCGGAAAAAGTAACCAGCTTCTGGAATCAATTCCAGGCGCAATATCAGAACAACAAACATATTGTCGTCATTGATGCAGGATATAAGGCAGTGAAGGATCATTATGCATTTAATCCATCATCAGGGGCAAATGAAAATCATTCTTATTTGTTTCAAACTTTGATCACAGATAATTATCATTTGGCGGCGAACTCGAATCTTATCAGCGGAGTGCAATACCAGCAAAAATGGATCCATTCCAATGACAGAGGCGATCATAATATCAACCAACTCGCAGGTTTCCTGATCTGGAATCAAAGCATTGATAAATTTACTTTCAGTCCATCCTTACGATTGGATTATACCCAGAACAGTGGAACAGAATTAGTGCCGCAACTAAATTTTTCTTATCACCTGGATAAATTGCAGCTTAGAGCCAGTGCCGGTAAAACCATCCGGGAAGCGGATTTTACGGAACGATATAATAATTACAATCAAACATTCGTATCCGGAGGTAGCATTGGTAATCCCAACCTGATGGCCGAGCGATCTTTCAGTTATGAAGCAGGAATGGACTATTTTATATCCAATCAATTCAAATTGTCGGCAACTATTTTTAGACGGGATCAAAGCAATGTCATCGACTGGGTGACTACTCCTTATGCCGATATGCCGAGAAAAGACAATTTATCTCCTACAGGAATTTATGCGCTGGCCAGCAATATCGCCAAGTTGAACACGACAGGTTTGGAAACAGATATCCAGTATTCAAAGCATTGGACACATCAACAGCAGTTTTGGGCAACAATTGGACTCACCTGGCTGGATGATGAAACTAATGAAGTGGTACCGTCTTTTTATATTTCATCACATGCAAAATTCCTGACCAATTTTAATCTGGAATATTCTGATCAATTGCTTTCAATAAGTGTAAATGGAGTGTACAAACACCGGTCTCCGCAGCAAGCGTCAGCTATTAATGCAACAATATCTCCGGATCTTTTTATGATGAATGCAAAAGTATCGGTGTGGTTGTTGAAACAACGAGTAAGCGTCTTTACTGAACTTGATAATATTTTTGATACAAAAGCCAGCGATCTGTTGGGTGCTCCGCTTCCAGGTAGTTGGTGGATGGGAGGATTTAAAGTGAATTTGCAAGGTAAATAGAGTACGATCAGATTCGACCAGGCTTTACTTCTCAACATACGATTTACTCCGGGCCGGCGTATAGAGAATTCGTAAGGAATCCATCGTCTTCGCAGTATCAGCCAGAGCTGATGGAAGAATAAAAAAGAGTTTGAAATTAACCGAATCAGCAGTTTCCATTTGTATGGGCAGTCCCCAACTTTTTAAACTGTTGTAGCGTAACAAAGCCCTTTCTTTATTTGCTTCTTCAACTACGAATTTATAAGTACCAGTTGTTGTTATTGGTTGTTGCAATGCAACCGTATCGGTTTTTTTAATTGTATCGGTTTTTTTGATGGCCTGTGAACTATCGGGAACAACCGGAACGGTTTCCTCTTTTTGCGGCTCAGTTACATTGGTGGTATTAGAGGTATTGTTTTCAGAAATTTTTTTCTGATAAATTTTATAACCAACCCAAACTGCAATGGCAATCCCTGCAATGATCAGGAGGATTGGTAACAATTTTCCCGATCCCGTTTTAGCTTTGGAAGAAGTTTTTGTAAAATCCGAAAATGATTCTTCCGTAGCAGCGCTTAAGTCTTTCGCAGCAAATTCTTTTCTTTTATCAGTGCTGATGTCGCTTTGGGTAAATTCGTATTGGCCCGACCGGAGTTTTGAAATACTGCCAATGCCTTCTATCATGAAAGGTTTGCCGATATTGAGTAACTGATGTGCTATTTCCAGGTGCGATTCAAGATCGGAAGCGGCCAGCGCTTTCATCTTACCTGACCTGGACGCAATGAAATTGATCAGTTCAGGGTCGTCTTTTACCAAAGGATCGCTTTGGAAAGTTACCGAAACAGTTTCTGCCTGTTTCTTGTTATCGGGTTCCGGCAATTCAGAAGTTTCTGCAAAAAAAGTTCCAATACCCGGTAAGACCAGTCGGTTGTTGGTATAAAGATATTCTGCCAGTAGCGGGGCCAATTTCACAGCAATAGGATTTTGTTGCAGCACAATATAGAAATTTTGATCCGCTGCCGCAAGGGGGCAATCGTTTCAAACTTTAATTTTGCATCATCTATGCTTACAGATGAAGAAAAAAAATTTGTGGAATACTGGGAGCAAAACCGTAAAAACCGCAAACAATATTTGCGAAAACTGTCTATCGGGCTGCCATTGGGTGCGGTATTGGTGATCGCCATATTTGTCAATTTTTTTTCAGGATGGGATAAAAGGGCTGATATGATCATGTATGCACAGCCTTCGCTCATCTACATATTGCTTGCGGCTGCATTGCTGATCGTTGCTTTTATGGTGATCTTTTCCGCCCGTTATAAATGGGACAGCAACGAGCAACGCTACCAGGAGTTATTGGCAAAAAAGGATAAAGAATAGACCGGCGCAGCGAACTTGAAAAAAATCGGTCTTTATTGTTAGTTTTAATTTTAATATTTAGTCATGAAAAAAATCATTCTTGCAGCATTGATCATCAGTATTACTTTCAATTCCTGTCTTAAAGGCAGTAGTAATAGCTGTAGTTTCAATCCATGCGGATTCATTGCTTCTTCCGCCGAAATTCAAACCATCAGTGATTATCTCAGTGCTAATAGTCTCACGGCAACCCAGCATTGCAGTGGAATGTTTTATCGCATTGAGAATGCCGGTAATGGTGCCGCTGCAGGCCCTTGTTCCAATGTCACTGTTACATATAAATCGTATTTTATTAACGGAACAGTGTTTGATCAATCAACAGTTCCGGTCCCGGTCAATCTTGCACAAACCATCATTGGCTGGAGAAGCGGTGTATCTATGATAAAAGCAGGAGGCAGAATAGTCATGTACATTCCTCCTTCGTTGGCATATGGTAACCAAAATGTGACAGATGCAAATGGCAATATTGTAATACCGGCTAATTCTTATCTCATCTTTGAGGTGGATCTTATAACTGTTTCT
The DNA here is from genome assembly GCA_035545755.1 of Chitinophagaceae bacterium. GTDB lineage: Bacteria > Bacteroidota > Bacteroidia > Chitinophagales > Chitinophagaceae > UTBCD1. The sequence continues at coordinate 8,772 of DASZXQ010000176.1, read as the reverse complement.
TAAAAATTCTTTTATGGACTCGTTTTAGCAAGCACCATGGCTTTGCTGTAACTTTGCACAAAACAGTTTTCTTGTCACACGAAGCAATATCAGTATTTGACATTTTTAAAATAGGAGTGGGTCCTTCCAGCTCACACACATTGGGCCCCTGGCGTGCTGCACAGCGATTCCTGCAATCGCTTTCTCAAAAAAATAATTTACATAAAGTAACTGCCGTAAGAGTTCTTTTATACGGTTCGTTAGCCAAAACCGGTAAGGGACATGGTACCGATGTGGCGGTGCAATTGGGTTTGAGTGGTGATGACCCCGTTACATTTGATGTAAACCGCATTCATTCCAAGATCAATGATATTGCCAGCATGAAAACGATCTTACTGGGCGGATCGCACGAAGTGGATTTTGATCCCAGAGAAGATATTGAATTCCTTATTTCCGAATCCTTGCCATATCATCCGAATGCGTTGACGTTTTTGGCCGATCTTTCCAACGGAGCATCCATTGCTGAAACCTATTATTCCATCGGCGGTGGATTTGTAAAAAAAGAAGGAGAAGAGGAAAATGCAGCAGGATCGGTGCAATTACCTTTTCCTATCAATACAGCCGATGATCTCTTGCATTGGTGTATCAAGACCGGTTTATCTATTCATGAATTGGTGATGGAAAATGAAAATGCGTGGCGAACGGAAAAAGAAACCCGTGATGGCGTGCTGAATATCTGGCGGGTGATGAAAGAGTGTATCTATCGGGGTTGTAATACCGGGGGAATGCTGCCGGGTGGATTGGAAGTGAAGCGCCGTGCAGCCGAATTAAATAAAAGATTGCTGCCAGGGAAAAAATATACTGATTACGATTCTTGGGCTCAGGCAGTAAAGAGCGGTGGCAATGATTTTAAATATATCCTCGATTGGGTCAGCTGTTTTGCTTTGGCAGTGAATGAAGAGAATGCTTCCTTCGGCAGAGTGGTGACTGCTCCCACTAATGGCGCTGCGGGAGTCATTCCTGCCGTGTTGCAGTACTACATTTTTTTCTGCAATGGCCATAATGAAGATAGTATCGTTCGTTTCCTTCTTACTGCTTCGGAGATTGGTAGTATTTTCAAAAAAGGCGCTACTATTTCTGCAGCAATGGGCGGATGCCAGGCAGAGATCGGCGTATCATCCGCTATGGCAGCAGCGGCATTGACAGAAAGCATGGGTGGCACACAAAAGCAAGCGATGATGGCGGCAGAGATCGCCATGGAACATCACCTGGGCATGACCTGCGATCCTATTTCCGGCCTGGTGCAAATACCATGCATTGAAAGAAACACAATGGGAGCCATTAAAGCAATAACTGCATCGCAATTGGCTTTATTAGGAACTCCTGATTTTGCAAAAGTGTCTTTGGATGGTGTCATAAAAACCATGTGGGATACCGCAAAAGATATGGATACTAAATACAAAGAAACTGCGGAAGGCGGATTGGCAGTGAATGTTCCTTTGAGTTTACCAGAATGCTGAAATTATTTTTGCTGCTATTCTTTTCAATACGTTTTTGCAAAACTCCAATATATAGCAGCTGATAAAATAATTCCAAGGCTTACATGCGATTCAAAAAAAGAAAAAGCAAATGAAGCCACAAAGAAGATGGAGGTGATCCACATTCTGCGATACCATGCTTTTACCCGTTTTACTTCCACGTGTGGTTTTCTTACTTCAGGGTAACCCATGATCGTTTTTAGCAGCCCCACAAAACCAAATCCTACCGGAAAGGAAAGAAAACTGTAAGTCATCATTGCAGTATTACGATGCGCTGTATTAAAATACTCTGCAACCAGGTTGGTTGTGAAAGGAATTACCGTGACGGCACAAAGCAATAATGCATTAGCGAAAAAAAGCGGCCGGTTCATTCCCTGTACCAGTTTGAACAATTGATGATGCGCATTCCAGATAACAAGTATGATAAAAAAACTGGTGAGAAACGAAACATACACCGGCCATTGCTCCAACAGGGCCGGGCCCAATCCGATCGAATCGCTTTTTTCAGGAGATGGCACTTTCATTTCAAGGCCCAGCAAAGTGATAGCAATGGCAAAAACTCCATCACTGAACATTTCCAAGCGGGCAATTCCTTTTTCAGATGCATTAGTTGGCGTGGTTTCGTGTTTCATTGCTGTTGGTTTTCGTAGTTAATAGCAGCAAGAATAAATATACAACACTCTTCAAACGATCCGTAGGCTGCCAAAATCCATCATTTGCTCTGTTTTTTCCCCTTAATTTCTTTCTAAACATTAAAAATCAGCCAATTATCCTGAAAGAATCTTTGAATTTCGTACAAGCAACAGCTCATTTCTTGCAAGAAACGCCGCATTTCGTACACGAAATGAGCCTTCATGTACACGAATTGCTGAAATGTTGACACAGTTTGGCCGATTTTTTACACACTTTTGTTCAAAGCGTATAAACATTTCGCCGATCTCTGTAAGAAATGCTGCAATGTGCTTAAGAAACGCCGCATCGTGAATACGAAATGAGCCGTTGTGTATAAGCAATGCCGCGTTTCTTGCACGAAATTTATGCTTTCAGGCAGCCATCACGTTGTTTACTGTACCTATAATCCCATGTCAAACATCTTTGGGAAAGTAGTGGGGGAGCTTTCAGGATTTTTTTTCAATCTATTAACTCACTCAATTCCAGCCAGCGCATTTCTTTTTCATCCAGCAAGCTGCTGATCTCGGCGATGCGTTTGCTGACTGCATTCAATTGTTCAAAAGGAAGATCAGGATTGGATAATTTTTCTTCCAGCGCCTGCTTTTCTTTTCCGAGTTCTGCAATTTCTTTTTGCAATATTTCAAATTCTCTTTTTTCTTTAAAACCTGCTCGTTTCCGGCTGCCGGTTTCTGGTTGCTGGCTTCCGGTTGTAATTGCAGAAGGCACATCTTGCTCCTTGTTCTTTATTTTTTGTTCCTTTCTTTCTTCTTCTTTTTGCCATAAGCGATACTGTGAATAATTGCCTGGAAAATCTTTGATCTCGCCATCGCCATTGAAGACAAATAAATGATCTACCAAACGATCCATGAAATAACGGTCGTGGCTCACAATGAGAATACAACCCTGGTAATCTTGTAAAAAAATTTCCAATACGGCTAATGTTGGAAGATCGAGATCATTGGTTGGTTCATCCAGTATCAGGAAATTCGGATTGCGGAATAAGATCGTCAGCAATTGCAAACGCTTTTTTTCACCACCACTTAATGAATTCAGGTAAGTGAATTGTTTTTCCGGGGGGAAAAGAAATAATTCCAAAAATTGAGCAGCACTTAAACTTCCCCCTTTTGCCAAAGGAAAATTTTCGGCAAAAGTTTTTACATATTCGATCACCCGCAAGTTTTCTTTCACCTCCAAACCCTGCTGAGAGAAATTGCCGAACATTACTGTGTCGCCAATATTTGTTTTGCCGCTGTCTGCCAGTTCTATCCCTTGTAGGATGTTTAAAAAAGTGGATTTTCCTACTCCGTTTTTTCCGATGATGCCGATCCGTTCTCCTTTGGTAAATGTGTAGGAGAATCCTTTCAGAATAGTTTTGTCGCCATAACTCTTGTACACTTTTTTCATCTCCGCTATTTTGCCTCCGAGTCTTGTCATCTTCACCTGCAATTGCACCTGTGCATCGGCGATCTTTTGTTTGGCTCTTGCTTCTACTTCATAAAAATTGTCCTGGCGGCTTTTGCTTTTTGTGGTTCTTGCTTTCGGTTGCTTGCGCATCCATTCCAGTTCTTTGCGGTATTCATTTCTTGCTTTGTCAATGCTGGCTTGCTCACTTTCCAGCCTTGCTGCTTTCCGGTCTAAATAATTTTCGTAATCGCCTTTATATACATACATGTTGCTGCGCTCCAGTTCCCATATCTCATTACAAACAGCATCTAAAAAATAGCGGTCATGTGAAACCAGCAACAGCGTCACGTTTTCCTGGTTCAGAAAATGCTCCAGCCATTCTATCATTTCCACATCAAGGTGATTGGTGGGTTCATCCATCATCAGCAGCGTATGCTTATGGTCAAAGCCGATATCCACTAATGTTTTTGCAAGCGCCACTCTTTTCCGCTGACCGCCGCTGAGTTCATTCATTTTATGCTGCAGATGATGAATATTGAGCCGGCCGAGTATCTCTTTCACTTTCGCTTCAAATTTCCAGGCATTCAGTTCATCCATTCTCGTCATGGCTTTCATCATTGCTTCGCTGTCGCCACTATCCGCTGCAGATTCATATTGCTGCGTTGCCAGCATGATCGGATGCTGGCTGTGAAAAATATTTTCCAGTACGGATCTGTCTTCTTCAAACTTCGGATCCTGTTCCAATAAAGCGACAGTCACCTCTTTATGAATCCAGAGTTTGCCTTCGTCAGGGGTTTCTTTTCCTGCAAGGATGTTCAGCAGTGTACTCTTGCCCACGCCATTGCGGGCCACCAGAGCGATCTTATCACCTTCATTGATGTGAAATGAAATGGAATCAAACAGCGGCGTGATGCCATAACTCTTCGTCAATCCTTCTGCAGAAACATAATGCATAGCCTGCAAAGATAGCTATGGTTAGCCTTTGGAGTTTATTGATTGTGATTAATCGGCCAGCGCATTCAGAATTATTTTTTTTGTTAAAAGATCAGATACAGTAGGGAGACATAAAGCCATCATTGCCGACAGCAAAATATTTGTCGTATTTTTGCAGATTGTACTTGGTGATTTAAGATGAACGATCTTCCAATCTTAAATCTAAAATCATAAATGAATTTGGGGGTGTTTGGTATTGACAGCATAGATCTTTGAAAGTGTAAGCATGTCCTGCGTTGCGTAATTAGCAGGCAAATCTGAATACGCAAACTATAAATGGCAATACACAATTTGCCATGGCTGCTTAATCAGTGATTGAGTAGTCATTATGGCCGGGTGGCTGGTAGGCTTGTAACCAGTTGCTCCGCCCAATCAACAAACAATACAGGCTGCTGCAACCGAAGGCTGTGCCGGTTGCTTAAGACCATTCAGCTAAGGAAATGATCGGTTGTTTGTTCCCAGTTATTTCCCGAAACCTCAAAACAAAATAAGCATGTAGAAAGCTTTTGAAGAATATGTTTGGACACGAGTTCGAATCTCGTCACCTCCACTGAGTTTGAATGCAAAAAAATGCAAGCGACTGCAAATCGATGATTAGCAGTCGCTTTTAATTTTGATAAAATGCAAACCTCTGCAAATCGCTGTAAATTCCTGGTGTACTTTTGGAGACATGGAACTAAAAAGCCCGTTCATTTAATGTTTTTCCACCCTAACGGGAATTTTGCAGCGTTCTGCACGACATAGCACTTTGAATTAATACGCCAGCCTGTTTATTTTATAATCTTTAAAATTTACAGCTATGCTGGAACTCCTAGACATCCGCTTTAGCTTCTTTTGTCGGACAACTCACATGAACAAAGAAGGCCAACATCCGATCATTTTTAGGTTAACATTTCGAAATGCAAGAAGAGACCTTTTTACTGGTCTTTATTGTATTAAATCTGATTGGGATAGTAATTCAAACCGGGTAATGATATCCGATAAGAATGCTGTAGCGAAAAACCGAAATCTTGATAATATTTTGAGAAATGCGAATAATGTTTTTGATGCATTACGATTTTCCAGGGAGGATTTTACAGTCGACGAATTAGTAAGCAAACTCCGTGGTGAAGAAGAGGAGCCCGAGCTTTTGATCAATTATTTAGAGAAAGGGAAAGAGGGGATGAAAAAGAGAGTAGGAGTTGAGATTACCATGGCAACTTATTATAAATACAAAACAAGCCTGGAATACATGGAAGAGTATCTCGTCAGGTACCATAAGGTTAAAAACTATACTCTAAAGAAGATAACAAAGGAGATATGGTATTATGATTACCGTACCAAAATTCATCACACCTTAAAAAAGAATCCGCTGAAGTTTGATGACCTGACCGAATTTATTGAATGTTAAAACCCTAAGAATCGTCATAAGAGAAAAGAAACTTACGATGCTACAATAAATGCAGAAGGAAGGTGGAGAAGATTTACTTATGAAGAAATCATTGCAAGAGATAAAACTTCATTGGATATAACCTGGGTAAAAGATTAATCGCTTGCTGATTTGGATAATCTTCCTGATCCGGATGAATTGGCTGAAGAAATTCTTGAGAATTTAGAAGCGGGGTAGAGAGTTTTAAAGCGATTATTGCAGCATTAAAAAAGTAATCGTATGGCAGAAATTCAATCTAGCAGCACAGGTCTTTCCGGTGAATATTTTGTAGCAGCAGAATTACTTCGCCGGGGCTTTAGTGTTGGTATCACCATGGGAAATGCAAAGGCAATTGATATTTTAGCTGAGAAAAAGAATAAGCAATATATTATTCAGGTTAAATCAATCTTTAAAAGACAAAATAGTGGCTGGCCTATGATGAAGGATAAAGTAAGCACTAAAATTCTTTATGTTTTCGTCGTACTTAATGGAGATAAAATGTCGCATCCTGATTTTTTCATAAGTACAGGAAAAGAAGCCAAACGAAAAGTGAATCAATATAGAACCAGAGGCCTAATTACAGTATCATCACTGAACAATGAACAGTTTGCGAAAAGGTGGGATAAAATAAAGTAAAATTTGTTCGTCTACGTTTCTGTGGTCAAACCAAATCTATACCGATTAAATTTATCTTCTCTCTTGAATCCCTGCTATTTCCACACTCAGGCTTTCTCTATAAGATATTGCAATTGTTTAATGGCTGGGAATAATTTTCTTTCGCCTTTTCTTTTACGGTCTAATTCTTCCCTTGTATTCTTCGGCATGTGAAATATTAGTAATTCTGATGATACCCGTCATAGAATAAGACCAGAGCTTCTTGTTACTTTGATAATATGAAACTATTCGTTATTGAGAAATAACCATTGAAGTAATAAGAATAGCTAATTAAAAAAACTGAATTATGGAAACAATAGTAACAACTGAGCCCATCAGCAAAACATCCGCGATAAAGACCATTTACGAACGTAGGGCAGTACGAAAATATCTGTCAAAACCTGTGGACAAAAAGCTCATTGAGCAGGTGCTGGATGCCGGTCGGATGGCGCCTTCAGCTATGAATAAGCAGGAATGGAAATTTTATGTGTTTACCGATAAAGAGACCATACACTTAATGTCCAAAGAGATCAAGAAAGCTGCTGCAAAGGACTTCTTAAGAAGTGGACTAAAGCAAATAATAAAAATGGCTTCAGGGCTTTTTCATTTCTCTTCGGCCATTGATTTTTCTAAAATGAGTGACCCCGTATTTTATGGGGCTCCTGTGGTTATCTTCATTACCGCTCCAAGGGACAATGAATGGGCTGGTCTGGATATTGGAATGTGTGCACAGAATATGATGCTGGCTGCCAAATCGCTTGGCCTTGATAGTTGCCCTGTTGGATTTGGAAAATACCTGGAGCACACAAAAAGCTATTCCTTGTTGCCTGCACAAGCAGGTGAGCAAATCCAGTTGTCCATCATCCTTGGTTATGGCAACGAGACCCCTGATATACATAAAAGGAAAAGAAACAATGTAATTTTTATTGAATGAAAGGCGAATGAGTAAAAGATATTTTCTATTCACCAGTTAAATTGTACTGTTATGCCGTGGACAAAAAATAATTATCCGGTTTCAATGAAAAACTTACCTGAACCGGTTAGGAGCAAAGCCATTGAGATAGCCAATGCACTGATGGCAGAAAATAAGATGGAAGAGGGCCGTATCATTGCTACTGCAATCAGCCGGGCTAAAAAGTGGGTAGAAAAACATTATCCTTCAGTAAACTAATAAATTTCCTTGCCTCTCAGAATATTCTTTTCTAATAGTTTTTCAAGAGAGGCTTTATTTATGAATTTCCTCTTCCCCACCTTAGTTACTATTAGATCCTTATTCTTTTCAAATGCAGCCATTTGAGTGGGACCGTAATTCAGCCACTTCATGATCTCAGTGCGGGGAATCCAAATTTCCATCATTGGATTTTTTGGTGTTAAGCTAGTAATTGTTTTTTTTAATTCAGATATATCCAGTTTAATGGACAGTAGTAATTCATTTGTATCCATAATATTGTTTTGGATACAATTTCTATTCTTCATTAATGATTGAGTGAACCAGGATTTGACGAAGATCGTCGGTTGGCGGATCGCACTGAGTTAGCTTCTTGATTCTGAATGCTACATACCTCTGATAGTTATTTTTATAAGAGGATTCACGGTCTTCATATTTTTCAATATCCCAGATAACTTTGTCTTTCGATAATAGAATAAAAATGCCTCCATGGGAATAGAGAAACTGCGTTTGCGCAAATTCTTCCTGAGGAATAAAACTCCTCAAAAGCCCTTTTAGATAAATGCTTTCTGAATTACCTTCCAATATTTTTCTCAGCAATATTTTTGCCTTCTTTTTATCATTATTTTCTTTAAGAAGGTTACGGGCTAATTCGGTAAAAATGAATTCAAGTGGATTCTCAATAGTTTTAGGCTCGCCGCCTGAATATTTCTGCCTGTTGAAAATTTTGACAATTATGCCCCTGAAATTGATATCTAAATTATCTTCTGTTTCAAGGATGGGCCTCCCTTCTTTAAGAAATAGCGCTCTAATCATTGAGTGCAAAAAAAGCCCGATATTATGCAGGGCATAGTTTTGAAGAATGACAATATCGTCATTCCTGATTTCTTGAAATTTTTCTTCGATTTTTACCAGAGGTAAACCATCTATTAATTTTTGAAAAATATCTTTCTAGC
>DASZXQ010000175.1:0-11049 GCA_035545755.1 Chitinophagaceae bacterium | reverse complement strand
TGAAAAAGATCAGGGATGGATACTGGGAATTAATGATCGATAAATCATTGCCAAAAGGCGAATATGCTTTTACCATGATGGCAATTGGAATGCAGGCAATGGATGGAGGGATGACTCTTTTTGCATTTGGGGTTGATTAATCCCTATCTCATCTTTTTAAGTTAAATTTAAGTATGCGACAAAGGCTTCTGCTTTTTGCATACATTTTTGTCCTGATAGCTATCTGGAGTGTAGCCTCTTTTGCACAGCAATATCCTTTTGTTCACTATACTCCTAAAGACGGTTTGGTAAGTAGCCGTGTCAAAAAATGTTACCAGGATAGCAAGGGCCGAATGTATTTTCTTACCTATGGAGGATTAAGTGTGTATGACGGAGCCCGGTTTAGAAATTATACAACACAAAATGGTCTTGCAAACAATGTCATAAATGATATTCTTGAAGTCGGAGATGATTCATTGCTCATAGCTTGCAATGCTTCAACTCTTATTGCTTTAGTAAAAGGAAAATTAGTAACGGTAAAAACAAAAGGGATTTCCGCTCCGCTTATCAACCAATTTTACAGGCATGACGATGGCAGTATTTATCTTTCATCGGATGACGGCTTATTCCTTTTGAAAAAAGATACAATTAATGCTTTAAACATTTCCCGAATCAAAGAAGAACAATCTGAAGCTCCTTATTTAGGTAATATCGCAGGGGTCGGAAATTTCCTGATCATTACAACAAACGAAATGAAATTTAATAAAGGGATTTATGTTTATGATATAAAGGAAGACCGTATTTGCAATGCATTGAACATTGAAGGTTTTTTAATTGGGAAAGATAAAAAAAATAATATCTGGTTTAGCAATGCTGAACAATTGTTCATTGTGGATCGAAAGGCTTTGCAAAAAGGAAAACTCCTGTTAAATGATCCTGCTGAAGAATACCGGCAGTTAAAATATTATTCTACAGTGAATATTGCATTTGCCAACGATGTTATTTGGGTTGTATTCAGAAATAAAGACTTCAGGAATTCTGAGATACGGCGTATCGACGAAAAAGGTACAATTTTCAGTATGCCCTTGCCCGGGCAGGCCACCATTTCTTATCTAAAAAATATTTTTATTGACAGGGAGAACACAATTTGGCTCAGCAATGATGGTGAAGGTGTATTTAAAATCATCCATTCACCACTACAGATCTTTGAAAAACTGTTCGGTAGTTCAACAGAAAGTTCAATTTCAAATGCTTTTTATTCAAATGGCACTACATGGTACAGCACTCTTACAAATAAAGTGCTCAGGAAGTCAAAGGCTGGGTTTGAAGAATATACTATTAATTTAAAAACCACTTTCTTCATATTTCATGAAACCGGAAATAAAATATTTGCTGCCGATGGCCAAAACATTTATGAGGGCCTTATTCAAGGGAAAAAGAAAATAATTGAATTCCAAAAGATCATTTCATTGCCATCCAATGATTTTTTTAAAAAAAGAATCGTTGTGAGCAGGAATGGGGAAATTATCTCCTGCCAAAACAAAGGAGTAAATGTTTGGCTAAATAATAAAATTGCCTATCACCTTCCCCTTGAAAAAAATGAATCGGCAGAAGATCTCTTTTTTGATAAAAATGGGCGTCTTTGGCTGGTGAAACGATCCAATGGGATCAGTATATTTGATCTTCATCCAGAAAATCCTTCACAATACCTGCAGCCTGTTTTTCAGTTTGGAAAAGAACAAATCCTTGGTTCGCTTCGAAGCTTTGTAGTCGATAAAAGAGGAATTATCTGGATCGGAACAAGAGACGATGGAATCGCTGGTTATGAACAGCAGAACTACCAATTAAAACGGCTTTATCATTTTTATTCTGGCAATGGATTGACCGATAATTTTGTTACAGCTTTGGCGTGTGATTCATCGAATAATGTTATTGTCGGGACACAAACAGGCCTTGATCGGATAGTTTTTGATTCCTCAAAATCCTACCGTGTCGAAAATTTAAGTAAGAGCAGCAATTTTTTTGGCTACATCAATCAAGCCTGGTGTGATGCAAAACAAGCTTATGCTCTTACACCTTCAGGCGTTTTGTTACAAGTTTCACCATCTATTGAAACAAAAAGAAATAATACTCCCGAATTATTGATGGAAGAAATAAAAGTAAACGCACAAACTGTGTCGCAAAGAATACGTTTTAGCCACAAAGAAAATAATATCAGTTTTTTGGTTGCAGCTCCGAGTTTTATTGATGAAAAGCAAGTAAGCTATTCCTACCTCCTGGAAGGCTCAGGAAATAAACAATGGAGCGATACAAGTTCTGCCAATGCAATTATTAATCTTACAAATTTATCAGCGGGGAATTATAAACTAAATGTGAAAGCATTTTTTCCTTCTTCCACTTATAAGCCTGCAGAACTTTCATATTCATTTGAAATAACCCCTCCATGGAGGGCAACATGGTGGTTCCGAACTATTGCCGGGTTAATATTTATCGGACTATTAATTCTTGGTTTCCGTTTTTATTACAAAAGAAGATTAGAAAAACAAATGGCAGCTTTAGAAAAACAAAAAGCAATAGAACAGGAAAGAACAAGAATAGCTACCGACATGCATGACGATCTCGGCGCCGGATTATCCAGAATAAAATTCTTGAGCCAATCGATACTCAATAAGAAAGGCGATGATAAAATGATCGCAACAGAACTGGGAAAGATCACTTCGTACTCTGATGAGATGTCAGAAAAAATGGGAGAGATCATTTGGGCTCTCAATGAAAAGAATGACACACTCGCTGACCTTATTGCCTATACAAGGTCTTACACCATGGAATACCTCGCCAACCACAATATTGAGTGCGAAGCGGATACTCCTCTGCAATTACCGGCCAATTTTATAACCGGTGAAATGCGCCGTAATATTTTTTTATCAGTAAAAGAATGTTTACACAATATTGTAAAACATGCACAGGCATCAAAAGTTTTCTTCTCTGTGCAATTAAATGGAATAATGCAGATCATTATCCACGACAATGGAAAAGGGATCGATTGGAATAACCAGCGGGCATTTAGTAATGGCATTGATAACCTGAATAAAAGAATGAACGAGATAAACGGTTCTGTGAGCTTTTCATATGATCAAGGAACAAGGGTTTTATTGAAGGTACCTTTAACTTTATAACATTCGTCCTATTGGTAAATGTAATTGCCTCCGTTAATTTTAGACGCACATGCCTATCAAAGTTTCAATAGTTGAAGATCTTACTGAAATAAGAAATGGTCTTGCTGAATTGGTTTCATCAGACAAAGAGCTCCTGATGACTGGTAGTTTTGGAGATGCCGAATCCGCCATTGAAAAATTACCAATGCTGCAAGCTGATATTGTGATCATGGATATCAATCTTCCCGGCATCAGTGGTATTGATTGTATCAGGCTGGTAAAAGAAAAATGCCCGGGTACCCAATTCATGATGTTCACAGTATATGAAAATGATGAAAAGGTTTTGCAGGCATTGCAATCAGGAGCATCAGGATATTTATTGAAACGTACAGAACCCCAACGGATTTTGGAAAGCATAAAAGAACTCAACCAGGGCGGTTCACCTATGAGCAGTAATATTGCCCGAAAGGTTTTAAATATTTTTCTCCAAGAAAAGAAAATAACAAAAAAAGAAATTCTTTCAGACCGTGAGAATGAAGTGCTGGAATTATTAGCCGGCGGGTTATTATATAAAGAAATTGCTGAAAGACTTTTTATTACACATGGCACAGTCCGGCAACACATTCATAACATTTACGAGAAGCTTCATGTCAACAACCGCACGGAAGCGGTAAATAAGTATTTCGACCGTAAATGATCTTCGCTGACTATAACATTCGTTATAGCAAAACCTGATTTTTTATCTATTGCTTTCAATTGATGACTCATTTACCTTCAATAGGACAATTCCCTCCCATCGAGTTTCAAAATTTGAATTGTTATGAAAAATATTTTTCTTCTGCTGACATTATTTGTCTCTTTTTCTTGTGTGAATGGCCAAATTTTAAAAAAAATAGGCGATAAGATCAAGAACAAAGTTGAATCCAAGTCTAATAATAAAGTAGATAGCACTGTAAATAAAAAAGTGAATGATGCGTCGAACGAAAATGGCAAAGGTGAAAGCAAGGAAACTACAACTGATAACAAACAGAATAAACAGGACACCACAAAAAATGAGAATAGCAATCAACAAGGTTCCTCTTCTATAAAAACCTATAGCAAATATGATTTCGTCCCGGGAGATAAAATTGTTGTTTTTGAAGATTTCATGCAGGATGCCATTGGAGATCTTCCTGCTAAATGGAATACGAACTCAGCCGGTGAAACTGTAACAGTAGAAGGAAAACAAGGACATTGGTTCCAGCTTACCAAACCGGGCTGGTTCATGCCCGATTTTATAGATTCTCTTCCCGAGGATTTTACTCTTGAATATGATGTGTTCGCTGACGCACCGGTACATTCCTGGGGAATCACCACCGGTCTTGCTGAATTAAAAAACAAGGAAAAACCTACAGATAATGTCGAGCACCTGAATTCTTTCACATTTAATATTCTTCCCGGTATTGAAGGGAATGGCTTTACTAATTATGAAAGAGTAAAAAACGGAAGTTATGTTGCCGGAACAAATACAGCAACCAGTCATTTCAAAGATATCACAAAGACTTACCATATTGCTATTTGGAGACAGAAAGAGAGATTGCGCATTTACTTTGATGAAGACAAAGCCTGGGATGTTCCAAAAGCTTTTCTTCCGGAAGCAAAATTAAATTCCGTTTACTTCTTTATGCAATTATCGGACAACTGGCATTTTTTCATTGGCAATCTCCGTCTTGCTGTCGGTGCACCAGATACCCGCAATAAAATACTCACACAAAATAAATGGGTGACCCACGGAATTTTATTTGATGTGAATAGTGATAAAATAAAACCCGAATCATATGGGACGTTAAAGGAAATGGCAAGTGTGTTGAAAGATTATGCTGATCTGAAAGTGAAAATTGTTGGACATACTGATGCAGATGGAAATGATGCCGCCAATCTTGATCTGTCAAAAAGAAGAGCTGCTTCGGTAAAAGCCATGCTTGCAAAAGAATTTGGAATAGATGAAAGCAGAATGGAAACAGATGGTAAAGGAGAAAGCGAACCGATAGATAAAAATGATACTCCTGCCGGTAAAGCGAATAACAGGAGAGTTGAGTTTATTAAAATGTAATTCTAAAATCAACATTGATGCGAGTAATAATTTTTTTATTGCTGGCTTTGTTTGTTATCAACCCTGTATTTGGACAAACGCCATCAACGAAAGAGATACAGAATAAAATGGAGCTGGCAATTAAAGAGTTGAATCAACAGATTATGGATTTGGAAAAACAAATTGCTGAACAGGAAAAATTAATAACAATCGCTAAAGAAAATAAAGAAGATCCTGACACGATCAAGTCAATGGAAGATAATGTGACTCAGTTGAAACAACAATTAACCATGCTGAAGAAACAGGTGGAGATGATGGGAGGTGTATCAAAGGGAATTTCAAAGATGCCAAAGAATCTGATCAAACAAGCTGTCGAGAATGATTCAATTGAACAATTGAGGATAGTATCAGTTCCGAATTTAGATAAGAAGAGGATTGACATGATGCCAAAACAAACCCTCAATGATACTCAGTTGGTCATCTTTGTCAAGAATGTTCAATTGGAAGTGGATCGACTAATACCAAAGAAAGAAAAAGACGAAGCTTCTAAAATTTATGCAGCCGCAAAAGCCGCGGGAAATTCTTCGAACACAATCAATAATATTTCAACCAATCTGTGGGCAAGTGGTCAACCCGAACAAGCCATTTATGTTTTGGGGCAAGAATGTGTTGCTGATCCGAATAATGGAAACAACCTGAATAATTATGCCGCATTCCTTACAATGGCAGGTGGCGACCATGCCGCTATCCCCATTCTGCAATATCTCGATAATAAATACCAGGATAACAGTACTATCATGAATAACCTCGGTCAAGCGTGGTATGCACTTGGCGACATGAGCAAAGCGAAACAATACCTGGATAGAGCAATTGCCGCCGACGAGTATCATTCAGAAGCGAACCAAACCAAATGTTGGATCCTGAAATCAGAAGGGAAGAATGAAGAAGCGATAGAGGCATTAAAACGTTCGCTGCAGGAAGTCTATACTACTGAAAAAGATCACCTGCTCGATAAATTAGGTGGAAAATTGACATTCCGGGATTTCCGGTTCCCATATCCCGGGAAACCCAATACGACGGGGCAATTGCCAGTAGAACAACTCGCAATTGACAAATTCATTAAGGCCATCCCGGAGTATCCATTCGAAGGAGGGCTTGTATCAGAAAAGAGCAGGGGCGAGTGGCATGATTTCAGAGAAAAATTAAGTGCAGCCAAAGAGATAGTAGATGCCGAAAGTCAAATGCTCAAACCTTTGGTCGATTCACATAAGGTGGCTTTGATGAATGACCCTAAACTATTAGAGCCTTATAATAATCATATTCATATTACAGCAAAGAGAAAAGTAATGGTCATGTCCGAGTGGTTCACTGAAAGAATTGTGGACATGGACAAGGAGCGTAAAGCCATTGATGATTCGATAAAATTATGGCGAAACGATTTTGACAATACTATGAAAACTCTGGAAGGATGTGGAGCCAGGAAAGATGCTGCCACTAATTACGTTTCCAAATCGAATAGACTAAACCAGCAATGGAATACCAAATATCTCAACATATTAAAAGCCTATTACAATGAACTGGCCCGATTGGCATTGTACGCAACCACAGATCGCAATGAATACCTGTTGATCATTGCAAGTTGTAAAGCTAATATACTAAGTGCCTTAATGGGCCTGTCTTGCGTTTATGAAGTGGGCTGTTCTCCATCTACCACCGATCAGCAGTATCGTGTTGGCAAACTGCCTGATTTTGATTCACTCACCTGCCAGTATAAAGACAAAGTCTACATCCCGCCTTTTACAACGATAACAACTGAATGCAACATAATGACAACAGAAATTGATGTGGGATCTGAGAGTATGTTTAAAGGGTTTAAGATAAAACTCAAAGGGGGAATGATTGAGAATCTTAACTCCGGGAAAATTGCAAAAGGCACGATAGAGTTAGGAGTTGAGAGTGGAATCAGCGGAACCGTTGGCCCGATAAAAGGAACATTGAAAGGAGGAATAGCTACGGGAATTGAAATAACCAGAGATGGGGTTAAAGAAATTTATGTGAAAACCGCAATAACGGCTGAATGGGCGGGACATATTGACAAGACCGATCCGAAATACCTGAACGAACCTACCTTCGACAGCAAAGGTACTCCTCTTGCCAAAGGCGAAGTCAAAATGAGCTGGAATGCCGGACCAAAAGGTGATTGGGGTTATGAAAACAGCAAGACATCTGTCTCAGGCAGCAGCAACGTAAACGATTTCAAAAATTTAGTCTTGAAACTAGTAAAGTAAGAATAGCAGCCAATTTGATTAGTAAATTTTAATAGAAACCAGATCATCATACTGCTTCTTTTCTCTATCCAAGGTCTAGCATTGAAGAAATTTCTCCAACAAAAGGTAGTAGAGATGATCGTTAGATAATTCATTAAAATGAAAAAACAATTCATCATCTTTCTTCTTTTTTCTATTCATGCATCAGCACAGAATAAAGACCCAAACCCCCATTTTCCCAAAGTAAAAATTACTTTCCCTTGTACTCAAGAGTACATCAACAACTATAAAGGAAAATGGTTGATCCCCGGCCTCGATCCTCGGTCTTTTGGAGTGGACGAATACCATAAAGAAGTGGCAATGCGGTTGAATCAAATTCAAAATTTGGTTTCTAAAACTTATCCGCAGCCTATCGGTAACGACGCATTCTGGTCGGGAACATTGGGTCAATCATCCTTTGCAGATGAAGTGGAATACGTATTGTCCGATAATGAATGGAAACCGAAAACACTAAAAACAAATCCTGTTTATAGCTACAGATACAATGTTTCATTATGCAGCTGGGTTTGCCATGGCACAAACGAAATCATGAATGGTTATCCAGAAATAGGAGGCGGAGGTCTTGTCATAAAGGCAAACGATCTTGAAATACTGAATGGAAACTACCACGAAGGAAATGAATGGAGGATTGATGGCCGGCCGATCAAGAAAAAAATGTTTACCATCGGAAAATGGAAAGGTTATGATTTGATGGCGGCTGCCGGCGGTATTTCTCCTGACGACGCTTCTTCGCATTTTATTTTGATCTGCCGGGATGGTATGCTGCCCATTATCCCCGTTACAAGAAAACAATACCTGGAAAGGGCTATAATATACATAAAGCGAACTTATGATGAACTTACACAAAGAATCATAAAGAGCAATGAGGAATTGCCTGCTCAATTCCGTGCACCAAAAGAAGATATAGACAGGCAAAAGGATAATAATGAAAGATTAAAAAATGATGCATTGAAAAAACTTTCAGTTGAGCTGGACAAAACAACAAAAAATGGATTGCTTGATTCGCCTGCTATAATTCGTATCGATCCATTGTTCACAGTGGATGGACCAATTTTTTTACCAGAAAAAGATGGAGGCTGTTTGCTGGCAACAGAAAATCCAAATTACTGGCGCAAGGACCTGCCAAAATATGTTCCCCAATTTTTTATGGTGGAACTGAACTGGAGTAGCAATCTTGGTTGGAGCAAGAATTTCAAAAACATTATTGAAGAATATTTTCCGATTGAACAATTAAAAGCAATGATCGATAAATGATATATCTATGAAGAAACAGGTTATCTTTTTTTATTCTATTCTGATTTGTTTGGTTTCGTCTGGTCAGAAATTATTTAGAAAAACAGATCAGCCATGTAACGAAAAAATGACTGATACCATCAGGGGCAGATGGGTTAAGGGTCCAGATATTTTAAATCCGGAACATATTGGTCTTAATAAAACACAAGTGCAGGAAGTGATCAATCGATTGAATGCAATACACAAATTGTCGTTAGAAACATATCCCAATCTTATTGGTGTAGATGCAGGATGGCATCATACTCTGAGCTATGCAACCTTTGCCAACGAGGTAAAATACCAGGTGAATGAAAATGGAATATTCAATACAGATCCTGTGAAAGAAAACCCGGTTGCATTATTTTATTACCAGGCTGCCTTTTTCAAATATTTCTGTCTGGTTTCAAAACAAAATGAGATCTGGTCGGGCCTTAATGGTGAAACCAGTACTACTTTAAAAGTATCAGCAAACAATCTTTCGAATTTTTTAAATCCAACTGAATACAAAGAAGTTGATGCTACTATCGATGGCCGCCCTATCCAACTAAGAAAATCAATCATTGGAAAATGGAAAGGATATGATCTTTATTCCGAAGGGGGGCTAGGCATGGAAAACTATAAATCTCGTTTTGTACTTATTCATCGAAACGGGGAATTACCGTACATCCCCGTTACACGAAAACAATATCTTGACCAGTGCATCAGTCACGTCAAAATATTTTATGATAAAATGTGGGATGAGCTAAATCAAATACCCGATCCAAAACTCAGAAGTGAACAAAAAGAAAATATTGATAACCAAAAAAGGGTGCATTAAAAAAATACCAGGATGAATTGGAAAAAATAACCAAAGAAGGATTGCTTGATTCAGCAGCTATCATCATAGCACCCATTTTCAATACTTATGATGGAGAAGTCTTCACATCAGAATCACTTGGAGGCACTATGCTGGTAACTGAAAATCCAAAATATATGCGAAAAGACCTGCCCAAATATATTCCACAGTTTTTTGTCTTGTTTTGGAGTTGGGAGCCAAATACCCCTGGATATTATTTCCGTAAAATGATGGAAGAGAATTTTCCTATTGAAAAACTGCAGGCGATGATTGATAAATAAAATTTACGATTATGAAAAATTATAAAACCATTCTTTTTTTGTTCATCATTCCATTGTTTCTTTCAACCGGTTTTCTAAAAAAAATGAATGGGGTTGACCATAAAAACAAAAGCGGTAACATTTCTTCTTACGAAGTCAAACTCACTTTCACCGGGTATACATCACTTTATTCTTCCAATCCTCTCCAGGACTGTGATATTAGAAAAAATGGCAGAGTTATACTTAGTGGGGTGCTTTCAGGTCAAGAAAATGTAGACCCAGACGATGATATTGAATATACAGGAGTTTTGCAAGATTCCATTGATATGGATATATGTAGTGTTAAGCGTCTCTCTAATGGCGAAGACGAGTTCTGCTATATGACTGTTACAGGTTCCGGACCTGTGAAAACAGAATTGAAAATTTACAGCGATGGGCAAAATAACGCAAGGGGTTCTTATATTCAGATCGAGTATAATTCCACTCTCGGAAAATTTAATAGAAAGGTTGTTGGCAATTGCGACCCCAATGAAATGGTTGAAGAAGAGAATATGGTTCCTAATAAAACTATCGCTTCAATATTCAACGGCGCTGAATTGCCAATAAATACCAGGACACTCAAAAGAGGTGCCACCTATGTTGAAAACGGCCCTTCCGGTAAATTAGAGATAGAAGTGGAATAAGAGTATTGAGTTCCCCTTTTCATTTAAATATTTTGAATAAAATTTAAGTATGCAGCGAAGACTATTTTTTTGCATGCTTATTCATTTGCACAACAATAACCATTCATTCATTATACTCCGAAAGATGGGCTTGTAAATAGCCGTTTCAGGTAGCTCACACCTACTAATCCTTATGATCCGGGCATTAAGTAATCACAACAAATGCGAAATAGGAATTGAGGAAGATAAATTATAAAACTATACTAGTTTTTAATAAGAATACTTCTGGTCTACCTTTTCAGGTCAATATCTTTGTTATAAATATTTATGCAGCCATTAAATCAGCTTCGCTTCCATCGTAATGTTGGTGTTAAGCGATTTACTGATAGGGCAATTAGCTTTGGCATCTGCTGCACATTCAGCAAATTTTTCTGCGGTAATACCCGGCACTGATGCTTTTACTTCCAGGTGGCTTTCAGTAATAGCGC
>DASZXQ010000174.1:0-6364 GCA_035545755.1 Chitinophagaceae bacterium | reverse complement strand
ATTGAAGAAGGAAAAAAACTGGCAGCTATTCATAAAAATATTGTGGTGAAAGTACCAATGATCAAAGATGGAGTGAAAGCAATCAAATGGTTTACCGATAATGGCATTCGCACCAATTGCACATTGGTATTTTCTGCCGGTCAGGCCATTCTTTGTGCCAAGGCAGGTGCTGCCTATGTATCGCCTTTCATTGGCAGAATTGATGATTCCGGTTGGGATGGAGTGCAGTTAGTGGAGCAGATCGTTAAGATCTATTCAGTGCAGGGATTTAAAACGCAGGTACTCGCAGCATCAATCCGCAATCCGAATCACATTATTCGTTGTGCAGAAGTGGGTGCTCATGTATGCACATCTCCGCTGGATTCCATTTTAGGATTACTGAAACATCCGCTTACGGATATTGGCCTTGCTAAATTTTTGGAAGACGCTAAGAAAACTGCATAAGTTTTCTGCTGTCATTTACTTTCACTTTTTGAAAAGCGCCGGCCCAGTATCAATTTAAAAATGTAGTGATTAGAATTTGGTGTAAGGCCAAAAAGAAATCCACTGTTGAATTCCCAATTCTTGATGCAATAGAGATCTACCATCGGCCCTAATAAATGTTCCTGGAAATTTCCCGGCAAGATTTCTTTAAAGGTTCCAAGTGTACCATAATATTCAAAACCTACACCTACTTTTTGCTGAATAGTATAAACAGCTTTGAATTGAGGCGTGATACCAAGATGTTTGTCATTCCCATTGAGCACAAAATCCATATTAGGATTAAATGAAAAATACCAGGGCCCGAAATTTTTATCAATGATCGGGCGGATTTCTCCATCACATACATAATCTGAATCGGCATTAGGCCGTTCAAACCCAAATTCTACAGAAAGGCTGGCGCCAAATGGCCATTTCCATTTTTCCGGAACGGTAAAGCGGGGACGAATATGGCTGCCGAGATATTGATAGCCTTTTCCCGGAACGAAGGCACCGAAAAGATAAAATCCTAATTCAAAGTTGCCGCCGAAGCCGTGTGTAAATTCAAAGGATTCGTTCAGGTATCGTGCTGAAGATGGATCAGGCAATCCATTAATGCCTTTGAATGTATAGTTACTATGCAGTTCTATGAACGTTTCATTTTTTTCTGTAATAGGAGAGGAATATACCTGGATCTCACTTTCCGCCTGCGATAACGCATACAGGGGAAGAACGGAAAAAATAAGGAACACAACTTTTTTCATGAGCGGCCAGCGTTTGATGATCGTTTGATTTAGGCAGGCGAATTTAGTAAAGGCGGGCTTTCTTTTGTCTTTTTCGGAAAAAATTTACATAGGTGGATGCAACAATTGCAATAAGAAAAGTATATAATGTTGCATGATCGATCAGCGAAGGTGAAAAATTTTTACCGGTGATCTTATCTGCAAAATATTTAATGAAAGAGTTGGGCAAATTGGTTTCACCTAACTTCTCTTTTACCTTCCACTCCCATTCTGTAATGGGACAATAACCCCAACCATACCAAATGCCCAAAATAAACCAACTGGCTAAAGTGACGCCGGCTACAATTAAATGAGCCTTTCTCGTTGCCGGCCATATCCAGGCAAAAAGATTAAAACTGATCAGCGCCAGGTGAACAATAGTAAGGAAAATATCGAGAAATTGTAACATGACTATTAATAAATAAAGATCATCTTCTCCACAAAGTTTTTGATAGAATCGGCCTTCGTGGATGGATCATGTATTTTTCAACTTCAGAAATAAAAAGCTCTGTGAAATTGGCAACTCTTAATGGGATCAGAAAAATTAATTTTGGTCGTTGCGGGGTACCGCCTACACCTAGAATAATAAAGACCGGAGCTTCCTGGTTACATTGACGGTAATGCTTTAATTGTTCTTCGGTACACCAGGCGGTTTTACCCTGGTGAAAATATTTCCGGTATTTGGCTTCTGCATAAAATATTTTCAGGGTACGACGGTCACGAAGTTTGAAATCCGGATTGGAGGAGCGGACATAATTATTTGTTTTTACATTATAACCATAAGTTCGCTGCAATAATTCGTAATATCTTTCCGTGAAAAGTTTTTTTCGGACATAATTTTCAAACCTCTCACCGGTTTTAAAGGATTCTGGAGTAAAAAGAGATGTTAAACCTTTGCTGATCCAGGAAAGTAATCCCATGAATGGTGGATGTTTATTGTTCAAGTTACAAAATAAGAATGACGATCTGAGGCAGGAATGTTCTAATCATTTTTTAAAATTTTTATTAGAAATTGATTTCAAATTTCATTATCAAAATCAGTAACATTGTTCATGCAATCTTATTTTTCTCCTCCTGGCTGGGCAAACAGTACAACTGTTTATGAAGTAAATGTGCGGCAATATACTCCTGAAGGGACTTTCAATGCATTTGCGAATCATCTTCCGAGGTTGAAAGCAATGGGAGTGCAGGCACTTTGGTTCATGCCGATCCATCCCATCGGAAAGGAAAAAAGAATTGGAACGTTGGGAAGTTATTATTCTATCAGTGATCATAAAGCCGTCAATCCTGAATTCGGTACGTTGGATGATTTTAAACGGTTAATCCAAAACGCACATTCTATGGGTTTTAAGATCATGATGGACTGGGTGGCCAATCACACTTCATGGGATCATGTTTGGACAAAAGAACATCCCGAATATTATGCAAAAGATAGTGATGGTAATTTCCATCCGCCGTTTGATTGGTCTGATGTGATTCAGATCGATCATAACTGTATAGAAGAACAGGAAGCTATGATTGAGGCGATGCAATTCTGGATAAAAGAATATGATATTGATGGCTTCCGTTGCGATATGGCACATCTCGTGCCTCTTTCTTTCTGGAAAAAAGCCAGGCAGCGATTGGACCAGATCAAACCATTATTCTGGTTAGGCGAAACTGAAGAACTAAGTTATCACGAAGTGTTTGATGCCAGCTATACCTGGGAATTTTTGCATACGATGGAAGCATACTGGAGAGGCGAGAGGAGCATGAGTGGATTGGAAAGTATTTTAAGTAAGTACGAAACACTATTTCCCTCAACCGCCATTCGTTTATTTTTTACCAGTAATCATGACGAGAATTCGCATAGTGGTAGCGAATATGAACGAATGGGCGATGCAGCGTTGCCTTTTGCAGTGTTGTGTGCCACATGGGGAGGTATTCCGTTAGTATACAGCGGGCAGGAACTGCCGTTGAAAGAACGATTGAATTTTTATAATAAAGATGAAATTAAATGGACAGGAAATTATTTATTGAATGATTTTTATAAAACCCTGCTGGAACTTCATGCAACGAATCCGGCTTTACGTGGTGGCGATCCTTCTGTAAAATTTTTCAGGATTCAAACTACCCAGGATGAAAGGGTGCTTGCCTACCTGAGGAAAAATGGAGAAAAGGAAGTGCTGGTACTATTGAATCTTTCTGGGAAAAATGACCTTCATGTTGAGATCAAAGATGAAAATGTAAATGGAAGATACCAGGAAGTTTTTTCTGGATCTATTACTGATCTCAGTTCCGGATCAATCTTAATTCTGCAACCTTGGGAATATCTAGTGTATCAGAAATAAAAAACCGTCCCGATCTGATCGGAACGGTTTTTTAAAATAAGTTATTCAAGTTATTGATCTCCTAAATTCAACGGATAGGTGTAAGTGCCATCATATCCGGGATATATTCCTTCCAGTCTCAATGTGCCGGAAACGCCGGTGAGAGCGTTTTTCAGATCATCAATGTTTGTGATGTCATGTCCATTCACACTGGTGATGATGAAACCTTCCTGCATTCTTGTTTTACTCAATGCTCCGCCGTCACTTATTTTCTTTACGATCACACCTCCTTCAATATTGTATGAATCTGCTTTACTCTTTGAAAGATTTTCCAATTCGCCTCCCAATACATCATTCAGATTGGAATTGTCTGCAACTGTTTCAATTTTGCCGGGTGAATCTTTTAAAGAAACTGTAGTGTTGTATTCTTTACCGCTGCGTACATAAGTAATACCAACTTTATCTCCGGGTTTGAGGCTGGCGATCTGGGCACTCATTTCCAAACCATTTGATACAGCCACGTTATTCACTTTAGTGATCACATCACCTTTTTTAATACCTGCTTGTGCAGCGCCGCCATCAACAGGAACTGCAGAAACATAAACACCCTGACCATCATTCAAACCGGCTTTCTTCACTGATTGTTCATTATCGTCATCAGAAGGAATATAGCTTACGCCGAGATAACCTCTTTTTACATCACCATATTGAATAAGATCATTGATGACTTTTTTTACAATATTTACCGGTATGGCAAATGAATAACCGGCATACGTTCCACTCGGCGCCAGTATCGCAGAATTAATTCCGATCAGTTGGCCATCTGTATTGATCAAAGCACCGCCGCTGTTGCCCTGGTTCACTGCTGCATCGGTTTGGATGAATGATTCAATAGGAGCATCGCTTTGGCGGCTATTGATGCCGATCGATCTGCCCTTGGCGCTGATGATCCCTGCGGTTACGGTTGTTTCCAAACTGAGCGGATAACCGATTGCCAATACCCACTGACCTAATTGTACATTATCAGAATTGCCATATAATAAAAAGGGAAGGCCAGATGCGTCGATCTTCAATACAGCAAGGTCGGAACTCGGATCTCTGCCGATCACTCTTGCTTTATATGTTTTTTTGTTGTGCAGTGTGACAGTAATTTCATCTGCAACACCTTTTCCATCTTCACCGTCGGCGATGACGTGGTTGTTGGTGACGATGTATCCATCACTACTGATAATAACACCGCTGCCGGAAGCTCTTTGTTCGGGGATCACTGTCGGTCCGAAATTGAACCATTGATTAAACCAATCATCAATACTGCCGCGGTTACGTGGAAGATCATTACTTATTTTCTTGGCGGGAATTTTTGTTTTAATGTGAACCACTGCCGGCACTGCTGCGTTAGCGGCTTTGGTGAAATCAATTGGTTCAGAGCCGCTGAATTTTGTTCCGTCAAAATAACCTGCATAATTTGCAGGAAGCTTGCCATCGGGTGTTTGGGTGAAGATAGGTTGTTTGCTGAAATATTTACCATAGATCCACACACTACCGAAAGCGGAAACTGCACTTAATGCTACGATCAGTAAAATTTGTTTGAGTTTCATAGTCTACAATTTTATCGGTATTAAAAAATAATTTTGTTGATTTTCGATTTCAAATTTCGTGCTTTTGTTTTGCAAATTTACCCAACATAAACCTGATTAACTTCCCGCTAAGTCAGTTTAACAATTTGTTTACTAAGCTTTTCGTACTTCGCTTTACAAATTTATCAACAATTCGGAACAAATGCCAGTATCAGTTTATAGATTTTTTAAAAATGACAATGTATCAACACCATCCGCATAATCGTTGATTGACGGGCATTGAGCGTTTCCAAAGACAATTTTTTCACGGCTTACAATACACTGAATAGCGTCATTCGCTTCGAGGGAAGATAATACCGATTTTTTTTCAGAATAAAATTCGTAGTTCAACTGGCTGATAGGAGAAAATATAGAAGCCTCTTCTACAAGAAGGATAGAGCCGTTGGTCATATAAAATTTTTTATTCAGGATATGCAATGCGAGGTTGTAGTCATAGTTGTTTTTGTATTTGTGATGATCAGCGAAGTAATTATATTTTTTAAAAGCATTCAGCAGGTCAGTAAAATCATAATGCTCCGGCACGTAAATTTTTGTTACGTTGCGGCAGCCTAATCCAAAATATTGATACACATCATCGGCCAGTTTACTCAATTCTTCTTCTGTTTCATCACCATTTAATACGGCTACGGAAGTTCGGTTGCGGCGGATGATATGAGGATATTTTCCGAAATAATAATCAAAATATCTTGAAGAATTATTACTCCCTGTTGCGATATAAGCATCGCAGCCTTTCAGCATTTCAGAAAAAGAAATCAAGTCCCTGACTTCCATGTTCCATTCCTGCATCATGGCAACCAGGTGTCTCAGTAAAGCTGAATCTTTAGAGGACGGCCTGATAATGGCCCGGTGTCCGGCGATAAAAACGCAAAGCAGGTCATGAAATCCCACCAGCGGAATATTGCCTGCCATGATAATGCCAGTTTTTTTAGGTTGTTCATTTTGTTCAGAAATATTTTCGGATGCGGCCCAACTTTCCAATATTTCTTTTTTCAGGAAATGAGTAGCGATATTAGAGACGGAAAGGTCAATAAATTCTGGAGTGAACCAACTGTTTTCCCGGTAGGCTTTTTCTTTAACTTCCTTCCATTGCGGCATATCAGCAAGCATGTAATCACCCAGTCTGGATAATATCTGAATTCGGTATTGTAAATTCATTGATGCCAAGTATATTTGCCTG
>DASZXQ010000173.1:0-70956 GCA_035545755.1 Chitinophagaceae bacterium | reverse complement strand
AAAAATTGCTGATTATTTCAATTTGTATAAACGGTACCAGTCCGTTGATGGTGAATTTAGTAAAGCCAACAATAAAGTGGAATTACGAAATTTTGAATCCAGCCTGTTTGATCCTGCTGACCTGACGAACCTTGACAATTCACAGGCTCATAATTTTTATGATCTTGCCCTGCCGGCAGACAGGAAACTGAAACCAATGATAAATGACCCACAAAAATTAAAGGAATTCTATCTTCTTATTGCTGATGAGGCATCACGAACAACTTCGGCAAGGATATTTCTTGATTGGCTAAATGGCAAAGCGGCAAATATCATCAACGGTTTAAAGCAAGAATATCATTTGAAATAAATTATATAATATGAAAAAGAGAATTTATCTCCTCCCCGTTTTGGTTATTTTTTGTTTTATATCCTCAATTAAGATCAAGGCACAGCAATTCAGTAGTGCGATACAACAATTCATCAGCGTTAACTCAGACACATTAGCATTGACACATGCTAAAATTGTAGATGGAACCGGTGGCTCCTCAAAGGCTGATCAAACCATTCTTATCATCGAGGGAAAAATTGCAAAAGTGGGAAATAATGTTTCCGTTCCTGCTAATGCAAAAACAATTGACTGTTCGGGTAAAACAATTATTCCGGGAATGGTGATGATGCATGAGCATCTTTTCTATGGAGAAAGAGTAGCTCCTTATTATTTAGGATTGGCAATGCCTTTCTCTTTTCCAAGATTATACCTTGCCGGCGGCGTGACAACGATGAGAACAACAGGAACAGTAGAACCGCAGACAGATCTGAACATTCGCAACGATATCAATGCGGGGAAAATAGCCGGTCCTAATATTGATGTGACGGGGCCGTATATTGAACAAGCGGGGCTGCCCATTCCTGAAATGCTTTACATTAAAAATCCTGAAGACGCCACAAAAGAAGTGAACTATTGGGCAGATATGGGTTGCACTTCTTTTAAATTGTATATGGATCTTACAAAAGCCGAAGCAAAAGCCGCTATTGATGCGGCGCATAAAAGAGGAATTAAAGTCACCGGGCATCTATGTTCCGTCACGTATCGTGAAGCAGCTGAGCTTGGCATTGATAATTTGGAACATGGTTTTATGGTGAGTACTGATTTTGTTCCTGGTAAAAAAGAAAATGAATGTGCGGCACAAGGAGGAACATTATCATTGATGGCGCTGGATGTAAATAGTCCTGCCATGAAAGACCTGATGAAATTCCTGATCGAAAAAAAAGTAGCCATCACTTCCACCTTGCCGGTATTTGAACCTTATACCGGAAGAGAAGCTTTTCCCGGCGGAGGTGGTGATGCGGTGGTGCAACCAGTAAGAGATGTTGTTGAAAAAGGATATAATGCTGTCTTAGGAAAAGACTCTGCTTCTGCAGCATTATTCAAAAAAGAAATGGCATGGGAAAAACAATTTGTTGAAATGGGAGGAAGGTTGATGGCGGGTGTGGATCCCACCGGTGCAGGCAGAACAATTCCTGGTTATGCCGATCAACATACACTGGAATTATTAGTAGAGTCCGGATTCACTTTTCCACAAGCAGTAAAAATTTGTTCGTTGAATGCGGCAGAATACCTTGGAAAAGATAAAGAGATCGGAACAATAGCCGCAGGAAAAAACGCCGACCTTGTACTCATCAACGGTGATCCTGAAAAAAACATCAAAGATGTCCGGAATACTGAAACCGTTTTTAAAAACGGAGTAGGTTTTGATTCTAAAAAATTATTTGATTCTGTAAAAGGTAAAGTAGGTCTTTATTAATATATCAACCCACAATGAGAAAATTATTATTTCTGCTGTTACTGCCGGTTTCATTATTAGCACAGGATAAATATGCAACTTTAGTAAGCCAGTACATGCAGGCGCTGGCCGATGTAAATCACTTCAGAGGCGCTGTCTTGGTCATGAAGCAAAATAAAGTTCTGCTCCGCCATGCTTATGGAATGGCCGACCAGGAGTTGAATGTGCCTAATACTCCGGAAACCAAATTCCGCATTGGTTCTATTACAAAACAATTCACTGCAGCCTGTATTCTTCAACTCGTAGAGGCAGGAAAATTATCGCTCGATGATAAACTCAGTAAATTCTATCCCGGTTATCCAAAAGGTGATAGCGTTACGATTCATATGTTATTAGATCATACTTCGGGTATTGCGAATTATACGGCTATTCCGGATTTTGAAAATGTAGCAAGATTATCCTGGAGTAAAGATTCAATGATCGATTTCTTTAAAAACAAACCATACGATTTTTCTCCGGGAACCAAATTCAATTATACCAATTCCGGTTTCTTTTTATTGGGCTGCATCATTGAAAAAGCAAGCGGCCAAACTTATAACGATTACCTGCGACAACATATCCTTGATAAATTAGGTATGACCAATACAGGAGTAGATCAGTTAGATAGCATTTTGCCATTAAGAGCTAAAGGATATTCCAAAAGAGGTGATCATTATGTAAATGCAGAATTCATTTCAATGGAATGGCCTTTCAGCGCCGGCTCGTTATATTCTACGCTTGATGACATGTACAAATGGGACCGTGCCTTATACGGCACATCAATATTAAGCGATGCTTCCAGGAAAAAAATGTTCACGCCAAACCTGGATCATTATGGTTATGGTATCATCATTGATTCATTTGAAAACCATTTAAGGATCTGGCACAATGGCGGCATTCCCGGTTTCCTGAGTCATATTACCCGTTTTCCAAATGATGATATGTGTATTATAATATTTTCAAACAATGAAACTAACACCGACCTGATCGATGCCGGCCTTTCTAATATTTTATTTGACATCCCCATCATCATGCCTTATCAACATAAAGAAGTGAAAATTGATCCGGCAATATTGGATCGTTACGTTGGAAAATATTATGCCTTTATGACCCTGCAGTTTATTAAAAAAGACGGAAAACTTTACCGGCACCTGAATGGTACTTCCGATATTCAGCTAATACCAGAATCAGAAACCAAATTTTTCTATGGAGATGGCAGTGACCGCCAGATCGAATTTGAAGTGGACAAGAATGGAAAAGTGGTTAAAACATGGTTCATTAATAACGGTATGAAGGGCGAAATGAAAAAAGTAGAATAAAACCAGATCCCGCCTCTTTTGAATTTTGGAAAACTTCAATTCATTTAAACTACATTTGACAACCTCTTTGAGATCGAATCATTTTAAAAATATAAACATGAGAACAAGAAAGATCCTTCTGCTGTCAACTCTATTTACTACAATAAGTCTTTTTTCAAATGCACAGCAAAAAAAAGAAACCGCAACGCCAAAAATGAATATTCCACATGACAGCACTTCCGGATTTGATTATAAAAAGCCGCAGCAGTCGGTCACTTCCGGCACTGTATCAGTAGAAGGAAAGCAGATCGCTTATAAAGCAGTGGCTGGCACTCTTGTTCTTAAGGATAAAATGGATAGCCCTACTCTTTGCATGTCTTATGTAGCTTACTTTAAAGAAGATGAAAACGATGCTTCTAAAAGGCCCATCACTTTTATATATAATGGAGGTCCGGGCAGTTCAACAATCTGGTTACACATGGGAGCATGGGGTCCTCAACGGGTTTATATTAATGATACTTCCCGCACAAGGGCTCCTTACAAAACAGTTAATAATGATTACTCTTTATTAGATGCAAGTGATCTCGTTTTTATTGATGCACCCGGCACTGGCTTTGGTGAAGTACTCACCAAACAGAGAGGTGGAACCGGTGATCCAAAAGATTTCTTCGGTATTGACCAGGATGGAGAAACGTTTGCTTCATTTATCAAACAATTCATTACTGAATTCAACAGGTGGAATTCTCCAAAATTTTTATTTGGCGAAAGCTACGGTACGTTCCGATCAGCAGTAGTCGCCAATATACTGCAGGCCAGGGAGGGAATAGCCCTTAATGGCGTTATCCTTTTATCCCAATTACTGACTTATGAAAATATGTCTGATGTTGCAAAAGCTCATCCCGGAAATGATCAGGCATATGAATTGGATCTTCCTTCCTTTGCTGCAACTGCATGGTATCATCATAAGCTTCCGAATCAACCAGAGAAATTAGAACCCTTTCTGAAAGAAGTGGAACATTTTGCTCTGAATGATTATACGCTGGCATTGAAACAAGGCTCCATGCTTGATTCAGCTTCATTTGAGCATATTGCAGGAAAGTTACACGAATATATTGGCCTGCCGGTAGATTATATCCGTAAAGCAAACCTTCGGGTGAATGGTCCGCAATTTGAACAAGCGCTGTTAGGAAAAGAAAGCAAAGTAACCGGTCGCCTGGATTCACGTTTTGCTGGAGCAACCATGGATCCGTTGAGCGAATATGCTGAGTATGATCCAATGGATTCATACATTGATGCGGCATTCACCGCAACATTCAATAATTATGTGCGAACACAACTTAATTTTGGAAAAGAGTTGGATTATAAAGTGTACGGCAATGTGTATCCATGGAATTACAAAAGAGGAGGAGATGTCTCTTTCCCCAGTGTAATGAATGATCTCGCCGAAGCAATGATCTATAATCCCGATCTTAAAGTAATGCTGAACATGGGATATTTTGATTTAGGAACTCCCTACTTTGAAGGAATCTATGAAATGCATCATTTGCCGATGCCTGTTTCTTTACAAAAAAATATTTCTTACGCTTTATATTATTCGGGGCACATGGTGTACCTGCATCCCGAATCATTGAAGCAATTGCACGACAACGTTGCAAAATTTATAGAAAGCAATTATTAAAATACAGAGTAAAAAAGGATAAGCCGGAAATTTAGAATAGCGAATTAATAATGCGTAACATATAATTAAAAGCCAAAAAATTATTTTATATGTTAGTAGGAGCAATCTGCGGCGCCATCGGCGCTATCATCGGCATCATAATCGTTTTTATTTCAAGACAGCAGAAATACACTAAACTCACAACAAGCATTATGGAACCCGGAGTGGAATACTCCGCTCCCTTTTATTATGCTTCAGCCAGCCGTTATCAAAAAGCTTTGAAGGTTTATGACTCTTATGGAATATTATACCTGATTGGCAGGACAGTATATTATAAAACAAATGCATCGGCTACTCCATGGGCATTTAACCTGGCAGAATGCAGGGTACAGGAAGAAGCTGATTGGCGAAAACTAAAATGGTTTTCTATAACCACTCCAACGGGTGAAAAATATTATTTCGATTCGTATAAAATGGAGGCTTTTGCAAATGACAGCAACGAGACCTTGAGGGCTCTTGCTCTTATAAGGTCTAAAATTTCGGTGCCACCACCCCCGCCGCCGCCGATAAACTGATCGTTACATTACTATTTTCAGTATTTCCCGTTCGCCGCTAATGACATGGTCAATAAATTTTTTGTACCATTCCTGAAACTCCGGTTTTGACATATCCCGGCTTAGCTCTTTTTCAAAGTCAGTTAATGACTCAAAACTGGTTTCCATAATAACACGATAAGCGCCACCGGTGAAATCGCTCAACACCCTGTTACCTTTTGACTGAGGCATCATGCCGTTTTTCATCATTTCTTCCATCATTGCTTTTACCGGGCGAAAGTGTCCATACTTTAAATGAAAAATGTCTCTTACGATGTACATAGTTGTAAGTTTTAAAAGTGAACTGAATGATCGTTGATAAACTGTTTATCGATTATGGAGAGGGCAGTAAGTACAGAAAAGTTAAGAACAAAGATTGATACAGTCAAAATCTTCTTAGTAGCTGATCAGTTTTTGAATACTTTCATCCAATCTTGCTTTTGCCAGGAAATTATTTTCTAATTCAATCGAGAACGGAACAGGCGTGTCTAAACTTGCACAACGCATTACCGGCGCATCTAAAATCTCAAAGCAATGTTCAGCGATCCATGCAGCGATCTCTCCACCGATGCCCCCGGTCAATATGTCTTCATGAAGAATTAAAACTCTTCCGGTTCTTTGCACGGCTTCACGAATTGAAATATAATCCAATGGTAATAATGTTCGAAGGTCTAAAATATCAATAGAGATCTCCGGGTGTTCGGCAGCATAATCTTCTGCCCAATGAACACCGGCGCCATATGTGATGATGGAAACTTCATCTCCTTCCCTTACTTGCCTTGCTTTACCAATTTCTATTTCATAATAGTCTTCCGGAACCGGTCCGCTTACAGAACGATACAATGCTTTGTGTTCAAAAAACAGTACCGGGTTAGGATCGCTGATCGCAGCAATCAACAATCCTTTTGCATCTATCGGAGTAGAAGGATATACAACTTTCAATCCCGGGATATGCGTGAACCATGCTTCATTACTTTGTGAATGAAAAGGCCCTGCACCTACTCCTGCGCCTGTCGGCATACGAATCACTACATCAGCATTTTGATCCCAGCGATAATGAATTTTTGCAAGATTGTTTACGATCTGGTTAAAACCCATAGTCACAAAATCGGCAAACTGCATTTCTACCATACTCTTAAATCCTTCTAATGACAATCCCAATGCGGTGCCGATAATAGCGCTTTCACAAAGCGGAGTATTTCTCACTCGTTCTTTTCCAAACTCATCAACAAATCCTTCGGTTATTTTGAACGCTCCTCCATATTCAGCAATATCCTGTCCCATGAGAATTAAGTTGGAATGAGCTTTCATACTTTGATGAAGTCCTTCTTTGATTGCATCAATTACTCTTTTGTCGTGAGACTTGAGGCTTGAATCATAAAATGTTTTTGAATTATCAATAATCTTCAATCCCGACTCCTGCCTCCTGGTTGCTGACCCAGCATATACATCATTCAATTCTTCTTCCGTATCAGCAACAACGGGCTTGTGGTTAAATCCTATCGCTAATTCACTTTCAATTTTCTCTTTGAATTCATTCCGGAACTCAGCCACTTTTATTTCATTCAGCACATTAGCTTCAATAAGCCATTGTTCATAATTCTTGATCGGGTCTTTGAGTTGCCAGATCTCAAATAATTTTTGCGGAACATATTTCGTCCCGCTTGCTTCTTCATGTCCTCTCATTCTGAAAGTCATGCATTCAATTAAATAAGGCTTTTGATTCCGGATGCAATAGTCACGGACGCCTTTCACGGTATCATACACAGTCAGAATATTATTACCATCAATCTGCACACCGTCCATTCCATAACCTTTAGCTTTATCTACTAAACTGATGCAACGATATTGTTCGTTCACCGGTGTGCTTAATCCATAACCATTATTTTCTATGAGAAAAATTACAGGAAGATCCCACACGGCTGCCACATTCAGTGCTTCATGAAAATCACCTTCACTGGTTCCGCCTTCTCCTGTAAATGCGAGAGAAATTTTATTTTCTTTTTTTAATTTATATGCCAATGCCACGCCGTCGGCGATTGCAAGTTGCGGACCAAGGTGCGAGATCATGCCGCAGATATGATGTGCTGCATTTCCAAAATGAAAACTTCTTTCTCTGCCTTTGCTATAACCTTCCTGTGCTCCCTGCCACTGCATGAATAATTTACTCAACGGCATTTCACGGGTAGTGAATACGCCCAGATTCCGATGCAATGGCATAATCCATTCATCTTGTTGTAATGCCAGGGTAGCGCCAACAGCAATAGCTTCCTGTCCGATGCCACTGAACCATTTGGAAATTTTTCCCTGGCGCAACAGCAACAACATTTTTTCTTCGATCATTCTTGGCCAGAGAATGCTTCGGTAAAAATGGATCAATTGACCATCCGACAGATCTTTCCGGTCAAAATACATGATGCGAATTTCATGTATTCAAATAGAAATAACAAAGATTACCGGTCAGCGTTTTTGGTTTCTTTGACGGTCTTCCTCCCGGAATAACAAATACGTGCTGGTGGTAAGCAGGAAGCTAAAAATAAGTCCCCATCCGAAGCTATCAATTTCAAAACCTTTTACCCACTCGCTGGCGAGCAACACGGTGATCGTGTTGATGATAAATAAGAATAATCCAAAGGTCAAGAGAGTAAGAGGCAGGGTTAGAATGATCAGGATCGGCCTTAGAAAAATATTCAGAAATCCCAGCACTATTGCAAACAGAATAGCAGTGCCATAATCAGCTACATGTACTCCAGGAAGTACCTGTGCCAGGATGAACGCTATGGCAGCTGTAACCAGCAACCGAAGAATTATTTTCATACACTTGTTCTTTATGTGACCACCAGCTCATAAAATTCTTCAGGCTGAAGATATTTTATAGCAAGCTGCTGCAATTCCTCCGGTGTTACACTTTTGATCGTGTTGATAGAATTATAAAAATAATTTTCATCAAGGTTGTTAAGGATGATATTTTTCCATCTGGCAATGATCTGGAAAGGTCCGTCAAGGTCGCCGAGAATGCCACCCATCATGTAGTTACGAACCAGTTTTAATTCTTCATCATCTACCGGATTTTCCCTCAGATCTTTCATTTCTTTATACACTTCGTTAATGGTGGCTTCACAAACATCTCGTCCTGCCTCGGTAGTGATCATCCACGCGGATTCATGAATATGATTATGCAAAAAACTATGAATGCCGTAAGTGTATCCTTTGTCTTCCCTGATATTACTCATCAGCCGGGAACCAAAAAAACCGCCGAACAATACATTCAGCACCTGCGCTTTTAAAAAATCAGGATGATGCCGGTTGGGAAAAGGCCTCGCTATGCGAATAGAGCCTTGCACTCCATTAGGATCGTTGGCGATACGAAATTTTTTTTCTGAAGATGGTCGCAAAGGAATGGACTGTACCGAAACCGCTCCGTTCGAAAGATCACCGAATTGTTCATTTAGCATGGCTTCCAGGTTTTGTGGAAGCTTGCCCGCAACAAACAAAATGAATTTACCCTGTTGATAATATTTTTTATAAAAACTCAACAGCTTTTCTTTTTGCAGCGCATCAAAGTCTTCAGCAGAAGTATATTTTCCGTAAGGATGTTCTTTACCATACAAATATGCATCAATAAGACGGCCGGCAACAAAATCACTTTTCTGAAGATTCACTTTCAG
Organism: Chitinophagaceae bacterium; assembly: GCA_035545755.1. Taxonomy (GTDB): domain Bacteria; phylum Bacteroidota; class Bacteroidia; order Chitinophagales; family Chitinophagaceae; genus UTBCD1. The sequence goes on along the minus strand of DASZXQ010000173.1, from coordinate 61,935 downwards.
CCGTTGCTTCATGTTTTGCTTGTAGATAAACAATTCTTCCTCCGGTAAAACAGAATCCGTAAGCAACTCTCTCACCGCTGGCAACAGTTCTTTGATATGTTTAGTAAGACAATGAAGTGTGACTGTTGCTGTTTCATTATAACAACTGCGGTTGAGATAAGAACCGAAATATTCAAAATGCTCATTGATTTGAAACGCATTTTTATGAGTAGTACCGTTCTTCAATAAAAAATTAGTAGTCGCCGCAATGAGGTTTTGTTCTTCAAACCAATTGCCTGCAAAAAAGACCCACTCTATCATCATCACTTCTTCGGCGCCGGCGTCGATCGCATACACGCTTGTCCCATTCTTCAGTGAAAAATGCTGACAAGCTTTTAGTTGCAGATTAAAATCAACTGCATCTACAATTAATGGCGGCTGTTTTCTGTCTAACATTCTTTTTTCGCTTGTTTTCATTTTAGTTTTCGGACAAATAATAAAGAGTGCTGCAGTTAGTATTTCTGAAAATATTCCGGCTTTCCTTCAAAATATCTTCGGAAGTGACAGAGCCATATTTTTCCAGTTCATAATTCATCCAGGAAGCATCGCCCAGTAATTCATAATATGCCAGGCTGTTTGCCCTGTTGATCAGGCTCATGTCTTCAAAAGCGATCATGCTTTCCGCTTTATTCTTTACTTTGTGTAATTCGATCTCACTCACCAGTTCATTCTTCATTTTATCCAGTTCTTCTTCGATTGCTCTTTCAGCATCGTTCATTGATATGCCTTTGATCAGTTTTCCTTCTATAGCTACAAGTCCGCTGTCCGTACTGCCAAAATGATAACATTCAATGCTGCTGAATAATTTTTTTTCTTTTACCAAAGATTGATATAATCGGGACGAGCCGCCGCCACCGAGAATATCTGTGATAAGATCAGTAATATAATATCGTCGGTCCATTCTTGGATAAATATGCCAGCATTTATACAACGCATCCAGCGGAACATTAGCTTTTATTTCCAGTTTTCTTTCTTCGGTTTGTTCAGGTTCCTGGGTCAGATTACGTTTGTATTTTTCACCGGAAGGAATGTCGCCAAACCATTTTTCTGCCAGCGCTTTTACTTTTTCGGTTGTTACATTTCCGGCTACCACCAGTATCGCATTAACAGGACGATAATGCTTAAAGAAAAAATTTTTTACATCTTCCAGCTTCGCATTTTCAACATGAGACAGTTCTTTGCCGATCGTCATCCAACGGTACGGGTGCACATGATACGCCAACTCTCTTAGTTTATGCCAAACATCTCCATAAGGTTTAGTGAGGTAATGCTCTTTGAATTCTTCACACACCACTTTTCGCTGCACGTCCAAACTTTTTTCGCTGAACGCTAATGATAACATCCGGTCGCTTTCCAGCCAAAATGCTGTCTCAAGATTTTCTGCCGGAAGTTGTATGTAATAATTAGTAAGGTCGTTGGTGGTGTAAGCATTATTCTCTCCTCCTGCCATTTGGAGCGGCTCATCATAATTGGGAATATTTACTGACCCGCCGAACATCAGGTGTTCAAACAAGTGAGCAAAACCGGTTTTTTCCGGGTCCTCATCTCTTGCGCCTACGTCATACATAATATTCATCACTGCCATCGGGGTAGATGTATCCTGGTGTACAATCACCCGAAGGCCATTGGCTAGTGTAAATTTTTCAAATTGAATCATAGTTGTTCTAACAATCCTTAAAAGATAAAGATTGTAAAAGTATCGAAAAATCTGATGAAGTAAAGACGGCGGATGTAAGTACTAAAGTTTACAAAATGCTTTTCACTTTAAATTCAATTTCTTTCAGTTCTCCGTCCCGCTTAATGATAATCTGTACTTTCTCATTGGGTACCTGAAGTGCTATTTTATAGGAAGCAAGATTCTGCGTAAAGTTTTTATTTATTGCAACAATAACATCGCCTTCTTTTACCCCGGCTTTTTCTGCCGGCGAACCTTTGGCCACATCACCCACCATAATAGTACTATCTACCAAATACAATTCAATCCCGGAATAAGAATAATCGAAATTCTCAAAGAAATGCGAATTGGGGATCAGATATATATCTCTTCGAGGATAATTGATAATGACATTAAATCGTCTCAGCACATCGTTACCAATCAATCCGCCGAGAAAAGGATAGGAAGTAACATTGTAGGTATCGTCAAATATATAAACCGGCACTCTTTTGAATTTGTACGGCCCAATCCTTATTTCTTTGACTACAGTAAGATCCATGTCCAATTTTCCTCCCAATCCTTCTGCCTGTTTCAAAAAAAATTTCTTATTTCTTTTCAGTAAAAAACTATCTTTTACAAAGTCCCGATTCAGCATCATACATAAGCCGGCACCGATGTCAAAAAGAAATCTGGAGTTGGCATGAGAAGCGTCTTTTACATGAAGGTTGGTGACCGGTAATGTATTCAAAACCGGCTTGAATAAATAGCCACCCTTGGGATAACGGAATGTTCCTCTGGTAAAAAAATCAATTTTTAAACTATCGTAATTTACTTTTACAATATAACGGCTCAATAATGAGTAACCGATGATCCCATCAATTCTTTCTCCATATACCTCAGTAAGGATCGTGTAATCATTTACATGAAAATCCAGGCTATCTACGGTGAAATTGTTTATATGCAATTTATGATCATACAAAAAACTGACTTTTTTAATTCCTGCGACACCACGGATAGTTCGGTCAGTCGGCACCGGCTTCAATTTTAAAAATACTGCTGTGGTCGAATCCAGGGAAATGCCGCTACTGCCGGTGTCAAGAATAAAATTCAGCGTATCAGCAAAATCATCAAACCTTGCTTTCATTAAAATAATACCGCCGGTAAGTTGTTCAAAAGGAATACGGGTTAAAAAACGGGCTGGCGGCTCAATAAATTCTTCCTGCCCATTTACACTTGCCGATAGCAAGAGAAGTGGAAATAATAACAGGAAGAAAATGTTCTTTTTCATACAGCTAGTTTGGATGTTGATGGTTAGCTATTTGATGACAATATTTCCCTTTACATTGTTGCAGCAGTGTCAACCGCTTAAATAAATGTACTTTATTCTCCGGCAGCTTCAAAACCGTTCAACATAATTTAATATGCCACTCCGTACCTTTGCAGACCAACAAATCATATGCAATTAAACGACCTGTATCAAAAAGCGTTTTCCTTTGAGTTTCTCAGCCAGGAAGAAGGAGTCTTGTTGTATCATCAGGCACCGCTTGCTGAATTGATGTTCATAGCTGATGAGCTTAGAAAAAAACAAGTGCCGCATGGAAAAGTGACCTGGCAGATCGACCGCAACCTTAACACCACCAATGTGTGTATAGCCAATTGTAAATTCTGTAATTTTTATCGTGTGCCCGGCCATCCTGAAGCGTATATAACCGATATGCCAACCTATCGCAAAAAAATTCAGGAAACGATCCGCTGGGGTGGTGATCAGCTATTGCTGCAGGGTGGCCATCATCCTGAATTGGGCCTGGAGTTTTATACCAAAACATTTCGGCAGATTAAAGAAGAATTCCCGGCCATCAAACTTCATACGCTCGGTCCGCCTGAAGTAGCGCATATCTGCAAGCTGGAAAAAATGAGCCACCACGATGTACTCGTAGAATTAAAAAAAGCCGGAATGGATTCATTGCCCGGTGCCGGCGCAGAAATTTTAGTAGATAGAGTGCGGCGATTAATTTCAAAAGGAAAATGTGGCGCTGAAGAATGGTTAGCTATCATGCACGAAGCACATTTATTAGGCATCACTACTTCTGCTACAATGATGTTCGGACATGTAGAAACTATCGAAGAACGATTTGAGCATTTGATCAAGATCCGGGATGTGCAATCACAAAAGCCTGCCGATGCAAAAGGATTTTTGGCATTTATTCCATGGACCTTTCAGGACGTAGATACATTGCTAGCCAAGATCCGTGGCGTTCATAACTTAACTACACCGGAAGAATATATTCGAATGATCGCATTGAGCCGGATCATGTTACCAAATATTAAAAACATTCAAGCCAGTTGGCTGACTGTAGGTAAACAAACAGCACAAATTTGCTTGCACGGAGGTGCCAATGATTTCGGAAGTATCATGCTGGAAGAAAACGTGGTTAGTGCTGCCGGTGCTCCGCATCGATTCACCTATAAAACGATCCAGGACGCTATTCGTGAAGCGGGTTTTGAACCCCAACTTCGTAACCAACAATATGAATGGAGAGAGATTCCTGAAATAATAGAAGAGCAAATAATCAATTATTAAATAATTTTTTTTATTCCTATTTGGGTTATGAGCCAAGAGCTGATCATAAAAAACACTATCACCATTAAAGCGCCAATGTCGAAAGTCTGGAATGCGTTGGTGAATCCGGAACAAACGAAAAAATATATGTTCGGTTGTGAGGCAATTTCTGATTGGAAACCCGGGAGTTCTTTGCTATGGAAGGGAAACTGGGAGGGAAAAGAAATGATCTTTGTAAAAGGCTCTATAATAGTTATTGAACCGGAAAAATCTTTAGTTTATACCGTTATTGATCCCAACAATCCGGCAATACCGGATATCCCGGAAAATTATCTTACTGTTACTTACAGTCTCAAGAATGAAAATGGAGAAACGATTCTTACTGTAACACAAGGCGACTATGCCCGAGTTGCCGAAGGAGAAAAAAGATATAAAGATTCATACAATAATGGCGAAGGATGGAATCCGATCCTGTTGCAGATAAAAAAACTGGTGGAATCAAATCAATAATGAATGGAGCCATTCAATTTTAAACCCTTCCCTGAATTACAAACGGAACGACTATTGTTACGTCAGTTGGTTGAGCAAGATGAGAATAAAATATTTCAACTTCGCTCAGACGAAAATATAGCAAAGTATTTGACAAGGCCCTTGTGCAAATCAATGAATGAAGCCCGTGCTTTTATTCAAAAGATCAATAAAGGAATTGAGAACAATGAATGGTTATACTGGGCCCTATGTTTAAAAAATAATCTTTCACTTATCGGAACGATCTGTCTTTGGAATATCTCCTGGGAACACGAAAGAGCAGAAGTGGGTTTTGAATTGCTTCCCGATTTTCAGAAAAAGGGTTATATGCAGGAAGCTTTGACTAAAGTGGTGGACTTCGTATTTAATACTATAAAATTTCATTCGATCGAAGGAGTTGTAAATCCCAACAATCAATCTTCCATCCATATTTTAGAAAAGAATCATTTTGTGCGGGAAGGCTATTTCAGAGAAAATGTTTTTTACAATGGAAAATTCCTGGATACTGCGGTGTATTCACTTTTAAATCCAAATTAAAAGTAAAAGAGCAACCTATTGGCTGCTCTTTTATTTATTTTTAAAACAAATTTACTTCGGGTATTTTACAACTTCGTGTTTAATCGGTTTCACGGTCCTTAGGTAAGCATAAATAGCTCTGAGATCATTATCTGTCATGCCGGAATAGAATTTTACAGGCATAATAGTGTTAGCTTTTCCGGGATCATAGTTATAGCCGCTTTCTTCCCGGCATACGGTGAATTTGTTCATAAACCTGTCTACCGTCCATGTACCGATGCCGGTTGTTGAGTCCGGAGTAATATTAGCTGTAGTTACTTTAAATGTAGCAAGTGTGAAGGTATTACCACCGGAAAACATGCGGCTGAAATCTGGCTGACCTTTTACAAAAGGAGTATGGCATGTTCCGCAATCTGCAGCATTAACGAGATACCCCCCGTATTTTACAGGATCAGATTCGGGAGGAGCCATATTACTGTCAACAGATTTTTGCAAAGCTTGTGCAGGATATGCGAGGCTAAGCGGAATCATCAGATGCCTTTCGGGCACTTTATTTTTTATCGGTTTCAATGTGTGGAGATATGCGATGATGCTTAGCAGATCTGATTTTGCCATATGATTGAAATTGGCATAGGGCATGAGTGGAAACAGCGTATCACCATTTTTATTGATGCCTTGTGTAATCGCTTTTAAAATGTCATCATCGGTCCAGGTACCGATACCTGTTTCAAGATCGGGTGTGATATTTCTTGCATAAATAACTCCCGGAATAGCATTGAGCAATTCATGAGAAAATTCCTCACCTCCTTGCCCTTCTGTTCCGGGAACAACCGGTCCGGAATATTTGCTGAAATCCCGTTTGCTGTGGCAATCCATACATCCGGCCACATGATTGGCGAGATATTCACCCCGCGCAATGACTTTTTTAATAGAATCCTCTTTGCTGTTTGCTTGTTGTTCTTCTTTCTTATTGTTATTACAAGCGGTAAAATAAGTTACAGATGCAACAGCAGCGACTATTGCAACTAATGCAAAAATTTTTCTCATGACAAAATTTTTTGATCGTTGGTTATAAAATAGATAGCTAAAGCAATGAAAAGTTAAGAATTAAATGAATATGTTGTTATGAAATTACTGCTATTGCATTGAGGTTTTTATCAAGAATTGTGAATTTCGCCAGGTAATTTTTTTCAATTTTTCCAAGGGTATGATCCTTTCTCATCACTTTTGCAGGATACAAACTGCACATTCGCAGTGCTTCTTCAATACTGATTCCCACATGTGTAATAAGGTTTTGCGCTGCTTTTACCATTGTCAATGCCGAACCACTTAAAATCCCGGAAGCTTCATATTTATCTCCGGATAAGTAGTGTTGATAGTACCCTTCATGAGTTTCCGTCACTGCATCAGTGATCGCAAATAAGCGATCAGTCATAACTTTTTTGGCAATGCGAATAGCAGCAAAATCTACATGATATCCATCGGGAATAATGCTCGACATCACAGAAGCGTGGTCCATGGCTGCTCCTGTTAATCCGGGTTGGCGGTGCTGAAGTGGACTCATTGCATTATATAAATGCGTCACAGCAGTAATTCCGTTATCAAATCCACACATCGCTTCTTCATATGTTGCATTGCTATGGCCGGCTGAAATTATAATGTCATACGAAAGGATCAATTCAATAATTTCTTTACTGCACATTTCCGGTGCCAATGTGATCATTTTGATCACTCCTTTTCCTTGGTCCAATAATACTTTCACTTCATTAAGATCTGGAATATGGATCAATGATTCCACGTGTGCTCCTCTTTTCACCGGGTTGATCCAGGGCCCTTCAATATGTAATCCTAAAATTCCTTCTCCTCCTTTTTCCCAATAATTTTTTACTGCGTGAATACATTTAAAAAAAACTTCTTTGGTGTTAGTGGCTACTGCAGCAAGGCATAATGCCGCTCCTCCTTTTTTGCAATACTCATTTAATGCTGACAGCGAATCTGCTTCCGGATACACTGCAAGCAATTTTCCATAAGCGCCGTATATCTGAAGATCGATAAAAGCAGGAACAAGAATGCAACCGGGGAATTCTTCCGTTGTTTCATTCGAATTCAATTGCTCTATAGGAACGATGTCATTAATGATCCCGTTTTCGGTGATCACTGCATGATCATCCAACCAGTCACCGCCTGTGAATATCCGGTCTGCTACAAATATTTTTTTACCGCCCATGTTCTTGCTTTGAGACAAAAATAACTTAGTTCAGTTTATGTTATCTGCGGGTTAAAGATTTCCGGTACTATTATTTATTATTAACTTCAATGACTTTTCATTCCACCAATAACCGAAGACCGATCATGGCAACCCAAAACACATTCTGGAAAGACAATATCGATGTCTGGTACCAACAGTTAAATTCTTCTGCCAATGGACTCACCAATGAAACGGCCGGGATAATTTTAAAAAAAACCGGCCATCAAAAAAGAAAAGTCAGCCACTTTGAAAAAGACATTCGTCTTTTTTTCGGACAGTTTAGAAGCCCCCTGATGTTATTGCTGATCGCTGCTGTGATCCTTTCTGGTGTTTTAGGTGAAACCTCCGATGTGTTTATCATTTCTTTCATAATTCTTTCTACTACCCTCATGAGTTTTTTCCAGGAACGCAACGCAGGCAGAGTAGTAGAGAAGCTGCAATCCATAATTGCAATAAAAAGTACTCTTTTACGCAATGGGTTGCCCGTTGATCTGCCCGCTGATAATATTGTACCCGGTGATATATTGCTGTTTAAAGCCGGTGATGTTGTTCCTGCAGATTGTTTATTGATAGAATCAAACGAGATACACACTAATGAAGCCAGCCTAACCGGCGAATCATTTCCTATAAGCAAAGAAGTTGGAACAGTGGATGAAAAAACTCCGTTAGCTAAGCGCAGCAATTGTCTGTGGGAAGGTTCCAGTATCGTAAGCGGTACAGGAAAAGCTTTGGTGATACAAACCGGCATAAATACCGTTTTTGGGAATATTGCTCAAAGTGCAACAACTTCTATTGAAACAAGTTTTGAAAAAGGTATCAAACGTTTTGGCTATCTTCTGATGAAGATCACATTAATATTATCCATTTTCATTTTAGTGGTCAATCTTTTGTTTCAGCGTCCGCTCATAGATTCCTTATTATTTGCCCTGGCATTGGCAGTAGGAATGGCACCCGAACTATTGCCCGCTATCAACACAATCGCCATGTCAGCAGGAGCCAAGCGAATGCTGAAGAAAAAAGTGATCGTAAAAAAATTATCGTCTATTCAAAATCTTGGCGAAGTAAATCTTTTGTGCACTGATAAAACCGGCACTATCACTGAAGGGGCCATTGTTGTTTCAGGGGTATACGATGCAACAGGAAAGGAAAGCGATTTTGTGAAGCAACTGGCTTTTCTAAATGCACAACTGGAATCGGGCTATGCCAATCCAATGGACGAAGCATTGAGAAAATTAAATGTGTCGCTTCCCTCAGAACCAAAGAAACTGGGAGAGATTCCTTATGATTTTACCCGAAAATGTTTGGGAATAGCCGTTGCAACCGGCACTGAAAAACTATTGATCACCAAAGGTGCATTCAAGAATATTTTAGATGTATGTACGAGTGTCAGGATCAATGATACCACAACAGAGACGATCCAAAACCATTTAGAAACAATTCAGGCCATCTTTGAACAATATGGAGAAAATGGTTTTCGGGCCATAGGTGTTTGTTATAAAAAAATTACAGCCGATACAATTGCTAAAGACGATGAAAAGGAAATGATCTTTGCGGGTTTCGTTACACTTCAGGATCCTATAAAAGCCGGAATCATAGACGCACTGAATAAGCTGGGTACATTACAGGTGGGAATTAAGATCATTACAGGAGATAATAAAACAGTAGCAGCCAGCATTGGCAAAGGCATTGGCATTCCCAATCCAAATATTCTTACTGGAGAAGAAGTGGATACGATCAGCACGGAAGCATTGCAACTTCGGGCTTTATCGACACATATTTTCGCCGAGGTAGAACCAAGACAAAAAGAAAGGATCATTCAAGCGCTGAGAAAAAATTTTACTGTTGCTTATATGGGTGATGGGATCAATGATGTCGGAGCTATTAACGCAGCTGATGTCGGGATCTCGGTAGATAATGCTACTGATGTAGCCCGTGAAGCAGCAGATTTTGTATTACTGGAAAAAAACCTGATGGTACTGGCTGATGGTATTCGTGAAGGAAGAAAAACATTTGCCAATACACTTAAATACATTTTCATCAACACCGGCGCTACATTTGGGAATATGTTTAGCGTTGCCGCTGCATCGTTGCTGCTTCCCTTTTTACCCATGCTGCCAAAGCAAATTTTGCTTACAAATTTTCTTACGGATTTTCCTTACCTCTCCGTTGCTTCAGATAATGTGGACGAAGAACAACTGGATCGCCCGGGTAAATGGAATATGAAACTGATACGGAATTATATGGTGTTCTTCGGCATTCACAGCTCTTTGTTCGATTTGATTACCTTTCTTACTCTTTTATACTTACTGAAGGTGAAAGAAAGTACTTTTCAAACAGGGTGGTTCATTGAATCAGTGCTGACAGAATTATTCATTCTTTTTATTATCCGCACCCGGAAATCATTTATCAAAAGTTTACCGGGAAAATATCTTTTCCTGCTGAGTGCTTTGGCTCTTGTGTTAACGATTGTGCTGCCTTATCTTCCATTTGGACCCGATCTTGGTTTAGTGCCGCTAACCCCGATAGTTCTTTTGGCAATGCTGGGTATTGTTGTGTTATATATTCTAACTGCCGACCTGCTGAAGATCTGGTTTTTCAGAAAATTCATAAACCCCAACTGATCTTGTGAATTTAAATCTATCGACGACACAACAAATTTTATGTTATGAAAAAAATTATTGCTTCCGCACTTATTACCTTCTTACTTTTTTCCTGCGGAAATGAAACTACCAACGTAAAAAAATTACAATCCCGCATTGACAGCCTTGAACAAAAAATAAAGGATAGTTATAAACCCGGACTGGGAGAATTCATGTCAGATATCCAGGTGCACCACGCCAAACTGTGGTTTGCCGGTATGAATGAAAACTGGGATCTCGCCGATTTTGAAATCCATGAGATCATGGAAAGCGTTGATGATATTAAAAAATATGAAACAGATCGCAGTGAGTCCAAATCCGTCCCAATGATCGAACCGGCAATAGATAGTTTGAATATTGCCATTCAGAAAAAAGATCTTAGCCAGTTTAAAAATAATTTCCTTCTGCTCACAAATACCTGTAACAAATGTCACCGGGCAGTTAATTACTCTTTTAATGATGTAAAAATTCCGGAATCTCCGCCTTTCTCCAACCAGGTGTTTAAGAAGGTAGAAAAATAATAAGATCAGGATACTACGAAACGGTAACCAATACCTTTGATCGTAATGATCTCCAGCGAAGGATCGTCTTTTAAATAGCTGCGAAGTTTGGTTATGTACACATCAAGGTTACGGGAATTAAAAAAAGAATCATTTCCCCAAAGCAGGTTGAGAATGTCTTTGCGACCAATGATCTTATCCCGGTTCAGGTATAACAATTTCAGCAATTCACTTTCCCGGTAAGAAAGTTTCCGATCTTCTTTGCCATTGCTCAATATCTGGCGATTCACCTGGAAGCTGTATTTACCAATTGTCACTTTATCGCTGCTGATCTTTTGCGGCGCCTCTGATTTATTACGTAATAAATTCTGGATACGAACAATCAATTCTTCCATACTGAACGGCTTGCGGATGTAATCATTGCCCCCAAGACTGAATCCCTTCACTACATCTTCTGTTTGTGTTTTTGCTGTAAGGAAAATGATCGGAACATCTTCATCTATCTCCCGTATCTCATCTGCAATAGTGAATCCATCTTTGTTGGGAAGCATGACATCAAGTACGCAAATATCAGGCTGAGATTTTTTGAATAACGCTGTTGCTTTGGCGCCATCACTTTCCATGATCACTTCAAAACCGCGGCTTTCCAATGTTTCCCGGACTATCTTGCCGAGAAACAATTCGTCTTCCACATATAAAATTTTAGTAGCCAATTTTTGTTTTCCCTTTTACAATTTTACTATGATCGCCATAATGAATAACCGAAGCTTCTTTATAAGGAATGTTGACGGTAAAGATACTTCCTTTGCCCGGCTCGCTTTCCACCGTACTAAATCCCATATGATGTTTCGCTACTTCTGATACATAACTTAACCCCAGACCATATCCTTTTACATTATGTTGATCACCAGTAGGCACCCGGAAGAATTTATCAAACACTTTTCCTTTATACTCTGCCGGAATTCCTATACCATTATCTTTTACACTTAACGCAATATATTCTTCGTATGACTTCAACAACACTTCGATGACCGGGTTCTCTTTTGAATATTTTAAAGCATTGTCCAATAAGTTGTAAATAACACTGGTGATATGAAGTTTATCCGCTTTAATAGCAAACCGCTCTCCTTCTGTATGCATGCTCACTTTTGCACCATATTTTTCAAACTGGAGTTTCATAGTGTTCATGACCTCTTCGGTCAATTGCTTCAGGTCAAATGTCTCTTTTTTCAGTTCTATTTCTTTTTGCTCAAACATGGATAGCTTAAGTACTTTATCAACCAGCAGGCTTAACCGCTGCAATTCGTTGGAGGAAATATCCAGGTATTCTTTCGTTCGTTGCGGATCCTGAAGCGCATTAAAATTTCTCAACGCTTCAATAGCAACACCAACTGTTGCGATAGGCGTTTTCAATTCATGTGTGACATTGCTGATAAAATCATTTTTCAATTCTGCCAATCTCCTTTGTCTCAAAAGAGTCCGGTACAGTAACAAGAAAGAAATCAGTGTAACTCCGACAAGAAAAAGGGAAAACAATATTGGTGAAGTGATCTGTTTCAGCAAATAAGGAACCGTATTTCCCAATTGCATTTTATATGTGACCGGGTGAGCAAATCCGACCGTCACTTCATTCGATCCCGGCATATCTGAATGATCGTCCATACTATCCAGCTTGACTACAGTAAAAGGCACATTTATTTTCTGATCTTTCAGAGATTTGGAATAAGCAGTATCAATCTCTTGTATTTTCAGTGAATCCTGCAAAGAATCCACATCAGTTAAAAAACGAAATACAACGTTTCCCTTTTCCCCAGGTAGCCTGGTCAATTTAGGCTCTGTCGAGTCGCCTTTATAAATCTTATAGGTGAATGGCGCTTTATCTAATGAAACAACCATCCCGGCCTTTGTTCCTGCCTTTTTTAAAGTGTCCCTCAATTTATTCTGGAGCACATTGATCGTAGTGACAATATTTTCTCGTTGGTCCGTTTTGAAATGAATAGGCTCCCGAACGTCATCCCTTAACATTATTCTCTGGCCGGGGAGCAGCGAGTCCGGAATAATTTTTTCCAGCTTCAGCTTGACTGCCTGCAAACGATGTACCGTGGTAATAAATGATGTTTCTGTTTTAAAAGCAAGGTTCTTTTTTTCCCGGTCATAGGTTTGCTTCAACCAGAATGCCTGGAAGCCGGCAATGCCAAGAATCGTGATCGTCATCAATATCGCTAACCAGTGAAGCCGTTTCATAATTTATGTTCGAACTTCAAATTTAAATTATTGTTCCGGCCCTTTTCTTTTCAATTAACCTTTATTAACCTTAATGAAAGGTGGCTTAACTTAACTTGCGGGGCTGTTGATTTAGCTTAGATATAAAATGAAACATTATGAAGAAAATATTGAATGCAGGAATCGCTCTTTTCCTGTCCTCTTTTGCCTGGACACAGCAAAAAGAAGGTACTGTAACTTATGAACGCACTACGCAAATGCAAATACATTTTGCCGGAGCCAATGATGAAATGGAACGAATGATCCCAAAATCAAGAACAGACAAATTCCAGTTGACTTTTGGCAATAACCAATCTCTCTGGAAAATGGCTCCTCAGGATAATAACGACGATGACAACAGTTTTGGCGGCAACGGCATGCAGATCAGAATGGTGGTAGCAGGATCAGATGATGTGATGTATTGCAATTTTGATGCAGCCAAAAAGGTAGAACAGAGAGAAGTGTTCGATAAAAAATTTATTGTAGAAGATAGTATCCGCAGGATGCAATGGAAACTAAGCGACGAAACAAAAACTATATTGAATCATCTTTGCCAGAAAGCTACTGCTACTAGCTATGGAAAAAGGATGACAATGAATATGGATAATGGCAATATGGAACGTAAAGAAGTAGCTGATACTTCAAATATCATTGCATGGTTCACTACAGACATTCCCGTTTCGGCAGGGCCGGCAGAATACCAGGGACAGTTGCCTGGTTTGATACTCGAGATGGATATTAATAACGGAAGACAGGTTTATAAAGCCCTTGATATTTCTGAAAAAGCAGATGTGGCATCTATCAAAGAACCTTCAGGAAAAAAACGTTATACTCCGGAAGAATTCAATAAAGAGAGAGATAAAATGATGGAGGAAATGCAAAAGAATAACCAGGGAGGAAACCGGTTTTTCATGAGGTCGGATCATTAAATTATTGTTTTAGCCATGAATAAAAAACCTTTTGCATGGCAGAAGGTTTTTTGTTGATGATTATCATTGTTTTCCTTTAAAATCTGAATGAAAGAAAACAGATACTCATTGATAGAGCAGAGATGCTCTTTGAAGCGCCTGAATCCGTCATTGAGGCAGATGAAGCTGTCATTGATTCACCTGAAGATGCTCTTGAAAGACCTGAAGACCTCTTTGATTGACCTGAAGATGCCTTTGAAGCACTTGAATTTGTCATTGAGGCAGGCGCAGCTGTCATTGATTCACCTGAAGATGCTCCTGAAAGACCTGAAGATCTCTTTGATTGACCTGAAGATGCCTTTGAATGAGATGAAAAAGAGGATTTTAAACAGGATTTGGTCGTTCCTGAACTTGAAGAATTTACTATTGAACCAGAAAACAAGTCCCTTTTCCAAGAAATTAAGGACAGTAAACTCGCAGCCTCTTTAATTGAGACAAGAGACATAATTAATGCTTTATTTTCTGCATCTCATGGCGAAAACTTCTCTTACTTGACCAAGAACGTAATCTTTTGGATTTTTTCAAATCTGCAAAGAATGAAGAAGATTATTTTCATCGAATAGCATCTTTAGGGCAAACTGCAAGAAATATCAATGCATCAATCTTACGAAAAATACTTGCTGAAACAGATATTACAATTGGTCCCGTTGCACTTCTGGACAAATTTCTTACAAGTATAGGTAAACAAAACAATGAAATCACAGACATTTTAAAACACATTGGTTACATAAGAAAAGGTTATCCTATTCATGGTGACAACATTAAAGATGTATTAGTGGGGTACAAATATTTTAAGCTTAAATATCCAGTCGAGGGCTTCGAAAATACTTGGACTATACTTCTTAATAAATATTTACTTGCTTTAAAACAACTCTATGAAATACTTGCAAGCATCTATTCTGGTTGATAATACCGCAGCTAATTAGGTTTTCTGCTATGCTGTTTGAATGAATAAATCTCAGCAAAAGAATATAACTTCAACAATATATTTTCATCGGGCATTTGTACCAAGCTGAACATACAATCAATAACCCGAAAAATCAGTTATGAATACCAAAACAGCATTCGATAAAAAGAATATTAAAAGACCGGGCATTTTATATTTTGGTTCCCTAATTACTTTTCTTTTGCTGCAAACCGCCTGGGTACAAAAACCGCCACGCAAAATATCCGCATCATATACCCAGATCAATAGCGCTTCAAATGAATTGAGCAAGCCCAATATCATCTGGATCACTACCGAAGGCCTTCCTTTAAAAGTTTTAAGTTGTTATGGTGGCACTTTAATACAAACACCCAATATAGACCGGATCGCAAAAGAAGGAATGCTATTTCGGAATTCTTTTTGCACTAATGCACTTTGTGCACCGAGCCGTGCCACTTTACTCACCGGAAAATATAGTCATATCAATGGAATGATCTCGAACCCGGGAAGCACTACAAACGGAGCGACCCGAAGCAGTTTTGACGCTACGCAGGAAACATTCGCTAAACTGTTGCAGCAAAACGGATATAAGACCGGCATCGTGGGAAAATGGCACCTGGAAAATCCAGATGGAAGTCCTTCCAATCCCGCAACGGCCGGATTTGATTATTTCGTTTTTAAAAATGGCGCCGGCGGGCCCTATTATGATTCCACCGGTTATTTTCAAAATCCGAGTCTCGGAAGCAAAGAAATTGTAGAAAAAAAATATCCCGGCTATATCACCGATAATATGACCGACCTGGCGATAAAAGGTATTGAAGAAATGAAAGGCGGCCCTTTCCTGATGGCCATACAATTCTTCAATGCGCATCGTCCTTTTGATCCGCCACATAAATATGAACATATCTATGATAGTGTACAGTTTCCGGAGCCTGCTACTTTTTGGGATGATTATGACACCCGGTCCGCAGCAGCAAGAGAAGCACACCAACGCATAGAAGATATGATGGATTTTAATCCTCCAAAAGATCTTACGCCCCGGCAAAGAAGAGAATGGAGTTACCAGCAACTCATGAGACATTTTCTCGGTACTTTAAAAGCGCAGGATGATAATATCGGAAGACTGTTGGATTACCTGGATAAATCCGGTTTATCAAAAAATACCATAGTAGTGTTTACCGGGGATCATGGATTTTTTCTTGGAGAGCATGGCTGGTTTGATAAACGCTTCATGTATGAAGAAGCGCTTCGGGTACCGTGGATGATCCGTTATCCCGGAGTAATAAAACCAGGAAGCGTCAGCAATGCATGGGTGGTAAATATTGACAATGCGCCGACGATATTAGATATGGCGCATATAAAGATCCCAGATGATATGCAGGGCAAAAGCCTGGTACCCCTGTTTAACGGAAGCATACCGGCAGACTGGCGCCACTCCATGTATTATCACTATTATGAATTTGCAGGGCCACATTGGGTAATGCCGAATTATGGGATCCGTACCGAGAGATATAAACTGATATACTATTATACAATCAATGAATGGGAACTTTTTGACCTGCAAAAAGACCCCAATGAAATGGACAATCTTTTTTTAGAAGAAGGAATGGAAGTAAAACCCGGTTATGAAAAGGTACTGCAGGATCTTTTAACTCAATTGGAAGCTCTGCGAAAAAGATATAAAGATGATACCGGTGCTCCAGTGAAGTTTTGGCCAAGAAACACTTATAATTAAATCTATTATTCTTTATTTCACGATCACCCTCATGCCTCCCGGGCCACCAGGGCCGGGACCATTCAATCCTGTCTTGCTTAAGCTGTACGTAAAGGTCAGCATAAAGAACCGGCGCAGTATGGTAGTTTGTGAATCCTGAATATATCCCTGGTTTACCGTACGGCTGATCCCGGTATTTTGATTGAGCAGATCAGATACTCTGAGTTTTAATTCGCCACGATTGTAGTGCAACATTTGTTTACTGATGCTTGCATTCCAGAGCGGAATGTTTTTATTGAATCCATTTGACAATTGATTATTGACTGTGTAGGTAAAATCAGTGGAAAAGAAAAACCGTTTAGGCAATTGCCAGTCAATATCTGTTTCATATTCTTCACTGAAATAATTGGTGTTAAGCGTGGCCGCTTTTGAATATTTGGAACGATTATAATTGACATTCGCTGATAAAGCGATGTTTAAATTATCGTTCGGGTTCATATCTAATCGCATGTTCGGCCCCAGGGAAAATGTATTGGCCCCTGATAATATGGACGCTCCTGTTGATCCGCCTCCGCTACGAACGCCGCTTGTGTTCACGTATTGTTTACCCATGTAATAACTCACATCACCTCCTATACTGAAATTTCCTTTCAGGAAACGAGCCGGCATGCCCCAGTTAAAATTTCCGCTCAGGTTGTTCACGCCGTTTACATTTACCGGTTTCGTATAATGTACCCCAAACTGATCCAACGAATCATAATTTACGATCTTGTTTTGCGTGTGTTGCAAAACAAAAAACAGGAAAATGTTTTTGGCTTTGTAAGGACTCACTATATTCAAATTACCCTGTATGGAGTGGGTGAACTCCTGTTTCAGATCGGGGTTGCCTTCTTTTATATTCAGCGGATCGCTTACATCCGGCACCGGCTGCA
The DNA here is from genome assembly GCA_035545755.1 of Chitinophagaceae bacterium. Classification (GTDB taxonomy): domain Bacteria; phylum Bacteroidota; class Bacteroidia; order Chitinophagales; family Chitinophagaceae; genus UTBCD1. Next base: position 44,450 of record DASZXQ010000173.1, on the reverse strand, counting down.
GCTGCGACATGCTGGGTTGATTCGTGGCTGTTGAATAATTAATTGCAAGGAATTTGAATTTCGTAAAATTATACTGGAATCTGGCGTTGGGTAAGATATTGTAAAATGTTTTGCCGATCAATGAATCTTTTACTCCGCTGACGATCTTCCCTTCCAACTCTGCTTTTTGCCAGGTAGCGCCAAGCATGTAGTTGTACCTGCTTTTCTGTGTACGAACACGAAAACCGGCTGTTGTATATCCGTAGGTATTATCATAATTGTTGGTGAGTGATTGATTCAGCTTGTCATATTTTCCATTCAGGTCATTGTAATCCATCGTGGTTTTGTCCGAAGTGTTCTTTGTATTGCTTCTTCCAACACTGAATTCCATTAATGATCTTCTGAACAAAGGTTCGGTATAAATAGCTTTGGCGTTATACCCCTGCAAGTCCCCTTTGGTAGTATATCGTTGATTAAGAGTATCTCCATGATTAAGCGACCCATCAGTATTATAAAAGTTGGTCAGAGAAGAATTACTCCCGTCGCCATTACTGTTATTTAGGCTCGTCTGAAGTGATAATGAAAAAGTCCTTCCTCTTTTATTTAATTTTTTCCGGAAGATCATACTATTCTGGAAATTATATCCTGTTGTTTTCGATGTTGCATCGCTTGAACCTTCATTGATCAGCAGGTTGTTTTGTGAAAATGTATGATAATCGCCCTGCGATTGATTGTTTGTCGCCTGGTAACTCAAGGATGGAGTAATTCGCAATGATGTGGTTGAATCGATCTGGTAGAGCACATTCATGTTAAAGCGATGGCCATCGTTCTGATTATTGGAATATGAGTTCTGATCATACAAGGAACCATCCGGGTATTGACGCTGAATATAACTCCGAGTGGTTGGGTCATAATGATTATAGAAGTAGTTGCTCTGCAGGTCAATTTTTTTACCAACTATATTATTATAATTGATCCCACCGCCCCAAACTGTTTTTATTCCCGTATTACCATTGCTGCCAGATAGGCCCAGCGAAGATGGATCGCTTATGTCGATATTAATATTCCCGCCATTACCGCCATTTTTTAGTTGGTTCAGGGCCCCGGTGAAATTCAAAATATCCATAAAGCTGAAGCCTTCGCCATTATCATTATTGCCCATGCCGATCACCGACATTTGCCGGGCACCTTTAAAAGAATTTACATTGAGCTTTCCTTCATACCGACCATCTGTGCCTCCTCCTGCAGTGACCTTTCCGAAAGCGCCTTTCTTTTTATCTTCTTTCAGTTTCAGGTTGATCGTTTTTTCATAATTACCATCATCAAAACCTGTGAGTTGTGCCTGATCGCTTTGCTTATCATACACCTGCACTTTATCCACTGCATCAGCCGGTAAATTTTTAGTGGCGATTTTCGGATCATTGCCGAAAAATTCTTTTCCGTCCACCAAGACTTTCTGCACTTTTTCTCCCTGTGCTTTCACTGTTCCGTCTTTATCCACAGTCACCCCCGGAAGTTTTTTCAGCAGTTGTTCGACGTTGGCATTAGGAGCTGTTTTAAAAGAATTCGCATTATACTGAATCGTATCGTTGATCATAGTTACCGGAGGAGCTTCATTCTTCACCACTACTTCATCTAATACTTTATTCTTATCGTTCATGATGATATTACCGAGATCAATGTTCTTGTTGTTATCATCGACGGTAAAATATTTATTAGTATTGCGATAATTAACATGCGTTATCAGCAGGCGGTATTCTCCGTTGGGAATCCCCTTTAATTCAAAATATCCTTTATTATCTGTAAGTGTAAAAGTTATTAAGGAAGAATCTTTTTTCTGCATCACGGTAATAGTAGCGGCGGCGACGGGTTGTTTTGCCAGCGTATCAAAAGCGACTCCTTTTATGATCCCGTTTTTTTGGGCGAGGGAACTGATAGAAAGTCCTGTAAAAAGAAAAAGCAGCAAATTAATTTTTCTCATAGCTATAATTTTCAGCTACGAAAATATTCTGATAGCATTTTGTTACGGGTTAATTTGGTTTGGTTTAATGTTAATCAAGGTTAATAAAGAAACGAATTTTTTCAGTGATCCTTTCTGCTTCTATCATAAAAAAAATCAATAGCGATCAGGCAGGATTCTCTTATAAACCGCAATCCTAGCAAGTGTTTTTACGTTTTTTTTCATGAAACCGGGGATTTTAACTTTAAAACAAGGGATAAAAATTAAAAATGAAGCGGGAATTATATAATTTTCTATTCCTTTTTCCGTTACACTTAAACAAAATTACCGTAATTATGAAACACAAAGATATCGTACATGCCCATGAACAAGCAAAGATCTATCACCAGTACTACAAACCTTCATTGAACATTTTCCGTTTACTGAAATCGGTGCTGGCGGTTTTTATATCCGGTTCATCGCATGCTGCAGGAGGTTTTCCCGGAAGAAAGTAAAACTATTCTTACTGGCCCATTTATGATATTAAAAAGTCCCGCATAAAACGGGACTTTTGTTTTTAAAAAACTTATTATTTCAGTTTCTCTCAAATCTTCCGCCGCCACCCCGCATACCGCCGCCGCCACGAAAATTATTAAACATTCCCGGCATTCTTCTTTGTTGGGGGCCTGCAAAATTATTCAGGTTCCAGGTGAATGTGAGCATCGTGTACCGTGAAAGCGTATTGGTTCTGCTGGCCGTATATCCCGATGCAGAAACAGTTTTATTTACATAGGTATTTGAATTCAACAAGTCGAATGTGGTCAGGCGTATCTCGCCGTTCTTTTTCTTGAATAAAGATTTGGCAATGCTCGGGCTCAATAAAGGTACGCTTGCATTGTACCCGGGTGTATGGTTATTGCTATATGTATAATCAAAGGTAGTAGCGATGAGCCAGCCTTTATTGGTGTATGCTGTTATCTCTGCGCTGAATTTTTGTGAAAAATAATTAAGGCTTTGGTTTGAGTTCAACGTATTTCTGGCAATGTTATATGTGGAAGAGGAACTGAAATTCATGTCGAAATTTTTCCTGATGTTGGTTGTCCATGAGATCGTTTCCGATAAACCGGTATTTCTTGTATAATCATGCTGATACACAACCTTACTGCTTATCCTTGATGTATCAGCAAGATTTTGACTTTGTGAATAATTAATATTCGAAATAAAATTGAGATTTGATTTGGGTTTTTTTAATGCAAAGCCGTAATTAAAATAGCCCGATAAATTATACGTTCCATTCAGGTTTACATAGGTGCTTGTCTGGCCTCCTTTTCCGTTGGGAATAGTAGCGCTTTGAATATCGTTAACAATGGTGCTGGCATTAATGGTTGCAAACAAAACCCTTTGAGTGCTCATATTAAAAGAAGAGTATAGCATTCGAATATTATGGGTGAACTGAGGCTTTAAACCCGGATTTCCTACTAAAAAATTAACATTATCAGAAGTTGTAGTAAGAGGTTGTAATTGTGAAGCTGAAGGCGTACCTGTTCTTCCTGAATAAAATATCTGAAGACGTTGTGTCTTTGAAAAAGAATATCTGAAATTAACTGTGGGAGTAAAGTTTATATAATTATGAGATACCGTGATATCTTTTGTGGTGTTTTGACTATTAAAATCCAAAAATTGAATTCCCGATCCTATACTGAAATTAAATTTCGGGTTTTGAACGCGGTAATTCAAAGTGATCCTGTTTGAAGTGGAAGTAAACTTGTACGAATTGCTGAATAAACTGTCAAAAGAAAAGAATCCACCTAAGGAATCCACAAAGTCATACGTGCTGTTAACTGTATTGCTTTTGCTATATGTATAATTGTAGTTCAATTCAATGATCTTGTTTTTCCCAACCGGCTCGGTATATGAAAATGTAGGGCTGATAGTATAGGAGTGAAGAGAGTCGAAATAATGTTGATTGATTGTTTCCACCGAATCCGATGTTCCAGGAAACAATTTATAATAATTGTTTTGTGAATAATTATACCCATCCCCATTATTGACATTTGCAGTTCCGTTAAGGTCAACAGAAAAAGTCCTGAATTGTTTTTTGAATTTGTGCCTGAAAGTAAGATTCGATCCGTTTATATTAAAACCGCTGTTAACACTTGAAGAATATCCTGAAAGATTATTTACAGGTTGCCCATTCTGATCTACAGTTGAAGAAGAAGATATACTATTAGGCCTTGTGGTTTGGAAAGTGAGGTTAGGTCGGAATACAAAAGAATTATTACTGTCTATTTTTTGTTCAAGGTTTAAATTGATACGCTGGTTGACGGTTCTTTGAATGGCAGATTGATCCCGGTTTGTAGTATTTAATGTATCGCTTGAATTAAAATTAGTTTTTACCGCTATGCTTGATCCATCTGAAGACACATGCTGAGAGTTGAAAAAATAACTTCCTGTGAGATCTGTTTTTTGATTCCATGAATCCCTGTAATTGATGCCTCCGGCCCAAACAGAAGTAATACCGGGACTACTTTGATTAGTAGCTGCAGCGGGCCCGCCTCCTCCACGCCTACTCCCTGAGTTTCCTAAAATATCCTGTATGCTGAAATTTTGTTTATTGACATCATTGCCCTGCCCCAGTACAGAAATTTGCTGATCGTTATCAAACCGATGCATATTAAGACTTTCATCATAATCTCCCCCCGTACCTACACCGGCCACTGCCCTTCCAAAATAACCCTGGCGTTTATCTTTCTTTGTAGTAATGTTAATCGTTTTCACCCGGTTCCCATCATCAAAACCGGAAAACTTACTTTGATCATCCAGGTCATCGAATACCTGTATTTTTTCAATAATATCCGTAGGCAAATTCCGGGTGGCTAACTTGGGATCATCATTAAAAAATCTTTTTCCATTTACCAAAACCCTTTGTACCGTTTCTCCCTGGGCGGTGATTTTACCACTCGCATCTACCTGTATGCCCGGAAACTTTTTTAAAAGATCCTCTGCTACGGCGTTAGGTTTGACAGCAAACATTGATGCATTATATTCTATCGTATCTTTTTTTATAGACATCGGCGGTTGTTGCACAGTAACACCCGGCAATAAGTTGAATGCTTTTTGAATATATAGAGTGCCCAGGTCAACAGTCAATTGATCTGGGGTAATAGTAAACATTTTAAGGATCGGCTCGTAGCCCTCGTAAGAAATAAGTAACCGGTATTTGTCTGATTTGAGATTTCTTATTAAAAAAACGCCTTGCTTATTCGTTACCACAAACTGAACATCGGCGCTGTCGCTAAGTGGTGTTACTGAAACAGTAGCCTGGCTTAAATCTTGTTTTTCCAGGGTATCTGCTATCTTCCCCGTAACAGATCCCTTGATCTTGCTTTGCGAAAATGAAAGTTGTGTAAAAAGCAAAAGCAGCATCCCTAATAGAAAAGATTTTCTCATTCGCTTAAGTGCATTTATCCTTTTTTAGAATTGCCGGTGCGGACATAACCCGGAATCGAATGGTTGGGGATGAAGTAAACGGGGCCCATTATATAATGAATACCCACTTCATAAAAAGGTGCTCTGGTAAAAAAGTTAGACGTATGGGCTTAGAGAAAAATTGCGGGGGCTTATATCATAAAGCAAGATATTGCCATACATATTAGCTGAATAAATATTCTACATCTTCTTTAGTAAGGGATTTTACAAAGGAAGTATCGTCGGCAATGAGATCTTTGGCGAGAGCCCTTTTCTTTTCCTGTAGTTTCAGGATCTTATCTTCGATTGTGTCTTTGCAGATCATGCGGTATGCAAAAATATTTTTCGTCTGACCGATGCGATGTGTCCGATCGATCGCTTGTTGCTCCACTGCCGGATTCCACCAGGGATCAACGATGTACACATAATCGGCTGCCGTCAGATTCAAACCTACTCCGCCGGCTTTCAATGAAATTAAAAACACCCGGACGCTTTCATCATTCTGAAAACTCTGGATAGCCGTTTCTCTGTCCGGCGCCGAAGTACTGCCATCAAAGTATTCATACTTCACGCCCAGTTCATTCAATTTTTCTTTGATGAGAGATAACATGCCCAGAAACTGAGAAAATATCAGCGCTTTGTGATTGCTGATATTTTCGGTGATCTCTCTTGCCAGCTCTTCCAGTTTTATAGAATGATTTTCAAATTTTTCCTGTTCATTTAGGATTGCCGGTGAATCGCAGATCTGGCGCAGCTTCATCAATCCCTGCAAAATGGTGAGTTGGGAACGCTGAATCCCCTGTTCCTGGATCGTTCCCATTATCTTATCCCGAAAATCATTCCGATAGGCATCATAAATCTTTCGCTGTTCATCTTCCATTTCGCAAAAAAGGATCATTTCCTGTTTTTCGGGAAGATCTCTCGCCACCTGTTCTTTGGTGCGACGTAAAATGAACGGGTATAAAATCTTTTTCAAATGTTCCTTCCGATCTTCTTCCCCAAATTTATCAATCGGCATGGCAAACTCCTGGCGGAAAAATTCCATGGTTCCCAACATGCCGGGATTCAGAAAATTCATTTGGGCAAAAATGTCAAATGTATTATTCTGCAGCGGCGTACCGCTCATGCAAAGCCGGTGTTTTGAATTCAGCAAGCTGGCGGCCTTGGTCACTTTGCTCGATGGGTTTTTTATTGCCTGCGATTCGTCTAATATCAAATAATCAAACTCCACACCCATCATGAGTTTGATATCGCTGCGTAGAGTACCATATGTTGTAATAGTTATATCGTATCCAAGAAATTCTTCTTTGGTTCTTATTCTTGCCCCACCATGATGTATACGATACGTTAACGCTGGGGTGAATTTTCGAATTTCGTTTTCCCAGTTATAAATAAGTGTTGTGGGACAAATCACCAAAGCTCTTAGTCCGTTGTTTTGATTTTTGTATTGTTCCAAAAAAGATAATGCCTGAACTGTTTTTCCCAAACCCATATCATCTGCCAAAATTCCCCCCCAGCCGATTTCACTCAGATAATTCAGCCATTGATAGCCGGCAACCTGGTAAGGACGTAATATCGGCTTGAGATGTTCCGGTGGTTGGATCTCATTGATCTTATTGAACTCACGAAGACGATTATATTTTTCTTCCAGCTGTACGGTCAGTTCATTTTCATCGCGGGTTTCGTACAACTCATCCACTACGCTGAGATGATAGCGGGATAATTTCAACGAATTTGTTTTTCCCTCGCCTACTCTGAATAATAAAGAATATTTTTTGATCCACTCTTCCGGCAGAATTCCCAATGTGCCGTCATTCAACTGCACAAACTGTTGTTTATTCGCCAGCGCTTTTTTTACTTCGGCTACCGTTACTTTCTGATCGCCGAAAATAATATCCACTTTCGCATCGAACCAATCTGTGTTGCTGCTGATAAAAATCCTTGTCTGGGGTTTTGCCGTGTTAAAACGGAAATTCTTCAACGCTTCAAATCCAAACACCGGCGTTTTCATTTCCTTCATGGCATCCACAAACAAAAAGAACCAGTTGTTCTTCAATACATCTGTACCACGCAATGCCAGCGACGCTGTGTCTTCGTTGTAAATAAAATTAGAATGAAGGGCCTGCAATTTTTGAACAAATGCATTTTCCTTTTCACGGTTCCGGTGAACAATCGTTACTTTATCTTCCGTAGGCACCACGATCTCATCTCTATCCCTCGCTTTCGTTTCATACCCTTTATAAGTAAATGATGGCTGAAAAACGAGATAATCCCCTTTCTCCGCCAAAAATAATTTCACTTCCGGATCGCCATCTTTTACCTCACGGATCAATGACCGGTCAAAGTCCACTTTATATTCCTTTGCCAGCGGCACAATGAATTGATATAATGTTTTATTCCATTCTTCAGAAGGAACGGCCATTGTTCCGTCCGGCAAAAATCTTTCTACCAGATGAATAACGTCGTTGTTTTTCCATAAATGGATCTGCTGATTGTACAGGAAAAATAATGGACCAGCGCTTTCATTGCTTCCGAGATCATATTCCATTCCGGCCGTTCTTACCCGACATTGAATATTATATGCTGCCCCGTTAGCCATCGGGCTTCTTACAATAAAATGGGGTGTTGCTTCATCCATCATTACCTGGAGCGGTTCCAGATTATTTGTCTTGAAAGATTTTTTTCCCGGCAATAAAAAAACAAGCGGATTTTGAGAAGCTTCAACAAATAATTTTTTCAGCTTGGGTAAAAGATATTCCGCCATCAGTTCTTTGGTTTCATCCGGCAAATCATCTGTTTCCTGGTGAATGATGTTTTCCCAAATACCGGAAAAAGGCGAATTACGGCTGATGTATTTGTTGATTTCTCCTTCCTGCAATTTGCGAAGCGTACCAAGTATCTGTTTATCTTCTTCGCATAAATGATCTGTACTCACATACCGGCTCAAGTCCAGTTTTTCTACATTGCCGGCAAATCCATCACCTTTTTCATTGGTTTCTCCGCTGATTGCATCAATGCTGAAATATGGATAACTTTTTTTATTAAAATTGAAAACAATTCCTATCCGCTCTGATGCTTCAGTTTTTTCCTCCTGAACTTCCGGTTCTGCCACTTCAGGTTGTTGCGCTACAACAACCGGCCGTATGGGTTGCGGCACAGCAACTACCCTTTTGATGCTGCTGTCCAATACCCGCAGGAAAGGTTTTCCTTCTTTATAAGCAAATTCAAATTTTCCTTTCAGGTCGTCATTCAATGAGTATCCGTATGCTTCCAGTAGTTTATTTTTTTCTTTATCCCAGTTGCGAATGCTGTCGAAATAACCGGCGCCATATGCATTCAATAATTGCAGAAACACAATCACTTTCGGTAAGCAAAGCGGATGCTCTTTGTCTTCGTAATCGCAACTGGTATCAAAATTTCTCTCTTCGTTTTTGCTAATGATCACCTTGTATTGTTTCCCGTCAATGGGAACAGTGGCTTTCACTGTTTCATTCTCTGCAAATTCAATCTTGGCTTTTTGCGTTCGCAAAAATTTTTCCGCTTCAGAGAACACTTCAGGAGAAGAAAGCATTCGCAATGATTTCAGGTCGATCGATTTCATTTTTGCCACTGTATGCCGCTGATCATAATACACTTCTTCCGTGCGCAGTTGTCCTTTATCGATCAATTCCTGTAAATGAAATAATGCTGCTGCTTCGTGGCGACATATATCGCCGAGATTGTACGGACAGCCACATCGAAGCGAAACAGATTTCGGGTCCTTGATCTTCTGAATGTAAACTTTGTAAAAAGTGGAGTAGATGTCATCTTTCACCCGAAGTACAGCAGAACCAAAGAGGTCGTCGTACTCTATCAGTTCTACAAAACCGATAGCATGGATTTTTTTTCCCCGGCGGATCACTTCATCAGTTCCATGGGTATACACATACTTGATAAGGTGCGGTAAAGCCAATGTAATTTCAGATTTTAGATTTCAGATTTTAGATTGTTGATATGCGATTTCATAAACCTGAAATCGTAAATCGTAAACCTAAAATTCAAAACAGAGCAATCTGCAAATGTAAAAGGATGTGTGGCTGATTTCCTTGCAAATGGGAAAAAATAAAAAATATTTTTATACAGCGAAAATGAGGCAGAAATGAAGTACCTTAGAAGATTTTTTGTTCCATTCTGTCATCTTCATTTTACGATCAATTTTCCATTATCATATTGAGGTAACACATTCGCAAGATCAGGAGTAAGGCAATAGCGAATATCCTTTTCCAGACCAAATCCCATCAGCCGGTGATAATGTGAGGCGTCATTCTTTTTCATAAAACCAAAGAGATCATTCTTCGCTTTTGCATAGATCGATGCAGCAATATGAGAAGAATCGCAATTAATCGAAAAATAATGTCCTATTTCACTAATAACAGCTCCTGCAAATAATGAATCTTCCATATTCACCCTGTCTTTCCAGGCGGCACATGCCAGGATAACATTTTGTTTCATGATCATTAAATGATCGCAGATAACAGAAAGGTTGGTGAAAGCGCCGGTAATAATTTCTTTTGCGCCACGATCCAACGCCATTTGCAATAATCGTGTCCCATTGGTTGTGGTAAGCACCAATGTTTTTCCTTCGATAAAGTCCCGTGTGTATTCAAAGGGTGAATTACCGTGTTGTAAACCTTCTGCGATTTTTCCGTCTCTTTCACCTGCGGTAATACCATCGATCTGTTTTCCCAGTTCAATACATCGGCTGACGCTGTCCACCGGAATTACAGACCTTGCGCCATTATATAAAGCAGTAGCGATAGTTGAAGTTGCTCTCAAAATATCTATGATCACAACAATACTGTTGCTCAGATCATACAAATGCAATAGCGCCGGGGATAAAGAAGTAAAAAGTGTTGGCTTGTTGTCCATGCAGAGATTGAAACAAAAATAATGGAATAAATTGAACGGTACAGGAGATTATTTTATCAGTAACCTTTTCCACTTATCACTTTCGGCATATTCTTTAATGGTTTTGTTTCGAAGCTGGAGCAGGTGATTAATGTAACGGAAAAGATATATGCGGTCAAATAGTTTCCCGAAAAATCCATACGGAATATCATAGTGAAACAGATCGATCATGATGGTGCCATTATCGCAAGGTTTGAAATAATGCTCATGTTTCATCATTTTAAAATCACCCTGCAGTTGCTCATCAATAAAACGTTCTGGTTTTTGAAGATCAGTGATCTTCACTCTCAGCAACCTGTTTTTAAAAAAATGTTTTGCCTTCCATGTAACTGTTTCGCCTTTTTCTATCAGTCCGAAACGGGTACCTGCCACCGCTTCTTCGTTGTAGGAAACCATGGATCGTTTGTGTAATTCAATATTGCGGCTTAGGTCAAACACCACCTGCACAGGTGCAGCAATAAATGTAGTGAGATGAATTGTGGGCATGATGTATTCAAAATTAAAAACTAAAAAAAGCAAATCACAATCCAAAGAAGCTTTCAATTTTTATTTTTGAATTCTTATTTTAACTAAATGGGATCTTTACCACTTTTGCTTTTAGCAATTTATCTCTTACGGCAATGAAAATCTCCGAATCAAGCGCCGAATATTTTACGTCAACATACCCCATTCCAATTGCTTTGTTCAAACTGGGAGATTGAGTGCCGGAAGTCACAACGCCAATTCTTGTGCCGGAAATATCTTTGATCTCATATCCATGACGGGGAATCCCTTTGTCGATCATTTCAAACCCGACGAGTTTTCGTTTGACTCCTTCAGATTTTTGCTTTTCGAGAATTGATCTCGCAGAAAAATCTTTAGTGAATTTAGTGATCCAACCCAGGCCCGCTTCCAATGGCGAAGTGGAATCATCAATATCATTTCCGTATAAACAAAATCCCATTTCCAAACGTAGTGTATCTCTTGCTCCCAGGCCAACAGGTTTTAATCCCTGTGGTGCGCCGGCCTCAAAAATGGCGTTCCATATTTTATCTGCTGCACCATCTTTATTTTCAAAATAAATTTCCACGCCGCCGGCTCCTGTATATCCTGTGGCACTGATGAGTACATTATCAACGCCCGCAAATTTTCCTTTTGCAAACGTGTAATACTTCAAATTTAAAATATCTATTTCGGTCAACGGCTGCAACATCTTTGTGGCATTGGGCCCCTGGATTGCCAGCAAACAGGTTTTATCAGAAATGTTATGCATTTCTGCATTCTTACTATTATGCTTCGATATCCAGTTCCAGTCTTTTTCAATGTTCGCAGCATTCACCACCAGCATGTACACTCCTGCCTTGCCGGCAGGCAGGTTATTCTCTTCAATGCAATACACTAAGAGGTCGTCAACAATTCCGCCATCGTCGTTGGTCAGGCAACTGTATTGGGCTTTTCCTGCTGTAAGTTTGGAAGCATCATTGGTGGTTACCCGTTGAATAAGGTCCAATGCATGTTCTCCTTTTAAAATAAATTCTCCCATATGACTCACATCGAAGATGCCTGCATTTTTGCGAACCGCGGCATGTTCATCATTGATGCCGGTGTAACTGATCGGCATATTGTATCCTGCAAACTCAGCCATTTTTGCACCGAGTGCAATATGTTTGGAAGTAAAAGGAGTATTCTTCATTTATTGATTTTAAAATTGCTGCAAATGTAGAATAAATCCAATAGCTATCAGATCATTTCGCAATTTGGCCCATACGGAGAAAAATGGGAAAGCTGATTGTCATTTTTTCTTTTTCCCAATATGGTTCTATTTGCTCTTTTAGTGCATCAGTTGGATTAAAAGAATTAGCTGCAACAAATTTTTGAAGAGCAGACCAGGTGTTGGTATATCCGATCAGTTCATCCAATGTCCATTCGAATTGCATTGTAAAAACAGGACATGTTATTTCGTCAAATGGAAAAGGAATTGTTGCATATTTTTCATCCACCAGTCTCCGTTCATAATCCCAATAGCTGCCGAGAATTTCCTTATACAATTTCACCTGAACAAAGTCATCTATTTCGGGTGAAACGGATGGCAAAGTATATGTCCATACAGCTATCCATCCGCCGGGCTTTGTTACTCTTTTTACTTCTGCATAAAACTCGTTGAATGAAAACCAATGCAACGCTTGCGATACCGTGACAAGATCAAATGAATTGTTTTCAAAATTTGTTTGCTCTGCTGATTGAACAGAGTAAATGATATTTTCGTCCTGGTATCCTTTCTGAATTTGTTTTTCGCTGATATCGGTAGCAAAAACCTTCTTAAAATATTTGGCGAGTTCTTTTGCCGTTTGCCCGTTGCCCGTACCACAATCCCATGCAGCATCTTTGGCGCTTTCATGAGTTAGAATAAAATCAAATAATTCCTTTGGATAGGCGGGACGATATTTTGCATAGAGCTCCGACTGCCTGGAAAAATTATCTTTCATAAATGCGAAGTTACCTAAAAGCGGAAAGGCTCTTTTGAAAGAGCCTTTCCGTATCCGCTCAGTGCGGATATGCAACTTCAACCTCGCTTAATTGAATGTATTTACCAGCAAAAAAATGGGGGATGGTGCAATTATAGCTGCTCTGGTACGATTATTATCCCAATTTTGCGGTACATAGCCGGTCGACGTTCCTTGTTTTTTCTCTTCCTGTTTTTTCTTTTTTTCTTTCAGGTCATTCAATTCTTTTTCTTTCTGCTGAATGCTTTTGTCCAGGTCTGAGCTGTCGGTTTGCTTATAACGATAGCTATTATTGCGATCAACGCTACTTCCGTCCGGATTGTGCAGTTGACCGTCTTTTCCCATTATATAATCAGTGTTAACGTCCCAGGGGAAATATCCATTTTCATTGATCATTATGTCTGTTCCGTTTCTCCTTCCATGATATCTCCTTACCCGAATATTAATTGGATTAAGCTTGTCCTGAACTGATTCATCAAAACGGATTTTTTTATTGGCAGGTACTTGTATTTCCACTTCAATTTTTTGTCCCCTGAATTTACTGTTCTTGTCAATAGCATAACCACTTCCGAGGTCCAGTATGCTGTCCATATAAGAAACATTATACTGTATTTTATCAGCCCGATACCTTGCTTCTGTTCTCGTGGTTCCGGCACTGTATTTTTTAACAACAACATGATAATCGGAATCATCGCTGAGTTCTACATCAAACCTTATAGCAGAAAGTTTCAATGTATCCTCTGAAAGATCCCAACCTGTAGATTCGTCGTTGATCCATGCAAAATTTCCTGTGTATTCCAATGCCGGTTCAGACACTTTCACGATCATTCTTCCATGAAGCGGCTGTGTAATTGAAACGGGTACGTCATTATGTTCATATTCACGAAGATCTTTTGAAATGCTGGCAGCGAATAATGTTGCAGCAACCCAGCCAATCACCCACAAACCACCGAAAGTCCATCCAAGATAGCCGCTGCGTGAACGAACCCGGAGTATGCGGCGAATGATCCAGGTGATGAATGCGATTAATGGAACTCCGAAAAAGAATATCAACGTCCCCCATGCATATAATTGTTGCCATTTACTGGTCCACAAAAAATTATTTACCGGCCACCAGGCAATGCCGCCAAAGATCAAAACAATGAATGCGACGAACAATCCGAATGCAATGGAACCCGCAACGAATAAAAAGAAAACTTTGAACAGCACTCCGATTGCGTGGCCTATGCCATGACCCGTTTTCCGGGCTACTTCCCCGGCTTCCGAAGCAAATGATTTTCCTTTTGTGTTAGCAAAATCTCTTGCTTTTCCGCTAAGGTTTTGCGCTGATTCTTTTACTTCATTACTCCAATCTTTCAGACGGTCTTTTGTTTGCTGAATACCTTCTTTTACATTCTGGCGAATAGTATTCACATCCACTTTTTCTCCCCGCATTTCCATTTTTTCATATTGACTTCTTGCCTCAGGCAATACGATCCATAAAATGATATATGCCAGTAAAAATGTTCCGCTCAATGAACCGAAAAAGATATTGGGGAATATGTGAAAATCATATCGCCAGCTAAAATGATTAATGATACTGAAAAAAATATTTAAGATTATTGGCGCTGCAAAGATCAAACGAAGCGTAGAAGCTCGCATATTAAAATATGCAGCTAATCCACCAGCAACGCCTCCGATAACTTTATCGTCCGGATTTCGGTATAATCTTTTCCCGGAGTATCCTTCAAAATCTCTCGAAGGCAACACGATCCACAATAAAATGTAAATAAGAAATCCTAAACCGAAACCGCCAAAACTTACGATCGCAAACAAAATGCGGACAATAGCTGGATCTACATTCAGATAGCTGCCAATACCGGAACAAACACCGCCAATGATCCGGTCACTTGAATCACGATAAAGGCGCTTACGCTCTTTTTTTTCTGAATAATCAGTATAGGAAGTTTGTTGTTGCTGTTGCGATCTTGAGTCCTGAGTTGTTGAAGTTTCTTCCGTTTCAAAATCTTCCGGCCTTCCCATAGAAGCGGCAATTTCATCCACATCAGCATCGGTGATACGATCAGCGCCTTTTCGAACTTTTTCATTCATCAGTTCCGCAATGCGACTTTCAATATCGTTGATGATCTCATCACGGCCCTCTTCATTAGCAAAATGGCGACGCAAGCTTTCAATATAGGCCTGTAGTTTTTCATACGCAGAGTCTTCTATCGGTATCACCCGGCCGCTCAGGTTTATATTTATGATCTTTTTCATTATAAAACTTTTATTGGTTGAAGTTGTGTTGTTATTGGTTGTTTGTGTTTTCTGATTTTTTAGTTGTGAGAGCATTTACCCCGTTCGCTAATTCTGTCCAGGTTTGCTCCAGTTCTTTATAAAACTTCTCGCCTTTTTCTGTAAGTGAAAAATATTTTCTCGGGGGACCTGAATTACTTTCTACCCATCGGTAGGTAAGCATTTCAGCATTTTTCAATCGGGTCAGAAGCGGATAAAGCGTTCCTTCCAGGATATTCAGGTTGGCAGCTTTCATTTCTTCTACTATATCACTAGGATAAGCTTCGCCTCTGCGGATAATGGAAAGGATGCAGAATTCCAGTATCCCTTTTTTCATTTGGCTTTGTGTATTCTCAATATTCATGGCTCTCTTTTTACTATTGTTACACGAAGATAGGGTGATATTTGGTACTTTACAAAACATAGTACCATATTTTTTAAAATATTCTTTGCCCTTTTTGCTTTTTACGTGTGTAAACAAATGTTAATCAATTAATTTAAGCCTTGGATAGCAAGTAAAAATTTTTTGCCTGAAAATTGGATTTCTATGTTTAGGGGAAAATTATGCTCAGAACTGGCCTTTCCAATCACCGTTTTTGCGATTTTTACTTTTATGCATCGTTCAAAAATCTTCTATCCGCTTATTCTGATTTTCTTTTTTTCCTGTTCAAATAAATATGATGTTTTCAAAAGTCAATTCAACTTTAAAAGTGCAGATGGGAAACCCGATTACAGCAATTTGAATTATTGGGCAGCTCATCCCTGGAAACACGATCCTTCAGACAGTATTCCACGACCGTTAAGTGCTGAGAGAAAAGATTCATTAGTAGATGTATTTTTTGTTCATCCCACCACTTATACAAAGAAGAGAAAAAGAACACCGAAACAGATGAACGCTGATATTGACGATGCTTACATAAATGCTAAGACGGATTACTCAACCATTTTGTACCAGGCCAGTGTGTTTAATGATCAATGCAGGGTATTTGCTCCAAGATACCGACAGGCACACATCAGCGCTTTTTTTACAAAGGATAAAGAGAAAGCAAGCAAAACTCTTGATCTCGCATATAGCGATGTAAAAACAGCATTTGAATATTACCTGAAAAACTGGAATCACGGAAGACCTATCATCATCGCAGGACACAGCCAGGGAGCATTGCTGGCCGAAAGATTGCTTAAAGAATTTTTTGAAAATAAGACATTGCGAGATCAGTTGGTGGTTGCGTATGTCCTGGGCTGGCCGGTGCCGAAAGAATATTTTTCCTCACTAAAAATGTGTTCCGATTCATTGCAAACGGGTTGTATTTGCAGCTGGAGAACGTTCAGAAAAAATTACATCCCTTCCTATCTAAAAAATGAAAACGGAGATTCTTATGTGACCAATCCATTAACATGGAGCACCGATTCAAACTATGCTCCACGTTCACTCAATACAGGAAGTGTTTTGTATAAATTCAATAAAATTTATAAATACACCACGGATGCAGAGATAAGTAAAGGCGTTTTATGGGTAAGACGGCCGAAATTTCCATGGAGCTTTTTATACTTCAGCAAAAATTATCATCCGGGAGATATCAACCTGTTTTATCTGAATGTGCGGAAAAATGTTCTGCAGAGAATTCATTCCTTTCAAAATAAATAGAGGTATTCCCATTCATAATAAAATCATCAAGGAAGCTGACCTTAGTCATCCTGACGATTTCGCAGTTCTTCCTACTTTTACTTTAATATATTTTGTATGAAAACAATTATTATCCCAACCGACTTTTCTCCCATTGCTACCAATGCAATGAATTATGGAGTAGATATGGCGCAAGCTATTAACGCCAACATCATATTGCTGCACGTTTACCAAATTCCGGTAAGCATGACAGATGTTCCGGTCGTTGTGGTATCTGTTGATGAATTAAAAAAAGAAGCGGAAGAAAGGCTAACCAGCCTGAAAGCTTCCGTAGAACATATTACCTCCGGAAAACTTAAAGTTTATACTGAAGCCCGGTTAGGCGATGTAGTAGATGAAATGGAAGACCTTTGCAATAAGATCAAGCCAATAGCGGTAGTCATGGGAACAAAAGGTGCATCCGGAATTGAACGGGCCATGTTTGGCAGCGTAACATTAACCGCGATCCGCCATCTTACCTGGCCGGTGATCTGTGTGCCGCCCGGAAAAGAATTTGGACAAGGGATCAGGAAGATTGGCTTTGCGTGTGATTTCAAAAAAGTAGTGGAAACGACGCCGATTCATTTAATAAAAGATTTTATAAAGGAATTCAATGCCGAATTGCATGTGCTGAACGTAGATTTTGAAAACCGTCATTTCAAACCGGAAACGCCGGAACAGTCATTGATGTTACACACTATGCTGGAAGATGTAAATCCTTCTTATCATTTTATCGAGCAAAAAGATGTCGAAGCCGGCATTAACCAGTTTGCAGAAAAAAATAATTTAGATCTCATCATTGCTATTCCTAAAAAACACAAACTACTGGAAGGAATTTTCAAACCAAGTTCTACTAAACAACTTGTTTTTGAATCGCACATCCCGGTGATGTCCGTACATGAATAAGCTAATAGATAAAGAGATATTTAAAATCTCCAATTTTTCTCTAAGCTTAAAACTCTGCATTTCCCGGAGTGCGGGGGAAAGCAATGACATCACGGATGTTGGTCATTCCCGTAACAAATTGGACCATTCTTTCAAAGCCCAAACCAAACCCGGAATGCGGCACCGTACCAAACTTTCTTGTATCGAGATACCACCATAATTCTTTTGCAGGAACATGCATTTCTTTCATTCGCTGTTCCAATTTATCCAATCGTTCTTCCCGTTGAGAACCTCCAACGATCTCGCCAATACCCGGCGCCAGTATATCCATTGCTGCTACGGTTTTTCCATCATCGTTCTGCCGCATGTAGAATGCTTTGATCTCTTTCGGATAATTGCTGAGTATAACTGGTTTCTTAAAGTGTTTTTCCACTAAATAACGTTCATGTTCACTCTGCAAATCCATGCCCCAGCCTGTGATAGGAAATTGAAATTTCTTTTTCTTATTATAATTACTCTCTTTAAGGATATCAATTGCTTCGGTATAAGTGATGCGTTCAAAATCGTTTTTAAGAACAAACTCAAGTTTTTCTATCAATTGCATTTCGCTGCGTTTGTCCTGCGGCAATTGTTTTTCTTCATCGTTTAATCGTTGTGCCAAAAACTCCAGATCTTCCCTATTATGATCCATCGCATGTTGAATGATATATTTGATAAACTCCTCTGCAAGATTCATGTTGTCTTCTAAATCGTAGAACGCCATTTCTGGTTCTATCATCCAGAATTCTGCCAGGTGTCTTGCGGTATTGGAATTCTCAGCACGAAATGTTGGCCCGAAAGTATAGATGTCAGCAAAAGCTGTTGCTGCTAATTCTCCTTCCAGTTGTCCGCTAACGGTCAAATTCGTAGAACGACCAAAAAAATCATCTTTAAAATTTACGGAGCCATCCTCATTTTTCGGAATATTCTCAAGAGGCAATGTGGTAACACGAAATAATTCTCCGGCGCCTTCTGCATCACTTGCCGAAATGATAGGTGTGTGCAGGTATAAAAAACCTTTGTCATTAAAAAATTTATGAACCGCAAATGCCAGCGCATGACGAACACGGAATATTGCACCGAATGTGTTTGTGCGAAACCGAAGATGTGCGATCTCTCTTAAAAATTCAAGACTGTGTTTTTTGGGTTGCAGCGGATATTTTTCCGGATCGGAATCACCAAGGATCTCAATACTTGTTGCTTTTAATTCAAGTTTTTGTCCTTTTCCAAGAGAAGGAATCACCACTCCGGTTACTTTTAACGCTGCGGAAGTAGTAATATGCTTGAGAAACTCGTCATCGTATTTTCCCAATTCCACAACCACCTGGAGATTGGTATTGGTGGAACCGTCATTGAGGGCAATGAACTGGTTATTGCGAAATGTACGCACCCATCCCATCACAGTAGCCTCCTGATTTTTGGGTTCCCAAGTCAGCAGATCTTTTATTTTCACCCTTTTGTTGAACATATTAAAATTTAAATAAGCGTCGCAAAGGTAAGATTCGGCAGCAATCCTCCGGCCGGCACTGATTCCAAAATGAGGTTTTGCAATGATTTACAAGTCAAAAATTTTTGTTTTTACGAATTTCGCCGTATCATTGCAGTGGAAAAATAGCTGATAAGTTCCTTCATTACCTGCAGCTTACCAGTTTGTAGCAGATTCCATTCACATAAATTCAAATCGTTTTCAGACATTAAGATTGGTGAAAGAGGCTCAGTGATAAACCTTAATACTTTATATGTACGATATTCTCCAACTGAACGATATGCTCGTTCCTGAACTGCTGGATATAGCAGAACAGCTAAAAATTCCCAACACAAAGAAACTCGACAAACAGGAGCTGGTTTATAAAATACTGGACCGGCAGGCAGTTATTGCCAGTGAAAAAAAGAACGGTGGCGATGAAAAATCGAAGCGGAAGCGTATCATAAAAACCTCCACAAGCCTTACTACCGAAGAAGCGGTAGTGGAAGATGGCGAACCCGATAAAAAATCTTTTAAAAAACCCCACATGTCCCCTAAAAAAGAAAGCCGGCAAGAGCCTGCCCAGGAAAAAACACAACCAAAGAAAGGACGCAGAAGGTCCGATGAAAAAGAAACGATCGATCACGAAGAAAAATTGAATGCTTCCGATGAAGAAATGGAAAATGCTGTAGAAGCCGAAATAGCAAATGAAGTAGCAGAAGAATCAGCCGCTGCTGCTCCGGATACAGAAGCCACCGTAGAAGCTGCTCCCAAAATATATCCACAACGGCGTGATCAGGTTTTCAATATCGAATTCGATGGCGTGATCATGTCCGAAGGTGTATTGGAAATGATGCCCGATGGTTATGGTTTCCTTCGTTCATCTGATTATAACTATTTATCCTCTCCCGATGATGTATATGTATCGCCTTCTCAAATAAAATTATTTGGACTAAAAACGGGTGATACTGTTTTTGGTGCGGTACGTCCGCCGAAAGAAGGTGAAAAGTATTTTGCTTTATTAAAAGTAGATACCATCAATGGCAAAGGTCCTGAAGAAGTCCGCGACCGTGTGCCGTTCGATTATCTCACTCCGTTGTTCCCATTTGAAAAATTGAATTTGTTTACCACCCCGAGCGATATGTCCACCCGGATCATGGATCTGTTTACTCCTATCGGTAAAGGACAACGTGGATTGATAGTAGCGCAGCCCAAGACCGGTAAAACAATGTTGTTGAAAGCTGTGGCAAATGCCATTGCAGAAAATCATCCTGAGTGTTATTTAATGGTAGTGCTGGTGGATGAACGTCCGGAAGAGGTAACCGATATGGAACGTAGCGTAAAAGCAGAAGTTATTGCTTCTACATTTGATGAGCCGGCAGAAAAACATGTGAAAGTTTCAACAATCGCTTTGCAAAAGGCAAAACGTTTAGTAGAGTGTGGCCATGATGTTGTGATCCTGCTTGATTCCATCACCCGTTTGGCCCGTGCACACAATACTGTTGCTCCTGCCAGTGGAAAAGTATTATCCGGAGGTGTGGAAGCTAATGCCATGCAAAAGCCCAAACAATTTTTTGGCGCAGCCAGAAAAATTGAAAATGGTGGCTCATTGACCATTCTTGCAACAGCATTGATCGATACCGGCAGTAAAATGGACGAGGTCATCTTTGAAGAGTTCAAAGGAACCGGCAATATGGAATTGCAATTGGATCGTCGTTTATCCAACAAACGTATTTATCCTGCCATTGATCTCACCGCATCATCCACACGTCGTGATGATCTCCTGCTCGAACGGGATGTGTTACAGCGTATGAATCTGCTTCGTGTTTATCTCACTGATATGAATACCGAAGAAGCGATGAATGAATTGCTGAAACGCATGAGAGGAACCAAAAGCAATGAAGAGTTCCTGGCAAGTATGAATGGATAGAAGCACGAATCTTTTGATATAATTACGATTTTAGATAGATATAGAGTTCGCTTAATTGGTGAACTCTTTTTTTTATTCGATATTTTACTAATTTTCATCAAAATCTTTTGTAATCCTTAATCCCGGTTCTTTGTCTGTCGAAAAAATAAATATTGAACAATTTCTTGAATTGGCGAAAGATCACCCGGTAATCGATGTTCGTTCACCGGCAGAATATAAACATGCTCATATTCCCGGTGCTTATAGTTTACCATTGTTTACTGACGAAGAAAGAAAAGTTGTTGGTACCACTTACAAACAGCAAAGCCGTGAAGCAGCGATCAAAATTGCATTAGATTATTTCGGCCCGAAGATGAAGAAGATGATCGAGGAGGTTGAGTCTTTAGTCAAGAGTCCGGAGTCGGGAGTAAAAAACCATACTGTGGCAAGTGACTCACGACTCCCGTCTCATGACTCCCGGCTTATTCTTCTCTATTGTTGGCGTGGCGGTATGCGCAGCGCCGGTGTAGCCTGGCTCCTGGATCTTTATGGTTTCAAAGTTTATACGTTGATCGGTGGCTATAAAAAATTCAGGCATTATGTACTCGATACTTTCAAGCTGCCATTTGATTTTAAAATATTGGGGGGATTTACCGGTTCCGGAAAAACTGAACTATTAAGATCATTAGAGAAAAAAGGAAATAGCGTTATTAATCTGGAAGAAATTGCCCAACATAAAGGTTCTGCTTTTGGAAATATCGGAATGCCGGAACAACCCGGACAGGAAATGTTCGAAAATTTATTAGCGCAAAAACTTAGAAACCAGTTGGCAATTAGCAGTTCGCAATTATATAAAGCTCAAACGACCAACCGCAAATTGCCAACCGCAAATTGTATTTGGCTTGAAGATGAAAGTCAGCGAATCGGCCTGGTAAATATTCCGAATGATCTTTGGAAAACCATGCGCCGCTCTCCTGTTTATTTTATCAAAATTCCTTTTGAAGAACGATTAAAACACCTGGTACGGGAATATGGGGTGCTTGATAAACAAAAAATGATCGATGCTATTGGCCGGATAAAGGAGCGCCTGGGAGGCCTGAATGCGAAAAATGCTATACAATTCCTGGATGAAGGAAATATTACCGAAAGTTTCCGGGTCCTGCTGCAGTATTATGACAAGTATTATTTGAAAGCTTTACACAATCGGGAAGACATTAATTCGTTATTACATACGGTTGATTGTGATTCAGTAACTATTGAAAACGCCGATAAACTTGTCAGCCCATTCCAATATCATTCAGAAGACCGTTAAACTCACGGTGTTATTTCTTTTTTTCCCATTTGTTTTTTGGGGTCAAAAACAACTTACCGGTTTATGGATCGGCTCCCTTAGCAATGACTCCGCTACAAACCGCAAAGAACAATCTTTCGAGATCGCATTGACAGAATACCGCGGCAAAGTATATGGCTACTCCCGAAGCGAATTCATTTATAACGATACGCTCTATTATATTTTAAAAAGAGTAAAAGGAACTATCGAAGGTGATAGTTGTGAAGTAAAAGACGATGAGATCCTTTCGTATAATTTCCGCGGAAGACTGGACAAAGGCGTTAAGGTGATCACCACGTTCCGGATGAATAAACAGGATAGCAACTGGCAGCTTGATGGAACCTGGAGAACGACCAGGACAAAAAGATTTTATTCGATCACCGGTGGAATCAAACTGCAGGAAGAAAAAGATCTCAGCCGCTCTAAGATATTCCCACACCTGGAAGAATTGAATCTTGCCAATGATATTGCTTTTTATAAAGAAGAAAAGAAACAAAACGAACTGACCTTAAAAACACAACAGGATAATTCAAAAGCAGAAAGTCTCGCAAAAGCTATTATCAAAAAACAAATGCCAACAAATGTTACAAAACGGAACATTGCAATCAACGATGAAGATGTAACAAAAAAAATTCAAGATCAATCATTATCTGAGCCGTCAACGGATTCGGCGAAGCTGGCTCCGAGAAATAAAGAGAACCCGATCGCTGTTAATAAAACTGAGTCCAAAACACAGATGCCCTCAAATGTTACCAAACGAGAGGTTACGATCAATGAGGAAGACATAACGAAGAAAATTCAAGATCAATCGCTATCTGAGCCGTCAGTAGATTCGGTGAAGCTGGTCCCAAGGAATAAAGAAAATCCAATAGTTATTAATAAACCAGAGATCAAAAAAACAAATCCATCTGAAACGAATAGCATTGCAATAACCAACAAATCCGTCATCGTAAATAATGGTCCTGCGGCGTTGGTATTAGAAAGAAGCTTCTCCTTTTCCCCTCCCGTAAGTTTCAAATCAGACAGCCTACAACTTTCTTTATATGACAATGGAGAAATAGACGGAGATACGGTGAGTGTGTTATTGAACGGCAATATTATTATTGCAAAAGAAGGATTAAAGGCCACTGCAATCAATAGGACTGTTTATATTACTCCAGACATGGGCGACTCGATAATTCTTGTTCTCTATGCAGAAAATTTAGGAAAATATCCTCCCAATACCGGCTTGCTGGTAATACATGATGGTGACGATGAGTACCAGGTTCGTTTCAGCGCCGATCTGCAAACCAATGCCGCCATTATTCTTCGCCGAAAAAAATAAATGATTTTGAAATCGGAACGCAGATGACGCTGATGCAACAGATTATTGCGGATCTTTTCGTGTCATTATCGGCGTAAATCAGTTTTATCTGTGTTATCAGCGTTCCTATTATTACAATAATATTTATCCGAAATTTGCTGGATGACCGACGACTCACGACTCACGAATCAGGACTCTATTTTACTGACTCAATACTCTCACGGCGCAGGTTGCGGATGTAAAATTGCTCCGAAGGTTTTGGATGAAATTCTAAAGACCAATCTGGCTTTGCCCGATAATGATAAATTGATCGTTGGCAATAGTAGTAAAGATGATGCAGCAGCTTATGATCTTGGAAACAAGATGGCGTTGATCTCCACCACTGATTTTTTCATGCCGATCGTTGATGATGCATTTGATTTTGGAAGAATTGCTGCTGCTAATTCCATCAGCGATGTGTATGCAATGGGAGGAAAACCTCTATTGGCAATTGCAATTTTAGGTTGGCCGGTCGAAAAACTTTCTGCTGAATTAGCTCAGCGGGTTGTTGAAGGGGGAAGAACTATTTGCCAAGAAGCCGGAATTCCATTGGCAGGCGGACATAGCATTGATTCTTCCGAACCGATATTTGGATTAGCCGTTACTGGAATTGTTCCAATAGAAAATTTAAAAAGAAACAATACTTCACAGGAAGGTGATCTTTTGTTTTTAACAAAACCATTGGGTGTTGGCATTTTATCTACTGCACAAAAAAGAGGATTGTTGAAAGAAGAACATTTGAAAGTAATGATACAACAAATGACATCACTGAATAAAGTTGGTGAAGCGTTGGGAAAAATAAAAGGAGTGAATGCGATGACGGATGTCACCGGCTTTGGATTATTGGGACATTTGATTGAAATGGCAGAAGGAAGCGGATTGAGTGCTGAAATCTATTATAATAAAATTCCTATAGCGGAAGGAGTGAAAGAATATCTTGCTCAGCGCATTTTTCCTGATGCTACCACTAGAAACTGGAGCAGCTATAGTGATAAAGTAAAATTTGAAAAGGGCTTGAATGTCATGGAAGCATTTACTCTTTTACCCGACCCGCAAACAAATGGTGGCTTGCTGATAACTGTGAAAGAAGAAGCAGTGGATAAAGTGAAAAATATTTTGGGTGAAAACATGGTGCCGATTGGAAAGATGATTGCTGCGAATGACAAGAGGGTTTGGGTGAAATGAAGCGATTTGATTCTCGGTTAGATCAGTTATGCTTACTTCATATAGTTGTAAATTTATATTGCGAAGCAATGAAATTATGAAATTTAGCCAAAGAATAGGCGTTACACCTGTTAGCAAGCCCATCCAACTTAATCATATTGATCAAGAGTTGAAGAACGGTCTTTGGAATATTTTGGATGCATATATTTTTAGCAATATCAAAGATGAACATTCATATATGCATAATATGAATCTAGCGAAATATTTTGCTAATAGTTTATGGCATAATTTTTTTAAAAATCCAATCGATTCAGTTCCTAGTTATTTCCCTGACACTATATCGCAAATCCGAAGGTGGTTCTTTAACGCAGAATGGCACGAGGTTTACGACTTCATTGAATATGTTGTGGGTTTAATTTCTGATAAACGTTTTGATTTGGATATTAGCACAATTAAAAATTCTTTCAATAATATTCTAGAACGAGAATTTTCTGGATATAGATTTATTAAAGGCCATTTAAGCCCCATAACAAATAAAAGTGAAATTGATAATTTAGAGTTCGCTATAAAACAAACTGAATCCTTTTCTCCATTGAAGGGTTGTAATTTTCATTTACAATCAGCGCTTGAAAAATTATCTGATAAAAAAAATCCAGACTATAGAAATTCAATAAAGGAATCTATTTTGGCGGTTGAATCTATTGTTAAGTCGATTTCTAATAACGCAAAAGATAGTTTAGGAGGGGCCTTAGATAAGATTAAAGGTAAAATTAAACTTCACCCTGCATTAGAAAAAGGACTTAAACAAATTTACGGTTATACTAGTGATGATAGCGGCATAAGGCATGCTTTGATGGATGAGCCGAGTTGTGACTTTGATGATGCAAAGTTTATGCTTATCTCATGTAGTGCGTTTATTAATTATTTAATCGCTAAATCTGAAAGGGTCGGAATTAAGTTTTGATAAACCATTTCCAGCTCTTTGAAACTTATAGTTTCGAAGATTTACTTCCGCTCCAAAAAAATCTCTGCCATCATACATCTTACACTTCCGCCTTCTGTATTTTCAATAGTGGGAATGGGAATTGGCAACAACTTACAATAGGCTTCGAGCATTTGTTTTTGTTCTTTTCTCAAAGAATCAAATGCTGTTTGGCTTAGTAATAAAAATTTTTCTTTTCCTTTATTTACAACCTCCAACATATTTCCGGCAAAGGCATGCATCTGTTCTCTTGAAATAGGAATGATCGTGTGGCTGGTCGATTCTAATAATTGCCGAACCGCAATTAGTTCCCATTCTTCTTCAATTGCTTCTTCACACAATACTGCAAAATTTTCTCCCAGGGTCAACACTACATTTGTGTGATAAACAGGGTTGCCGTTTTTATCAGTCGCTAAAAAAACAATTGCTTGGTATCCGTTCGCTGCAGCAAATTTTTCCAATACAGAAAGACTGGTTCTTACAGAAACAGCTGCATAGATCATTTTGTTATCATGATCAATGACCATACTCCCGGTGCCTTCAAGGAATCTTCCTTCGGCTTCAAATTCGCTCCAATCCTGTACATCTTTTACAATGAAATGCTCATTCAGCCATTTTAAAATATCATCTCTTTTTTCTGCTCGTCGATTGAGTGCATACAAAGGAAAAATGGAAATAATCCCACCCGGAGAAGTACTGAGCCAATTATTGGGAAAAACTGCATCAGGTTTGGAGGGATTGGAAGTATCATCAAAAACGATCACGTCAATGTCGTGGCTGCGAAGAAGGTTTACCACGTTGTCAAATTCATCAATAGCCAATTGCTGAATTGCTTGATGGTTGGATGGTTGATTCTGAAAAAAATTACTGGCTGCTGTTTCTTCATTGTATGCAAAAGCAGCAGGACGAATCATCAGTATGGTGGATGGTAAGGGCATAGACCCCAAACCCCTAAAGGGGCTTAAGAAAAAATCTTTTGTGAGAAAATAGCATTCTCATCAGAAACTGTATTGATAACCCTTCTACAACAAAGCATCAATTCGTTTTGCCAGCTTATGATCTTTATCGGTGACAACATCTCCGGCGCTATGGGTAGATAACCATATCTCGACAGTGTTGTACACATTCGTCCAGAGTGGATGATGATCCATTTTCTCCGCTTCTATTGCCACTCTTGTCATGAAAGCAAACGCTTCGCTGAAATTTTTGAACTGAAATTTCTTATATAATTTGTTATCGGTTTCCTGCCACATAGTTTTTCGTTTGACTGAAAGATCCGGACTAAAAAATAAGATGCTCTTTGTTTTTTATTTTCTCATTAGTAAGTTCCACTACCAATTGTACATTATTGATGGTTTTGACCGATTCGATCCTTTGCTGCAGTAGTTCATCGGCGGTAACTATATCGCCTTTCATGAGCCATAAAAAATCGAGATGCTTGAATTCCGGCAAAAGATATTCGCCATCAAACCGGTTATTATATAAATAATGTGAAAGTGAACCTGTGGGCTCGTTGTATTCATACACGGCAAAAAAATAATTTCTTTTCTTCCGGGTGAGTTGTATCTCGATCTCATTGTTGACCCGGAAATCCATTGCCATTTTATTATTGAGGTGCCAGCAGAGTTGATAGTCTTTGATCGGGGCCATGATGCCGAGCAACCTGGTATCATCAAAAAATTCCCTTGTCAGTTCATCGTTGTCGAGCAGCAATTTAGAATTACGATCTGCCATGCTGAGAATTTCTATCAAATTACAAATTAAAATTCAACTTCGGCTTCCAGCACATCATTTCCTCTTTTGAATTTCACTTTGGTCTTTTCTCCTTTTTTGAATTTTCCCAATGCCTGCATATAATTTTCAAGAGAAGAAACATTGTAATCGCCTAACTGAATAATGACATCTCCGGCTTTGAGTCCTGCTTTCTGCGCCGGTTTTCCATCGCTGACGCCGTCAGCTCGTACACCGGAACCTGCATAAGTATAATCCGGCATGATGCCCAGCGTAACACTAAACCTTGCCGAAGTAGTAGTTTGCGTTTCTCTTGTTTTTGTAAATGCAAGCTTGCTTTTATTATTGAGCATATCGATCACCGTGTAAATATTTTTAATGACCTGCAGCTCGCCGTTATAATTTATTTTATCAAAATCGTCGGTCGGCATGTGATAATCCTTGTGAATGCCGGTAAAATAAAAAAGCACGGGTATGTCTTTCCTATAAAAAGAAGTATGATCGCTTGGCCCGGTACCACTGCTGTCATATTTAAAAACAAAACCGGTTTTCTTTTTGCTTAATGAAGAAAATATTTCTCCCCATTCCGGGGAAGTACCGTATCCGCCAATGGTCAATACATGTGTGCTGTCATTTAAGCGGCCCACCATATCCATATTGATCATATAATCTGCTTTGCTGAGATCAATGGTCGGGTGCTCGGTAAAATATTTTGATCCAAATAAACCTAATTCTTCCCCCGAAAAAGCAATGAAGAGATAATTATTGTTTTTGTCTTTTGATGATTTCAGCATTCTTGCCAGTTCGATCAATGCAGCGGTGCCGCTGGCATTATCATCTGCTCCGTTGTGGATCAGGTGCTCGCCGGTCGTCAATCTAGAATTTCCATCTTCACCGTAACCAAGATGATCAAAGTGTGCGCCGAGAATTACTGTTGTTGTTGCGCCATTATCAATATATCCGATTACATTATGGCCGGTACGTTTTTTTTCAACAAGGCTGATCTTCATGCGCAGATCAATTGTAGCTGAGGGATCATTAAAATATTTTGCTGCCGCAGTTTTGGTAATGTAAATCGCAGGGATTGATACGAGTTCCGAATGATCTTTTGGATTGTATCCGATCTGATCATCTATCGAAGAAGTGTTATAAAAGAAAACTGCCGTAGCACCAGATGTTTTGGATTCCTTTGCGGTTTTCTTGATATACTCAAACGGATCAAAATGAGGGTTGTCTTTATTGTCTTCCAGGGCATCTTTCAGATCAATGAACCAGGGCATTCCCACTTCCTTGATAGCGATGGCTGGTGATGTTTCCATTGTTCCGTTTGGACTGAATGGAAATGCAAAAAAATCTTTCCCGGCTTGCAATTGATTTTTGTTGATGGATAAATAAGAGGATGGATCAAGTTGTTTTCCATCGTCCACCTCAAAGGGTTGATAATAGTCGTCGCTTCCTTTAGGTATCAGTCCGATCATTTTGAACTGGTTGCTGATATATTCCATTGCCAGTTTTTCTCCCGGAGTTCCGGTTCGTCTTCCTTCCAGTTTATCACTGGCCAGGTATTCAATATGCTGATGCAGAGTGGAAAGAACGGCCTTGTCTGCCTTTTTGATCTTCTGAGCAGATGCTACTTGGAATGCAAATAATAAAAGAAAAACGGCTTGTTTGCGAAAAAGGGTCATAGCGGTTGATTAGTGAACGCAAAGGTATTACCATATCAGATTATGTATGAACAAAAACCATTAATATCCGTTAAACTTTTTCATGATCTTTCGATGACTTTAAAAATCGTAATTCGTAAGCTGCTTTGCAGGCGTACTACTACATTTGCGGGCTATAGTTGGCTGATTGAAGAAAAACAAATTACATATTGCAATAGTGGGAAATCCCAACAGTGGTAAAACCTCATTGTTCAATTGTCTTACCGGCCTGAATCAAAAAGTGGGGAATTTTCCCGGCGTCACGGTTGATAAAAAAACCGGCGTCACTCCTATTTCTGAAAGCCTGAGCGCCGAAGTGATCGATCTGCCGGGAACATATAGTCTTTATCCCAGGAGGCTGGACGAATGGGTAAGTTATAAAGTGCTGTTGCACCAGGACAAAGAAATTACCGCAGACGTAATAGTTGCCGTAGCAGATGCCAGCAACCTAAAACGCAATCTTCTTTTTTGTACACAGATCATAGATCTGAAAGTTCCTGTCGTTATTGCGTTAACGATGATGGACCTTGCAAAAAAGAAAGGGATCAAGATTGATATTGCTGAGTTGGAAAGAGAATTAGGTGTGCCCGTTGTTTCTGTAAACCCAAGAAAAAACAAAGGCATTGCGCAACTGAAAAAAGCGATCAGTTTGACCGCAGAGAATTTGTACCAGGCTCCTGCAAGGGATTTTATTGATAATAAAAGTTTAGCAGAAGGGCCGGTAGAAGATGTAAAAAGGGTTATTCCTGGCTTGAGTGATTACGAATGCATTCATTATCTCATCAATCACGAATCGTTTGCATTGGATAATGCAATGCAGGAAACGATCGAAAATATCGAACGCAAGCACCAGTTTAATCCCACAAAGACCCAGGCCGAAGAAATCTTACGGCGATATAACCGGATCAAACAGATCATGCAATTATCTGTTTCGGAGCCGGACCCTTTGCAAAAGACTTTATTTACCGAAAAACTGGATACTGTTTTACTACATCGCAAATGGGGTTACCTGATTTTATTAGCAGTTTTGTTTTTATTATTTCAAAGTGTATTCTGGCTGGCGCAATTCCCGATGGATTGGATCGACTATGGATTTGCACACCTCAGTCATTGGTTATCTCAATCATTGCCGAACGGGTGGGGAAGTGATCTTTTGATTAATGGTATCATTGCAGGATTGGGTGGCATTGCTGTTTTTGTTCCGCAGATCATGATCCTTTTCGGATTGATCACTTTATTAGAAGATTCGGGATACATGGCTCGTATCAGTTTTCTCACCGACCGATTAATGCGCAGTGTAGGACTGAATGGAAAAAGTGTGATGCCAATGATCAGCGGATTTGCCTGTGCTGTTCCTGCTATCATGAGCACCAGGAACATTGAAAATAAAAAAGAACGATTACTTACCATTCTCATTACGCCGTTAATGAGTTGTTCGGCAAGGTTGCCGGTTTATACTATTCTTATTGGTTTAGTGATACCAAGACATTATTATTTGGGTTTTCTCAGTCTGCAGGGTTTGGTGATGATGGGGCTTTATTTGTTAGGATTAATTATGGCTCTGATCGTGTCGTATGTTGGCAAATGGCTGATCAAGATCAAAGAAAAAAGTTTTTTCATTTTGGAATTGCCAATATATCGTTCGCCAAGATGGAATAATGTTATCCATACAATGGTTAGCAAAGCCAGAATTTTTGTTACGGATGCAGGAAAGGTTATTATGATCATCAGTCTAATTCTTTGGGCGATGAGTTCCTTTGGCCCGGAAAACCGCATGCAAAAAATTACCCGGCAATATGAACAGCTTAAACAACAACCCGGAGCTGATCAAAAAAAATTAGACAAAGAACTGCATACGGCTAAATTGGAAAATTCCTATGCCGGCATTCTGGGAAAAACAATTGAGCCGGCGATCTCGCCATTGGGATACGATTGGAAGATCGGAATTGCATTGATCACTTCTTTTGCTGCAAGAGAAGTTTTCGTTGGCACTATGGCCACCTTGTACAGTGTGGGCGATGATGATCAGGGCAGTTTACTTTTAAAAGAAAAAATGAAAGCTGCGGAGCGACCTGACGGAACACCCGAATTTACGCTTGCTTCCAGTTTATCGCTGATGATCTTTTATGTTTTTGCCATGCAATGTATGAGTACTCTTGCTGTGGTAAAAAGAGAGACCCGCAGTTGGAAATGGCCTTTGATACAACTTATTTACATGACCGGCCTTGCCTATATAATGAGTTTGTTGGTGTACCAGTTGTTGAAATAATCTTTCCTTATTTCATATTCATGTAATCAATTACCATATTACAAAATGCTTTAATGCCGGTCTTGAACCCGCTTTCATCAATATAAAATTCCGCAGTATGATGTGGCGGCGCTTTTTTAGGATCCATTCCTTTAGGCATTCCGCCGATATAAAAAAAGAATGCAGGAGCTTTGGTTCCGTAATAAGAAAAGTCTTCTGCGCCGGTCTGCCACTCCGTTTCAATAACATTATTTTCTCCTGCAGCCGATTGCAATGAGGGGAGCATTTTTTTTACCAACGCAGGATCATTATATGTTACCAATGTTTTTGTTTCAATGGTAACTTCTGCAGTTGCTCCGGCTGCTTCTGCAATATTAGTTGCTGTTTGTTTGATCTTTTCGTGAACTTGATTTTGCATGTTAGCGTCAAGTGTTCTTATGGTTCCATACATGGTGCATTCATCGGGAATCACATTACTTCTTATACCGCCGTCAATTTTTCCAACAGTGATCACTACCGGAGCTTTTGTGAGTTCCGACTGACGACTTACAATGGTTTGCAGTCCTTCAATGATCTGTGCAGAAACAACGATGGGGTCAATGCCAAGCCATGGCATTGCTCCATGACTTCCTTTTCCTTTTACTTTGATCGTAAACCAATCTGAAGAAGCCATAAAGGATCCGGGTTTATATTTTATTTGTCCCACTTCAATTGCAGATTCAATATGCAAACCGAAAACAACATCTACTTTTGGATTATCCATTACGCCTTCTTTCACCATTAACTCTGCCCCACCCTCTTCTCCTTCCGGTGGACCTTCTTCTGCTGGCTGAAAAATAAATTTCACTGTTCCTTTCAAGTCATTTTTCATGTCCGAAAGAATTTTGGCTACGCTCATAAGGATTGCCACATGTGAATCATGACCACAAGCATGCATCACGCCTACTTCTTGCCCATTGTAGGTTGATCTTTCTTTTGAAGCAAACGGAACATTTGTTTTTTCTGTGATCGGCAATGCATCCATATCTGCTCTCAATGCAATACAAGGACCCGGCGCTCCTCCTTTTAGAATTCCAACCACGCCGGTCTTTGCCACACCTTCTTTAACCTCAAGTCCCAAACTCCTTAAATAATCTGAAACAATTTTTGCAGTCCGGAATTCGTGATTGCCCAATTCTGGATGTTGATGAAAATCCCTTCTCCAGGCAATGCATTGTGGTTCTATTTTATCTGCGGCAACTGAAATGTTTTGCTTTATTGCAGTAATGTTGTTTTGCGAATACAGTTGTAGGGAAATTAAAACGGAAACAATAGTCGCAGTCCATTTTTTCATAAATATTTTTTTATGAATATAATTAATATTGATGTTTCGTCTTTGATTTCATCCGGTTGTTACATTGTTTTTTTATATTTAAGGTCAAATGCTGCTTCGCCATCGTCATTTTCTCCGAGCTGTTTTTTTAAACAGTATTACTGCTTTTGGCGGTCCGCAAGCCCATATTGCGATGATGATGAAAACTTTTGTTCGTCAGCGTGAATACATCACCGAAGCAGAACTGATGGAGTACACGGCTTTTTGTCAATTATTGCCCGGCGCTTCTTCTACACAAACCATTACGCTGATAGGATATAAAAGAGGGGGAGTTCCCCTTGCTGTTTTATCATTGATCATCTGGATATTGCCAGCCTGCATCTTAATGGGAGCTCTCTCCTTTTTGCTTCATTATATTGATAAAAGAGCATTGCACACAGACATTTTTAAATTCATTGCTCCAATGGCTGTGGGTTATCTGGTATATGCGTCTGTTTCTACTTTTTCTGTTGCAATTAAGAATACGGTTACGTGGTTCATCATGATCATTTGTACTGTGGCAACCTATCTTTTATTCAAACAACCGTGGATCTTTCCTGTATTGATCATTCTTGGGGGATTAACTACGAACCTGAGCAGAAAACGTATTCCGCAAACAGAGCAAAAACCCAGAAAGATACGCTGGTGGAATTTTTGGTTATTCGGTATCATATTTATTTTGGCAGGAGTGATTAGTGAGCAGGCAAGAAAAGATAATTGGCCCAATAGAAAACCGATCAATCTTTTTGAAAATACTTATAGAATGGGTAGCCTGATCTTTGGTGGAGGACATGTATTAATGCCAATGATGTACGAGCAATTCAGCGTTCGTCCATTTGCAATGAAAAAGAAAGATTCGAATGTGGTGCAGATTGACAAAGGCGATATGTACACGGGAATGGGAATTGTAAGAGCTATTCCGGGGCCCGTCTTTTCAATTGCTTCTTTTGCTGGAGGTATGGCATTAAAAGATATGGGGACAAAAATGCAACTCCTTGGTTGTTTAATTGGGACGGTTGCAATCTTTTTGCCAAGCGCCTTATTGGTATTGTTTTTCTTTCCTATCTGGAATTATTTGAAAAAATATGCTGCTGTATATCGGTCGCTGGAAGGAATCAATGCGGTAGTAGTAGGAATCATGATCGCTTCTACATTTTATATCATGAAAGATATTTCTCTTATCGAAGCCAAGACGATCAGTTTTTTAAATTTAGGAGTGATCCTTGGAACTTTTTTACTTTTAAGATATACAAGGATTATTTCACCTGTGATTGTAATCGCCTGTTTGCTACTTGGCTATTTCTTATAATAATTACCTTTCGTTATTTCATCGTAGACTTTATCGGGCACCAGGTATCGTACGGATTTTCCTTTTTTGATGTATTCCCGGATCTGTGTCGATGAGATTTCTAATTGCGGAGCATCAAGAACGGTAAGCTTTGCCTTTATTTTATTATCTGTTTTAAATCCGGGCCTTGAATAAACAAGTATTTCATAGTGCGCAACAATTGTCTCCCAGTTTTTCCATTTATTTAAATTCTGAAAACTATCGCTGCCCATAATAATAACAAACTGATGAGTGGGATATTTTTCCTGTAAATAGGCAAGTGTATTGGAAGTATAAGAAGGACGTGGGAGATGAAATTCAATGTTGGATACTTTTATCCTGTTATCATCTTCGGTAGCTAATTTGAGTAAATGAAGCCGGTGATATTCGTTTAGTAATCCTGTTTCTGTTTTGAAAGGATTTTGTGGTGAAACAATAAACCAGACTTTCTTTATGTCTGTTTCATTTAAAATATGGTTTGCAATGATGAGGTGTCCGACATGAACGGGATTAAAAGAGCCGAAGTATAGACCAATTTTCATTTAAATATTTGATAATCAATCTTTTATTTCAACAACTATTTCTTCCGCTTCATTCAATCTCAAACTTAATGTATATCCTGCCACTGAAATTGAAACGGGATCCCCCAATGGCGCAATCTGTTCTAAAACAACCTTTTCACCAGGCAAACAACCCATTTCCATTAATTTTAAAAAAATTTCATTGCTATTGAATTTCTTTATAACAGCAGATTGTCCGGGTCGCAATTCTGAAAGCTTTTTATCCATTTCCATCTATTTGGCAAATCTAATATTGTATTTTATCCCTTGTTTACAAATTTTGTAATTATGTTGAAATCAGGCAGAAAATTAAAAGTTCGCTTTTTTTATACCTATAGGGGTTATTATATTAAAGAAAGCGGTAAGATTAGGAAGCATATAGAGCTCATTTTTAAGGAGGAAGGAAAAAAACTGGCAGGTCTTAACTATATTTTTTGTTCCGATAAAGACCTTTTGACAATCAATAAGAAGTACCTCAAACACAATTATCATACAGACATTGTCACCTTTAACCTATCTGAAAGGAGAGGCATTATTCAGGGCGAATCCTACATAAGTATTGACAGGGTAAAGACAAATGCTGCCAACTTTAATGTCTCATTTCGAAATGAGCTTTTAAGAGTTGTTTTTCATGGTGCTTTGCATTTGTGCGGCTATAATGACAAGACAATAAAAGAAATCAATTTAATGAGAAAGAAAGAAGATTATTACTTGTCGAGCTACTTAAATCGTTGATTTAAAATGTTTTTTACAATAGTTTCACGTGAAAAAAGGTTCTATTAAAGCTTATTTGCTGCATTTAATACATTGGGAGTACTTTTGCGGTTCTTAATTTATTTAGCTTGTTTCCGGAATATGATATAATCGTGGTTGGCGCTGGCCATGCTGGCTGTGAGGCTGCTGCAGCTGCAGCAAATATGGGATCAAAAACGCTATTGATAACCATGAATATGCAGACAATAGCCCAAATGAGCTGTAACCCAGCAATGGGAGGAATAGCAAAAGGCCAGATTGTAAGGGAAATTGATGCTTTGGGGGGGTATTCGGGGATAGTGAGTGACTTGTCAATGATTCAATTCCGAATGCTCAATAGATCAAAAGGTCCGGCTATGTGGAGCCCACGCACCCAGAATGACCGAATGCTTTTCTCTCTGAAATGGAGAGAGATGCTTGAAAAAACACCCAATCTGGATTTTTACCAGGATATAGTAAATGGGTTGTTGGTGAAAGATAAAGGTGTGGTTGGTGTAATTACGGGATTGGGGCATAAAATCAGGGCAAAGGCAGTTGTTCTGACTAACGGAACTTTCTTAAATGGTGTTATACACGTCGGCGAAAAGAATTTTGGGGGAGGAAGAATAGGAGAGCGAGCAGCAAGTGGATTGACTGAACAACTTATTTCATTGGGCTTTGAAAGCGACCGGCTTAAAACCGGAACTCCTCCGAGAGTTGATGGCAGAAGTCTTGATTATTCGAAAATGGAAGAGCAGCCGGGTGATTCGGAGATTACAGGTTTTTCGTTTTTGCAAACCACTAAGCCTCAGCAACAAAAAAGCTGTTGGATCACCTATACCAATCAGAAAGTACATGATATTCTAAAAACAGGGTTCGATAAAAGCCCAATGTTTACAGGAAGAATTGAAGGAACAGGTCCAAGGTATTGTCCAAGCATTGAAGACAAGATTAACCGATTTTCTGAAAAAGAGCGGCATCAATTATTTATAGAACCAGAGGGTTGGAATACGGTTGAAATCTATGTAAACGGCTTTTCAACATCATTACCAGAAGAAACTCAATACGAAGCGCTTCGTATTGTTCCTGGTTTTGAGAGTGCTAAAATGTTCAGACCGGGATACGCTATTGAATATGACTTTTTTCCGCCCACTCAATTACACTATTCGTTAGAAACCAAGCCCCTTGAAAATTTGTTTTTTGCCGGACAAATCAATGGAACTACAGGATATGAAGAAGCGGCTTGCCAGGGGTTGATGGCTGGTATTAACGCTCATCAAAAAGTTCATTCACTTGATCCCATTATCTTAAAAAGGAGTGACGCTTATATAGGAGTATTGATAGATGACCTTATCAGCAAAGGCACTAATGAACCCTACAGAATGTTTACCTCAAGAGCAGAATTCAGAACACTTTTAAGACAAGATAATGCGGATCTGCGATTAACAGAATTAGGGTATAAACTTGGCCTCGCAACCCAAGAGAGAATGAATTTGACATTAGCTAAAAAAGAAAGTGTTAATCAAATCAAAAAAATATTAGAAACCGTAACTCTCGAGCCCGAAGATGTTAATCCATATTTAGAAAAAATAAATTCTTCTCTTGTTTCTGAAAAACAAAAAGCACAAAAGATCCTTCTACGCCCCGACGTGACTTTGGCAGATTTTATTCAAATGGTTCCAAAACTTAAAGAAGCGCTGAGCGGCAATAGCAAAGAAATTCTTGAACAAGCTTCTATCCAGGTAAAATATGACGTGTATATAGAAAAAGAAAAAGAGCTGGTGAAAAAAATGGCCCTTTTGGAAGAACTTCAGATACCTGAAAATTTTGACTATAAAAAAATTGTTGCGCTGGGAAATGAAGCCCGTGAAAAATTAAATACAGTGAAGCCAAGAACGCTTGGCCAGGCCAGTCGAATTTCCGGAATTAATCCGACTGACGTTCAGATACTGATGGTTTATATGGGACGATAGGGCGGGGGTGTCTTCTTCCTGGTTTCTTTGTTTGTTCCCTTTTTGTAACTGACATGTCTTTTATACCTGTTATCAACCCTCGGCAATTAGGGGATCCACAGGAACACGTAAAGGGTTCCATAGTTTCATCAAGAAACATGGCATAATCCAATGTTAGTTCTTCCCCTTTTTGAATATCGTTTATCGCAACGATATTCAATCCATCAAAATCGGTATTGGGATCACAGCTGTGATTTTGAGGCGCCCATTCTGCCGGGTCTTCATCCCATAGGATGAACACCTCTTTGCTTATAGGATAGGCATACCGACGAAAGTTTTCTTTTTCTTTTTCATTCCAATTTTTTCCCATGAATCGTTTGGTAATGATCCGCTGTGATCGTTCTTCTCCTTTAAAGACAATTTCTCCTTTTGAAATATCACGACTGGCATAAATACCAAATCCGGCAATAGAATTTCCTTTTATTTCGTATGCTTTTTGTTTTCTCTTATGTCTTGCAATTCCCTCTGCTATAATATGGCGCAGGAATCCCGAATGGCCTGTTCCATCAAATTTTAAAATAAAATCTGCTGAGCCATCCCAGCCATCGGTATAAAAAACAGAGCAGGTAAAATTCAATTCAAGAAAATAGATCTCCCTTTTATCATTTACCCTGAAATCCATCCTACAATAACCCACCCCACTGAAAGCCTGAAAAATTTTTTTTGCTGCATCCCGTAACCCGTTTTCCAATTCGGGATCATTGCAAGGATGATTACAATCCGGGTGAAGCTCCCATGTTTTTAATGCATAAGTTTTGAATTCAAGACCTTCCGGGAAAATATATTCAACGGGTTTATATGTAGTACATTCCTTAGGGTTATCTGCATTAGCCGCAACCAAAACCGTGAACTCTCTTCCCGCGATGTATTCTTCTATCAACAAGGAACTATGTTCCTCTATAATAGAAGCACATTTTTCTTTAAGTTCTTTCTTATTGTGAACCAGCGAATGTTCGTCAATGCCGCGGCTATCACCTGCATGAGCAGGTTTTACAAACAGGGGGTATTTTAAATGCTGGGTTTCTTTGTCAATTTCTTCCAATGAATTGATCAAAGCATAAGCCGGAACTTTTACACCTTCCGAGTATGCGACATACTTCATCAGCTTTTTGGGAACATCAAACAAACGGGTTCCGGGTCCAGTAATAGGAAGATTTAATATTTCCGCATTAAAATAAATATCATGTCCAGGCACTTCCCAATCAGGATACCCTTCACATAGATTTACAAAAATGTCATATCCCTTTTTGCTGAGATCACGAAGTTGCCTGTAGGTAGTGAGTTTATTGATGAATACATGATCCATTTCGGCTTCGGGCATCAATGAAGATAAGTTGCGTATGGGATCATACTCTTTGTAATCAACCGAAGTAGTTGAATAATCTGGCAGAAGCACACAAATCTTCATTGTTGAAATTACCGGGTTATGCCCCGGTTTGCAATAGTATCATAAATTATTTCCTCAACCAACTGAGTAAATGTTTTGCCACCAAAACGCAATATGGCTCCGATCGAAGTATAATCTTCATCTTCGCTTAGTCCGCATTGGGCATTTACTTCCAGAACATAAAGTTTCTTTGTAGCTGCATCCATCCGGATATCAATTCTTGTATATCCAACCCCTTTTACAGCACAATAAGCATCCAGGCTCAGTTTACATATCTTCTCCGAAAGCTCCGGATCGCAGGGTTCATAATGATAAAAGCTTCCTCCGTTGGGCATTGGCATCTCATCTTCATAGATCTCCCAAAGCCTGTCAAAAGATAAAAACCGCTCTTCTTCTGAAAGTGATTCATGAAAAATACGCTCTACGGGTTTATATACAATACATGTTTCAGGATGTTTGTATGAACCCACGATCATTGTGGTATATTCCGGCCCTTTGATGAATTGTTCTACAAATAAACCGCCTGTCGTTAATTGCCAACCACGATATCCCTGGTTCAACTCCCTGATCCTTTCGATTGCTTCTTCATCGGTATGAACAACATTTTTTACAGAAACACCCATGCTGCCTCCGGAAACTGCCGGTTTAATTAACAGGGGAGCACCCAATCTTTCACAAATTCCCTTTATTGATTCTTCGCTTCCATCAACGATCTCCCATTTTGCAGTAGAAACCTTGGCTTTATCAAAAGCCTTCTTCATCGGGATTTTTGATGAAGTGATATCATAGAAATAGGCGTTGGAGCCGGAATACAGCAGCTTGTGCTTTTCCAGTTCATGAATTACCGATACTCCCGGAGTATTATTAATCTCATCCCCATCGCAGATATTAAAAACAAATGGAGTTTTTCCTTTTGATTTTTTTCTGATTGCGCTAATAACTTCTTTGTAATCCTGTATGGTTACCGGTTGCCATATCCAATCAGCATTCAGCTCTTTAAACACTTTGGTGAATTCGCCCAAGCTATGAGAGAAGTCGTAGTAGTGTTTGAGATTGGGATCGTCTGTTTCGAAATAAGGATACAGCACCCATATCTTTAGCTGCTCAAGTGTAGGAGTAGTTGTGCTTTGCGTTCTCTTCTTA
The DNA here is from genome assembly GCA_035545755.1 of Chitinophagaceae bacterium. Taxonomy (GTDB): domain Bacteria; phylum Bacteroidota; class Bacteroidia; order Chitinophagales; family Chitinophagaceae; genus UTBCD1. Next base: position 4,387 of record DASZXQ010000173.1, on the reverse strand, counting down.
AGCCCTCTCTTCGTTTGAACGATCATGCAGTTGTTGTTGAATGAAACGGGTTAGCTTGTATTGATTTAATACACTTTTTGCAAGATAAGCGGCTCCTTTGATTTCACCTAAACAATTTGGGCTGCCGCAAAAACAATGAAATGATTGTGCCATCTCCCATTCGGCAGATGGATAAAACCATGTCAACTCTTCGCCCCTTTTAATGGGGCGCAAAGTGATCACACGCATGGCGTGTGTATCAAAAAATGTGTTTGGGTTACAACTGTGGTTAATGCATTGCAAAAACTCCGGATCGATCATAATGTGCTTATGAGTTGCGATCTGGAAAGAAAGATAGTTTGGTTCCCGCATTATTTTCTTCGCAGAAAATGCAGAGAACAATTCTCCTGTCCTGAATGGACGCAATGCAACAAGTGTTTTTTGATTATTGGTGAGGTTTAGTCTCACTTCGGCAAAGCCGTGATCACTAATCAGGCGATAACCGGGGTTAGTAAGTGTTATCATATTGATTTGTTACGAAAAGATAAATAATAAATTCAATCTAACAAATCAATCCGATGTTAATGTGAATAATTTCGATAGTTTATAAACTAACAATTGTTTTATCTATTGAGAAATGAATGATGGGTTATTCACATCAAAGAATCAATCGGCGCTAAAACAATCTTGAATTCAATGATATTACATTGAAAGCTGTTCTTTTTGAAAAGCAAGCCATGCAAGAGTTAGGCGTATCTCTCCGAAACTGATAGTATCGCCCAGCTTTTCTTTTATCGGAATTAATGAACTTCCGTTAATTTCTTTTATTGCCGGAACAACCAAGGCAAGTTTGTCAGCACTTACCAGTTCATCAATTTTGATACTACCATTCCGAACATAATAAGCCAGATGCCCTTCTATGGTTTGAACAGTTAACTTTCGCTCTTGGGAAATTTCCAATACAGATTTTCCTTCTTTATATAGCCGGAATGATTCAGCTTTTGTATCGGAAGGGCTGGAATTGCTTTTCTCTTTGCGCCTACGCTTCGGCGCCTTTTCTGACATCTGTGATTGTAGTTGGCGGTGGTCACAATATCTAAGTATTATATCCAAAAATTGCTGACCATATGCTTTCACTCTGGCTTCACCAAAACCACTTATCTGTTTCAGTTCTTCCAAAGATTGTGGTAAGAACCTTGCCATTTCATCCAACGTTTTGCTGCCGGCTACCATATAAACAGGCAAATCCTTCTTAGCACAAAGACTATCTCTGAGTTTTTTTAATTCATAATAAAGCTCCGGATTGGGGTTTTCTGCCTGTGGCTGTTGGTCGGTTGTTCCGGAATATGCATTAACCGATAATGGCGGAACGACAATCTTTCTTTTGACCTGATGAAACGCTTCTGTATCAAATTGACCATTGCAAACGGCCATTAATTGTTTTTTGGCGGACAACTGAGAAAACAGCTCTTTGGTGCTTTCATTATATTCCTTCGCATGTTGACGACTATCCGTTATTGCCGGCGATTTTTGAATCACCAGAAGAAGCTGTCCGATCTGGTTGATAAAATAAGCCGCTGCAGCTTTTATTCTTTCCTGCAATGAAAGGTTTTTCTCCAGGGGTAGAGCTTGTTCAAATAGTGACAATAGCTGTGGGTGAAACTTTTCAGCCGTTTCTTGTATTGCCGACAAGGATTCTAAAAGCTTTTCTAGCCATGTTACTGTTTCAATGTTAAAAGAAGTGCGATGCTCTATCAGGTATTCCAACAGTTCTTTAGCGGATCCAATAATAGATTTGAAATCAAAAAGCGATGATAAAATATCCCGTTGATAGCTTTTGCCGGATTCGTTCAATTCTTCTCTCAGCTCATCTAAGGACTTTTTGTTTTGAGAAAATCTAACGATCCGCTCATCACACCGAAGACTTGAATTCAAGATCCTGCTTTGCAATATCATGCCATCAAGATTGGTGCACCGGCTTAGCGCTACATAAACCTGTCCGGCAGAAAAAGCCTCTCCGGCATCAATGATCGCTTTGTCAAAGGTGAGCCCCTGGCTTTTATGAATGGTTATGGCCCATGCAAGCCTCAATGGATATTGTTTAAATGACCCAAGTACTTCTTGATCCAGCATGCGGGTGTTTTTATTCCATGAATAGCGGATGTTTTCCCATGTTTCTTTTTTTACTTCTATTTCCTGTTCCTCGTTTGCACAACAGACAAAAATCTTTTCTCCTTCCAGCTTTGTTACCAATCCAATTTTCCCGTTGAAATATCGTTTGCTTTTTTCCATATCATTCCGCAAAAACATTACCTGTGCCCCTTCTTTCAATTGAAGCAGTTCATCTGCCGGATATGATTTCTCGTAAAACTCGCCGTCTATTTCTGCCTGGTATGAAAATGTTTTTCCCGGAAGCTTTTGCAATTCCTCCAGGTTGATGGCATCGGCTTTATAATTATGCGTGGTTAAAATAATATAACCATCTTGAAGCCTGTTCCGGAATGATGGCTGAAATCTTTTTTCAAGCAATGTAATACCCTCTGCGTTCAGTTCATTATTACGAACCTGGTTTAGCAGGTTGATGAATTGTTCTTCGCTTTGGCGGTAAATTTTATCAAATTCAATATATACCGGTTGCTCAACATTCAATACCCTGCTGTCAAAAAAATAAGGACTGCTATAAAACGGCGATAAGAGCGACCGTTCATTGTCCGGAATAATCGGTGGCAACTGGTACATATCACCAATAAACAAAACCTGTACGCCACCAAATGGTTCATTATGCCTCAGGCGAATGTGCCGTAAAACCGTATCAATGGCATCCAGCGTATCGCATCGAACCATGCTGATCTCATCAATGACCAATAGTTCCAATTCCTGTAAAATTTTTCTTTTCTCGTTGGATAGGCGCAACCGGCTTAACAAACTGTGTCGATTCAATGTTTCTTCACCACCGTTAGAAAAACCCTTTGCTTCCGGAATGAATGGGGACAAGGGTAGTTGGAAAAACGAATGGATAGTAACGCCGCCGGCATTAATGGCAGCGACGCCGGTTGGTGCTACTACCGCCATTTGCTTGGGACAATTTTCCCGTATGTATTTTAGAAAAGTGGTCTTTCCTGTACCGGCTTTGCCGGTAAGAAAAATATTGCGCCGGCTTTGATTTACCAATTGTACGGCCAGTTGAAACATTTCATTGCTTGTATCGGGAGTGAATGCTGCCACAGAAGTTTTGATTTGGCCACGAATTTCACTAATAACACGAATGAATAAAAAGAAGTTCTTTTTTAACCCCCATACCCAGCCTTCGTGTAATTCGTGTGATTGTTGGCATAATAATTCAGAAAACAATTCTTTTGTATTCCAGTTTTGATTTTCCAAGGTTCACAATCACTCCAAGCCTGTTACCGGATGCTTTCAGATAATTTATTATTTGAGCAATGGCCTCATTAAGAATCCCATCAGCGTTTGCTTTTACTTCTACTATAATATTTTCAAACAAACAGAAGTCGGCATAAACTGTTCTGTTTAACCTTCTTTCTTTATAGAAAACAGGAAATTCCTTTTCCCGCTCAAACTCCATTTCAATATTTGAAAATTCAATTTCCATTGCATCTTTATAAACGACTTCAAGAAAACCATGGCCCAGTGTGTTATACACTGCCATACAAACACCAACAATTTTATATACTTCCTCTCTAAATAATATATCTGTCATAAAAAATGTCGCCATTATTAAAAAAGCCACGAACCACACCAACACAAATATTACTTCATGTCATTCGTGTAATTCGTGGCAAATAGACCTATTCGTTTGCAGCTTTTGCGCCCAGCATCAACAATTCGCTAACCTGTATCTCGGTAAAGTATTTTTTGTTGCCTTCTTTATCCGTGTACTGGCGATTTACCAGTTTGCCTTCAACAGCAACTTCTTTACCTATGGTCAAATGCTTTTCGGCAATCTCGGCCAGCTTGCCCCATAGTACGAGATTGTGCCATTGGGTGTCTTTTACTTTTTCGCCTTTTGCGTTGCGGTAGATCTCTGTTGTGGCAATGCTGAAGTTGGCTACTTTTTTACCGCTTTCAAATGTTTTCACTTCGGGAGTTGAGCCGAGGTTTCCAATCAATTGTACTTTGTTTTTTAATGCGTACATAGTTGTAAGTTTTTCTTGTTAAAAATTTTGTTATCTCAGCCAACCGGTGACGTCGTATCCGATTGACAACACAAAGATGTGCCGGCCAAAAAACGAGAGTCGGTTTTTACCCGTTTCTTCCCGAAGCTAACCGGGTAAAAACGTTTGCACACGGATATTTTTCTGTAATTTGTTTGCCTTAAAACCATTGCCATGCCTGCATCCAACGAAACGAAGAATTGCCTGTATTGCGGCAAGCCACTGAAAGGAAGAAT
>DASZXQ010000172.1:0-28472 GCA_035545755.1 Chitinophagaceae bacterium | reverse complement strand
GCCTTTATTCATCTCAAGATGCCCGATAAATTCAATGCGTTTTCTTTCTACAATATCCGCAACAACACCCTGTAAGCGGCGCCCTTTGCCTTCCTTTATTCGTACACGAACAGTATCTCCATGCAAGGCTGTATTGAGATCCGAAGGGCGAATCAAAATATCCGCTTCCAGGTTCTCAGCCGTTACAAAACCCATTCCTGAACGGGTGATCTCAATCGTCCCTTTTATAAGTTTATCTGCAGAAGACCTTTGCTTCTTTGTTTGTTTCCTGGAATTTTTTCTACCCATCTTTTGTTTTTCTTTTTACTTAAAATCCTGGATGAAATTAATGATCTTCCCGTTAAAGCTTTCACCTTCTTCAAATAAAAAACGATGCTGTACCGGTATGATGTAAAAGGGAACTGATGTAATTTCATTGTTGAACTTCATTAGCCGCACAGCATCTTTTTCTGTAGAAAGGAGGATTTTGTTTTTCGATTCCAACCGTTCAAATCTGTTCTTCATATCGTACCAGTCATCAATGGTGAAGATATGATGGTCCGGATACAGCATTGTTTCATAATAATTGCTTTGTGCTTCCAGGTATTTTTTTAAAGAACCAGGATTGGCAATTCCTGACACCAGCAAAACATCTTTACCTTTTAACTCCGTCACATTTTTTGAAATAATATGATATGGACTACCATACTGAATAGCCGTAAAAAAAATCTGCTGATGCGGATAAGGTTTTATCTCAGCATTAATTTTGTTTTTTTCATCATTGGAAAGATCGGGCTTACATTTAGTCACCACAATAATATCAGCTCTTTTATAGCCGGATTTCAGATCCCTCAGATCGCCGGTCGGCAGATAAAAATCACGGGTAAATAAATTATTGTAATCCGTCAGCAAAATATTCAAACCAGCTTTTATCGCCCGGTGCTGAAAAGCATCATCGAGAATGATCACCTGTGTATCGGGCCTGTCATGCAATAATTGAGGTATCGCTTCTACCCTTTCTTCACCAACCGCTACAGGAATGTCGGGAAATTTTAAATGAAATTGCATGGGCTCATCTCCTATTTCCAGTGCTGTCGAATTTTCATCAGCCAATGCATATCCCGAAGTTTTTCTTTTATATCCGCGACTCAAGGTAGCCACTTTGAATTGATCTTTGAGATGCTCCAAAAGATATTCCACCATGGGTGATTTGCCGGTGCCGCCAACCGAAAGATTTCCGACACATATCACGGGTAGTCCAAATGATGCAGTGCTGAGAATCTTTTTATCGTACATCCAATTCCGGATAAAAACGATCAGCCAATAGATCAATGCAACAGGCAGCAACAATATCCGGAATGATTTCAGAAAAAAATCAGAAAGCATGGGCAAATGTAACGCACAATGATGATAAGGTTAAAAGTCTTTTGTTCAGTTTAATGTGGATGGTTGAATAAAGATCGAAAAAACAGTAGTACCGTAATTCCGCTCAGTTTTGTAATAAGGAAATTTTTTATAATCATTTCTCGGAGTATGTTCCAGCACAAACCAACCTTTAGGATTCAATAACTGTTTCTCAAAAATGAGTTTAGGAAGATCGTCAATATTAGCCAGGGCATAAGGTGGGCCGGCAAAAATGAAATCAAATTTTTCTGAACAGTGATTGACGAATTTAAAAACATCCGATCGTATTATTCTAAAATTCTCAAGCTTCAATTCAGTCGAGGTTTTTTTTATGAATTCATACATGGTTATATCTTTTTCCACAATAGTCAGGTCCTTAGCGCCCCTTGATGCCAACTCATAACTGATACTTCCGGTGCCTCCAAAAAGATCCAATGTTTTTAAAGAAGGAATATCCAGGTTATTCTCAATAATGTTGAACAAACCTTCTTTCGCTACATCAGTGGTGGGCCTTGTATAAGGCATTTTTGAAGGAGGATTAAATCGTCTGCCGCCGTGTTCTCCACTTATGATCCGCATTGTATGATCCCATTTAGAAAAGCAAAGAAATGCAAAGGATATTCGTTATCTTCATTCATGGTCCAATCCGCATTTTTGAACTTTGTGTTAATAAAATATTGATACAGCTCATGGAATAATGTTGATTGTTTTTCGATCAAACCGGATAGAACAAGTTTTACTTCTAAGGGAGAAACGGAAAACTGCTGACAAGCTTTCAGCAAATAGTACATTACATCGTCCGGAGTGGAATATGGAAATGTCTGCGCTAATAGCAACTGCTCACCTTTTGAAATGAAAGCACTAAAACTTTCAGTACTGAAATCAACCCAAATACAACCCACATCATTATCGCCTGGTAATATTTTCACCCCCCAATCGTAACTATGAGAATAAATTGCTGTTGGAAATTTTGTTAGTATCCAATCATGTACTTCTTTGGGCACAGCATAAACAGAATAAACTTCATTTTCCAAAACAGATTCGACTAAGACAACCGATCTGTTACTCAAGCCATGCAGTGTATTAAGTAATAACGGGGCATTCTCAGATTTAAAATTTAAAGCCGGGATCAAGACGTTTCCCGAATGATCATAGCTCACCAATATTTTTTTAAACGATTGGCTCAATTCCGGATGAAGTACCAAAAGCTGGTTCAGGAAATTCTCGTTTATTTCATCAACCGTGTAATAAGCTAACTCGTAAAGTTGTTTGCCATCCGGCCCTGTAACAACAAAACAACAATGATCTTTGCCGACCTTAAAAGCAAGAACTTCCTCATCGTTCCAGGGAGGCAAATGGGCCAAAATATGAAATAGCTTCTTCAAAATCCTGCGTTTGATTGCTTGCAATAATAGACAAAATTTAAATATTGTAGGTTTGCGCCGCTTTAATATATGTCATCCTCAACTGTACATAGCGATTTGCAGGTGGAGATCAGCAACAGGCAGATCTTAAAAATTGCATTGCCTATAAGTCTTGCCATCTTGGTGCCTCAAGTTAATTTCTTTACTAATAATATTTTTTTGGGTCATTACAACCAGCATGCGTTAGCAACAGCCAGCATTACAGGAGTATATTATCTCATCTTTGCCATGATCGGCTTTGGACTCAACAATGGCCTGCAAACCCTGATTGCGCGGCGTGCCGGAGAAAACCGGCCGGACGAGATCGGGAAGATTTTTGGACAAGGGGTTTTCATTTCATTAATCATTGCAACAATTGGCATCTTACTGACATGGTTTGTAGCTCCTTCCATTTTGAGAAACACGATCCATTCACCGGAAACCGCAGCTGATGCAATTACTTTCCTGAAAATACGGATCTGGGGATTGCCTTTTTTATATGTTTACCAAATGCGCAATGCATTATTGGTAGGTACAAACAATAGCAAATACCTCGTGAGCGGAACATTAGCTGAAACAGTTGCCAATATCTTGTTTGATTATATTTTCATCTTTGGACATTTCGGCTTTCCAGTAATGGGATTGAACGGTGCAGCTATATCATCGATCATCGCAGAATTCACCGGAATGTCTGTGATATTTCTCGTGATCCATTATAAAGGAATCACAAAAAGATTTTCATTATTTAATTACTTCAAATGGGAAAACAATAGAGCAAAATCCATTCTTTCACTTTCACTGCCACTGATGTTTCAACTGGCTATCAGTATTACAAGCTGGGAATTCTTTTACATTCTTATTGAACATCACGGACAGCAGGCACTCGCAGTTTCCAATGTTATGAGAAATATTTTTGGATTGGTGGGTTGTATCACCTGGGCATTTGCGGCTGCCAGTTCGGCGATGGTCAGTAATATCATCGGACAAGGAAGAAAAGATGAAGTTCAGTTTCTTATTCGGAAGATTGGAAAGATCAGTATGGGATCAGCGTTGGTCATCGCCATTATTATTAATATTTTTCCACAACAGCTACTTTCTATTTTCGGGCAAGACGAAGCATTCATTATTGCCGGCGTTCCGGTTGTCAGAGTAGTGACCAGTGCTATGGTGTTAATGTCTTTCGCAGTTATTTGGCTGAATGCTGTTACCGGAACAGGCAACAGCCGCATTACATTTCTTATTGAATTTATCACTATTATTCTTTACTGCGCTTACATTTATATTGTTCTTGAAAAATATTTTCTGCCTATTACTTATGGTTGGATGGCCGAGTGGTTGTATTGGATCGGAATGTTCACACTTTCTTATTTGTACATACGAAGCGGCAAGTGGAAAGGAAAAGTGATCTGAAAAAAGTTTACATTCGAAAGATAAATCAATGACATGAAATATTTTTTTCAATATTTGTGCATGTTGATTCCTGCTTTTCCCTTTTGCCAAAATAAAGATCTTAATATTTTTCGCTTCGTTTCCTCATATACTTCTTTTCCGGATACTGCAAGAGTACATGGTCACGTTTACAATAACGTTCTCTATGATGCAGCAACGCATTATATGGACAGTTCTATAATGATCGTTGCGCCAAAGAAATTAGATGCAAGTAAAAAAGTTGATCTGATATTTTGGTTTCATGGCTGGGGTAATAGCATAGACAGCGCCTCTTTCCGTTATGCGTTGATAAAACAATTTGCAGACTCAAAATTGAATGCTGTTTTGGTTCTTCCTGAAACAGCGAGAAATTCGCCGGATAGTTATGGCGGCAAACTGGAATACAATGATGATTTCAAAAAATTAGTGGAAGATGTACTCAAGGAGTTGAAAAAACAAAACGCTGTCCCGAAAGATTGCGAAGCAGGAAATATTTTATTAGCCGGGCACAGCGGCGCTTATAGAGTAATGGCTTATATTTTACAAAATGGAGGCATGCCTGTACAGGAAGTTATTTTATTTGATGCCCTGTATTCGCAAACGGATAAATTCATGAATTGGATAAAAGAAGATAAAGACCGTCGTTTCATTGATATATTCACTGATAGCGGCGGCACTGACGCAGAAAGCCGGGAAATGGAAAAACAATTGGTAGCTGCGAAACTTGAAATGGATTCAATTGAAGAATCAAACCTCACAGTACAATTTATAAAGGCTAAAAAAATATTTTTCATTCACAGCCTTCATCGACACAATGATATCATTAATGACCCTGACAATTTCAAATTTTTTTTGGAAAATTCTCCCTTTCTGAGGAAGCAGAGAGAGTAATTTTTTTATTAAAATTCTTTTGAATACTCTACAGCAATATTTCCTGTAAAACCGGCAATCGGTGCCTGCAGTTTTGTAACGGAAATCTCAATTTTTTTTACATAAGGAAAAAACACATGAATGCTTTGGGTAACTTCCATTACAAATGTCTCCAGCAGTTCTCTTGGTTTTTGCATTTCTTCTTTGAGAAATTGATACAATTTCACATAATTTATTGTTTCGTTCAAATGAGTGATTGTGTCAGCCGGTAAAAACGATACAGAAAGATTAACTTCAAATTCTGCCCCGACTTGCTTTTCTTCCGGATATAATCCGTGAAAAGCAAAGAAGTGAAGTTTGTACAATTTTATAGTGATCATTTCCTTCATTACAAGTTTGAATTTAAAAATGGTGCCGCGGTTTTAAACCTTGGCACCATTCATTTAACCTTAATGAATGCCTTTTGCACCCAGCCATCGTTCAGCATCCAAAGCGGCCATACAACCGCTTCCTGCAGCTGTAACTGCCTGCCGATAAATTTTATCCTGAACATCGCCGGAAGCAAATACACCTTCTACATTGGTCTTTGATGTTCCCGGAATTGTTTTAATATAGCCTGCTTCATCCATATCCAGCCAACCTTTGAAAATATCAGAATTGGGCTGATGACCAATCGCGACAAAAAATCCATTGACAGGAATAGTTTGCGTTTCTCCGCTCTTATTATTTTTTATTCGCACACCCGTAACATGTTTGTCGCCTAATATTTCGTCGGTATCAGTATTCCAATAAACTTTAATGTTAGGAGCATTTAATACTCTTTCCTGCATCACTTTGCTGGCCCGCATTTGATCACGACGAATGAACATGTGCACCGTTGTGCAAAGTTTAGAAAGATATAATGCTTCTTCCGCCGCCGTATCTCCAGCACCAACAATTGCAACTTCTTTTCCACGGAAGAAAAATCCATCACAAACGGCGCAGGCACTGACACCAAAACCATTCAAACGCTGCTCACTTTCCAGCCCCAGCCATTTTGCAGAGGCGCCGGTAGCAATGATCACTGCATCTGCTTCTATCAACTTATCATCATCTATCCAAACCTTATGTGGTGATCCGGAAAAATCAACTTTAGTAGCAATACCGTAACGAATATCGGCACCCATTCGTACAGCCTGCTTTTCAAAATCCACCATCATGTCGGGACCTTGAATCCCTTCCGGATAACCGGGATAATTTTCCACCTCAGTAGTAATAGTTAATTGTCCGCCCGGCTGAATACCCTGGTATAATACCGGTTTTAAATTTGCCCTTGCAGCATAAATAGCTGCTGTATAACCAGCCGGGCCTGAACCGATGATCAGGCAATGTACTTTTTCACTTGCTGTTGTCTCCATTCAACTATTGATTAAAATTCCACAAAAATAGACTGAATCAATCAATAAAATACTGAACTTGGATAACCACTTAGAGCTTATCCACATTTATTTGGGAACAATTATAGTTCGGAACTGAGCGGCATATCCACCGAAATATCCCAAAGCATTCCCATTGATATTGCTGAGAACCTGTGTGGGCGATGAAAAAGGATTACCTACGCTGGCATAACTGAATTCCATTGTTCTCCAAAAGTCAAATGTGGCTTTGTCTATATTACAAAGCTTCAGTGTAATGGTGTCACCTTTATTGAAAAACATATAATCGTCTGGTCGGCTGGCATTACGATCCACTCCCCGGTCGATCCGTACTTCGTAAGTAGTGCCGTCAATGATCTGATCGTCGAAAACGGAGGTCAAACCCGGATAAAAAGGCTCATCGTTTCTTTTGGTAAAATAGCGGATATAATCACCATAACCCGGCGGATCCGTTGCAATGACCATTAATGCTACCTTACTGGAATCATTATTGCCGGGGGCTTGTTGCCAAAAAAGTGAGTCGATCTTTTTGGTAATCTTTGGAATGGTAGTGGTAGCAGTGTATTCATTCCCATCCCAATCTATTCGCAGTGAATATTTGGAGTTCAATTCCCCGACAAATGCAGTAGATAGATTTGATGAATCAATAGAATAATAATAAATATTGTAGCTGCCGCTTACTGGTATTTTGTATTCTTTCAACTGGTGGGTCAATGTTCCATTGGAAATATACACAGCAGCTCCATGAATAAAACTATTTTCTAAAATTGATGGTGATATCTGTGAAAAATAATTCAAGCTTTTAGAAAGGGAGACTATCGGGGCTTGTCCATTCTCAATAGTAGCTTCTACTACCAGCTCCGGTTCAGAAGTTTTTAATTTGATATCAATATTTTTCTCACAACCACACAGCAATAAAACCGCTGTGCAACAGTATAAAAAAATAGTTCTTTTCATAGCACAATGCGTGCCTACCCGATCCGGTTATCTATGATAGCCTGATCGATCTGGCTCTGTTTTTCCTGCTCCTCACGAATCTTCTTAAGCTTTCTGCCATAAGATAGTTTGGTGATAAGTACAAATAACACCGGCACTACAAATATGGCAAGTGAAGTAGCTGCCATCATACCCCCAAACACTGTCCATCCTATCGTCTTGCGGCTTTCAGCAGCGGCGCCGGTAGCAAATGCCAAAGGCAATACTCCAAAAATAAATGCCAGTGAAGTCATCACGATCGGCCTGAATCTTAACCTCACCGCCTGCAGTGTGGCAGCAATAATATCAATTCCTTTATCTACTCTTTCTTTTGCAAATTCGACAATCAGGATGGCATTTTTGGCTGCAAGACCGATCAGTGTTATTAATCCGATCTGTGCATAAACATTATTAGAAAGATTTGGAAGTAATGTCAAAGTAAGAATAGAACCGAAGGCACCTATTGGTACTGCAAATAATACAGAAAATGGCACTGCCCAGCTTTCATACAGCGCTGCGAGAAAGAGAAAAACGAATATAATTGAGATAAAAAAGATTTTTGATTGCTGGCTTCCGGCAGCAATTTCTTCCCGGCTCATTCCGGAAAATTCATATCCATATCCTGCCGGTAAAGTTTTCGCAACCTGCTGCAACGCTTCAATGGCCTGGCCGCTGGTATATCCCGGCTTGGAAGTTCCGGTGATCTCAATGGACCTGTAAATATTGTAATGGGAAATAACTGCAGGAGCTTCTATGACTCTGGTAGTTATTAACGATCCTAAAGGGATCATATTTCCCTGGCTGTTGCGAACATAAAATTTCTCAATTCCGGCTAAGGAACTTCTGTAGCTACTATCGGCTTGCGACAACACACGAAAATTTCTTCCATAAAGATTGAAATCATTAACATAGCTGCTACCCAGGAAAGTAGATAATGTATTAAACACATCCGACACCAGTACCCCCATTTTTTTTGCCTGCTCTTTATCTACATCAATCTGGTAGCTTGGTGTATGTGAATTAAAGAATGTATACGCAGCACCGATCTCAGGACGCTGGTTCAGTTTTGCAAGAAAATCATAAGCTACTTTTTCAAACTGTTGTATATCTGCAGTACTGCTGGTTTGCTGCAACTCAAAAGTAAAGCCTGAAGTAGTACCCAGACCTGGAATAGATGGCGGCGATAATACCAATATTCTTGCTTCTTTTATATCAGCAGTGGCAGCACGGATCTTATTGGCAATATCTTCTGCCTGCTGCCCTTTACCGGTACGTTCATCCCAAGGCTGTAACATGATGAAGAGCGTACCTGTATTGGCTTTGTTTGAGAAATTGACAATATTTATTCCTGCCAATCCTCCAACCACTCTCACTTCAGGAATCTGTCTTATCCGTGCAGCGATATTTCGCAATAACTCTACACTTCTTGTTGTAGAAGTGGCTTCGGGCATTTCATAAGCTACATATAAACGCCCTTCGTCTTCAGAAGGAAGAAAAGCCGTCGGTTTGTTCTTAAAAAGAAATAAAAGTCCCACAATCAGCACCACCATCATTATCAGCACGTATGGAGTTTTTTTGATCCAGGCATTAACTCCTTTGGTATATCCATTCGCTGCCCGGCCAAACCATTTATTAAAGCCGGCAAAAAATTTATCTGCTAAATTCTTTTTCGCTGACTCTTCTTTCGATGGCTTGAGCATTAATGTACACAAGGCTGGTGTCAGCGACAGAGCAACAAATGCAGATATCACCACGGACACTGCGATAGTGATAGCAAACTGTTGATACAACCGGCCAACAATTCCCGGAATGAACCCGACCGGAACAAACACTGCAACTAATATCAATGCAATGGCAATTACAGGTCCTGATATATCCCGCATAGCCTTTTGCGTAGCCTCTTTGGGAGACATTTTTTCGAAATCAATATTGTGTTGTGCTGCTTCCACTACCACAATGGCATCATCCACAACAATTCCAATGGCCAAAACAAAAGCAAATAAAGTAAGTGTATTGATGGTAAAGCCCAACGTTTCAAACATGATAAACGTGCCAATTATTGAAACAGGAATTGCCAATACAGGAATTAAAGTAGCTCGCCAACTTTGCAAAAACACGAATACAACCAACACTACTAAAGCAAGAGCGATCAACAATGTCTGCACAACTTCTTTAATTGAAGCTTTTACAACAGATACCGTTTCCAAAGGGATCAGGTAGTCAATATCTTTTGGGAAAGATTTTCTTAAGTCATTCAGCGCTTTGGTAATGCCTTCATAAGTATCCAATGCATTGGCGCCGGGTGATTGGTAAATAAGCAAAAATGCCGCAGGTTTTCCATTCACGAACGCATTGATGCTATAGTCAAACCGGCCCAATTCCACCCTGGCAACATCTTTCAGATAAACAACACTGCCAGTAGCAGGATTGGAGCGCACAACAATATTTTCAAACTGCTCCTGGGTATTGATACGGCTATTGGTAAGTACACTGTATTCAAACGCCTGTTGTCCCGGCTGAGGATTTGAACCGATAGTTCCTGCAGCTACCTGTAAGTTTTGTTCCTGCAGTGCTGCATTCACTTCTGCCGGTGTCATGTTTAATGCGGCAAGTTTTTCCGGGTTCAACCATATGCGCATTCCAAAATCGTCGGCTCTTGACAACACATCTCCTACACCTTTTACCCGCAACAGCGCATCTTTCACATAGATGTTTACATAGTTACCTATAAATTTTGCATCATGAGTTCCATTGGGCGAATAAAAGGCTAAGGCCACCATGATCGCCGGATTGCGTTTGCGAACCGTCAGGCCCAACCGTTTAACGGCATCCGGCAATGTTGGTTCAGCTACACTTACCCTGTTCTGAACATCCAACGTGGCAATATTGATATCAGTTCCAACATCGAAATTCACAGTAATGCTGCTCTGCCCGCTGCTGGTACTGCTGCTGCTCATATAGGTCATTCCCGGTGTACCATTCACCTGTGTTTCTATTGCCGTTGTAGTGGTTTGCTCCACAGTTTGTGCATCTGCACCGGTGAAATTACCTGTTATAGAGACCGTAGGTGGAGAGATGTCAGGATATTGTGCAACAGGAAGATTAAATAAAGAAATGACACCAACCAGAACGATCACAATTGATACCACCATTGCGGTTACTGGTCGTTTTATAAATGTTTCTGCTATCATGATTCAGAATAAGTGAATTTGTTAAGATTCCAATTGTTCGTCAATTACTGATCATCCATATAAGATTTGTTATGGCTTTCCAGAAGTGTTGGCGTTAGGTCTTGAAACGTTGATCAAAGAACCCTCACGGAGATTTTGTACTCCCTGCACAACAATGACCTCACCTTCTTTCAAGCCATCTTTTACAATCACAGAAGTACCTAGGGCCTGGCCCAATGCAACTTTACGTTGCGTTACTTTGCTGCTGTCTCCCACCACATAAACAAAGAATTCACCTAACTGCTCTGTGACCGCTTTGTAAGGGATTGCAATTGCTTTTTTCGATGCATTATTCAATACTCTCACTGTTGTGGTCATACCGGATTTGAGCATGTTTTTATCATTGGGGAAAATCAGTCTCGTTTTGATCGTACCGGTTTGCGGATCCACGGCCCGATCAATCAAACTGATTGTTCCATATTTAGGATAAACATCGGTCCCGAATGCAATAGAAAAAGTAGAATCATTTGCATGTTGTCCTTGTTGCATCAGTTGTGAGAACCGGTACACTTCTTTCTGGTCCACCGCAAAATCAACTGCCATCGGATCATCTGTTGAAATAGTATTCAAAATAGTCTGCCCAGCTACCACTGAAGTCCCAAGCCGCACTTGTGAAATACCGATCGTTCCGCTGAAAGGGGCTGTGATAATTGAAAAATTCAGATTAGCTTTTACTGCATCCACATTGGCTTGGGCAGCAGCTACCTGTTTTTTTGCTGCGTTCAGCGCAGCATCTGCATAATCCACCTGCTGTTTAGCAATAGCGTCGTGTTTATCTAACTCATGATAACGGTCTGCATCTTTTTGTGCTTTATCCAAATTTGTTTGTTGCACCTGGAGATTAGCCAACGCCTGCTGGTAATTCGCATTGTATAATTGCTGATCGATAGCATATAGTTTTTGTCCTTTGCTTACTTTCTGGCCATCTTTAAAATAAATATCAGTGATATAGCCGGTTACCTGCGCCCTGATATCAGTTTGGTTCAATGCGGTAACAGTTCCGGGATATTCATCATAATAAATGGCATTGGTTGTTTTTACAGTATCCACTGTCACCGGCACTGCAGGAGGTGGCCCCTGTTGTTGTTGTTGTTTCGACCCACAAGCCACAAGACTCATTGCTATAGCTAAAGCAGAATAATTTTTGATAGATCTGAATAACATAATTAAAGCTTTTTCTTCCTGATGAATTAATAACTAATTTCTCCTTTGCTTTTCTCGACATCTATTTTGCTACTGATCACCTGATACAATGAATTAAAATAGTTGATCTGCGCAGTACGCAGATCTGTTTCAGCGGTGATAACTTCTAAATACGTTTTTACCCCTGAACGATATTGTAAACGTATCACATCGTAAACCTCCTGCGCCAGGCCGACATTTTCTTTCATCGCCAAAAAGTCTGAAAGACTGGCTTTATAATTTGCCAATGCGGAACTATACTCTGAATTAACCAGATTTTTGAAGTTCACAATGTCCAGGTCAGTACGTTTTAATTCCCACTCGGATTGTTGGATATTATATTTCCGTTTGCCTCCCTGAAAAATCGGGAACGACAATGTAAGGCCTGCATAAGAGTTGGGAAAAGACTGGCTGTATAGTTTCGAAAAATTATCATTAAGATAATTCAGGTTATATGCTCCATTAGCAGATAAGGACGGAATAAAACTCCATTTATTATACTGCACATTTGCTTCCTGTAATTTTTTTTGTGTTTCCAGTATCTGGTATTCGATGCGCTTGCTGTAATCAACTCCATGTAACGTGTCAAGAATAATCTCGTTTTCCAACCTGGCACTGTCGTACACAATATTCAGTTCTGCTTCAGTGGGATAATTGATCAATGATTTCAAGTAATCAGTTTTAGCCCGAAGAGCAACTTCATTTGCTTTTCTTTCAGCAATAGCATTATTCAAGGCAATGGTAGCTCTCTTGTAATCTGTTTTATCTACGATGCCAGCATCATACTGAGCACGGGCGTCTTTAAGGCTTTGTTGCAGGCGCAGGATATTCTCATCCGTCACTTTGATCTGCTGTTTGGTTGTAAGCAAATCATAAAAAGCCTTGGACACATTGGCGACAAGATCAATTTTGGTATTAGCGGTCTGCTGTTGCGCCTGCTGTAGTACATAATCTTTTGTTTGCTTAGCCAGTAATACATCCCGGTCAAAAATTGTTTGAGAAACATTGAATTGAAATGCTGAAGTATTATTAACGCCAAACCGAATAGGATTACCACCAATGATATTTGTCTGAAGCTGAAAATTGCGCTGATAGAGATAATTGAAATTAACCTGGGGATACCAATCGGCTAATTTGGATTTTATTTGTAATTGGGTAATAGTTTCATCTAAAAGAGCTTGTTGAACCGCCGGTTGCTTTTTCAAAGCATATTGAATAATATTTGACAGAGTGGGATCATTTAATAAGCTGTCTGATGTAGTTTGTGATAAAACCGAAGAAGAAATCATTAAAGAAAACATCAACACAAATGATATCTTCCCAAGCAATTTCCTGTCGCCTGTTCCCGCAAAAAAATTTCCCATAGATTTCGTTATGACCTTTTTATCAACCAAGATTATCGCATTAGGCTTAAAAAATTTAAACAACAAAATTTCCATTTTGTTGGCAATGCTGAAAAACAAGTCGCAAAATTAAAGGAATGGTGAAACAAACTGTTCCTGTATATAAAATTCATAATACGAGTAAGACATATTAGAAATAAAACAGCCCTGATAACAAGAATCAGAGCTGTTTTCCCAATTTGCTATTCTTATCATCCCGGCAACCATTACCGGGACTTTAAGTCATTAACCTAAATAGGCCTTTAAAGCATTACTATAGCGGGCCTTTTGTAAACGCTTGATTGCCCTTTCTTTGATTTGCCGGATACGTTCTTTGGTCAAATCATATTTCTGGCCGATCTGTTCGATCGTAACTCCATTTTCACCATCCAACCCAAAATATGCGTTCACGATCTCGGCCTCTCTCGGAGAAAGCGATTTTAAAACACGACGGATCTCATTTCTCAATGAATCTTTCATCACATCATCATCTGTGTCATCACTGCCTTCCAGCAAATCGCCCATAGCCACATCTTCTGCTTCATGCACTGGCGCATCCAGTGATGTATGACGGGTGTTACTTTGGAAAATGTTGTTGATCTCCGTTTCGCTCATCTCCAGTAATTCAGCTAACTCCTCTGTGGATGGCTCTCTCTCATGTTCCTGTTCAAAAGCCATGTACGCTTTGTTAGCCTTGTTGTAAGTGCCAATTTTGTTTTGAGGCAGGCGGACTAATCTGCCCTGCTCTGCCAACGCTTGCAGGATGGACTGGCGAATCCACCATACAGCGTAAGAAATGAATTTGAAACCTTTGGTCTCATCGAAGCGTTGTGCCGCTTTTATCAAACCGAGGTTACCCTCGTTGATCAGATCGCTAAGAGATAATCCCTGATGCTGGTACTGCTTAGCAACAGACACCACGAACCGGAGATTTGCTTGCACTAATTTATCCAGAGCTCTCTGATCGCCCATTTTAATGCGCTGGGCCAGCGTAGTTTCCTCTTCAGGAGTGATCATTGAGATTTTGGAAATTTCCTGCAAATACTTCTCAACAGCCTGCGAATCTCTGTTCGTAATCTGGGTGGCAATTTTCAGCTGCCGCATAAATGTAATTGTTTATATAAAAACGAATAAATGACAGTCTTTGTTTGCAGAATGTGCAAATGGATAGTTAATTGCTAAAGTATGAATTTACCGTCCTCGACCGTCTGCAAAAATACTACGCAAAGTCGGAATATCATAGTGATTGCAGGCAAAAATTACACACAGCTTTTTCTCACAAAAAATGATTTCGGAAATTTCCATAAAATCCGCTCTGGTTAAGGCTTTCAAAGGATAGGGAATAATTTAAAGTATGCTCAGGTCTTGCCAGCTACGCTCCCGGATGCTCCTTTTTGCGCAGCAGCCCTGCGTTGTAGTACCAGCCATAATACAATCCCTGTAACGAACAAAAGAGATGAAATTACTTCTGCCTGAGTCGGATGAAGGCCAAAAAGATTCATTCTTACATTAACACGTATAGTTTCAATAAGAAATCTCTCCATACCGTTCAAGACTAAATAAAATGCAAATAAAGTTCCCGGGATCTTGAATTTTTTTCTTAATGACCAAATGATCGCAAATAATATAAGACATGCAATGGTCTCATAAAATGCTGTCGGGAAAACTCCATGCTCCAACTGAAAACAATATTTTGGATCATTGCATCCGGGTATTTTTATGCCTGCTTCATTAACGTTATGCGGAAATGTGTAAGACCACATCCAATCCGGTAGCCAGTTAAACGGTTTAGGTTTAAAATTTTCAATTCCCCAATCACCGTCGCCTGCTACCTGGCATCCTATCCGGCCAACTGCATAGGCCAGCATCAGTGCTGGGGCTGCAGCATCATTTAGATGCCAGAATCCGATCTTATGTTTTTTAGCATACCCCCAAATCGCTAAGGCAGCACAAATCAATCCACCATAGAAAGTGAGCCCGGCACGGGAAAAAATAAAGTCGGAAGGGCGCTGCAGAAATGCATCCCAGTTCTCAAAAATATCAAAGAGTTTGGCACCTAAAAGACCAAACACCAAAGCAATGATCACGATCTCTCCTACTCTGTCTTGCGGCCATATCCTCACTTTTCTTTGTTCGGGTTTTGGTAATTCTTGTTTGCGTTTGTCCCACCATTTCAGTCCAGCAAACAAAAGGCCCAAACCGATACCGGCAGGCCAACTTCCCATTGGTGAAAAAATGAAAGCCTGGGGATCTTCGGTAGCCGCACTATTCATTAAAAAAAGGGCCAAAATCTTATATCCAAACAAAAATCCAAATAAAAAATTCAGTGCTAACTGGCTAAAAGTAGCTGGCTGGCCCACCATTACCAGCATTTCAGTGGGCTGCAAAAGTCCCTGTTTGCTTTTTCTGCGCAACTCGGCTGCCAGTATAATGGCTGCAAGAATAAATGCAATGGCTACAAAAAAACCAAAGGAGTTAACAAAACGAAGAAATTTCCAATCTACCCCAAACAGATCCTTGAAAGCATAATAAAGATTTGGATACATGCTGTTAGCTGGCTGCTTGTTTTAAGTTGAAGCGAATATACAACTGAATTAATAGTATTTTAAAATGAATTCAGGCTGATAGTGAAAACCATCAGCAGTGCGATCCAATCCCCCACTATTTTAATTGCAATATTGATCAAAGGCGTTGATAAGGCTCCGTGCAATAACCTGGGCCGGACGTCCTTCTATCTGATGTCGCTCAATAAAATGCACCAATTGACCATCTTTAAATAATGCAATAGCGGGAGATGAAGGCGGATAGGGCAAAAGATGCTGACGTAATGTTTGTACTGCATCAATATCAAAGCCGGCAAAAGTGGTGGTCAGATGATCAGGTTTATTAGTTGCATTTGCCACAGCCATCAATACACCCGGTCGAGCTGAACCTGCAGAACAACCACAAACAGAATTGATCATTACTAAAGTCGTCCCCTTGCTTGCCAATTGCGCTTCTACATCGGCAGGGGTCAGCAATTCTGAAAAACCATTCTCCGTCAACTCTTCCTTCATGGGTAGTACAATTTCTTCAGGATACATATTTATTTGATTTAAAAATGAAACACAAAATTAAAGAAAAAGTTTGGCCTGCATCCAACGTGTTTATTCAAAGGAAAATCTGTCATAAAAATTTGCCAAACCCAGAAAGAATGTCCCTCCGAAATTCAATCTTTAGCATAAATGGCATAAACAAGATCAGAAAACCGGGGTGGTATATGGTTTGACGACCAAATAATGTCAACCAAATTGTAAAAACCATAAAACAAATAATTATGACACTAGTAAAATTCAACAGTAAGCCATTTGAGAAAAGCTTTAACAGCTTGTTTGAAGATTTTTTTGCTGATATTCCCGTCTTATACAGGAACGGCGTTAACGAATCTTCTTGGAAAGGATTTGTGCCAGTAAATATAAGAGAAACTGATAAAAACTACAGCCTTGAAGTGGTGGCACCTGGCTTTGAAAAGAGCGATTTCAAAGTAAACCTGGACCAAAATATCCTGACCGTTTCAGCTGAGAAGAAAAATGAAACAAAAACTGAACATGAAAAGCAGATCCGCAAAGAATATAGCTATCGTTCTTTTAAAAGATCTTTTACATTGGATGAACATATTGACACTAATAATATTGAGGCAAACTATGTTAATGGCATATTAACATTAAACCTGCCCAAGAAAGAAACAGTCAAAGCATCAGCTACAGAAATTACAATTAAATAAAGATTTTCTCATAAGCAGTTGGTTTTGGTTTACACCCTGTCGTTTCAACGGCGGGGTTTCTTATTTTATCATTGTGGATTACAACCTTGCTTTCGCCTTGTGTCAATGATATATTGAATCTTCCATCCATCAACAAAGCGAACCAACTGGAACGAATCCATACCACAATGACTGAATTGCCCATTATAATAAAAATTATAGGGCGCCCAAACTATTGCCAAAGGTCCGTCAATCTTGACAGTTTCAAAGCTGATCCGCTCATCAGCAGCTCCTTTCGGAAGTTTACTGATGGATTCTGCAAAATCGTTAACACTCTCATTGACTACGATAAGGTTTCCTTCTTTATCATGGGTGATAGTTTGAAAAATCACACTATCACCAAAACAGGATTTCAGATTTATAGCGTCTGAATTTTTCATGGCATCAAACATTTTATTAACAGCTGCTTCTACTGAATCTTCTGCGGTCTGGGTAATTCCTTGAATAGATATTAATGTTGCTGTTAATAAAATCAGAAAGTGTTTCATGTTAAAATTGTTTATGATTTTCCGGCAAATGAATTGGATTTCTAAATGTAAAACTATTCACCATGAAAAAAATCAAAATTCTACAAGTGGCATTATTGACAACTGTAGTAGTGTTAGCCATCAGTTGCAGCCCGGGTCGTGAATATTATTATGACCGATACCCGGCATCCCGCACATCAGTATCATTGATTTTAAGCCCGGGCCCCGGGTTAATAATCAGTCATTATCCGGATGGCCGGTATTATTATCGTAGCCCGGAAGGATATATTTATTGGAGAGGCTATGATAACAGGTATTATCTTGACAGAAGCTATGTTGGAAAAGTTCATTACAATCAGAGGGATTATAACGAATGGAGGGATTATGACAGGAGACATGATGGAAGACGCCGCCATCGTTAATAAAAATACCAAGCCCTTTCTTGCTGTACTTATCATTCTCATCCTTAACCATATTCATCCTCTTCAGCTGAAAGGGCTTCTTTATTATTTGTACCCGAGAATTTTCAGCATGCTCTGTGCTGATTGTTGTTTTGCATAAATCCAATCAACCAGTTTCCCGTTTTTGTCATAATCAAGAATGATATGTTTGGGAGAAGGGATCAGGCAATGTTTAATTCCGCCATAACCACTTATCTGATCCTGGTATGCGCCGGTATGAAAAAATCCAACATACAACGGCTCACCATTATTGATCTTGGGAAGAAACACTTCATTGATGTGCTCTTCAGAATCATAATAATCATGACTATCGCAAGTGATGCCTCCTAAAACCACACGTTGATATTCATGATCCCATTTATTGATCGGAAGCATTAAAAACTTTTCACCAATACCCCATGTATCCGGCAACGTGGTGATAAAAGAAGAATCGATCATGTACCAGATCTCACGGTCATTTTGCACTTTCTGTCCGATCACGCTATAAATATGAGCCATACTTTCTCCTACCGTATAGCTGCCAAACTCAGTAAAAATATTAGGCACAGGCACTTTGGCTTTTTTACAAGCTACTTTGATATTCCTGACAATCTCATTGATCATAAACTGGTAATCGTAGTTGAAACCAAGTGAATGCTTGATAGGGAATCCACCGCCAATATTGATCGTATCCAATTCCGGGCAGATCTTTTTCAACTGGCAATACAGATTTATAATTTTGTTCAATTCACTCCAGTAATAAATGTCATCTTTAATGCCTTTGTTCAGGAAAATGTGAAGCATCTTCAACTGGAATTTGCTTTCGTATCCTTCGATCCTGTCTACATAAAACTCCAGGATATCTTTTGCACGAATACCTAACCTTGAAGTATAAAACGGGAAATTAGGTTCTTCCTCTGCTGCTACCCGGATTCCTAATTTGAAGGGTACTCGTACCATCTTAGCATATTCTCTCAATTCTTCTTTATTGTCAAGAACGGGAATCACATTTTGAAATCCTGAATTAAGAAGCCCTGCAATCCGCCTTATATAATTTTTTTGCTTGTACCCGTTACAAATGATATGAATGTCTTTGGTGATCTTTCGTTTCTCGTAGAGTTTCCGGATAATCTCGATATCATATGCATAAGATGTCTCAAGATGCACGTCATGTTTCAGCGCTTCCTCTACCACAAAAGAGAAATGAGAACTCTTGGTGCAATAGCAATAAAAATATTTGCCTTCATACCTGTGCTTCTTAAAGGCCGACGCAAACATCTGTCTTGCCTTTTTTATCTGCATCCCGATCTTCGGCAAATAACTCAGCTTGAGCGGGGTTCCATACTTTTCAATCAGTGCTTTGATATTAATGTCATTAAACCAAAGACAATTGTCGTGTACTTCTAAACCTTCCTGAGGAAAGTTGAATGTTTGCTTTACTAGGTCGTAGTAGGTGTTGGTAACGGTTGGCTCCGGAGGCATCTTATTTGACAAGATTTTTTAAATAGATACAAATGTAATGTGTTTGATTTTTTATATACAAATTTTTTAATTGACCCCAGGCAGCACTTAAAAATTTTATCGTCCGTTACCGCCAGTCGTAAAATTATAGTTAAGCGCTGTTAAGTGCCGGTTAAGTAATTACATCAGGAAACGAAACAAAAAATTGTTACGTCAAAAAAAAGGAATCTATTTTATAAACCCTAAAAATTTAAGCCATGAAAAAGATCTTTCTTGTAATCCCGATCCTGTTGTCGGGAGCCCTCCTTGCACCTGCTTTTGCCGGAGTTATTAGCAAAAGAGGCCACTCTGAAACTAACAGTAAAAAAAAGAAAATTACTTTTCATGAACGAAAAGCGAAAGATCCTGACTGGGTAAATTACCAGACAGAACAAAAGTTTGAATTAGATTTTCCCCGGGCAACGAATGTGAAATGGCATCAGGGGAATTTTGAAGAAGCCACTTTTGAGGACGGCCCTATCATAAAAACTGCCTATTATGATCGTGATAATAACCTGGTGGGCACCACGTCCGAAATCTCGTATTCCGATTTACCGGAAAAAGCACAAAAAGACATCCAGAAAAAATTCCCGGACTATAAAGTGGCAAATGTCGTTTTATTCAAAGACAACCCGGACAATGACACAGATATGTATTTATATTCAACGTCCTTTGATGACGAGGATAATTATTTCGTAGAGGTTGACAAAGGAGCAAAAAGAGCAATTCTCAAAGTAACTATGGATGGAATGGTGTCATTTTTCCAGAACCTTTGAACACGCATTATCAATAAAAAAACCGTCCCGGTTTGGCAGGGACGGTTTAATTTTTTTTGGAAAAATTATTTCACTTCAGCTACTAGATTTTTGAAAGTTTCCGGATGATTCATTGCAAGATCAGCCAGTACTTTCCGATCCAGTTCGATACCCTTTGCCTGTAATTTGCTGATGAATGAAGAGTAAGTCATGCCTTCTGCTCTCACTGCTGCGTTGATACGGGCAATCCACAACTGACGATATTCTCTTTTTTTGAGTTTGCGGCCTACATACATGTAGGTCATACCTTTTTCGACAACATTTTTGGCAACGGTCAAAACATTTTTCCTTTTACCATAGAATCCTTTGGCCTGCTTTAAAATTTTTTTGCGGCGGGCTTTACTTGCAACCGCATTTACTGAACGTGGCATATCTGAATCTTTTTAAATTTAAAGTTTGAATTAAGGGCTGAACAATTTTACTTCAACCTGAGAAGACGCTTTACAAAATCAAGGTTGGCTTTACTTACCATGCCATCTTTCCTTAAATTACGTTTGCGTTTTTTGGATTTTTTTGTCAGAATGTGACGTTTGAAACTCTTTTGATGAGTGATTTTTCCCGTGCCTGTCACTTTGAAGCGTTTTTTGGCACTGGAGTTTGTTTTTACCTTAGGCATTTTACATGCATTTTAAGATTATACTTTGAGGCGTCCCCGATCAGTCGGGGCCCTTGTCGGGCCTCTTCAGCAAATGTTCCAATCAAATAATAAGAGCTTTTTGAATGGGTCGCAAAG
Source organism: Chitinophagaceae bacterium (assembly GCA_035545755.1). Taxonomy (GTDB): domain Bacteria; phylum Bacteroidota; class Bacteroidia; order Chitinophagales; family Chitinophagaceae; genus UTBCD1. Next base: position 7,447 of record DASZXQ010000172.1, on the reverse strand, counting down.
ATAGGTTATGAACAATAACCGACAAAGTGTAAATAAAGAAAAAAGGATCTCAGTTGAGATCCTTTTTAAAGAATTGCAATAAAACTACATTAATCTTTCGGATTCAAAGCGTTATCGATTCTTTTAGCAATATCCTGAAGGTGATATTTACTCATTGGGTCTGAAATAGCAGCAGCCGCGGCAGTTGCCTCAGTTTTTAAAGAAGCCAACTGAGCTCTCACTACACTCTTAATATCAGAATTGTTCGGATTGAGTGTTGGAGCAGCAGGAGCTCCGCCTCTTCCTCCGCCACCGCCTAATGTCACATTAACTGTAACAGGAGGATTGAGGAGGTTGATTAGAATATCAACATATGATTTTTGCAGATTTCTACGATAAACATCAATCGGCTTTTTTGTCGTCAACTCTGACCAGATTCCTTTTTTCAGATCACTGAACATATCGGTCATCTTATAAGCGTTGTTGCCCAGTTCTGTTTCTGCCTCGATCATTTTGGCCAAAGTATTATTATTGAAAAGACGATTTAAAGTTGCGGTCTGAATATTACCAATAATAATCAGAGGATTTCCTCCGGTCCTTGCAAAGATGTCGTTATTGATAAGCCAGGTGGGTGTAGTGAATAATTGCTGATTCAGGAATGCTACTGCATTTGCCTGCTTGGTTTTAGGGGTAAATTCATAAACCGGACCAGATTGTTCTACTACTTTCGGGGTCCTATAAATGCCCCCTACATTTCTCACCACGTGTCCCATATAGCGACTGTATTGAGCAGTTACCTGTCCATATATTTCTTCAAGGTTTGAATAATCATCATTCGGTTCTTTTGTCCAGGTCATCAATTGAGGAACGATACGCTGCAAGTTTTTAATTCCATAAGCACTTGCTTTCATTGCATCATCACCCAGGTCTTCTGTTTGTGAACGAGGGTCATCCTGGTTGCTTTCACCATCACCCCACCATAAACGAGGGTTCTTTAGTTTTTCTATCACTATTTGATTCAGGTATCCCTTTTCTTCATCAGGGCTTTTGAATTGGGGATATAACTTGTAACCCCATTCTATTGCCCATTTATCATAGTCGCCAATTCTTGGGAAAAGACCTTTTTCGCTGATATTGTCTTCGGGTTGCGCTACATAGTTGAAGCGTGCATAATCCATAATGGAAGGTGTATGTCCATTTGCTTCTACCCATTTTTTATTTCGTAATGAATCAACCGGAACGGATGAACTCGAGCCCCAGTTGTGACGTAAACCCATTGTGTGCCCAACTTCGTGTGAGGAAACAAACCGAATTAATTGTCCCATTAACTCATCGGGGAATACCATTTGTCTTGCGCGGGGATCGCTGGGTGCTGCTTGTATCATGTACCAGTTACGGATCAGTTCCATTACATTATGATACCAGTTGATATGCGTTTCCAATATCTCTCCACTGCGTGGATCAGCGATGCTGGGTCCGCTTGCATTTTGTGTTTCAGAAGGCTTATAAACTATTGCAGAATTGCGGGCATCTTCAAGGCTCCAGGTGCTATCCTCTTCTTTCGTAGGAGCTACTTTACCTATGATCGCATTTTTAAAACCTGCTTGCTCAAATGCCGCTTGCCAATCATTGATACCCTGAATCAAATAAGGAACCCATTTTTTAGGCGTAGCCGGATCAATATAAATAACAATAGGTTTTTGGGGTTCAACCAACTCACCTCTTTTATATTTTTCCATATCCTCAGGTTTGGGTTCCAATCTCCAACGCTTCGCTAATTCAATACTTTTTACACCCTGTGGATTGGCATCGAAATCCGTATATCCAACCGTGAAATATCCTACACGATCATCATAGTATCTTGCCTGCATCGGGACTTTTGGCAAAAGAACCATAGAGCTATTTAATTCAACAGTAAGATTACCTGTTGCTGCTGCTCTTCCGCCGCCGAATCCACCTCCGCCAAAGCCGCCATTTGCCTGAGCCGGAAGCCTGCCATACGTTTTCACAGCAGTGATCTCAATATTGATGGGATATGATTTTACAGAAACAATATAAGATTTATCCGCCTGCAGAGCGCCAATACGTAATGCCGTTTTTGCCCCGCTGCTGTAAAATAAAATATCGTTATCGCCACCAATGTAATCCGTCATATCAATAACGGAGCCTGTAGAATCTTTGGAATACGCTTTTATGTCAAATGCTGCTGCAATTGGTTGCAAGTTGGAATTTCTTACTGAATTGAACATTGGCGAAGTAGAATCTTTCGCATAAACTGCATAAGAAATATCTCTCAAAAATATTTTATGATTGGGTCCTTTTTCAAAACGGATCACATTTTGACCAATTTGATCGCCACCATATCCCATGCCTTCCTGGGTTTGCGCCAAACGGTTTACTGTAAGAATGTCCCTGCCTAACAAGCTATCCGGAATTTCAAAATAGTATTTGTCTTCTACTTTATGCACTTTGAAAAAGCCGTGGTATGTAACAGCCTTGTTTGTGATTACTTCACTGTATGGCTTTGGTGCTGAGGAAGCCGGTTGTTGTCTTCCACCAAAGCCACCATTACCACCGAAGCGAGTAGTATCTCTTTGTTGCGAAAATGCCAGAGAATAAATAGCAGTCGCAAAAGTTACAGCAATAAGCTGCCTGAAAATTTTACTCATATAAGTTGGTTTTGTAAATAAATAGTGTTCGAATATAGTTAAAGAAGTAATTAGTCAATTTGAATGTATGGATTTTTATATAAACGGCCCATTGAAATTTGCAAAAACCATAATAGGAAAAACAAAAGGGCAAACAGATGCCCTTTTGTTTAAATCATATAATAAGTTATAATTATTTCTTCTTCCCTTTAGGAGTAAAAATTGCCAGCATTCTTCTGCCTTCCATTTTCGGTAAGTTTTCTAATGTGCCAAATTCATTAAGTCGTTCAGCAAATTTCAGAAGCAACAACTCTCCACGGTCTTTGAATTGAATAGCTCTTCCTTTGAACTGAACATAGGCTTTCACTTTATTGCCTTCTTTCAAAAAATTCTCCGCATGTTTTGCTTTGAAATTGAAATCATGCTCATCGGTATTAGGCGTAAAACGTATCTCTTTTACTTCAGATACTTTACTCTTAGCCTTCATCTCTTTTTCCTTCTTCTTCTTATCGTAAAGGAATTTGTTGTAATCAATAACCTTGCATACAGGCGGATCAGCCTGAGGAGATATTTCTACAAGATCCAATCCCTGCTCCTGTGCAATTTTCATAGCGTCCTGTGTACTGTAAATTCCTACTTCCACATTGTCTCCCACCAGGCGAACCTGTGGTACACGGATAAAATTATTGATTCGATGTTCTGCTTCTTTACGGGGAACGAATCTTCCCCTGAAACCACCTCTGTTGAAATTTCCACCGGATGGTCTGTTAAATCCGCCTTTTTGAGGTACTGCCATTGAAATTGTTTAAATGAGGCTCTTCTCCCTGCAAGAGCATTTTTGCTTTATTACGATATCCGCAACAGGGCTTGAGGATATAAAACGATCAACACCCGATTCCCAATGTTCAAGTTAAAGAAATGACAGAACATCGGTCACGATAGCTTCCGGGAAGAGTGTTGATCAAAACTTAATTATTCACTTTTCCGTTCTTTTATTTCTACTGAAATACGATTAATAAATTCCCGGATATTTTCCGGGCCTGTATCACCTTTCCCATGACGGCGTACCGCCACTTTATTTTCATTCATCTCTTTCTCTCCTACTACCAGCATATAAGGTACTTTCATCAACTCAGTATCCCTGATCTTCTTCCCGATCTTTTCGTTCCTGTCATCAACTTCTGCACGAATATCTGAATTTTTCAATTGCTGAGAAACGGATTTCGCATAATCAAGGAATTTATCACTGATCGGCAGGACTTTTACCTGAACAGGAGCCAGCCACAGAGGGAATTTTCCGGCATAATGTTCCAGCAGAAAACCGATGAACCGTTCATGTGTGCCTAATGGCGCCCGATGAATGATCAATGGCGTTTCGGATTTATTGTCATGAGTAGCAAATTCCAATTTGAAACGCCTTCCTTGGGCAAAATCTACCTGGTTGGTTGCTAAAGTAAATTCCCGGCCAATAATACTCCATATCTGTACATCAATCTTGGGCCCATAAAATGCAGCTTCATCCGGCACTTCTACATAAGGTGTATTTGTTTTGATCAACACATCTCTTACCAAGGCTTCGGTCTCTTTCCACAATTCAGGTTCGTTCACATATTTTTTTCCCAGCTTGGCAGGGTCATGAAGCGATAAGCGCATCACATATTTTTCAATACCGAAAATTTTAAAATATTTCAGGTACATATCGTTCACAGCCTTGAACTCCTCATAGAATTGTTCTTTGCTGCAATAGATATGAGCATCATTCATATGAAGGCAACGAACTCGCATCAACCCAAATAACTCGCCGCTCTGCTCATACCGGTAACAGGTTCCGTACTCTGCCAATCGCAGTGGCAGATCTTTATAGCTTCTTGGTTCTGCCGCAAAAATCTTATGGTGATGCGGACAATTCATTGCCTTTAGATAATATTTCACTCCTTCCAGTTCCATCGGAGGATACATGCTATCCTGGTAGTAAGGCAAATGGCCGCTGGTGAGGTATAAATTTTCCTTGGCAATGTGTGGCGTTACCACTCTTTTATATCCTGCAGCCAATTCTGTTTCCTTTGCCAGCTTTTCCAATTCTTCGATAATTATTGCACCGTTGGGCATCCATAGTGCCAGGCCTGGACCCACATCATCATCCATGGTGAAAATGCCGAGCTCTTTTCCCAATTTGCGATGATCTCTTTTCTTCGCTTCTTCCAGCATGTGAAGGTATTCGTCCAATTCTTTTTGTGAAGGAAAAGTGACCCCGTAGATTCTTGTCAGCATTTTATTTTTTTCATCACCTTTCCAATAAGCTCCTGCAATATTTGTGAGCTTGATAGCTTTTATAAAACCGGTATTCGGGATATGCGGCCCACGGCAGAGATCTGTGAAATTTCCCTGAGTATAAAAAGTGATATTGCCATCCTCAAGGTTTTGCAACAGATCTAATTTGTATTCATCTCCCTTGTCAGTGAAATATTGAACCGCTTCTTTTTTGGGAATCTCCTTCCTGATATAAATATTATTCTGCCGGGCTAGGTCATTCATCTTTTTTTCCAGCTTTCCAAGATCTTCTTCAGAAAGTTTCCGATCACCAAGGTCCATATCATAATAAAAGCCATTTTCCACAGGCGGACCCACCCAGAATTTTACTCCGGGGAACATGGATTCTACTGCTTCAGCCATCAGGTGAGCGGAAGAATGCCAGAATGTACTTTTCCCGTCTGTATCATTCCAGGTCAGCAATTTTAATGTTGCATCTTCATTGATCGGACGGCTGGCATCCCACACCTGTCCGTTCACCGATGCTGACAAAACTTTTTTGGCCAGGCCTTCAGAAATGGATCGGGCTATATCCAATGCTGTTGTCCCTTTTTCATATTGCCGCACTGCACCATCCGGAAATGTAATATTGATCATCATGCTGTTGTTCATCAATTTTTAAAGGGCAAAATTAACACTCTTTTGCCAGCCCTCCATCTCTGCATCAGAATGAATTTATTAGTTTTGATCTGCAATGGAAAGAAAGTTACGCTGGGCGGTTTTGATATTTTCACTTCTCTCCTGTTCTATCTCCTATTCGCAGAACCTGACTGGTATCTGGCGTGGCTACTTTATTACCGAAAATGATGACCAGTATAAGTTTGAATTGCAACTGGATCAAAAAGGCAGCAGGATATCCGGCGTTTCTTATTCCTATCTGACAACAGTATTTTATGGCAAAGCTTTAATTACGGGAAGCTTTAATAAAAAGGAACAAAGTGCATTGGTCAGTGAGATCAAAACTGTGGAATTGCGAATGGCCGCCTTTTCTTCTGCTTGTATCATGAAATGCAGTTTTCAATATGCCGTGTCCGGAAAAGAACAATTCCTGGAAGGAACTTTCACCAGCAAATTTGAGAAAACGACGACCGGCGCTAAAAAAGGAGATGATTGTGGCAGCGGAAAAGTTTATTTGAGGAAAGTGCCCACATCTGATTTTTACATTGAGCCTTTTTTACGCAGCAAACTAAGAGCGGATTCCATAAAATCAGCTTTACCACCAACAAAGAAATCGATTACTGGTACCAAGCCTCCCATAAATAACCCAGTGAGAAAAACAACTCCGGTAGTAACCGACAAAGCTACTGTGAAAAAAAATCCACCTGTAGTTACCCAAAAACCCAACAAGAACAATATCTCGAAAACAACTGTAAAAGCTAATCCGAATAATACTATTTCAAAGATTACTCCTCCTGAAAAACAAATACGGGATTCAGTTCAAAAAATTGAAGAGCCGGTAACAAAAGAAGTCATTCAAAAACCGTCGATCTCTGTTCCTGAGGTATTAAAAAACCGAGAGAATGCGCTGGTAAAAACGCTGGTGGTAAATAGCCCGGATGTAACTATCAAATTATATGATAATGGTGTGGTGGATGGCGACACCATTTCTGTATATCTTGATAAAAAGCTCCTATTATACAATAAAGGATTAAGCGAAGTACCGATCACATTCCACCTGAAAATGGATAACGACAATGTGGAGCATGAAGTAACCATGGTCGCCGAAAACCTGGGCCGCATACCTCCAAACACTTCGCTGATGATCGTGGAATGCGGCGATCAACGCTTCAATGTTTTCATTTCATCTAATGAGCAAAAAAATGCTGTAGTGCGTTTCCGATATCAAAAAGCCAATTAACTTCTGACCTTTCTTCTTTAAAAAAAATATTTATGTATCCAGGAAAACAGCAGCGATGATCAAAACCAAAATGCAGCCGTTTCTGTAATTTTCTGTACTCATTGATGTTTTTAATTTATTTTCATTTTTGATGCGACTACTGACCGCTATACTTGGCTTTTTTTTGTCCTTGGCATCAGGTGCTCAAAATATCAATGGCATCTGGAAAGGAAAACTGGTGCAGGAACCCGGCGGATGTTTCCCTGTATATAATATTGAGTTGCAAATACAAATCGCTGCTACCAAAATTACTGGAGTGTCGTATCATTATTCTGATACCAGTAACTATGTAAAAGAAGATTTTGAAGGAACTTATGATTCCCTGAAAAATGCGATCCAGATCAATGAGATCAACGTAATTACTTTTCATGTGCCCAATGATTGTGTTCCCTGCATTAAAAACTATTCGTTGAGTTTTCATAAAGGTGGTAATGAAGAACAGTTGCGTGGCAACTGGGGTGGCATTACGATGGGAAATAAAGTGGCCTGTCCCCCCGGTACTTTGGTGCTCACCAGAACTGTTGTATCCGCATTTAAACCAGAACCCAAGCTACCGCCTACACTAACGCAAAGAAAAAATGAATTGGTAAAAGAGATCAAAGTAGATACTGGC